>CAMPHR010000024.1 GCA_946886075.1 uncultured Novosphingobium sp. | reverse complement strand
CTCCCCCGCCCGCCCTGTTCCGGCGAGCGGGAGAGGCATGATCAGAAACTCCCGCGAAGGCTAATGCCGTAGGTCCGGGGGTCTCCCAAAAAGGCCGAAATCAGCTGGTTCGCCATGACATTGCCAGGCTGGCCAAACTGACCCGTTGACCCTTGGGCGGGGCTGCTCGATTGCAGCGGACTGCTGAACGCGACCTGGGTATAATCCTCGTTGAAGATATTCTGGCCCCAGAATTCCACTGCCCAGCGCTGCTGCGGGCCACGTATGCCGACGCGAGCGTTGAACACGGCATAGCCATCCTGCCGCTTTTCAGGGAACAGGTCGGACCCGGTGTTGAAGTCGCTGGTCATGCGCCCATCGATGTAGAACAGCGCCGACAGCCCGGTAGAGCCGATCTCCGGCGTCCAGGACGCGCTGACCGTCGTCACCACCTCGGGCGCCTGGCTGTTGATCGATCCGGGCAGCAGGAATAGCGCCGGATCAACCGGCACTGACCCATCGCTGCTGCCGACCAGCCGGTTGGCGAACTTCGCCCGCGCATAGGTCAAGCCACCCGACACGCGCACGTTGCGCACGGGAGACGCCGCCAGCTCCAGCTCCACGCCCTGGCTGATCAAGCCCGGACCGACATCGTCGCTATCGCAGGTGCGGGCTGCCGACAGCGACCCGTCACAGCCATTGATATTCTGAACCACGAAGCTGGTGCCGTTGAAGGTGTTCAGCTGGAAATTCTTGAACTCCTGCCGGAACGCCGCGATGTTCACGCTCCACTTGGGCTGGCTATATTTCAGGCCGATCTCGAACGCGTCCACCTTCTCCGCGGCAAAACGAAGGCTGCTCACATCGGCATTGCTGCGTGGCGAGAAGACTGCGGGCACCGGGTTCAGCCCCGTCGATCCCAACTGGAAGCGATCGAGATTATAGCCGCCTGCCTTGTACCCCTTCGAATAGCTGCCATAGACCAGCATCTCGTCCAGCGGCTTCCATGACAGCACTGCCGTCCCGGAAAACTCGCCATCGCTGATCTTGTCTTTAAGGTTCAGCGCGTTGAGCCCGGTCGAACTGTTGCCTAGACAACCCAGCGTAAGGATGCCCTGCGCCAGCGCAGCTGCGCTTCCCAAGGCAGGCGTCGTGGCGATCTCGTACAGGTCGTTTAGCGCCCCGGGATTGCGCGTCTGCAACGCCGCACAAGTCCCGTTATTATTGTTGAAGTCAGCCGAGAAGCGCTTGGTCTCATTCGTGTAGCGCAGGCCCAGGGTCAGATCGAGCTGCTTGGTGATGTGGATGATATTATGGGTGAAGAGTGCCCAATTCTCGCTCTTCTGGCGGTAGATGGACGCAACGTCACCAGTCCCATCCGGGATCGCCGCCAGCGCGCGCAGCCCGTTCCCGAGCCCCGTCGAAAGTGCGCCCGCGGCGCCAGCGCCGATGGCTGGCGTCAGGCCAGCATTAAGCTGGGCCTGCGTGCCGGTGATCAGCGCCTGCGTCGCAAGTCCGCTGCCGCACGCAGCTAGCTGCTGCGCCGTGAGGTTGCTGTTGACCCCAGCCCCCGCCATCAGGCGGCAAGCGGCAAAGCGGCCATAGTCGTCGCCGAAGACGATATTGTCCTCCAGCGTCAGCTTTTCATGCGCATAATAGCCGCCGACCAACCAGTCGAGCACCTCGCCAAAGGCTGAACCCTGCGCGCGCAACTCCTGCGTGAAGGTGCGGAACTGACGATAGGTGTTGGGATCGCGGTACAGCAGGTCAGCGCCCGTATAATCATAGTCGCCATAATCCTGGCTCTTATAATCGCGATAGGCGGTGATGCTGGTCAGCTTCGCACCGCCCAGGTCATAATTGACCTCGCCAGACACGCCCCAATCCTTGACCTTGCTGACATAATCGCGTCCGGGCGTAATCGTCAGCTCGCGATCATAGGGGTCGGCCGCGAACGCGCTGCCCTGCCCCGCCAGGATAGCCGCGACGCGATTGAACGGAGCGGTACTGTATCCGCCGCCTGCAACCGGCAGCCGCTCGCGCGTTTCGATATATTCGGCGCCACAGCAGCTTTCGTCGCGATTGGTATAATCGCCGATCAACCGGATCGACAGCGCGTCATTCGGCTCGAACAGAGCCTGCCCGCGCAGGAAATAGCGATCGCGATCGTTGGTCTCGCCAACCTTGTCGCCGCTCGTATCCACCAGATCGAAAAAGCCGTCCCGCTTCGACCAGACGCCATCCAGGCTTAGCGCCAGCTTGTCGGATACCGGCCCGGTGATCCGCCCGGCGAGCCGCCAATAATCATAATTGCCGTAAGTGACCTCGGCCTTGCCACCGAGCTCAAACTCCGGCGCCTTGCTGACGACATTGATCAGGCCAGCCGACGCATTGCGCCCGAACAACGTCCCCTGGGGCCCGCGCAGCACTTCGACGCGCTCAATCTCGCCCAGTTCGTTCAATCCCGCACCCGTGCGCGAGCGGTACACCCCGTCGATGAACACGGCGACCGAGCTTTCCAACCCCGGATTGTCGCCCACCGTGCCGATGCCGCGAATGCGCGCCGACGCGTTGGATTCCGATCCGGTCGAGGACACCAGCAACGAAGGCGCCAACTGGTTCAGTGCACGGATATCGCTCGCGCCGCTATTCTGCATCGCCTGCGCGGTCACGGCGGACACCGCGATCGGCACGTCCGATAGCGGGCTGGCGCGGCGAGTCGCGGTGACGATGATGACGCCTTCATCCTCGGCGGCGCTGTTCTGCGGTTGGCTTTCCTGCGCTTGTGCAGGAGATACGGCGCCGGCCAGCGCGATCATGCCGGCAGACAACAGCCAAAGATTCTTCTTGCTCATGAGACCCTTTCCTCTCCTGCAGTGCATGATTGTCCCATGTCTACTACGGAGTGCGATTATGCGGACACAGCAGGCCAAAGGCAAGGCAAGGCAATTTTTCCAACCCGTTGCGCCCGCTGCTTGACCTTATTACTGCTTCCTGTGGCTTAGCAGCAACAGCTTAACGCTACGTTTCCCTAATATTGCTATCCCAGCGGGAAGCGCAGCATGCGGTCCGCGACCGGCACCATCGCCATGGCCCCTGGCCCGACAGCCCGACGAATCTCGCCATGTCCCGCATCCAGTCCGCCGGTCAGTGCGCCCAACGCAGGCAGGATCAGCTTGGATGGCGATCCGACAAAGCAGCGCCGCGACACCCGCCGCCCACGCAAGGACAGGCGCAGCTTGGGATGGAAATGCCCTGAAATCTCCGGACGCGGATCAACTGGATCAGCCTCATGCCGCAGCCAGATGCCATCGACTTCAGCCTCCATCACGCGCCGTCCGCCCGGCGTCGCGTCCATGCCCGCGTCATGATTGCCGGTGATCCACAACCAATCCAGCCGCGCCGTCAAAGCCTCCAGCCGCTCGCGCGCCCTGGCAGGCAACCGCGCCGCTCCATCGGCGTCATGAAAACTATCCCCCAGCGACCAGACTGCCCGCACGCCCGTCCGCGCCACCAGCGCCTCGATCACGTCCAGCGTTGCCTGGCTGTCATGCGGCGGCAGGAACTGGCCGAACCGGCTGAACCAGCTCGCCTTCTCGAAATGCAGATCCGCGACCAGCAACGCCGATCGCGCGGGCCAGAACAGCGCCGCTTCAGGCAAAGCCAGAAACTCGTGACCCGCGAACGAAAAGGGAACCATGGCCCGCCTATGCGCGCTCGCGCCTGCCCTTTCAAGAGGGCTGCTAAGTCGCTATGGCGCCCGCCATGGCTCCGCCCTTCACCATCGCCGCGCTGTATCGCTTCGCCAGCTTCGCCGATCCGCAAGCACTGGCGGCACAGCTGCGCGACCTTTGTGCGGAGCTTGGCACATGCGGCACGCTGATCCTGGCGCGCGAAGGCATCAACGGCACGGTCGCGGGCAGCGAGCAGGCGATCGACGCCCTCCTCTCCCATATCCGCACCCTTCCGGGCTGCGCCGATCTGGACGTCAAATTCGCCACGGCGGACGAAGCCCCCTTCGCCCGCATGAAGGTCAAAGTGAAGGCGGAGATCGTGACCCTGGGCGCAGGCGATCTCGACCCCGCCTCACAAGCCGGGCGTTATCTCGACCCCGCCGAATGGAACGCGCTGATCGCCGATCCCGACACGATCGTCATCGACACCCGCAACACCTATGAGGTCGCCGTCGGCAGCTTCGACCGCGCGATCGATCCCGGCACGCGATCCTTCCGCGAATTTCCCGCCTGGTTCGATAGCTTCGCCGAACAGCTGCGCGAAGAAGGTCGCGAACCCCGCATCGCCATGTTCTGCACCGGCGGCATCCGCTGCGAAAAATCGACGGCGCTGGTGCGCTCACGCGGCTTTGAGGATGTCTATCACCTGCGCGGCGGCATCCTGCGCTATCTGGAGGAAATGCCGGAAGAACAGAGCCGTTGGCAGGGTGACTGCTATGTTTTCGACGAACGGGTGTCGGTCGGCCATGGCCTCACACCCGGGCGCCACGTCATCTGCCGCGACTGCGGCCTCGCTCATCGGCAGGACGCCGCGCATGACTGCTCGGCAGGACGCTCCGCGCCCTAAACGCCGTAGCGGTGCAGACCCGTCCCATGCTCCCTGAGCCAGGCTCGGGCAGGCTTCGGGTCCTCGCCCAATATCCGCGCATGGGCGGCATGGAATGCCGGGCTATGATCCATGTGCAGCAGATGAGCGAGCTCATGCGCCACCGTCGCCCGCCGGACATGTGGCGGGCACAGAATCAGGCGCCAGCTATAGCGGATCGCCCCACTCGATGCGCAACTCGCCCAGCGGCTGCGCGGATCGCCGATGCCGACTGACGCGACGACCAGGTCATGATCGCCCGCGATCGCATGGCTCTCCTCTTCCAGCACCGCCTTCGCCCGCGCCTTCAGCCAGCGTAGCACGCGCGGCCCCACCGACTCCGGCACACCGCCCAGCATCAACCGATCGCCCTCGATCCGGACTGTACGCGGCGCATCCGCCAGCCAGCAGATCCGCACCTCCCGCCCTTCCAGCGGAAAGATGGTCCCATCATCGAACCGCACCACCGCAGGCCGCGCTGCCATCTGCGTGCGCACCCATCCCTCATGCCCTTGAGCCCATCCGAGCGCCCGGCTCAAATTGGCCCGCATCGGCAGCGAAAGCCGCAATTCCCCGCGCGCCTGATCCAGCGACAGGCGATATGCTTTCGCCCGCGCCGACCGACGAATGCGGACGGGAACGGCAATGCCGTCGACGATGATGCTGCTGTCAGAGCTCGCGGTCGACAAGATGATTTTCCCAATCGCCCGCATCCGCCTCGGCAATGGTCCAGCCGCGCACCGACTCCTGCGCGCGGTGCACGGCCTCGCGGTCGCCACTGATCAGATAATGCCAGGATGGCAGCGGCTTGCCCTCCCCGCGCAGCCGGTAGGCGCAGGTGCGCGGAAGCCAGCTTATGGTCTTCACCTTTTGCGGAGTCAGCCGCACGCAATCGGGCACAAAGCGCCGCCGCTCGCCATAATTGCTGCACTGCCCGCTATGCCGGTCGAGCAGGCGGCAGGCGACGTTGGTCGGATAGACCCGCCCCGTATCCTCATCCTCCGCCTTGTGCAGGCAGCATTTGCCGCACCCGTCGCACAGCGCTTCCCACTCTGCGCGGTCCAGCTTGTCGAGGGGCTTTTCCCAGAAGTTCAAACCGTCACTTGACCCATTTTTCCAGGAAGGCGCGCACATCATCGGCCGTGCCTTCCTGCCTGTCCGCCGTTCCCGGATCATCCACCGGCACCAGCGCCACGGGCTGACCATCGGGGCCAAAAAGATAAGGCGTGCGGCTATGGCTTACCAGATAGCCGCTCGCCCCTTCCGCCTTTTCCTTATTGGCGATGACGACGAAGTCCTTCGCTACCTTCGCGATCTCGTCAGGCGTCCCCGTCAGGCCGATCAGCTTGGGGTGAAAGGCCGCGACATAGGTTTTCAGCACGGCAGGCGTGTCCCGCTCCGGATCGATGCTGATGAAGATCGGCTGCACCTTCGCAGCCCGCTCTGCGTCCGCCTTTTCGAACTGGGAAAAGCCCTGCATGATATGCTGCAAATCCAGCGGACAAACGTCAGGGCAGTAGCTGTAGCCGAAATAGACCAGCCGGTACTTGCCCTTGAAATCGTCCCACTGCACCTTCTTCCTGTCCTGGTTGGTCAGGGTAAAGGGCGCCCCGATCCGTGCTCCAGCCAGATCGCCGCGCGTGCTTTCCGCCTCGCTTGATGCATTGCCGCCCGCACCCATATTACAGGCGGCCAGCAGGGCTATGATCGGCAGGACGAGGGAACGGATCGCTTTGTTCATGGCGCCGCCAGCCATGCCCTGCTATGGGCGCCATTGCAAATGCCAACGGGGCTTGAAGGACGATGATGAAGGCTTTTCCGGCTTGGATGGGCGCGGTGCGCGCGGCGGCCCTGGCGCTAACCCTGCTCTCACCCGTCGCGGCGCAGGCGCAGTTTTCCGACGCCTATAATTTCTTGAAAGCGGTAAAGGACGCCGACGGGCAGAAGGCCACGGACTTGATCCAGAAGCCAGGTTCGACCGTCATCAACAGCCGCGACATCAACAGCGGCGAAACCGCGCTGCACCTGGTGATCGCCCGCCGTGACAACACATGGCTTTCCTTCCTCCTCGGAAAGGGCGCCAACCCCAATCTGGCCGACAGTCGCGGCAACACCCCGCTCATGAACGCGGTGCAGGCGCGGTTCGAAGACGGCGTGCGCACGCTGCTCTCTGGCGGGGCGCAGATCGACAAGACCAATGGCAGCGGCGAAACCCCGCTGATCCGCGCGGTGCAGCTGCGCGACATCGGCCTCGTCCGCCTGCTCGTCGCTAACGGGGCGAATGCAGACAAACGCGACACCATCGCTGGCATGTCGGCGCGCGATTACGCTGAACGCGACGCCCGCACCTCCGGAATCGTCGAAGCGCTGGCTGCCGCAAAGACGAAGGCTGCGCCATCGGGTCCAGTGCAGGGTCCGACTTTCTAAGGCTTAGTCACGCGCCTAGTCCGGTGTGAATCCCGCAGACAGCCGGAATTCCCGTTCGCCCTGAGCCTGTCGAAGGGCTCTACTTCTTCTAGGAAGAGAAGGGCTTCGACAAGCTCAGCCCGAACGGTATTTCAGTGCTTCAGGCAAAGGGATAACCCTCCCCGCCTTGTCTCTCCCCCGCCCCTTTCCCATACCCGCTCCATCATCCTGAAAGCCCGGAGAGGCAGGTCATGGAGCGCAAGAACGACATCGAAAAAGCCTGGGAACAGGCGCTCGGCAATATCCTCCAGCCCTACACGCATGCGCCCGACGAGAGGAAAAAGGCGCTCGATTCTTTCCATTCGGGGCTGACCAATAGCAGCTACGACATCCGCCGCCACTTGGCGCGTACCGCCGCACGGCAGGGATCGACTGCCCTTAACCGCCTCCTGGCCGATGAATATTGGGGTATGCACCCACGATAGTGGCGGATGTGGCGGCGATCCGTCACCACCCCAGCTCGGCGGCATGATCCGGGTCCGCCAACGCAGTCAGCCGCCGCGCAGCCCGACGCGCAAAGCGCAGCGTTTCGGCCTTCCGTCGCGCGGCGGCAAGCGGCTCCACCGGCGCTGGTCGCAGCAGTTCGGCATCATATTGATCCGCGACGATCAGGCCGGTGCGCGCTGGCCACAATGCTTCGCTATCGAACAGCGATAGGTCAAAGCCGGACGGCACCGCCCAGAAGAAGCGATCGCAATAATCGAGATAGTCGGGCCACTTCATGTCGCCCAGCAAATCGGCGCGACTGCACTTGATCTCGACGATGGTGATCCGGCCCGCGCTGTCCAGGGCCATGATATCGGCACGACGGCCATTGGGCAGCGGCACCTCCAAGATTCCACTCATGTCGTGCCGGAAGAACAGCCGCAACGTGCCACGCGCAACCGCCAATGCCGTCCCATCGGTGAGAGGGGAGCAGCCCTCACCGGGCGCGGACGTGGAAGAGGCCGGACTCATGCCCCGCTTTTAGAACAATTGGAGAACAAAAGAAAAGGCCGATTCAGTTTCCTGAACCGGCCCGCTGTCCTTGTGTTTTGCGACCCGAGGATCAGCGATAGAAAATATGGTTGTCGATGGCCGCCAACTGGCGCTTGCCCCAGCCCGGAGAAACACGGCGGGCGTGGAAAAACAGGGCGCCTTCCGCCTTGCTGTTCCAACCATCCTGCATCGCGATCTGCGCGATCGCGACGGCCTCGCGCCAGCTTTCGCTCGCCATCGGGATCGTCGGCATGCCACGACCACGCACAAAGCTGAACTGGCCCGGCTGGTACACGACACCGCACAGGCTGCTGGCGAAACGGCCGGACTTCGCCCGGTTGATGATGACACGGGCAACGGCCAACTGGCCTTCCAGGCTTTCGCCCTTCGATTCGAAATACACCGCGCCAGCCAGGCACCTCATGTCGCCGTCCAGATCTTCGGCTGCGCCATGCGCATCGACCAGGGCGGACAGATTGTCGGCGCGCACATCGGCGCTGTCGGAAAGATTAGCCAGCGGCTGGGCGACTTCGCGCGGCGCGGCAAAAACAACAGCAGGCTTGGAAGCCGCCGGAGCTGCATTCAGCTCTTGAGTCTGGGTAAGGGAAACGACCGATGGAGCGGCTTCGCTAGCGCTCGACATGTCGGCCGCAGTAACCGCAACGCCTGCGGTCAGGGCAAATGCCGCGGCAGTCGCGGCCTTCAAACGGAAACTCATCAGAACTCAGAAACATGCGGTTCTTGGCCAGGGACGTCGGGACAAACCCATCACATATAATCGACGTCAGGCCGCCCCCCGTCTGCGTGTTTACCTCCCCCGCCCCCCACGGGCGAACTTGGCAACCTGCGCGTTAAGCGTTGGGAGGGGCCAGTGCCTTCCGCCCGCCAGAGAGTCAACGATCAACAGATCGTTTCAGCGGCGAACCGTTCCGCATCCGCGATATCGAGTTCGATCACCCACAGATCGGGGTCAGATCGCCTGCGCCGCGCTAGATATTGATTGCAGGAATCGGTTCCCTCTTCCACCGCGGGGCCGCACCGTTCCAACCGATACCCGCCTTCAAGGTCGGAAACCCTCTCGAACAGCCCTTTAAACTGACCCTTTTCGGCCGCTTCGACCAGAATCACGCCGCTGATTTCATCCCCCTTGACCAGCACCGTGGCGAAGCCGCCAGCGGCAGCCGCACGCCTTACCAGAACGCCCACCAGCATGGCGCTGGTCAGCCGGTCAGCCTGCATAGCCGGGCAGGGACGACAAAGGGATGTGTGACCGCATGAAGGTGCCAGTGCCCCGGCCGACCTCTTCACCGTCCATGTCGACAAGGCTTGCTTCAGCGACGAACACCCGCCGCTTGCCGCTGACCCAGCGCCCTTCCGCGCGGATTCGCCCTGGCCCGATCGGCCGGGTGAAAAGCAGGTTGAACGCGGTCGTCAGCAGGAATCGGTCGCTGACCAGGCTGTTCGCCGCATAGAAGGCCGCGTCGTCCATCATCTTGAAATAGACGGTGCCGTGAACGGCACCGGCGGCGTGGAACTGTTCTTCGTCGACATCGAATTCGATGACCGAGCGCCCGGGCTCGCTGATCGTCAGCTCCGATCGGAACAGTCGGTTGATCGGCGCGGAGCGGTAGAGATTTTCCAGCGCCCGGAAATGCGCCGCCTCGCCGCTCGGCACATCGGCCATCTCAGGCGGCGTCCCGCGCTTCGCCACCAGCCAGCAGCGCATGCAGCGCCTCGGCCGATTTCGCGCCCCGCAGCCGGGCGACATGCCCGTCGTCCCGCAAGTAACGCGACACGCGTGCCAGCGTCTTCAGATGCTCCGCGCCGCTATCAACAGGCGACAAAAGGGTGAAGACGATATCCACCGGAGCATCGTCCACCGCGTCGAAGCCAAGCGGCGGATCGAGCAGCACGACGACGCCGCGCATCCGATCAAGCCCGGGGATCTTCGCATGGGGAATGGCGACTCCGCCGCCAAAGCCGGTCGATCCCAGCCGTTCCCGCTCGAACAGCGCTTCTGAAACCATGTTGGCGTTCAAACCGTAAGCCGACGCCGCGAGCTGCGCGATCTTCTGGAACAGCGGCTTTTTGCCGTTCGCCGAAACGTCTGTTGCTACAGCTTGCGGCGCGACGATGTCGTTGAAATGAACCATGACCAACCTGGAACAGCCGGAGGCGCGCCATGCCCCAATAATCGCGCGTGCCCGGGGATATAAAGCCCGGCCCCATAGGCCGCCTGCCGCTCTGGGTCAATGGCGCCCCGGGGCCGGGCCCAGTGGTCAGGCCTGCGCCTGCACCCGTGGTTCCACCCAGCCGATCGTCCCATCCTGGCGGCGATAGACCATGTTATAGGCCGACGTGCCCGCGTTCAGGAACAGCAGCGCGTTGGTGTTGCGAAGGTCGAGCATCATCACCGCGTCCGATACGCTGGCTTCGGGAATGTCGACCCGCGTTTCCGCCACGATCAGCGGCGCGTCCGCCGGTTCCTCTTCCTCTGGCGAGGAGGCAAAGATGGTGTAGCCCGCGCCATCCAGACCATTGAGGTCATAGCCATTGGCCCGCTGCGCCTCGGCCGCGACCGCCTGGGGATGGCGATCCTTCAACCGGCGCATGTAGCGCCGCAGCTGCCGCTCGATCTTTTCCGCCGCCTGGTCGAACGCCGGATGCGCATCCTGCGCCTCGCCCGCGCCTTTTAGAATCAGGCCGGTCATGACATGGCAAACGATATCGCAGTGGAAGGCCCCGTGTGGCGCAGGCCGGAATGTGACCTGGGCGGAAATCGTGCGCGCAAAATATTTCTCGGCCATCGCCTCCAATCGGCTCGCGACATGCTCCTTCAGAGCGTCGCCCGTATCGACCTGATGCCCGGAAACACGAATATCCATATGCCTTCTCCTTGTTCTTGCCGGGCTGCAGGAGGCAGTCCGGTTGGGCGAAGCGTGAAGGGCAGTATGTCAAACCAGCCTTCAAGCCTCCTCCAGCCAGAGCGGCTTTTCCAGCGTCGCGACAAACGCTGCATGCCTCTCCAGCTCCATCGCGCTGGCGGTGAAAACCCGCGCGGGACGAACAGGGCGAACCGCGATAGTGGCCGCAAGTTCCACCCGAATGGCTTCTTTCTCCTCCTCCTGTGCAAGACCAAGGCCGATCTGACGGCCCCCTTTAAGCTCGATATAGAGCTGCGCCAGCAGTTCGGCGTCCAGCAACGCGCCATGCTTGATGCGATGACTGCGGTCGATGCCGTAGCGAGTGCAAAGCGCGTCCAGGCTATGCTTGGCGCCCGGATGCAGCTGCCGCGCAATGGCGACCGTATCGATCATCCGGTGCATGCCGACCTCAGGCAGGCCGCAAAGCTTCAGCTCATGGTTGAGGAAGCCGAAATCGAACCGCGCATTATGCGCGACCAGATGGCTGTCCTCCAGAAAGTCGAGCAACTCCTCCACCCCATGGGCAAAGAGCGGCTTATCCTTCAGGAATATGTCCGAAAGCCCGTGAATCGCCTCGGCAGCGGAAGGCATCGCGCGCTGCGGATTGTAATAAGCGTGAAAAGTGCGGCCCGTCGGCACCCTGTTCACCAGTTCGATGCACCCGATTTCCACCATCCGATCACCCGCTGCGGGGTCGAATCCAGTCGTTTCGGTATCGAATATAATCTCGCGCATGGACCTCTTCACGCCGACTCTGCCGGGCAATTTCCTTATCGGCCTGTCTTTGATCCAAGGCAAGTGACGAGGCGCCGAACCTGTGCCCGAGTGGCGGCAAATGTCGTGCCCGTGTGAATAATGAAATCCGCCTTGCGCCGCTTTTCCGCGTCGGGAGTCTGGAGATGCAAGATCCTGCGGAATTTCGCTACCGTCATCCCCTTGCGCGCCAGCACCCGCCTACGCTGCTTCCACGCGGGCGCCGTCACCACAATGACCCCAGCCAAGCTCCGCTCCATATGGCTTTCAAACAGCAACGGAATGTCCAGCACGACGAAGGCACGCGACCGGTGGCGGCGGAGGAACGCCATCCGCTCCTCCTTCACGGCGGGATGGACGATCGCTTCCAGGGCCTTCAGCTCCTGGGGATGGCCGAAGACCGCCGCGCCCAGCTTGGCCCGGTCTACCCCCATAGGTCCGGTCGTGCCGGGAAAGCGCGCCTCGATCTCTGGCAACAGCCTGCCCTCCGGCCCCTGCAGCCGATGCACCTCCGCATCCGCATCGAACAGCGGCACGCCCTCACGCCGCAGCATGGCGGCGACGGCCGACTTGCCCATGCCGATCGACCCGGTCAGCCCGTAGATTTTCATGGCGCCTCAAGCCGCCAGCAGCAACGCGCGCAGCTCATCATCCCGTTCACGCGGCGCCTGCGCATCGAAAAATATGTCGAATGCCAGCGCCGCCTGCCCGATCAACATTTCCAACCCATCCAGCGTCTTCAGCCCCCGCGCCCGCGCTGCCCTGAGTAATTCAGTCTCCAGTGGCGCATAAACAATGTCATAGACCGTGGCGCTCTGCGCCAGCGGCGACAGGTCAAGATCAAGCACCGGCTGTCCCACCATGCCAAGCGAGCTTGTATTGACCAGCAGATCCGCCGCCGGAAGCGCATCACTCATGCCGATCACCCGGCCATTGACCTTCGCCCGGTCAAGCAGAGCCTGCCCCTTCACCGCATCGCGCACCATGACGGTAATGTCCGCCACGCCCAGGCTCGCGAGCGCAAACAGGATCGCCCGCGCCGCCCCCCCTGCGCCGACAAGGACGGCACTCTCGCCCTGCCATTTGTCGCGCAGCAACGGCTGAAGGAAACCACCCGCATCCGTGTTGGTACCGATCAGGGGACCGCCAGTTTCGCTCGCGATCGTGTTCATCGCCCCGATCCGCTCGCGCACACCGCCCGGATCATCGGTATAGTCCATCACCGCAATCTTATGCGGAATGGTCACATTGCATCCCAGCCAGTCCGGATCAGCCCGCCGCTCAAGAAAATAGGCAGAGAGACCCTCCGCCGTTACATGCGTCTTGCGATATTCCGCCTCGATCCCCAGGCAATCGAGCCAGAAATTATGGATCAAGGGCGATTTGCTGTGCGCGATCGGATCACCGATCACCTCTGCATAGGGGAGCTTGTCAGTCATGCTGGCAGAACGCCCCGCACGCGCAGAAAGTCAAGCAGCGGCAGCAGGGGTAGGCCTTGAATGCCGAATTGGCTGCCTTCGACTTTGCTGAACAGCTGCACTCCCGGCCCCTCGATCCGGTAATTGCCGACGCACCAACGGCATTGCTCCCATTCCTGATCCAGATAGTTAGCTATGAAACTATCAGACAGCGGCCGCACCGTCATGCGCACCCGTTCGACATGCCGCCAGATCGGCTCGCCGTTCAGCGCAATCACGGCCGCGCTATGAAGATGATGCACTCGCCCCGACAGCAGCCGCAAAATGCGTTCCGCATCCGGGCGATCGACCGCCTTGTCGATCATGCTGCCATCCTCAAGGCTCAATGTCTGGTCGCATCCCAGGACCAACCCGCCCGGCACCCGGCGCGACACGCGGAGCGCCTTCAACTCCGCCAAGGCATCCGCCAACGCCCGCGCGTCCAATCCGTCCGCCCGCAATGCTTCCTTGGCCGCTTCTTCATCGACGCCGGGCGACAATGCTTCAAACGGTACACCCGCCGCCTGCAACAGCGCCCGGCGGCTTGCGCTTTGTGACGCCAGCACGATCATGTTTCACTTCCTTCCGCCAGCACGCGGTCATTGAACAGGTTGATGATCGCGGCCGCCGCTTCCTCGATCGACCGGCGCGTCATGTCGATCACCGGCCAGCCATTGTCCGCGAACATGCGCCGGGCAAAAGCCAGTTCCTCCTGCACTTTTTCCAGATCAACATAGCTCGTCTCGGGCGCCTGATTGAGCGACAGCAAGCGATTGCGGCGGATCTGCACCAGCCGCTCCGGACTGACGGTCAGCCCCACGACCATCGGATGCTTGAGCGAATAGAGGCTGCGCGGCGGCGGCGACTGCACCACCAGCGGGATATTCGCCGTCTTGTATCCGCGATTGGCCAGATAGATGGAGGTTGGCGTCTTGGACGCACGCGACACGCCCGCCAGCACGATATCGGCTTCTTCCCAATTTTCATGCCCGACGCCATCATCATGGGCGATGGTGAACTGGATCGCCTCGATCCGTGCGAAATAGGCTTCGTCCAATATATGCTTGCGCCCTGGCCGATTGCGCGTTTCCTGCCCCAATATGTTGGACAGGGCGTCGGTCACGCTGTCCAGCGCCGCGACATGGGGCAAGCCGAGCGCCCGGCAGCGTGTCTCCAACCGCCGCCGCAACTGATGATTGGACAGGGTGAAGAGGACCAGACCGGGATTGGCGGAAATCTCCTCCATGATCCGGTCGAGATGGACATCGGACCGCACCATCGGCCAGAAATGCCGCACCGCCTCGACATTTTCAAAGGCACCGATCGCCGCCTTGGCGATATTCTCCAGCGTCTCGCCGGTGGAGTCAGACAGCAGATGCAGATGGATACGCGACATGACGCATATCTCTGTGTGGAGCCTGTGGATAAAGCAAGGGATAGGTTGCGGGCAAAATACCCCGTTATGGGTAGCCCCCATTAGCCGGAATCTTATCCACATGGCTCCCACAGGCGGTCATTTTCATCCACAGCCTGTGGGTAACGGGGATGACTGGCCTGACTCGCACCGGAATCCTTTGAGTGAGGGAGTCAAGCTGTTGGCAAAAGCGGGCACAGCGCATAAACCCCGCTGCCAACTGCCCTACTATCTCCATCATCCTTTTAAGAATCTATATAAGAGAGTTTATGACGGGACCCGATGCCGGCCTCTCCGCTGGAACCTCCAAGCCGCTGCTTTCCGTCCTGAAGGGTGAATGCCTTTCCGTTCCGCCCATGTGGCTGATGCGCCAGGCAGGCCGCTATTTGCCCGAATATCGGGCCTTGCGCGCGGAAAAGGGCGGCTTCCTGGAGCTCGTCTATGACAGCCCCGCCGCCGCCGAAGTTACGCTTCAGCCGCTCCGCCGTTTCGGCTTTGACGGCGCGATCCTCTTTTCCGACATTTTGATCGTGCCCTATGCGATGGGCCAGGACCTCTGGTTCGAAACGGGGGAGGGGCCGCGTCTCGCGCCAATCCTCAGCGAAACGGACCTGTCGTCGCTCAAGCCTGATCTCAGCCGCTATGAGGCGGTCTATGAAACGGTGCGGCAGGTGAAGGCTGCGCTTGATCCCTCCGTCACCTTCCTTGGCTTTGCAGGTAGTCCCTGGACCATCTCTACCTATATGGTTGCAGGACAGGGCAGCAAGGATCAGGGCGCGGCCCGCCGCCTCGCCTATCAGGACCCCGAACGCTTCGGCGCGATCATCGACGCGATCATCGAGTCCACCGTCACCTATCTCTCCGGCCAGATCGAAGCCGGGGTGGAAGCGGTGCAGCTGTTCGACAGCTGGGCGGGCAGCTTGGCCCCGCTCCAGTTCAACCGCTGGGTCATCGAACCCAATCGCCGCATTGTGGAGAAGCTCAAGGCGCTACATCCCAATGTGCCGATCATCGGCTTCCCCAAAGGGGCCGGCGCGAAACTCGCCGATTATGCGGCGGGCACGGGCGTCGATGCCATCGGCGTCGATGAAACCATCGATCCGCACTGGGCGAACCGAGTCCTGCCACAAGGCCTGCCGGTTCAGGGCAATCTCGATCCGCTCGCCCTCATCGCTGGGGGCAGGGCGGTGGAAGAGTCGGTCGACAATATCCGCGCCGCCTTTGCGGGCCGCCCGCATATTCTGAACCTCGGCCATGGCATCCTTCCCGATACCCCGATCGCCCATGTCGAGGCGCTGATCGCCTATGTCCGGCAAGGAAAGAATAGCTGATGCCCTATCTCGGAGCCGCCTATCTGTGGGTGAAGGCCGCCCATCTGATCTTCGTCATCTTCCTGATGGCGGGATTGTTCATGATGCCGCGCTTCTTCGTCTATCATCACCAGTGCCCGGTCGGATCGGATGAAGACCGCAAATGGATCGATCGCGAGCAGCGCTTGCTCAAGATCATCCTCAACCCCTCGCTCGTCCTGGTCTGGGTTTTCGGCCTCATGCTGATGGTCGAAATCGGTGCCTGGCATTTCGGCTGGTTCCACCTCAAGCTGCTTTTCGTGCTCGGCCTGTCCGCCTATCATGGCTGGATTGCAGGCTACACGAAGAAGCTCGCCAAGGGCTTGCGCCCCATGACCGAGAAAAAGCTCCGCCTCATCAACGAAGTCCCCGGCATCGCCGCCGCCGTGATCGTCGTAGCGGTGATCGTAAAGCCGTTCTAAAAATACCGTCATCCCAGCGAACGCTGGGATCTCGGGCGGCTGGACTGAACATCGAAGAGATTCCAGCTTCCGCTGGAATGACGAAGCCTAAGAAGGCTCAACCACAATATTATCAATCAACCGCGTCCGCCCCAGCTTCGCCGCGCCCAGCAACCGCGCCGGGCGATCCAGCACCGTCATCGGCTCCAGCGTCACCGCATCGCACAGCGTCACATAATCGATGGGATCAAAGCCATGCGCGCTCAGCATCGCGATCGCTTTGGTAACCGCCGCCTCGACGCTCGCACCCTTCTCCATCTGCCGCGCCGCCTCGCCCAGTGCTCGGGGCAGGGCGAGCGCGTCCTTGCGCTCCTCGTCGGTCAGGTAAGCGTTGCGCGATGACAAGGCGAGCCCATCCTCCGCCCGCTGCGTCGGCACGCCGATTATCTCGACACGCATGTCGAGGTCGCGCACCATCTGCCGGATCATCGCCAGCTGCTGATAATCCTTCTCGCCGAACAGCGCGACATCAGGCTGCACCTGGTTGAACAGTTTGGCCACCACCGTCGCCACGCCATCGAAGTGCCCCGGCCGCGCTGCCCCATCCAAGCCCTCGGTGATCCCAGAAACGGAGATATTGGTCGCATAGCCCGCCGGATACATGACTTCGGCGCTCGGCGCCCACAGCGCATCGACCCCGGCGGCTTGCAACATTTGCGCATCCTTCGCTTCCCGGCGCGGATAGGCATCCAGATCCTCATTGACGCCAAACTGCCGCGGATTGACGAAGATCGACACCACCACATGCCCGGCATGCCGCCGCGCTTCCTCGACCAGCGCCATATGCCCTTCATGCAGCGCGCCCATCGTCGGCACCAAAGCGACAGGCCGCCCATCGCTTTTCATCGCATCGATGGCGGATCGCAGGGCAGGAAGGTCACGCAGGGTTTGCACGGGACGAGGGGCTCCGATATGGCAGGGGCACGGGGACTATCCTGCTAAAGGCACGGCCCGACAATAGGGTCAAGAATCGTTGCGGCAATAAACGGGGTTATCAATGGGTACGAACACCCAAACGCATCATATCGTCTTCGCCAATGAAAAGGGCGGGACCGGCAAGTCGACGACCGCCGTGCACACCGCGATCGCCTTGACCGCGCTCGGCTACAAGGTCGGCATGATCGACCTCGACCCGCGCCAGCGCACCGTCACGCGCTACATGGAAAACCGCGCAGAGACCGCCCGCCGCCGCAGCATCGACCTGCCCGCGCCCGACTTCGCCGTGCTGAAGGGCGACACGATCGACGCGCTTGAGGAAGAATCCGCCGCCGTCGCCGAGGGCAAGGATTTCCTGGTCGTCGACACCCCCGGCCGCGACGATGCCTTCGCCCGCCACATGGCCGCCCGCGCCCATACGCTGGTGACGCCGATGAACGACAGCTTCGTCGATTTCGACCTCATCGGCCAGGTGGACGCGGAAACCTTCAAGGTCCGCCGCCTCTCCTTCTATTCCGAACTCATCTTCGAAGCGCGCAAGACCCGCGCAAAGGCCGATGGCGTTTCGATCGACTGGGTCGTCCTGCGCAACCGCGTCCAGCATCATGACGCCCGCAACAAGAAGCGCGTCGGCGATGCCCTGATGGAGCTCTCCCGCCGCGTCGGCTTCCGCGTGATTCCGGGCCTGTCCGAACGCGTCATCTTCCGCGAACTCTTCCCTTCGGGCCTCACCTTGCTCGACAAGGGGCATCTGGGTGACCTCGGCGTCAGCCATATCGCCGCGCGCCAGGAACTGCGCGAAATGGTTTCGGGCCTTGCCCTACCCTCGGGTGAGGAAAGGACGCCGGTCGATCTTCTCGGCGCGGCCTGATGGGCCTTTTCGCCTTTCTTCTTCTCGGGCTTGCGGCCTGGCTCATCTGGACGGGACGTTTGCAGCGCATGAGTGTGAAGGATGGCATGGTGTTGGGCGGCGCGCTGGTCGGTGCTGTCATGGCGGCAAAGGGCAAGCCGCTCGCCGGAGCGCCCTTGCTGCTTGGCGCGGCACTCTTCTTCCTGAATCAGTCGCAGCAGAAGAAGAAACGATCTGCCTCCTCCGAGGCAAAACCCGAGCCCGTCAGCATTGCAAGAGCCCGCGCCCTGCTTGGCGTGCCTGAAGATGCCGATGAACCGACGATCCGCGCGGCCCACCGGCGGCTGATCGCTTCCGTCCATCCCGATCGCGGCGGCACCGAAGCACTGGCGGCCGAAATAAACGCTGCCCGAGATCTGCTGCTCGCCGCCCCTCAGAAAAAAGAGCCGTCACCGCGCCCTTAGGGCTGTAGAACAGAACCCATGTCCCACGACTTTCATCCCTCGCTGCTGCGCGAATATGACATGCGCGGAATCGTCGGCAAAACGCTGGGAAAGGAAGACGCCTATGCGCTGGGCCGCAGTTTCGGCACCATCGTCAGGCGCGGCGGGGGTTCAGCGGTCGCGCTCGGCTATGACGGGCGCCTCAGCTCGCCCATGCTGGAATCGGCGGTGGCCGATGGCCTGACCGCCAGCGGCATCGACGTGCTGCGCATCGGCATCGGCCCCACGCCAATGCTCTATTATGCCGAAGCGACGCTCGAAGTTGATGGCGGCATCCAGATAACCGGCAGCCATAATCCCGCCGATCACAATGGCTTCAAGCTGGTACTTGCGCATGAAGCCTTTTTTGGCCCGGACATCGCCCAACTCGGTGCCATGGCGGCGGCCGGAGATTGGGAGGAGGGCAGCGGCAGCTGCTCCGCCATCGACATCATCGACAGCTATGTCGCCCGGCTGATGAAAGGCTTTGACGGCACCGCCTGGCGCATCGGCTGGGACGCGGGCAATGGCGCTGCTGGGCCGGTCGTGGACAAGCTCGTCAAGCTGCTCCCGGGTGAGCATCACACGCTTTTCACCGAAATAGACGGCAATTTTCCCCATCATCACCCCGACCCCACGATCGAGGAGAATCTGGACGACCTGCGAAAGCTTGTCCTCGCAAACAAACTCCATTTCGGACTGGCTTTCGACGGAGACGGCGACCGCATCGGAGTCGTGGACGGGCAGGGCCGCACCATCTGGGGTGACCAGCTGCTCGCCCTGTTTGCCGGAGCCGTGCTTCAGGACCGACCCGGCGCGACTATCGTCGCCGATGTGAAATGCAGCCAGCTGCTATTCGACCGGGTCGCGCAACTCGGCGGTACCCCGCTCATGTGGAAAACCGGCCACAGCCATATCAAGACGAAGATGAGGGAGGTCGGAAGCCCGCTAGGCGGCGAAATGACCGGTCACATCGTCTTTGCCGATGATTATTATGGCTTCGACGATGGCCTTTATGCCGCCGTCCGCCTCATCCGCATGGCGAGCCGCTCCGGCCGGAACATCACCGCCCTGCATGATGATCTGCCGCAACTGATCAACACACCGGAACTGCGTTTCCCGGTGGCGGAGGACCGCAAATTCGCTGTCATATCGGAAATCATCGGGCAATTGCAGGCGGAAGGCGCCGTCATGACGGACATCGACGGTGCCAGGGTCATGCGCAAGGAGGGCTGGTGGCTCTTGCGCGCCTCCAACACGCAAGCGGAACTGGTCGCGCGAATCGAATCGTCTGATTCGTCTGGACTTGAAGTGCTTCGGGCGGAGCTTTTTCGTTATTTGGCGCCCCATATTTCAGATTCCTGACTCATTCAGGACCGGACCCGTCTAAAAAAAGCGGACAAACATCAACGTTTGGGAACCGCATTCCCCTACGACATCCTGGGATTTCCAATGCAGTTGCAATAAACGCAACCGTATATTTTTCTTTCGCAGTTGCGAAAGGAGCCGCTGCCCTGCACAAGGGACGGGCCTTTCAGGCATCCTCTCCTAAAAACTTTTAGCCGTCCTCCGGGGCGGCTTTTTTTTGTCTTCGGCAAAAGCAGCCTGCAGAAAGAAGAAATTTCTCGCCTCGCTGCCACGGCCGGTTACCGCATCGGCGACGGCGCGCTTCTAACTTGGCGCGTGAATCACTATAGGGGCTGGATCATCACGGAGCCTCCAGTTCATGTCCGACCATAATCCCGGCCTGCGTCCCTGGCGCGACATAGCGCGTCGCCCATGCCGCCAGATCATGGTGGGCAATGTGCCGGTGGGCGGCGGCGCTCCGGTCAGCGTCCAGACGATGACCAACACGCTGACTCATGACGTCAAGGCAACGATCGACCAGATCCGCCGCTGTGAGGATGCAGGCGTCGACATCATCCGCGTGTCCTGCCCGGACGAGGAATCGACCGCCGCGCTGAAGCAGATCGTCCGCGCCGCCCGCGTGCCGATCGTCGCCGACATCCATTTCCATTATAAGCGCGCGCTCGAGGCTGCAGATGCTGGCGCGGCTTGCCTCCGCATCAATCCCGGCAACATCGGGTCCGAAGCCCGCGTCAAGGAAGTGGTGGACGCCGCGAAGGCGAATGGCTGCGCGATCCGCATCGGCGTCAATGCAGGCTCCCTCGAAAAGGACCTGCTCGAAAAATATGGCGAACCCTGCCCCGAAGCACTGGTCGAAAGCGCTCTCGACCATATCAAGCTGCTTCAGGATCAGGACTTCCACGAATATAAGGTGGCGGTAAAGGCGAGCGACGTCTTCCTCGCGGTCGCTGCCTATATGCAGCTGGCCGAAGCCGTTGACTGCCCCCTCCATCTTGGCATCACCGAAGCGGGCGGCCTGATCGGCGGCACGGTCAAGAGCGCCATCGGCATCGGCAACCTGCTCTGGGCCGGGGTTGGCGACACCATCCGCGTCTCGCTCTCCGCCGAACCGGAGGAAGAAGTCCGCGTAGGCTATGAGATCCTCAAATCCCTCGGCATCCGCACGCGCGGTGTGAAGGTCATCTCCTGCCCTAGCTGCGCGCGCCAGGGTTTCGACGTCATCCGCACCGTGCAGGCGCTGGAGGAACGGCTCCAGCATATCCACACGCCCTTGTCGCTCTCCGTCCTCGGCTGCGTCGTCAACGGCCCCGGCGAAGCGCGCGAAACCGACATCGGCCTCACCGGCGGCGGCGCTGGCAAGCATATGGTCTATCTCTCCGGCCTCACCGACCACACCATCCAGGATGAAGGCATGATCGACCACATCGTCGGACTGGTCGAAGCCAAGGCGGCTGAGATCGAAGCAGCCAAGCTGGAAGCGGAAACAACGGATGCAGGCCGGGCCGAAGCGGCGGAGTAGCGGCGGGGAGGGCATTTTCACCGCCCTGCCACTCCCTGACCGCCATCCCCTCCCCAAGGCCAACCAACGTCCCTCGCACAACCCCACCCCGTTCGGGCTGTCCGAACGAGTCACTTGCCTCATTCGAATGTCGAAGCCCTTTCTTTCTTCTATTTCCCCACTCAAAAGTGCCGCGCGCCTTGACCGTCATCCCGATGCCATGATCACGCCCCAATCCCGCTCCCTCGCCCTCCCGTTCGCGGTCTCCTGCCTCGCCGTCCTGCTCTTCGCGATCATGGACGCGACGATGAAGGGCTTGAGCCTCTCTATCGGCCTCTTCAACGCCCTGTTCTGGCGCGCGCTGGCCGGAACGCTGCTCGGCCTCGCGATCATGCTGCCCGGCGGCCACCGTTGGCCCGAACGGGCAGTGCTGCGCCTCCACGTCCTGCGCGGCGCAGTCGTCACGCTGATGGCCAGCCTCTTCTTCTTCGCGCTGATGCGCATGCCGCTGGCCGAAGCGATCGCGCTTTCCTTCATCGCACCCCTCATTGCCCTTTATCTCGCCGCGCTGCTCTTGGGCGAACGCATCGGCAAGCGCGCCATCAGCGCCTCGCTGCTGGGCCTTGTCGGCATCGCGGTGATACTGTCGGGCCGGATGCAGGACAGCTATGATGGGGATGCGTTGCTCGGCGCCGCCGCCGTCCTGGTGTCAGCGGTGCTCTTCGCCTGGAACCTCATCATCCAGCGCCAGCAGGCCCAGCTCGCTTCCCCGGTCGAAGTCGCCTTCTTCCAGCATGGCGTGATGTTCATCCTCTTTGGCCTGTGCGCGATCGCGGCCTGGGCAGCTCCCGGCCTGGTCCCGCTTCGCCTCGACTTGCCCCGGCCCGACTCCTTCCTGCTGATCGCGGGCTGCGCGGGCTTCGCCTTCACCTCGCTCGCCGCTTTCGCCTGGGCCTATGCGCGGGCCGAGGCGCAGCACCTCATTCCGGTCGAATATACCGCCTTCATCTGGGCCGCGATCATCGGCTGGCTCGCCTTTGGCGAACGGCTGACCCTCCCCACCATCGCAGGCGCGGCGCTGATCGTCGCTGGCTGCCTCATCGCAATGCGCAGCGCTCCACCAGCGCAAATGCATGAAGGAATTGCATGATTTGCGAATTTTCGATGCCCGGCTAAAATCGCGTTTTTCCCGCTACTTTGTTCATGACTTTCCCACGACCAGCCGAAGCGCCGGACTCTTGACGCGGACTCCACGCTCGGCGCATTGTGCCGGAACGGAACATTTGGGGGACATTTGAAAGCCATGGCTGTCAGCCGCGGAGCCAAGCGCACGCCGGAATGGCGCGAAATGCTGAAACGCAGCCTCATCCGCAGCGGCGCGCTGATCAGCGCGATCGCGCTGATGCTGGCGACCCTGTTCCTGGCGCTGGCGCTGCTCAGCTTCCGCCTCAGCGATCCGTCAATGATGACGGTCGCCGACAATCAGGTGCAGAATATCATGGGCTGGCCCGGCGCCTGGGTCTCCGCCTTCCTCTTCACCCTGCTCGGCGTCCCCGTCGCCCTTGTCCTCCCGCTGCTGGCGATTACGGCCCGCCGCCTCTGGGGTGATCAGGACATGACCGGCTGGAAGGGTCAGTTCGGCAAATGCTTCCTCGGCATCATCCTTATCGGCATCGCGCTCGCGATGTTCCAGCCCGACTCCTTGATTGACCTGCCTTCAGGTTGGGGCGGCCTCATCGGCCTCGCGACCGCCAATGGCGTCCGTAGCCTCACCTCCGCCGCTCCTGCTGCCCAAGGATGGATCACCGGCATTCTCGTGGTGCTGATGCTGCTCGCCGGCTTCTTCACCTGGTATCGCAGCCTGGCGCTGGAAAAGCCGATCCTCGCTCTGCGGCGGCCCACTCTGCCGCGCCTCAGCTTGCCAAAGCCCGCCTTCGCCTTCGCGGGTGGCAATGCTTCTGCTGAGATCGGAGATGATGAGGATGAGGTCGAGGAACGCGTCATCGCTCCCCGCCGCGCGGTGTCGAACGAGCCCAAGCCGCCTATCACCATCCAGACTCCCAAACCCGCGCCCGCCCAGCGGCAAATGGCGCCGGTGTCGCAGGACGACCTTTTCGGCCACAGCTCGCTTCCTTCGGCCGACCTGCTCAATCCGATCCCGGCGGGCCAAGCGCAGAAAATCGACAAGGCCGCGCTCGAGCGCAATGCCAGGCTGCTGGAATCCGTCCTCGACGACTTCCACGTCAAGGGCAACATCGTCGAAGTGCGCCCTGGCCCCGTCGTCACCATGTATGAGCTTGAGCCCGCCCCCGGGATCAAGGCGAGCCGCGTCATTGCGCTCGCCGACGACATCGCCCGCAACATGTCGGCGCTCTCGGCCCGAGTCGCGACCATCCCGGGCCGCACCGTCATCGGCATCGAACTGCCCAACGCCAATCGCGAAGGCGTATCCTTCCGCGAACTGATCACCTCTGAACAGTTTGGGCAGGAAGCGACGCTGCCGATCATCCTGGGCAAGAATATCTCGGGCGAACCGATCATCGCCGACTTGGCCCCCATGCCCCACCTGCTGATCGCGGGCACCACCGGGTCGGGTAAGTCGGTGGGCCTCAACGCCATGATCCTGTCGCTGCTCTACCGCATGACGCCGGACCAGCTGCGTCTGATCATGATCGATCCAAAGATGCTGGAACTGTCGACCTATGACGACATCCCGCATCTGCTATCGCCCGTCGTCACCGAACCCAGCAAAGCGATCCGGGCCCTCAAATGGGCGGTGGAGCAGATGGAGGACCGCTATCGCATGATGGCGTCGATCTCCGTCCGCAATCTCGCCAACTATAATGAGAAGGTCCGGGCGGCGAAGGCAAAGGGCAAGCCGCTCGGCCGCCGGGTGCAGACGGGCTATGATCCCGAGACCGGCAAGCCGATCTATGAGGAGGAGCAGCTCGATTTCCAGCCCCTGCCACAAATCGTGGTAGTGGTGGACGAGCTTGCCGACCTGATGATGACGGCGGGCAAGGAAGTCGAATTCCTGATCCAGCGTCTGGCTCAGAAGGCGCGCGCCGCCGGTATCCACCTGATTCTCGCAACCCAGCGTCCCTCGGTCGACGTCATCACCGGCGTTATCAAGGCGAACCTGCCAACCCGCATCAGCTTCTTCGTTACGTCGAAAATCGACAGCCGCACCATTTTGGGCGAGCAGGGCGCCGAACAGCTTCTTGGCAAGGGCGACATGCTCTACATGCATGGCGGAAAGGGGCTGATGCGCGTCCACGGTCCTTTCGTGTCGGACGATGAGGTGCGGGTGGTCGCGGACCATTGGCGGGCCCAGGGTCAGCCCGATTATATCGCCGCCGTCACTGAAGAACCCGAAGAAGGCAGCTTCGCGCTTGATGGCGTGGACCTGGGCGACGACAGCCCCGACGCGCAGCTGTTCCGCAAGGCCTGCCAGCTTGTGTTCGAAAATCAAAAGGCCTCGACCAGTTGGCTCCAGCGCCAGCTCCGAATCGGCTATAACTCTGCCGCGCGCCTGATAGAGCGCATGGAGGAAGAAGGATTGGTCGGCGCCCCCAACCATGTCGGGCGCCGTGAAGTGCTACGTGACGAGAATGGCAATCCGCTGTGACGATTGCGCTAAACGCAATCGAGCCGCTGCTCTATGCATTTGCGGAAATGATCGGCACCGTTCAATAAGAACGGGCCTTTCAGGCATCCTCTCCTAAAACTTTCCAGGCTGGTCTTCGGACCAGCCTTTTTTTTGCCCTGCGACCGATTTACATCCAGCTGCAGCAAGGCCTTACCAGTGCGCGCGATCAGGAACGCATCAATTCACAATGGGTTCAACGCCTGACCCTTACACATTGTTTTCTCAACAAAGCGGAGAAAAATGCATGAAGCGCTTGGTTGCGCCCCTCGCACTGGCTCTGGCCGCTGCACCCGTGATCGTCCTTGGTTCGCCAGCAGGCGCGCAACAGGCGCAGGGCGGCCTGGCTCAGGTCAACGCCTATATTCGCGGCGTTACGACGATGACGGCCGACTTCGTCCAAACCGATCGCGCCGGTCAGACACTGACGGGCAAGCTGACGATCAAGCAACCCGGCAAGGTGCGCTTCCAATATCAGAAGGGCGTGCCGCTGTTGATCGTGGGCGATGGCAAGGCGTTGACGATGATTGACTATGAAGTCCGTCAGGTGCAGCGCTGGCCGATCGGCAGCTCGCCGCTGGGCGCCTTGCTCGATCCGAAAAAGGACCTGTCCCGCTTCGGCAAGCTGATCCAGACCGGCGATCCCAAGGTGATCAGCGTACAGGCGCGTGATCCCAAGCGGCCTGAATTTGGCACGATCACCATGATCTTCGAAAAGGATCCGTCCGGCCCCGGCGGGCTGCAGCTTTATGGCTGGGTTGCGCTGGATTCCCAGAATAACCGCACGACGGTTCGTCTTTCAAACCAGCGTTACGGCGTCTCGGTCGCGGATTCGGCGTTCCGCTGGACCGACCCACGGCCCAAAGGACGTGCTGCCGGTGGATGAAGCGGGTCTGGCGTAAGATGGATGGTGATACCCTAAATCCTGTTCATCTTGGGCTCATATCCGCGGCCCTAATAAGGACTCCACGGCGCGAGACGAACTCCGGGATTTCCCCCCTGTTACTCGGATCACCGCTCCCGCCGCAAAGCGCTTCAAGGGCGCGATCGAGACCCCCGTTCCATGCCCCCGGAGCGGGGGTCTTACTTTGTGCGCGCCATCGGGACATGGTGCCACGCTTGCGCGCGCCCTCTCAGGGTCTTAGGGGATCGGGATGCCGAACACACTCAGCATCGCCTCCTGGAACATCAACAGCGTCCGCGCCCGGATCGACATCGTGGAACGCTTCCTGACCGAAGAAGCGCCCGATATTCTCTGTCTGCAAGAAACGAAAGTCGTGAACGAGACATTTCCGACCGACATGTTTCGGCGGCTCGGCTATGTCCATCAAGTGCTGAACGGCCAGCGCATGCATCATGGCGTCGCGATCATGAGCAAGGTGCCGATCCATGAGGATGACCGGCTGGACTGGCAAGCCAATGGCGAAGCCCGCCATGTCGGCGTGCGACTGGATAACGGGGTCCGCATCGAAAATGTCTATGTTCCGGCGGGCGGCGATATTCCAGATCGAACGGTCAACACCAAGTTCGGCCAAAAGCTCGACTTCCTAGAGCGCATGATCGAGTGGTCATCTCGACTTGAGGACAAGCCCACCATCCTGACCGGCGATTTCAACATCGCACCGATGGAATGCGACGTGTGGAGCCACAAGCAGCTGCTGAACGTCGTCAGCCACACGGCAATCGAATGCGAGCTGCTCAGCCGGTTGCAGGATTCCAACGACTGGGTGGACATCGGCCGCAAATTCTTCCCCGCGCCGCAGCGCCTTTATACCTGGTGGAGCTATCGCGCGCGGGATTGGGCGGAGTCGGACCGGGGACGGCGGCTCGACCATATGTGGATGACGCAGGACGTGGCGGACAAGGCCGTCGGGCATCGCGTCGTCGAACCTGCGCGAAGCTGGACCAAGCCATCGGATCATATTCCGATCATCACGGAGTTCGCCTTCTGATGGGTCTCCTATCATGAACGCTCGCGCCGCCGCCCGCGCTATAGACGCCCTCCGCCGTGGATGGCCGGTCAGCGTTCATGCTTCTGATGGCGTCGTCCGCGTGATGGCTGTTGAAGGGGCCGACGCAGTGACGCTGAAGGCGTTCGATCCCGCTGGCAAGGCCGACATATTGATCGCCGCCGCAAGAGGAGAGACGCTGAAGCTCGCCAACCAGCTGGCCGCGGCCGACCCGGACATGCCCGTATTGATCACCCGTGCTCCCTGGATTGACGGCGATGTCGCCGCAGCGATCGCTGATCCGGTGCTTGACCTGTCGTCGCCGTTGAAGGGGCCATTTGCCGCCAAGAGCCTTGATGCTCCCCTCGCGGCAAAGGCAACGCTCAAGCTGGCCCGGCTGGCAGGGATCCTCCCCGCATTCTTCGTGACGGCAGAAGGGGCGAGCGAAGCGACAGTCGATGCCTCAGATGTCGACGCCTATGACGATGCGGCTCACCTGGCGATAGCCACGCGCGCCCGGCTGCCGGTCTCTGCCAGTGAAACGGCCGAGATCATCGCGTTCCGTAGTCCGGATGAACCGCGAGAGCATGTCGCGTTGATCATTGGCGCGCCTGATGGCTCTCCGCCGGTGGTGCGCCTGCACAGTGAATGCTTGACGGGCGATGTGCTGGGCAGTCTTAAATGCGATTGCGGCCCCCAGCTGCATGAGGCTCTGCACCGGATCGCCAACTCTCGCTGGGGCGTGCTGCTTTACCTGAGGCAGGAGGGGCGCGGCATTGGCCTCATCAACAAGCTGCGCGCCTATGCGTTGCAGGATCAGGGTTTCGACACGGTCGACGCCAATGTGCGCCTGGGCTTCGCCATCGACGCGCGGGATTTTTCCGTCGCGGCGCGCATGCTCAAGCTGCTTGCCATCGATGAAGTCAGGCTGCTGACCAATAACCCGAAGAAGGTCGAAGGCTTGGAA
This sequence comes from uncultured Novosphingobium sp., assembly GCA_946886075.1. The sequence goes on along the minus strand of CAMPHR010000024.1, from coordinate 18,399 downwards.
CAAGCGGGCATCAGGGTCGCTGAGCGCCTGCCGATCATCCTCGCGGCCAACCCGCATAACGAACAATATCTGGCGACCAAGCGCGACCGCACCGGCCACCAGCTATGAGCGTCATCCATGTGGATAGCGCCACCGGCTGCCTCCACTTTGGTGCATTGGAGATCGCATGCACGCTTGGCCGAAGCGGCGTATGTCCGGCCTACGATAAGCGGGAAGGGGACGGTTGCACGCCCTTGGGCGAATGGCCGCTACGTGGCGTGTTGCTGCGGCCCGGCAAGGTCGATCCTGCCGCTATTCAGCTGCCATGGCGTTGGGTGAGGGAAGGGGACGGCTGGTCCGATGATCCCGCCGATCCGGCTTATAATCGGCCAGTCCATCTGCCCCGGCATTTTTCAGCTGAATCGCTGCTGCGCGAGGATGATGCGTATGACGTGATCGTCGTACTCGGCCACAATGACGCGCCACCGACGTCGGGGCAGGGGAGCGCCATCTTCCTCCACCTTTCCGAAGGCCGCCCCACCGCAGGCTGCATCGCTATCGACCGCGCGGATATGTTGAAGCTGCTGCCGCTCCTTGCGCCGGGTGACAGCGTGGTAATAGCCTGACAGCGCTCACGCTTGCTGGAGCGCTTCATCGGCATGATCGCCCGCCGCTTCGAGCAGCCGCCGCTCCAGCGTCTGGATGCGCGCCTTGCTCTCGATCTTTCCGCCTAACAGGTCTGTGACGTAGAAAGTATCGACAGCCCGCTCGCCATAGGTGGCGACGTGGGCGCTGTGCACGGTGACCTTTGACTGGAAAAGGGCGTTGGCCAGGCTGAAGAGCAGGGCAGGGCGGTCGCGGGCATTCACCTCGATCACTGTGAACCGGTTGGATGCCTTGTTATCGATCAGCACATTGGGTTCGATGCGGAACGCCTCGGCGCGGGTGCGCGACAGGGGACGCGCTTCCAGCTTCGTGATCATGCGATGGCGGTTGGCGAGCGAATCTTCGATCGCATTGCGGATGCGGGTCAGCTGCTCGGGGCTGTGGAAAGCGCCGCCCAGAGGGTCTTGCACGAGGAAGTTGTCGATCGCGACGCCATCGCGCGTGGTGTGGATGCGTGCATCGATGATGTTGCCGCCCGCAAGGTGGATCGCGCCCGCGATGCGGTAGAAAAGGCCGGGGTGGTCAGCGGCATAAACGGTGACGAGCGTCGCGCCACGCTGCGGATAATATTGCGCGGCGATCGACAGCGGCGAATCGCCTGATGCCAGGATGTGCTGCGCATTGTGGATCAGAATGTCTTCGGGCTCAGCGATCCAGTAGGACTCAGGCAGCCGCCTGCTGAGCTTCTGGAAGTCAGCCTTCGACATGCCAAGAGCATTGCGCAGCGACTCCTGCTTGGCGGCGACGCGCTCGCTGCGGCCTTTTTGCTTGTGGCCCAGTCGAAGCACTTCCTCGGCCGCCTCGTACAGGTCGCCCAGAAGCTGCCGCTTCCAGCTGTTCCACACCCCAGGGCCGACCGCGCGAATGTCCACGACTGTCAGGCAGAGGAGCAGCCGCAGCCGTTCGGGACTTTGCACCACATCGACGAAATCGAGGATCGTCTTATAGTCCGCCAGGTCGCGCTTGAAGGCGGTGGCTGACATCAGCAGATGGTGCCGCACCAGCCATGAGACAGTCTCAGTTTCCGCTGCGGAAAAACCCAGGCGCGGACAGAGATGCTCGGCCACCTCAGCGCCCAGGACGCTATGATCGCCTCCACGGCCTTTCGCGATGTCGTGAAGCAGGACCGCGGCATAGAGAACCCGCCGCGACAGCAGCTTGCCCATGATCTCCGTGGACAGCGGGTGATCAACTTCCAGGTCGCCCTTTTCCACGCGGGCCAGAAGCCCGACGGCGCGGATGGTATGCTCGTCGACCGTGTAATGGTGATACATGTCGAACTGCATTTGCGCCACGACGCGGCGGAAATCGGGGATGAAGCGGCCGAAGACCGTCGATTCGTTCATCCAGCGCAGCACGGCTTCAGGATCGCGGCGCGACGTCAGCACATCCATGAAGGCGGCATTGGCCCGCGCATCGCGACGAACCTTCGCCGTGATCAGACCCGCGTCCCGGCTCGCCGCCCGCATCGCGCTCGGGTGAATGCCGAGCTGGTGGCGGTCCGCCACGGCAAAGATTTCCAGCAGCCGCACAGGATCCTGCTGGAAGAAGTCGTCGCTTGGCAGCGCAAGGCGGCCTCGATCAAGCACGAAGCCGTCCAACTTCTTCGGGCGGCGGAAGATGGATGGGATGTAGCGCCGTCCCCTGGCGCCAAGCTGGTCATCGAGATGCGCCAGGAACACCGCGGTCAGATCGCCGACGATCTTTGCGTTCAGAAAATAGTAGCGCATGAAGCGCTCCACACCAGACCGGCCTTGCCGCCCGGTAAAGTGCATCCGCGTCGCCGTTTCCAGCTGAAGATCGAAGGTCAGCCGATCCTCCGCCCGCCCGGTGATCATGTGCAGATGGCACCGCACAGCCCACAGGAAATCCTCCGCCTTCTGGAACTGCCGCAGCTCAATGTCGGTCAGCAGGCCCACGTCCACCAATTCGGCAACGGATTTCACCCTGTTCACATATTTGCCGATCCAGAACAGTGTATGGAGGTCACGTAGCCCTCCCTTGCCTTCCTTGACGTTGGGTTCAACCACATAGCGGCTGTCGCCCATTCGCTTGTGCCGCTCGTCGCGCTCCTCCAGCTTTTCAGTGACAAATGCGCGCGCGGTTCCCTGCATCACCTCGGCATCGAAGCGCCGGGCCGTTTCCTCATAGAGCGTCCGGTCCCCCCAGACGTAGCGCGCCTCCAGAACGGCCGTGCGCACCGTCAGGTCTGCTTTGGCCATGCGCATGGTCTCATCGATCGACCGGCTGGAATGCCCGACCTTCAACCCCAGGTCCCAAAGCGAATAGAGCATCGATTCGATGACCTGCTCAGTCCACCCGGTCGGCTTCCATGGCGTGATGAAGGCGATGTCGACATCGCTGTGCGGTGCCATTTCGCCGCGCCCATAGCCGCCCACAGCCATCAGGGTGATGCGCTCGCCGGTGCTGCGATTGCTGGCGGGATAGAGATGATGCGTCGTCGCGTCGTAGAGCAGCCGCAAGATCTGGTCGATGAGGAAGGCAAAGGCGGTCACCGCCTCGCGCCCGCGCGTCGGCTTCGCTTCCAACCGCCTCGCGACATCGAGGCGCCCGGCATCGAGCGCTGACTTCAGCTCCCGGACGATCAGGCCACGCAGCTTTGCCGGATCACTCCTGTGCTCACGCGCCAGATCGTGGATGCTGTCGGAAATCGCGCGCCGATCGATGATGGTGCGGCGGGAGCCGAGGGAGGGGTACTGCATGACCATCGGCTCAATCTAATGTCAGCTGCTGGCGGCGGCCAGTTGTTTCAGCTGATAAAGCTGCTCCAGCGCCTCTCGCGGCGAAAGCGCGTCGGCATCGATCAGGTCGAGCGCGGCGCGCAGGGCATCGACCTTCTCTTCCTCCTGCGCGGCGGCAGCGGCGAAGAGGGGAAGGTCGCCGAGGCCCGCCGCAATGCCGCCAGTCTTGGCGCGGCCTGCTTCGAGCCTGTTGAGTACATCCTTAGCGCGCTTGAGCACCGCTGGAGGTAAGCCTGCGAGCCGCGCAACCGCAAGGCCATAGCTGCGGTCGGCTGGGCCCGGCGCGACCTCATGCAGCAATATGAGATCGCCCTTCCACTCCCGCGCACGCACATGATGCAGAGAGAGGGAGGAGAGCGTTTCCGCCAGCCGCGTCAGCTCATGATAATGGGTGGCAAAGAGGCAGCGGCAGCGGTTCACCTCATGCACCGCCTCCACCACAGCCCAGGCGAGGGCGAGGCCGTCATAGGTCGACGTGCCGCGCCCGACCTCGTCCAGAATGACAAAACTGCGTTCCGTCGCCTGCGCCAGGATCGCGGCAGTTTCCACCATCTCGACCATGAAGGTCGATCGTCCGCGCGCCAGATTGTCAGATGCCCCGACCCGGCTGAACAGCCGGTCCACCAAAGTCAGCGTCGCCGATTGCGCCGGAACATAGCTGCCCGCCTGCGCCAATAGGACGATCAGCGCATTTTGCCGCAGGAAGGTCGATTTGCCGCCCATGTTGGGCCCGGTGACCAGCCACAGACGATCGTCGGAACCAAGGCAGCAATCATTGGCGACGAACGGCTGCCCTTCCTTGCGCAGCGCGTCTTCTACAACGGGGTGGCGGCCACCGATGATCTGCAGGCAAGGCCCTTCGCCATCTTGCGCCAGGAAATGGGGCCGCTGCCAGCCGCCTTCCGCCGCCCGTTCCGCTAGTGCAGCCGCGACGTCGAGCCGGGCCAGAGCATCGGCCGCGAGGGCGATCTCCGCCTTGCGGGCTAACGCCGCCTCGATCAGGTCTTCCAGATGGGCCGCTTCAGCCACCAGCGCATGGGCACCCGCCTGAGCAACCCGCCCCGCCTGCTCATGCAAGTCGATGGAGTTGAATCGCACCACCCCAGCCAGTGTCTGGCGATGGGTGAAGCCGCTGTCCGGCTGCATCAACGGGTCGGCAGCCCGGGCAGGGACCTCGACATGATAGCCAACCACGCCATTATGCCGGATCTTGAGCGATGCGATGCCGGTGCGCTCGCGATAGCTGGCCTCCAGGGCGGCGATCGCCCGCCGCCCGTCACCCGCCATGCGCCGCAACTCGTCCAGCGCCGGATCATAGCCATCCGCAATATAGCCGCCATTGGCCGTTTCCGTTGGCGGCGTGGGCACCAGCGCGCGGGAAAGGCTGTCCACCAGCGCTCCATGGCCATCGAGCGCTGGCAACAACTGCTGAAGCAGCGGCGGCTGATCAGGCAACCTGCCCAGCCTCTCGCGTAGCATCCGCGCTTCGTTGAGCCCGTCACGAAGCTGTCCCAGGTCGCGCGGGCTGCCCCGGCCCACCGCGATACGGCCCAATGCGCGCCCGATATCCGGCAGCGCTCTTAGTGCCGCACGCAACTGGTCACGGAGCAGCGGGTCGTCATGAAGCAATTGAACGAGGCCGAGCCGGGCCTCGATCATGTCATGATCCATCAGCGGTGCCGACAGGTCCTGCGCCAGTAACCGCGCGCCCGCGCCCGTGACGGTCCTGTCCACTGCTCCCAACAGGCTGCCCGCCCGCGCGCCGCTCATCGTCGCGGTGATTTCCAGGCTTTCCCGGGTAGCGGCGTCGATCGCCACATGCGCGCCGCTCGTCTTGCGCACAGGTGGCGTTAAAAAGGGCAGGGTGCCTTTGCCCGCATGGTCAAGATAGGCGATGAGCCCACCCATCGCGGCAAGCTCCGCCCGGCTGAACTGGCCGAATCCGTCGAGGGTCGCGACGCCAAACAGCCGCTTGAGCGCGCCCTCGGCCCGGTTGCTGGAAAAGGCGGTCCGGTCAAAGGGGTGCGCTTCGGGCAGGTCAAGGTCCATGCCCTCCGGCAGCACGATCTCGCTGGGCCGCAACCGGGCAAGCTCCGCGGGCAGGTCGCTGGATCGCAAGGTCAGTGTTTCGAACCGGCCGGTGGAAATATCGGCTGCAGCGATCCCGATCTCGCTCGCACCTTCACCGCCGGTCTGCGCAAGCGCCACCAGCATATTGTCGCGCCGGGAATCGAGCAGCGTCTCCTCGGTCAGCGTACCCGCCGTCACATAACGGACGATGGCGCGCGCGACGAGCGCCTTGCTGCCCCGCGCCTTCGCCTCTGCAGGCGTCTCGGTCTGTTCCGCAATCGCGACCCGGTGGCCCGCCTTGATCAGCCGGGCGAGGTAATTTTCCGCGCTGTGCACCGGCACGCCGCACATCGGTATCGGCGCGCCGCCATGTTCGCCCCGGCTGGTGAGTGCGATGTCCAGCGTGGCCGCCGCTGCCTTTGCATCGTCGAAGAACAGTTCGAAAAAATCGCCCATCCGATAGAAAAGCAAGCAATCCTGCGCGTCCGCCTTCAGCGCGAGATATTGCGCCATCATCGGCGTCGGCTGACTGGCTGCGATGTCCTTGGGGCTGTGCATGGCCGTTTGGCGATAGCGGCAAGCGGCAGATCAGGAAAGGGCGTGGAAAAAACCTGGCCCCCGCGCTTGCCGACAGGTCCGCCTTGCCGCTAGGGCCTGATGAGTAGGTAAAGAGGGGCGGATACGTCATGGCAGATAAGTCGAACGTGGAATTTTCCGAGCGCGAGGCGCTGTTTTTCCATTCGACTGGCAGGCCGGGCAAGATTGAAATCATCGCGTCCAAGCCGATGGCGACTCAGCGTGACCTCAGCCTCGCTTATTCGCCCGGCGTCGCCGTGCCGGTGCGCGCTATCGCCGCTGATCCGCAGACCGCCTATGACTATACGGCCAAGGGTAACCTCGTCGCCGTCATTTCCAACGGCACGGCCATCCTTGGTCTCGGCAATCTGGGCGCGCTTGCATCCAAGCCGGTGATGGAGGGTAAGGCGGTGCTGTTCAAGCGCTTCGCCGACGTCGACTCCATCGATATCGAGCTCAAGACGGAGGATGTCGACAAGTTCATCGATGCGGTGGAACTGATGGAGCCGAGCTTCGGCGGGATCAACCTTGAAGATATCAAGGCGCCCGAATGCTTCATCATCGAACAGACGCTGAAAGAGCGGATGAACATCCCCGTCTTCCACGATGACCAGCATGGCACCGCGATCATCGCGGCGGCGGGCGTCATCAACGCGGCGATGCTGACCGGGCGTGACCTCAAGGACATGAAGGTCGTGGTAAACGGCGCGGGTGCAGCCTCCATCTCCTGCACCGAACTGATCAAGGCGATCGGTGTCGCGCATGACAATGTCATCATGTGCGACAGCAAGGGCGTGATCTACCAGGGACGCACCGAGGGCATGAACCAGTGGAAGTCGGCCCATGCAGTGAAGACGGACGCGCGCACCCTCAGCGAGGCGATCAAGGGCGCCGACGTGTTCCTCGGCCTGTCGGTCGCAGGTGCGGTATCGCAGGAGATGGTGAAGCAGATGGCGGACAAGCCGATCATCTTCGCCATGGCCAATCCCGATCCTGAAATCACCCCGCCCGACGTGCTGGAAGTCCGCCCCGATGCGATCGTCGCGACCGGCCGCTCGGACTATCCCAATCAGGTCAACAATGTCCTGGGCTTCCCCTTCATTTTCCGCGGCGCTCTGGACGTGCGGGCAACCGGCATCAACGAGCCGATGAAAGTCGCAGCGGCCCAGGCCATCGCGGAACTCGCGCGCGAACAGGTGCCGGAGGAAGTGGCCAAAGCCTATGGCCGTTCGCACAGCTTTGGCCCCGACTATATCATCCCCGCGCCATTCGACCCGCGCCTGATGGAGGTCGTGCCCGCCGCCGTCGCCCAGGCGGCGATGGAAAGCGGCGTCGCGCAAAAGCCGATCGCCGACATGGCAGCCTATCGCCAGTCATTGAAAGGCCGGTTGAATCCGACGACCTCGGTCCTCACCAGCGCCTATGAAGTGGCGAAGGCCAACCCGAAGCGCGTCGTGTTCGCCGAAGCGGAAGAGGAAGTGGTGCTGCGTGCCGCCATCCAATTCCGTGATCTTGGCTACGGCATCCCCGTCCTGGTCGGCCGCAACGAAGTCTATGACAAGCTGAAGGCGCTGGGCGTCCGCGATCCTGAAAGCTTCGAACTGCACAACAGCGTCAACTCGCCGCTGGTGCCTGAAATGGTCGATACCCTCTACTCCCGCTTGCAACGGCGCGGCCATTTGCGGCGCGATTGCGAGCGGATGGTCAACCGGGACCGGAATATCTTTGGCACCCTGTTGGTCAGCATGGGTCATGCCGATGCGATGATCACCGGCGTGACCCGGCCCTTCGCGCAGACTCTGCGTGAAGTGAAGCGCGTCATGGACCCGGCGGTGGGCCGCACCGCCTTTGGCATCCATATCATGGTGTCGAAGGACAAGACGGTGTTCCTCGCGGACACGACAGTCAATGAACGCCCCTCCGCCAGTGAACTTGCCGACATTGCCGAGGGCACGGTCGCCGTCGCGCGCCGCATGGGTCATGACCCGCGCGTCGCCTTCCTCTCCTATTCCAACTTCGGCAACCCGCCGGGTGGTCATCTGGAAAATGTCCGCGACGCGCTGAAGGTGCTCGACGGCCGCGATGTCGATTTCGAATATGAGGGTGAGATGACAGCCGACGCCGCGCTCAACCCCACGGTCATGAAGAATTATCCGTTCAGCCGTCTGTCCGGACCAGCCAATGTGCTCGTCATGCCAGGGCTGCAATCGGCCAATATCTCCGCGAAGCTGCTGCGCGAACTGGGCGGCACGACGATGATCGGCCCGATGCTGGTGGGCATGGAAAAGTCGGTGCAGATCGCGACCATGTCGTCCAATGCGTCCGAATTGCTGACGCTTGCGGTGCTGGCTTCGGCGGGGGTCGCCCTTTAATCGCGTTCCGGTTTTTAAGAAAGCTCGCTCTGCTGCCAGAGGGCGAGTTCTTCTGGCCGGTCGATGTCGAGTTCCAATCCCGCTCGGCGGATGCTGATAAATGGCAGATGAAGCCGCTCTGCTTCGAACCGGTGTGCGGCGAAACTGCCGTCGCCATAATGGAAACCGAACGCAGCGGCAGAGGGAAGGGGCAAGGACAAGGCGTTCGTGCCCGTCCCCGCATGATCCGGCGCGATGGCGATACTCTCCCCCGGCAGGCTCAACAGGGCCGCGACGTCATCCGCGGCGATCAAGGGTAGATCGGCCGACAATATCAGCAAACGGCTGATCTTCGCCCCCACAGCTGAATCTCGCGCGCTTGCCAGCGCCATGTTCAGTCCTTCTCCTGCATCGGGCAGCAGCGGGATGTCATCGGACAGGCCGTGGCGGGACGGGCCCAGCAGCAAGACCTGATCCCCGTCCACGACTGTTCGGGCGGCCGACACGGTCCGGCCCAACATCTCAGCGACGAGCCTTTGTCGTTCCTGGTTGCCAAGAACCGTCGACAGCCGTGTCTTGCACGCTTCAGGTGCCTTGATCGGGATGACGATCCAGTTGGTCACGGTCGGGCGGCGATCCGTTCTGCCAAAGCCAGGGTGGCCCGGGCGACGCGCTCCCGGTCCTCCAACGTCTTCATCAGCGTGTCGGTAACGTCGTAGGCAATGGTCAGGTCAGCGGCGTCGTCGCGCTCGTCGATCAGCAGCCCGTCAATCACATCGGCATAATGGGCGGCGATGCTCTGGTTAGTAATGGCCAAGCCCATTTCGCGCATCAGCTTGGCGGTAGGGCCCTTCACCGCATCGCCCCCGACGATCGGGGACACGGCCACCACCGGGGCAGGCGCTTTTGCCAATGCTTCCCGGATGCCGGGGACGGCCAGGATTGGATCGACGCTGAGCCACGGATTGGACGGGGCTATGACGATGGCTTTGGTCGTTGGGTCCGTGATCGCCTCGATCACACCCGCCGCCGCTGCAGCATGCTCCGCCCCCTCAAACCGGATGGCCCGCACCTCTGGCACGCAGCGGCGCTCGACGAAATAGCGTTGAAAGGGCAGATCGCCTTCGTTCGTGCTGAGATGCGTCGCTACCAAATCGTCACTCATCGGCAGAATGGAAAGGCCGAGCCCCCATGCCGAAGCGAAGCGCGCCGTTATCGCGCTCAATGTCTCGCCCCTCGCCAGCAGATGTGATCGCAGCACATGCAAAGCCAGGTCGCCGTCCCCAAGCAGGAACCAATCCTCGCCGCCCAGGGATTTGAGGGCAGCCATGAAGCTCCAGCTTTCACCCTCTCGGCCCCAGCCTTGCGCCTTATTGGCCTTGCCCGACAGGGTATAAAGCAGCGTATCGATGTCAGGAGAGATAGCGAGGCCGAAGTGCTGGAAATCATCGCCTGTATTGACGATGGCGGTTATCTGTTCCGGGGGGCATATCTGCATCAGGCCCAGCACCAGCTTGGCACCGCCCACGCCCCCGGTCAGGGTCACGACCCCGCTCACCGAAACAAATCCTCTTCGATCGGCCGCACCAGCGCACTTGCCGGGGCACCGCCTACGGGAAGGCGCAGGCCGCGCATGAGGACGGCAGGAATGCCTTCGGCTCCTTCCCCCGTGACCAGAGCGGCGGCCGTGGCAATCTGATCAGCCAGCGCGATCTGCGTTACTTCCAGGGTCCGGCCATCCCTGTCCTCTTCGCCTCGCCTGTCGACAAGCGCCGGCAGTCCGGCAGCGCCGATGGCCACGCCCACCACGCCATGGCGCCACGGCCGTCCGAAGCTGTCGGAAATGACGACGGCAGGCGCGGTACCCCCGCTTGCAAGTGCGTGGCTCAGTGCCGCGGCCGACCCATCGGGATCGAGGGGCAGCAGCAATGCTCGCTCGTGTCCCCCCGGACCGATATTGGACCTGTCGATGCCGCTGTTGGCCATGACGTGGCCCAGCCTGTGACGGGTGATCAAAACATGTGGCACCGCACGAACGATGGCGCTGCTTTCACGCAGCACCAATTCGACCAAGCGTGGGTCCTTCCTCGTTTTTTTCGCAAGTTCCACCGCCTCTTCGCCAGGCTCGACCTGGGTGAAATCCACCATGCGGCCTTCCGCCTTGGACAGGATTTTCTGCGTAACGACGAGCACGTCGCCCTCTTGCAGCGGCCACAGACCGGCTGCTTCCAGGGCGTTGCGCAGCAGCATGGCGAGATCGTCTCCGGCCTGGATCTCCCCCATGCCGGTCAGCGGGTGAATCGAAATCATAAGGCGATGTAGCGCGCGGCCACCCCCGTGGGTAGACGGTCCATGCCTGATAAAAGCCGCGGCGTTACGGCTCCTTAACATGGATGGCGTAACGCGGAGACAATGACCGCCCTCCTGATCACCGTCGACACAGAATTATCATCACTGCTTCACGAGCGGGGAATGAGTCTGGAAGATAATGTCCGCTCCTCCATCTGGGGAGAAGCGGAAGGGGGACCCTATGGTGTCGGCTGGCAAATGGACGAGTTGGAAAAGCATGGCTTGAAGGGCGTGTTCTTCGTCGATCCCATGCCAGCCCTTTTGCACGGAACGGAGTTTCTGAAGCCCATCGTGAGGTCCATCGTGGCGCGGGGGCATGAGGTACAGCTGCATATCCATAGCGAGTGGCTCCAATGGGCGCGCCACTCCCCTGTAAACGGACGGACTGGTCGAAACATCGGCAACTTTGACCAAGTGGACCAGGCGACATTGCTGCGCTTGGGCAAGCAGTGGCTGGAGGACGCCGGAGCACCCTCGATCACGGCCTTCCGAGCAGGCAATTTCGGCGCCAATGACGATAGCCTGCGGGCGCTCGCGGAGGTCGGCATAGCTTGGGACAGCAGCGTCAATCCGGCATACCATCGCTATGGATGCCGGATCAGCGGGGCTCGCGATCAGATCGCCCCTGTCCACCGCCTTGGTGTTGGCGAACTTCCTGTGTCGGGGATCATTGACCGGCCCGGCAGCTTTCGCCCAGCGCAAATTTGCGCCATGTCAGCGAGAGAAATGCGCGTCGGCATTCGCCATGCAGTGCGAGAGCGACATGCAGCGTTCGTCGTCGTGACCCACAGCTTTGAAATGCTGAGCCGCGATCGCAAACGGCCCAACCATGCAGTCATGCGCCGATTCACCGCCCTCTGCCGGGAAGCCGCGCGATTGGCAGGCCTCACCGTATGCGGCTTCCATGATCTGGCACCCGACGTGGCGAAGACCGGAGAGCACCCGCACAGCCGTGTACCACCCAATCCCGTCCGGACAGCGAGCCGGATGGCACAGCAACTATGGGCAAGCTGGCTCTACGAACGCCGCCTGATCCCGGTCTGATCAACGGGGGTAGCTGTCAGAATTTCGGGATAGTGGCGGAGACGGAGGGATTCGAACCCTCGGTACCGGATTTACCAGTACGACGGTTTAGCAAACCGTTGGTTTCAGCCACTCACCCACGTCTCCAAACATGGCCTGAACGCCCGCTTGGGGCGGGACAGCGGCTAGGCGAGAAGCGCTATAACGGCGGCTTTCCTGCAAGGCAACGGGCTATGCCATGAAATTCTTACAAACTTCGCCAGAGGATTCATTCCAGCCCGGAATCGACTCGAGTCGCCGTTCGTTCATTGGCGTTTCAGCTTGGCTTCCGATAATCTGATGAATGGTCGAAGAGCGGACAAATCGGGGAGTAGCGGGCATGATCGGGATGGTGAGGCGAGTATCGGCTCGCATGGCGCGGCGTGGCGCGTTGACGCTTGCGGCCGCCGGGATGGCGCTCAGTCCGCTCGCTGCGGCAGCGCAGGTGCGCACCGTTGATCCCAACACGGCGATCGACGCAGACCTTGCGCCCGTTCCCCCATTCAACAGCACGCCCACGGAACCGGGCGTAGACAGCAGTGTTCCGCCAGCGAACAACCCGGCACCGGATTCTTCAGCAGCCACGGCAAACAGTACCGCCACCGGCGCGCCGGTCACGGCTGGATCGCCTCCAGCGGCATTGAGCCCCAGCGAATCCTATCAGGAAGACGATCTGATCGGCGCGGCCGAGGGCGTCTTTGGCAAGGGAGCAGAGGGGCTGGCTGGCATTATCGAGAAAATCCTGAAGGATCAGGGCCGCCCCAACGCCTATATCGCGGGCCGCGAGGCGTCAGGCGCCTTCGTAGTGGGCTTGCGCTACGGGTCAGGGACGCTCAACCATAAGGTCGAAGGCCGACGGGAAGTGTATTGGACTGGCCCGTCGATCGGCTTCGACGTGGGTGGTAATGCCGCCAACACCTTCGTTCTCGTCTATAATCTGTATGACACCCAGGACCTCTATCACCGCTTCCCCGCTGCGGAGGGCACGGCCTATCTCGTCGGCGGCTTTACGGCGAGCTACCTTCGCTGGGGCAGCGTCGTGCTGATCCCCATTCGCCTGGGCGTCGGATACCGGCTGGGCATCAACGCTGGTTATATGAAGTTCACGGAAAAGCGGAACTGGCTGCCCTTCTAAGCGGCTGTCACAGAAGGAAGCTCAGCTGCTGACCGCCCTCGGCGGGTTCCTCCGAGTCGAGATTATGAACGCCAAGGCCCAGCAGCCTTGCGCCCATCCGCAATGGCAGCTGCGCAATCAGCAGGGCGCGCCCCGTTTCCGCCAGCAGTTCAGCCGAGCGAACGGGCGCGCTCAGGCTCCTTGATCGCGTGATGATCCGGAAGTCGGCGAATTTGATCTTGAGGACGACGGTGCGGCCATAGGCGCCGCTCTTCTCGATCCGGATCCATAGACTGTGGGCAATCCGGTCGATCTCCGTAACGAGCGCCTCTTGCGTTATCAGATCGTCGAAGAAGGTGTCCTCGACGCTCACCGATTTCCGCTCCTGCCGTTCATGGACGGGCCGGTCATCCTCTCCGCGGGCGGCGCGGTAGTAGAAGGGGGCGGCGCTGCCGAAATGCTGCTGCAGGAAGCTGAGGTCACGGGCGAGCAGATCGGCGCCCGTCTCGATACCCAATGCCTGCATCCGCCGCGCCGTCACCGGCCCCACGCCATGAATGCGCCGCACCGGCATCTCCGCCATGAAGCGCGCTCCTTCATCCGGCCGCACCACGCAGATGCCGTCCGGCTTGTTCTGGTCAGAGGCGAGCTTGGCAATCAACTTGTTGTAGGACACCCCAGCTGAGGCGGTAAGGCCGGTTTCCTCGCGGATCATCCGCCGGATTTCCTGGGCGATCACCGTGGCGGAGGCCAGGCCCGGCTTATTCTCGGTAACGTCCAAATAGGCTTCGTCGAGCGAGAGCGGCTGGATCATATCGGTGAAACGGGCGAAAATCTCACGCACCTGAATGGACACCGCACGGTACACCTCGAACCTCGGCTTCACGAAGATCAGATCGGGACACAGCCGCCGCGCCCGCGCGCCCGGCATGGCCGACTTCACGCCAAAGACGCGCGCTTCATAGCTCGCTGTCGCGACGACACCCCGTGGCCCCCCGCCACCCACGGCGATAGCCTTGCCGCGCAAGGTTGGATCATCGCGCTGCTCGACCGACGCGTAAAAGGCATCCATGTCGATATGGATGATCTTGCGCGGCCGGGAATCCATGAGGAAGGCTTATGCCACGGCAAGAATGACAGCGAAATATGTCGGGGCCTTCCCCGTCAGGGCTTCTTGTCCTTGAGCGCCTGCAAGACGGCAAACGGGCTGGCTTGCTCTTCCGTCAGCACACCGGCTTCGCGGAGATAAGCATCCGCGTCTCTCGACCGGGGATAGGGGGTCATGGCCAAGACCATCGTCTCGGCAACGGCTTCCCCCATGTCGATCGTCTGCCCGTCATAGCCGATGGTGTCGCAATCTTCCGAATCGATCTCCAATTCCTCTCCACCATCCTCGTCTTTTCCTTCGGGAACGAAGCGCAGGAGGAAATCGGTGTCGATCGTCTCGGGCACAGCCACGCCGGTAGCGACGCAGGGCTGGGCCAATTTCGCACGCACTCGCCCGCGCGCCTCGATTGCGCCTTCCTGCTCGCTCAACGCATAGTCGGCCTCAAGCGAGTCCAGCGAGATAAGATTGAACCGCTGCGCCAGTGCGTTGCGCTCGTTCGCGTCGGCCGTGATGGTCACGCCTTGCGCATGGCGGGCGATTTGATCAGCGCGGACGGGGCGCGAAAATTCGGGTGCAGCCTGGGTCATCCAACATCTCCCGCCATCAAAGCGTCCAGCGGCAAGGCAGACAGGCGAGCCCAGCGCGATCGCAGCTGGGATGCAACATAGGTCACGGCCTCTTCACCAGGCGCTGAGCCACGGTACAGGTTACGCTCCACCGCCTCGCGCAGTTCCTCACCGCCCAGCAGCGCAGCCTTGTAGGCCGACAGCCTCCCACCGAGTGCGCTCACCATCCGGCCGATATGTTTACCCACCACGACATCGCCAACGCCTTCCTGCCGCAACTGACCATCCATGTCGTCGACGAAAAGCTCGGTCAGCCAGACGCTTTCTTGTGCGGCGCCAAGCGCTTCCATCCGCATCAGCACCTGCGCCAATATCGCCACGATCATGTCGAACCGGCCGTCCATCGTGTCCGGTACCTGGCCTTCCACATACCAGTGCGGCTCGCGGCCTGCGCGGACGATGGCCTGGTAAAGCGGCTGCATCGCATCCTTTGGATCGGTGCGCGCGAACAGGCGCTGGAAAAGCTTTGGCATGTCGAAATGGTTTCCTGGCTGAGCTGAGCGGAGGCCCCCTTGCCGGGGGGCGCGCATTTCCATATTGATCGGCGGGCCGCGCGATGCAATGGCGGCTTTGGTATTTGGGTTTTCCCGGGCCTGTTCCCGGCAGGAGAAGTTCATGCGTCAGTTCAGCCGACACCTGTTGCTTGCCGTCGGCCTTAGCGCGCTTGTGCTCGGAACCTCGGCTTGCTCGCGCATCCGCACCCATCAGGGTTACCAGGTGGACAAGCTGCTGGTCGATTCGATCCAGCCAGGCATCGACAATCGTGCGTCGGTCGAAGGGACGCTGGGCCGCCCCAGCTTCACTGCGCAATTTGGTGACCAGGATTGGTATTATGTGTCCCGCGATATGCGGGCGCTCGCCTTCTCCAACCCCAAGCCGGTGGCGCAGACGGTGCTCCATGTGCGTTTCGATCCCGCGGGCAATGTCGTCGCGGTGGATCGCATGGGTCTTGAACAGGTCGCCAGAATCTCACCTTCCGGCGACAAGACCCCGACGCTTGGTCGCCATCGCAGCCTGTTCGACGAGATTTTCGGCAATATCGGCGCGGTAGGCGCCGGTGGCATGGGTGGCGGCGGTGGAGGCAGCAACACCGGCGGCGGCCCCAACGGTAGCTGACATGGGCGGCGGCTGACGCCGCGCCACCATGTGACAGTAGCCGCATCCTGCGCCGGCGCCCGCCCTACTGTGGCATGGAATCCTCGTTACCCCGAGTCTCGGCTCCGTCCGCCTGCAACGTCAGCGTGGATACCGGCCTGCATCCCGTGGCAAGTCTTTGGGGTCGCTAGGAAAGCTGGTTAATTTTCGACGTTAGTGATTAGAGACTCGCAACCGATCTCGCTCAGGCATATGTTCGGTCATGTCCTCCGCAGTAAGCCCAAAGTATTACTTTCGACCTTGCTCCTAGGACATAACTCATATGGTTAAGAATCAAATTCACTGCCTTAACAAGCGGTTACCGGGTTGAAGCACTAACCCGAAATTTCCACAGGCAGTTTCAGGACTCTAGCGTTGTAAATATGCTAGTCATAACTTGTTGAAACGAAAAGAAAGGGTCGCACTGCAGGCATTTGATCACTGGTCTTTCACGCTTCGTTTGGGGCCTGCTAACGAAAGTGGAAGGGATCATGAGGGGACTACCCAATGGCTTACCCAGTCAATGTGCGTCTGTTGTGCGGTAATGCAATCGTCAGAGAAGGTTTGAGCCGGATTCTCACCGAACGAGACTTCCGGGTTAATCAATATCCAAATATTGCCGCTGCACTCCAAAAGGTGGAGGTGCCGGAAGAAGATACGGGGCCATCGTTGCTCCTGATAGACAATGGAACCGAAGAACTGGACGCCGACAGCGTTGCCGTCCTGCAGCGGAAATTTCCCTGCTCCTATCTGGTTGTCCTGTCGGATCGTTTTGACTTCCAGATCATGTTGAAGGCCTTTCGCCTTGGCGCGATGGGCTACATCATCAAGGAAATCAGCTGCGACCGTCTGGTGGCGACCCTCCATCTGGTGGCGATGGGTGAACGCGTTCTTCCGCCGCAACTGGCGGACGAATTACAGTCACGGCCGACATTGACGGAAGTGCTGGAGGTTGAACGGCCTGTCGACGCCGCAAGTCTTTCCGATCGTGAGCTGGAAATCCTGCGCTGGCTCATCATGGGATGCCCGAACAAGGTGATTTCCAAGCGGATGGACATCAGCGAAGCAACCGTGAAGGTCCATGTGAAGGCGGTGCTGCGCAAGCTCCGCGTCAAGAATCGCACCCAGGCCGCCATCTGGGCCGCAAATCATGGCATGCGTGGCCGTGTGGCGGAGGTAGAACCGGTCGTACCCGTGGATGTGACGATCCCGCATCCGGCGCAGCTTCCACAGCTTGAGATCGCCGCAATGCCTCTCAGCCGTGCCTGAACCAGGCCGCGGCTTGTGACAAGCTGCGGCAGGTTTCTTTCAGGAGCTCTATGTGCATGCTGCACTTCGCCGAGCGTGGCGAAGTGCAGCAGCGGGGCTAACCTGGCAACTGCAACACATCTGCGCGGCAGCTATCCATCCTTTTGCGGCGGTGTCAGCCGATAGTCTCTTCGAAGATCGCCATGGTGCGTTCAAAACGCGCGAAAAGCTCGTCAAGCTCTTCCGCCGTGATGATAAGCGGCGGGCAGAAGACGATCGTGTCTCCCAATGCCCGAACGATGAGGCCCTGTGTCAGCCCGATTTCGACCAGGCGCGCACCCGCCTTTACCGATGGGTCGAAGCTGGTGCGGGTTTTGGGATCGGCATAGAGTTCGATTGCGGCCACCAGGCCCACGCCACGGACTTCGCCAACATATTTGCGGCCTTCATAGCTGCGCAGTGCCTTCCAGAATTGCGGCATCAATGACTGCACATGGCCGACAATATTTTCTTCTTCGTAGATTTTCAGCGTTTCCAGCGCGATGGCGCAGCTCACCGGATGGCCGGAATAGGTGAAGCCATGGCCGAAGGTGCCGATGGTGCCACTGTTCCGAGCGATCGGCGCATAGACCTTTTCATTGACCATCACTGCAGAGATGGGCGCATAGGCTGACGACAGCGCCTTTGCCGTGGTCAGGATGTCGGGCTTCATGCCAAAGGTGGTCGAACCGAACATTTCGCCTGTACGACCGTAGCCGCACACCACTTCGTCCGCGACGAGCAGCACGTCATATTTGGCGAGGACCTTCTGTACCTTCTCGAAATAGGTCGCTGGCGGCGGGATCACGCCGCCTGCGCCCATGACCGGCTCGGCAAAGAAAGCCGCAACCGTGTCCGGCCCTTCCGCCAGGATACGCTTTTCAAGATTGTCGGCCAGGCGGGTGGCGAAATCCTCTTCGCTTTCACCGGGCTCGGCATAGCGGAAGTAATGCGGGCAATCGACATGCAGGATATTGGCGATCGGCAAGTCGAAATCGAGATGGTTCGTCACAAGCCCGCTGAGGCTTGCGGCGGCTACGGTCACGCCATGGTAGGCGTTGACGCGCGCGATGATCTTCTTTTTCTCCGGCTTGCCGATGGCATTATGATAATACCAGATCAGCTTTACCGCAGAATCATTCGCTTCCGACCCGCTGTTGGCGAAGAACACCTTGGACATGGGCACGGGTGCGATGGAGAGCAGCTTGTTGGCAAGCGCGATCACCGCCGGGTTGGATCGTCCGGTAAAGGTGTGATAGTAAGGCAAGCCTCGCAAAGCCTCGATGCCTGCATTGGCAAGCCGCTCGTTGCTGAA
>CAMPHR010000023.1 GCA_946886075.1 uncultured Novosphingobium sp. | reverse complement strand
CGCGCCTGTCGGGCGAGAGCCCCTTCTTCGACAGCCGCATCGCCTATATCGCCGAAAGCGGCCCCAAGGGGAACCGCACCAAGCGGCTCGCCATCATGGATAGCGACGGCGCCAACCACCGCTTCATCACCAATGGCCAGTCGATCGCTCTTACCCCGCGCTTTTCGCCCGATTACAAGTCAATCGTCTATGTGAGCTATCTGGGTAGCCGGGTGCGCATCTATGTCTATGACATTGGCAGCGGCAAGCAGCGGCTGGTCACTGAAAGCAACAATGCGACCTTCGCGCCGCGCTGGTCGCCCGATGGCCGCAACATCCTCTTTTCGATGGCGGTGGCGGGCAATACCGACATCTATCGCGTCTCCGCGCAGGGCGGCCAGCCGGTGCGCCTCACCACCGCGCCGGGCATCGATGTCGGCGGCAGCTATTCGCCCGACGGCACCCGCGTCGTCTTTGAAAGCGATCGTTCCGGCACCCAGCAAATCTATGTCATGAACGCCGACGGGTCAGGTCAGCGCCGCATCAGCCATGGTGGCGGCCGCTATGCGACGCCCGAATGGAGCCCGCGCGGCGACCTGATCGCCTTCACCAAGATCAGCGGCGACCTGAAGATCGCCGTCATGACGCCGGAAGGCGGCAACGAACGCATCCTCACCAACAGCTGGCAGGATGAACAGCCGACCTGGTCGCCCAACGGCCGCGTCCTGCAATTCTTCCGCACGACCGCAGGCCGCGAAGGCGCAAGCCAGGTGTGGCAAGTCGATCTGACCGGCGTCAACGAACGCCGCATTCCTACGCCGCTCAGCGGTTCCGACCCCGCATGGGGTCCACTGCTTCCCTGATCTGGAACAACTTCGTCGCGCAGACGTAACGACCTATATGCTCTTCAAGGAGACCCTGATGAAACTCAACCGCCCCCTCCTCATCGCCGTCTCGGTCCTGGCGCTCGCCGCCTGTGGCAAGAAGGCACCCAAGGACCTGCCACCCCCGCCCGCCACCGACAGCAGCGCGCAGACCGGCACCGGAACCGGCACGACCACCGGCGCGGTCAAGGGCAGCCAGGAGGATTTCGTCGCCTCCGTCTCGTCCGACCGCATCTTCTTCGACACCGATCAATATGATGTCGATGCGCAGGATCAGCAGACGCTGCAGAGCCAGGCCGCTTGGCTCCAGCAGAACCCCAATGTTCGCGTCACGATCGAAGGCCATGCCGACGAGCGCGGCACCCGCGACTACAACATCGCGCTTGGCGACCGTCGCGCCAATGCCGCCAAAAATTATCTCGCCTCGCTCGGCATCGATCCCAGCCGCATCAATACGGTCAGCTACGGCAAGGAACGCCCGGCCGCGCTAGGCTCCGACGAATCCGCATGGGCACAGAACCGCCGCGCGGTGACGGTAACCGTCCAATATTGAGGCCATTTGGCATCGAGAAGCCTAGAAAGCCCGCCGGTCACCAGATCGGCGGGCTTTTTCTTGGCCTTGCCTGGAGGCGAAGGGCGAACTTTCGCGCCTATGCCGAGGCCACTTCATTCTCATGAAGCCCGATCATGCAGACCCACATATCCAAATCAAAGCCCCTTCCCCGTCACCCCGGGCTCGACCCGGGGTCCCGCTGCCTTGGCGACGTCAGAATAGAGGCCACCACTCGAGCTGGGAGGGCGACAGCTGAATGATCATGCCTTAGGCCTGTTGCCACCCACGTAGGCAACAGTCGGGCCAGCCAAGATGACGGAATGCTTGCTGCCGGAACGCTCAAGAAATTAGCGCGATGGCAAGCCGGCGGCCGCCAGCCCTGCTATCGACGCTCGGCAATGCGTTGGCCCAGCAGCTCCATGAGGTTGACCGTGATTTCAATCGCGGCGTCAGGCACGCCTTCGAGCAGGTCGCGACGGAGATTATCCAGCCTTTCCTCGATCCGGCCCGCCAAATCCGCCCCCGTTGGGGTCAGGGCGATGCGGTTCGATCGCTTGTCGTCCGGATTGGGCACCCGCTCGACCAAGGCCATCGCTTCCAGCTGATCGAGCGTGCGAACCAGCGAAGGCTGGGTAATTCCCAACTGTTCGGCGAGATCAGCCTGCCGCACCTCAGGCTCCATCCCCGCCAGATGCACCAGGCACCAACCCGCGCTGTTGGAAACGCGAAACTCCGCCAATGCGCCGTCGGCCAGCAACTGCCAATTGCGCGCCACTTGAGGCATCTTGCGCGCCAACGCCCGCTTCATCTCAGATCTCGACATATCGCTTAGATAGCTAACTAATATTGAATTTCAAGAAAGGCGCGGCAATTCACCATTTTCTTCACGCATTTAAATTCCGGGAGCCCCGAAAAACTCCCGGAATATCTGCTCAAACCCGCCGCGTTCCGGAAAAACCGGCCGCTCCAAAAGCGCCTAACTGCATCGTCCCGTTGATGCTGTCGCCGCTGACTTCCGCCTCACAATTCATCGTGATCGGCATGGGCATGGTCATGTTCATCTTCCAGGTCAGCTTGTTCCCCTGAATCTTGCCCTCGGCAACATCCAGCGATCCCATCATGCCCGCGAACGTACCATGGAAGCTGTCGCCCGAGCTGATGACGGTCATCACGCCCTTCTGCTCACCCAGCGGCGTCTTCGCCACGCAATCATAAGCCCCGTCGACACCTGCCATCGTCATTCTCCTTATCAACCATCAATCCGCGAGCGTGCCCATTTCAACCGGCAACCCGACAGCGTCAAGCTGTGGCCGCACCAGCTTTGCGTCGCCAACAACGACCCAGATCAACCGATCGGGATCGATCGCCTCCCGCGCCGCCTTGTCGAGGTCAACAGGCGTTATCGCCCGATAGATGCCCGGCAGCTTGGCATAATAATCATCCGGACGGCCCAGCAGCCAGTTGCGCATCATCGCTCCCAACAGGTCCGACGATGTTTCAAAGCTGCCCGGCAAGGAGAGGATCTGGCTGTTGATCGTCTGGTTCCGTTCCGCGGCCGTAGTCCCCTTGCTCGTCAGATATTCTGCAATGTCCTTGCGCGCGGCGATGATCGACGCTCCCGTCTTGTCGGTCTGCACCGGAGCGTAGACGAGCAGCGGGATCGTGTCCTTGACGCCCGGCAGGGCTGTTCCGGCGGAATAGGCCCACCCTTTTGTTTCGCGGAGGTCCATGATCAACCGAGAAGTCGAACTGCCGCCCAGAACCTCATTGGCGGTGAGCAGGGTCACGGGATTGTCCGTCCCCCGCTTGCCGGTCAGCAACCCGGCGAGGATCATCGATTGCGGGCTTTGCGGCTTGTCCACCAGGATGATCCGGGCAGGACGCATCATCCTGTCCATGCGGAACAGCTTGCGGCCCTTCTCCCCCTGCGGCGCTTTCCAGTCACCGAAGCGCTTTTCCAAGAGCGGCATGACGTCGGTCAATGTCGTATCGCCCGTCACGAAGATGGTTGCATTATCGGGCCGCAGCCATTTGCCATGAAAAGCGACGAGGTCCGCCCGCGTGACCGCCTTGACGCCGGTTTCGGTCCCCGACCCGGTGAAGGGAATGCCATAGGGATGCGCCTGGCCGTAGAGGAGCGGCGGCAGCAGGCGCTGCGCGATCGGCATCGGCTCAGTCTTTTCCGCAGCGATCCGCGTCAGCACC
Source organism: uncultured Novosphingobium sp. (assembly GCA_946886075.1). Next base: position 43,510 of record CAMPHR010000023.1, on the reverse strand, counting down.
TGGCCACGCAAACGCTCCACCTCCTTGGGATCGAAGGCAGGATTTCGAATCACATCGGCGAGCAATTCGAGCGACGCGTCCAGATTGGACTTCAAGGCGTAAAGGCCGACATTGGTCGTATCCATGCCACTGCCCGCGCTGATCGAAGCGCCCAGCCGCTCCTGTTCTTCGGCGATCTTGATCGAGTTGCGACTTTTGGTCCCCTCGTCAAGCAGCGCCGTGACCAGGCCCGCCGTGCCCAGCTTCGCCTTGTCATCGGCAGCGTTACCCGCGTCGAAGGCGACCGACACACGAACGACAGGAACCGTTGCGCGGCGGGCGAAAAGGACCGGAATGCCATTCTTCAACGTGGCATGCTCGACTGCCGGGTATTCCAGATCCTTGACTGGCTCGATCGCCGGTTCCGTAACCTTGGTCGGGGGTGGCGGGGCGTCAACCGAGGGAGCAGGCTTCTTCGGGTCACGGAAAAAGGCGGGGCGGTGTGTCGCATTGCCCGCGAGCGCATTATCTTCAGCGGAGCGCTCGCCCGGTGCCACGGTCAGGCGGAACACCGGCCGCCCCAGCCATTTCCGCGCAGCCGCGCTCACCGATTGCGGGTCAGCCGCAGCGTAGAGAGCCAGGTCCTTCTTATATTTGCCCGGATCGCCCGAATAGACCGCCCCTTCGGCAAGCGTCACGGCCTTACCGCTGAACCCGCCGACTTTCTCCAGCCCGCCGATCGTGCCGGAAAGCTGCCGGGTGGCGGCGCGTTGCACCTCATCGGCTGTCGGGCCTTTCGCCAGATAATCGGCCAGCAACTGGTCTAGCCGCCTGCCTACGGCAGCGGCGTCCTGGCCCGGTTTCACATCGACCGTGATCTCGGCGATGCTCAGCTTTTCAAATGGCTGGATGCTCGCACTGACGCCGACCGCGACTTTTTCGCCACGCACCAGGATATTGTCGAGCCGCGATGATTTAAGTCCGCCGAATACCGCCATGGCGAGATCCAGTTGGGGCAGGTCGGCGGAATTGACGCCCGGCACGATCCAGTTGCGGTACAGCCGGGTAGCAGCGACATTGTCGTGCATCCGCTTTTCAACATCCTGCGGGAGCGTTGGGATGGTCGCATCGACATCCTTGGGAGCCGGGCCGGACGCAATAGCACCGAACCATTTCTCCGCCTTCGCCTTCGCTGTCGGCACGTCGATGTCGCCAGCGAGAACCAAAACCGCGTTGTTCGGCCCGTAATGCGTCTTGAACCAGTTCTGCACATCGGCAAGGCTGGCGGCATTCAGGTCTGCCATCGAACCGATGGTCGAATGGCGATAGGGATGGCCTTCAGGCAACATGGCGGCGAGTTGCGCATATTCGACCAAGCCATAGGGCTGATTTTCCCCCATGCGCTTTTCATTCTGAACGACGCCGCGCTGCGTATCGAGCTTTGTTTGCGTCACCGCGCCGAGCAGATGACCCATGCGGTCGGCCTCCAGGAACAATGCCCGGTCAAGCGCCCCGGTAGGAACCGTTTCAAAATAATTGGTGCGGTCGAACCAGGTCGTGCCATTCCAATCGGTGGCGCCGATGTCCTCCAGCCGACCGAAGAATGGCCCATCGGCATTTTCCGAACCATAGAACATCAGATGTTCAAACAAGTGGGCAAATCCAGTCTTGCCTGACGGTTCGAAACGCGAGCCCACATGATACCAGACCGAGACGGCAACGACCGGTGCCTTGCGGTCGGTATGGACGATCACGCGAAGGCCGTTCTTCAGCGTAAACTGCTCATAGGGAATGTCCACCGCTGCGACCAGGCTGGACAGCGGCGCAGGCGCTGCGACTTCGGTCTTTGCGGGGACAGCCATCGCGGCCGGAGCCGAGGCCGCCATCATCACGATTGCCAATGAAGAGAGGCCAAGCGTCCATGCATGGCGGCGCGAACTGGCGAAAAATCTCATGAAGCGCCCTCACCTGTTTCAGGGTCACGGCCGCAGGAACGGGCCAAGGATTGCAGCAGCATAGCGGCGCATCTCGGTGGTGCAACAAGCATTGGGCGGCGTGAAGGCGGCGGCGAAATGGACTTCACCCTCATCGCTTTTGACGACGCATTTTGACTGTTGGGGATAGGACGTTTGCGAGGGCATGTTTCAATTTGGTAGGGATATTTGCGTAAGGCCTCTTGTGTGTCTTTTGTGCAACATTACATTTCGCCTAGTTTCACGAAGGGCTTCTTATGAACCTCGAAAAATTCACTGACCGCGCCAAGGGCTTCCTCCAGTCGGCGCAGACCGTCGCGATCCGGATGAGCCATCAGCGGATCAGTCCCGAGCATCTGCTGAAGGCGCTGCTCGAAGACAATCAGGGCATGGCTTCCGGCCTCATCAAGGCAGCGGGCGGAGATCCGGCTGTCGCGGTGCGCGAGACGGATGCGGCGCTGGCCAGGGTGCCTGCGGTTTCAGGCAGCGGCGCGCAGCAAACGCCGGGGCTGGACAATGATGCCGTGCGGGTGCTGGACAGCGCGGAGCAGGTGGCGGCTAAGGCTGGCGACAGCTTCGTCACGGTAGAGCGCCTCTTGCTTGCGCTGACGCTGGCGACGACGAGCGTGGCGGGCAAGGCTTTGGCTGCGGCGGGACTGAAAGCGGAGGCGCTGAACGCGGCGATCAACAATCTGCGGGGTGGTCGCACGGCGGATACGGCAGGCGCAGAAGACCGCTATGATGCCCTTAAGAAGTTCGCGCGTGACCTGACCGAAGCGGCGCGCGAAGGCAAGCTTGATCCCGTAATCGGGCGCGACGAGGAAATTCGGCGGACGATCCAGATCCTGGCACGGCGGACCAAGAACAACCCGGTGCTGATTGGCGACCCCGGCGTCGGCAAGACCGCAATCGCCGAGGGGCTGGCGCTGCGGATCGCCAATGGCGACGTGCCCGATACGCTGAAGGATCGGACGCTGATGGCGCTCGACATGGGCAGCCTGATTGCCGGAGCCAAATATCGCGGCGAGTTCGAGGAGCGGCTGAAAGGCGTACTCGACGAGGTGAAGGCTGGCGAGGGCCAGATCGTGCTGTTCATCGATGAGATGCACACGCTGATCGGCGCAGGCAAATCCGAGGGTGCGATGGATGCGGGCAATCTGCTGAAGCCTGCTCTGGCACGCGGGGAGCTGCATTGCATCGGCGCGACGACGCTCGACGAATATCGCAAATATGTCGAGAAGGACCCGGCCCTTCAGCGGCGCTTCCAGCCGGTGTTCGTGGGTGAACCGACTGTGGAGGACACCATCTCCATCCTGCGCGGCTTGAAGGAGAAATATGAGCTGCACCATGGCGTACGGATCACTGACGGGGCGATCGTCAGCGCGGCGACGCTGTCCAATCGCTACATCACCGACCGTTTCCTGCCGGACAAGGCCATCGACCTTATGGACGAGGCTGCGAGCCGCCTGCGCATGGAGGTGGAGAGCAAGCCCGAAGAGATCGAGACGCTCGACCGGCGGATCATCCAGCTCAAGATCGAGCGGGAGGCGTTGAAGAAGGAAACCGACAAGGCGTCCAAGGATCGGCTCGACGCGCTGGAGGAGGACCTCGCCAATCTGGAGGAGCAGTCGGCGGCGCTGACGCAGCGCTGGCAGGCGGAGAAGGACAAGATCGCGGGCGAGAGCAAGCTGAAGGAGCAGCTGGACGCCGCGCGGGTTGAACTGGAGCAGGCGCAGCGGGCGGGCGACCTCGCCAAGGCGGGCGAGCTGGCTTACGGGCGGATTCCGGAGCTTGAGCGCAAGATCGCCGAAGCGGAAGGCGCGACGGAGGGCGCGATGCTGCGCGAGGAGGTGACGAGCGAGGATATCGCTTCGGTCGTGTCGCGCTGGACGGGCATTCCTGTCGACAAGATGATGGAGGGCGAGCGCGAGAAGCTGCTTGCCATGGAGGAAGAGCTTGGCAAGCGGGTGATCGGGCAGGCCGACGCAGTGAAGGCCGTGGCGACTGCCGTGCGCCGGTCGCGGGCCGGGTTGCAGGACCCGAACCGGCCGCTAGGGTCTTTCCTGTTCCTTGGGCCCACGGGCGTTGGCAAAACGGAGCTGACCAAGGCGCTGGCCGGGTTCCTGTTCGACGACGACAGCGCGATGGTGCGCATCGACATGAGCGAGTTCATGGAGAAGCATTCGGTCGCGCGGCTGATCGGCGCGCCTCCGGGCTATGTCGGTTATGAAGAAGGCGGCGTGCTGACCGAAGCGGTGCGGCGGCGGCCCTATCAGGTCGTGCTGTTCGACGAGGTGGAGAAGGCGCATGGCGATGTGTTCAATGTGCTGCTGCAGGTGCTGGACGATGGCCGCCTGACCGATGGGCAGGGGCGTACGGTGGACTTCACCAACACGATCATCGTGCTGACGTCGAACCTGGGCAGCCAGTTCATCGCTGGCCTGGCCGATGACGAGCCGGTCGAAAAGGTAGAGGATCAGGTGATGGACATCGTCCGGGCCCATTTCCGGCCGGAGTTCCTGAACCGGCTAGACGAGGTGATCCTGTTCCATCGGCTGGGCGCTGCCCATATGGCGCCGATCGTTGATATTCAGGTCGCGCGGATCGGCAAGCTGCTGAAGGATCGCAAGGTGGTACTGGACCTGACGGATGGCGCGCGGGCGTGGCTGGGGCGGGTCGGCTATGACCCGGTTTATGGCGCGCGGCCGTTGAAGCGGGCGGTGCAGCGTTATCTGCAGGACCCGCTGGCCGACCTGATCCTGCGCGGCGAAGTGCCCGATGGCGCGACGGTGCGGGTCGATGAAGGCGATGGGGCTCTCAAACTCAACGTCGCATAAAAAAAGGGGCGCCCTTGTGGCGCCCCTTCCTTTTTAGCAGATCGTCGGCGTTAGAAGTTGGCGCGGACACCCAGGCGATAGGCGCGGCCGTAAATGCCCGTGCCACCCTGAACCGGGTTGTAGTTGTTGGCGCCATAGGTGACCGGATCGATCGGGGGCAGGTCGTCAAAGACATTGAGCACGTTCAGATAGAGCGTGAAATTGTCGTTGAGCTTGTAGCTGGTGGTGAGATCGACCGTGATATAGTCGTCCACGTTGCACTTCACGAAGCGCGGCGACAGGAGGCCGCAGCCACCGGATGCACCGGCCCCTTCGACGTCTTCCGCCGACAGATTATAGCCACCGAAGAATTCAGCGGTAGCAGAGAGTGTCCACCTCTTCCATTCCAGCGTGTTGGTCCAGCTCCCGTGCCATTCCGGCGTGCCGGAACCAGCCGTCAGGCTGTAGTTGCCAATCGTGCCTTCATAGCTTTCACGCCGACCGCCTGGGAAGGTGGTATCAAGATTGATGATATAAGTCGCTTCCAGCGAACTGGTGAGACGGACATCGCCAAAGTTGAACCGGCCGGTGGCGGCGAAGTCCAGGCCTTCGGAACGGATGGTGGTGGCATTGATCAACGGCGCCTGAACATAGGCGACGCGTGGCAGGGCACCCGGATTTTGTGGATCAGGGGAATCCTGGATAATATTGTAGCCGGCAGGTATCGCCTGTCCTGAATAGTAGGCAGCCAGAGCTGGTCCGAAGGGAGCCGGAATAATCGCGCCCGTCTTCTTGATATTGTAATAGTCTACGCTGAGGCGGATGTTGCGCGTAGGTTCAAAGATGACGCCCGCTGTCCAGCTAGTAGACTTTTCCGGCTTCAGATCGGGGCTGGCGATTTGGGTCTGCCCGTAGCTGCTCGAGCTCAGGTAGGTCGGGCAACTGGTGAACGTATCCCGGGTACAACCAAATTGCGCCAGATAAGATTCGGGGAACGTAGACGCAGTGTTGTTGACAAAGCCCGTTGTCGGCAGGGCATTGGACTCCGCGAAGCTGGGGATGCGAAAGCCCCTCGACCAGGTGCCGCGCAGCGTCAGCGCATCAATCGGTTTGTAGCGGAAGCCAACCTTGGGCGAGAAGGCGCTCTGGCCGCTATTATAGCTGTCGTAGCGGCCTGAGGCGTTGACTTCGAAGCCTTCGAACGCAGGCACGTTCAGTTCGAAGAAGCCCGACCGGACGACGCGCTCACCCTTTGTACCGAAGGCATTTAGGACGAAATAGCGCTGCGTCGGCCCTGCAAAGTCATCGTTGGCGCTAGGGGCGTTGATCGATTCCAGACGAATCTGGCCGCCAAAGCCAAGCTGGACTGGCCCGGCAGGCAGTTCGAACAGGGTGCCGTTGAAGCTGATCTGTGCAGCATACAGTTCAGACTTGGATTTAGTAATATTGTCCGGTGCCAGATAGTCGAGCACCGACTGGCTGTTCGACAACGGGTTTACGAAATTATAGCTGCCGTCGGCGACAACGTTCAGCAGATTTTGGATATACACGTAACCCTTTGAAGTGCGGGTGAGGTCGGTGACCATGCCCACAACGTCCGCCGCGAAGTTCCAATTGTCCGTGATGGGGCCCGCGATCGAGAAGGCGCCACGATAGGTGCGGCTAAGCGTCTCATTATATTCGTTAAGATTGGGGATACGGCCCAGAATGCGCGCCTGCAGGCCCTGCGCGGCAAACGGATTATTGGGATTGAGCGTGCCGTTGGTAGCATCGCAGTTAGGCTGGGGCAGGCCGTTGACAAGCGGGCAGACGTAGACTGGCAGCGCCAGAGCGAAGGAGCCGGGCGCGTTCGGCAGTCCGCTGTTATAGGTGCTGAAGCGCGGGAAGTTGATCCCCGCCGGTCCATTGGCACGGATGGTCGCCGGTTCGCCAGAATAGCTGACCTTGCTCTGCAGATAATTGGCAGTGAAGGAAGCTTCGATATCGTCGGTTACCGCAACAGTGGCCTTCAGCGCGCCGCCGAAGCGTTCGATACGGGGCGAAATTACGCCATATTGGCGAACCAGATCACCTTGGCAGACGGTCGTAGGCGCAAAGGCGTTCTGCTCCGTGTCCGCCAGTTCAGCCGCAGTAAGCGTGTACGGCGTCTCGCCTGCAATACAGCCGGCGGCAGGGTTGAGGAACTGATAGCGGCCAAGTGGGTCATCGAGTGCGCTGTTGGAGTTGGTGGGCGCAACGAAGAAGGTCGTGGCGAAAGAACGTCGGTCGCTCGACGACGTAGCATCGGCCCAACCCACATACCCGGTGCTGGACGGGTTGATCGAGCCACCATTGGGGCCGACTTGTGGTCCGCAGATACCATCGCGGCAGATACCGGACAGATCCTGCGAGTTGTATGGATAGGGTCGGTCGCGATTATAAAGTGCGTTCTGGCGGTACCAGAAGCCGCTGGCGTAGATGTTGTATCCGTCACGGCCGAGATCGCCGGTGCCCGCCGTCAATGTGATGCGGTAGTTTTCGCCATCGCCGCGCTCGGTGAGGCCGCCTTCGATACGGCCGCCGATGCCCTTGAACTGCTTTTTCGTGATGACGTTGATGACGCCCGCGATCGCGTCTGCGCCGTAGGTCGACGACGCGCCGTCGCGCAGCACCTCGACACGATCGACGATGTCGTCGGGGATGGTGTTGAGGTCAACGAAGTTGCGCGTTGCGTCATCAGCCAGCGGATAATAAGCAGCGCGCTGGCCATCGAAGAGGACCAGGGTTGAACTGGTGGTCAGGCCGCGCAGCGACACGGCGGACGCACCAGCGGCAAAAGCGCCATTGGCCGAGAAGCTGTTGGTCAGCGCCGCGCCATTGTTGGACGAGATGCGCTGAAGCGCCTCCTGCGTCGTCTGGATGCCGCGCTGTTCGAGCGACTCGGAAGTAAGCACGGAGACCGGCGAAGGTGTGTTGTTGACGTCCTGCCGGAGGATAGAACCGGTCACGACGATCGTAGCTTCCGGTTCTTCGGCCACTGTCCCGGCCGGTGTATCCTGCGCGAAGGCAGGGGCGGCGAGCGCCGCAAAGCCCGCGCCCGCACATGCGAGCGCCTGCAGCGCCGCGCTGTTGCGCAGCCACGCATTGTTCGAGAGTGTCTTCACAATCCAGTCCCTTGCTCTGGAACGACGCAAGCGAACCCGCGTCCTTTGTTTTGACGCATGAAGAGGGGCGTTAGGAGCCCGACAGCAAACCCCTCTTCATCCGTGCTAGGGAATAGTCTGCGCAGTCGTTTTATGCGTGTAAAGCAATGCGACAGACATATAGACACTTTGCTGTTGCACTGTCGTAAATTTGCCACATAGCGCTAAAAAGCCATTTCGCGCCTGTTTGACAATATTATTGGCGTGGACGGCGTCCCCGTGGAACATTGATGCTCTGGCACTACGGGCCAGCGCGCTAAGTTGCGCGAATATATCTCACATCAGTTTGGAGGCATGGGTCCCGCGAGGAGCAGGGGATCGACCCGCGCCTCGTTCCAGCGCAAACCCCAGTGAAGATGCGGGCCAGTCGCTCGGCCTGTTGCGCCCACCGTACCCACCTGCTGCCCTTGACGCACGGCCTGCCCCAACTTCACATCGATGCGGGAAAGATGAAGGAAGGCGCTGCTAAGGCCGTGACCATGGTCGATCATCAGTAGATTGCCCTCCAGCGAGAATGGGCGCTCAGCGGCGAGAATCACTACGCCGTCTGCCGGAGCAAGGACGGGGTCTCCGGTCGCTCCAGCGATGTCGATGCCGCCATGATAGGCGCCCGGCACGCCCTGATAGACGCGCTGCGATCCGAAAAGGCCGGAAATACGGCCGATGCGTGGCCATAGGAAATGCTGGCGCCAGCCTGTTGCGCCCGTCTCCACTTTCCTGGCAGCGGCGATCTGCTCCAGTTCGGGTCGGCGGAGCGCAAGAAAGGCTTCATTATTTCGCACGGGGCGAAGCGGCGTGTTGACTCGCTCGATCCGCCAGACGCGCGGGGCGACGCTGATCATCTGGCTGAGCATGCGGCCATCGACAAGGCGAGCGGTAAGGCGCGCCTGCGGCCCGGCGTCGCGGTCGAAAGCTATGAGGAAGCGGCCATCTCGATCGATGCGCAGCGGCAAGTCATCCAGGCGCAGTTCAGTTGTGGCAGGGGGCGCTGTCCCGATGAGGACGCCACCCTGTTGAGCCTTGCCCTCAAGAATAATGCCTGCAGGTGGGGGTGGGACGGGGTCGATTGCCGACGCTGCGCTGCCGATCATCATCAGCAGGAGCACAGCCACCCAATGCCTCATCGCAGGCCGCGGGCCTTCAGTTCGGCCTGCGCCGAAGCTTCGGCGCTGGCATAGGGTTCCTGCCGGGCAATGCTCCAATAGCGCAGGTCGTCGAGCGGAATTTTCTGCCCGGTGACAGCGCACACGACATGATCCCCAGCCTGCAGCACACGGAAGCTGTACGCCATATAATGGAGGCGCGCCGGGCGATCGCGGTCAGACATCAGCATGGGATCAAGCGGCCTTTTCCATGGTCATGCGCATCAGGAAAATAGATCCTGCTGGCGGTTTTCCGTCCCTTCCTGTGGCTTGCGGGACGGACGGGGTGAAGAAGATATAGCTTGCGTCGGTGCCTTCTCAAGGGCTGGCGGCGTCGAACCTGTTCCGACGATGGCATCTACTGCGCCATCGCCGAAATGCAGCGATACGGCCCCTGCGCCCTGGGCTTCCGCAACCGATTTGACCAGGCGATCTCCCGCCATGACGCGAGCAAAGCCGCGCGCCAGCGGCAAGTCGGGATTGACCGACACGAACAAACGGGAAAGCCGGTCGAAGGCGGTCGCGCGGTCATGAAAGACGCGGGCGAGATAATCCGGGCGCAGCCGTTGGCGGTCGAGCCGCTCCTTCGACCGGGCAAGATGCTGGTGCAGCAGGGCCGGGCGCAGAGCCCCGCCCGCCTGCCCCAGATGCGCCCGCGCATCGGACACCCGATGACGCAAGCAGTTGCCAAGCTCTCCCGACAATTGATCAAGCCGTTGACGTTGCGGAGCCAGTAGCAAGTCCGGCGATGGCATCAGCCGGGCCTGCATATCCAGCCGTTCGCGCGCCTGCGCTGCCCCGCGCCGCACGGCTCGATTCATGCGCAAGCCTTGCTCGGTCAGCATCGCCATCAGGTCGGCCCGAACCGGCACCGCCATCTCCGCAGCGGCAGTGGGCGTTGGCGCGCGCATGTCCGCAGCATAGTCGCAAAGGGTCGTATCGGTTTCATGCCCCACCGCCGAAATGGTCGGGATCGAGCATTCGGCGACCGCTCTGACGACGACTTCCTCGTTGAAACTCCACAAATCCTCAATCGAGCCGCCGCCGCGCGCAACGATGACGAGGTCGGGACGCGGCAGGGCGCCTCCTGGCTGCATGGCGGAAAAGCCGCGCACGGCGCGGGCCACCTGTTCGGCCGCGCCCTGTCCTTGCACCAGCACAGGCCAGAGCAGCACGTTGGTCGGGCAGCGATCCTCAAGCCGATGGAGGATGTCGCGAATCACCGCGCCGGTCGGCGACGTGACGACGCCGATGGTACGCGGCATGAAGGGAAGAGGACGCTTGGTGGCGCGGTCGAACAGCCCTTCGCCAGCGAGTTTGGCCTTCAGCTTTTCAAGCAGCGCCATCAGCGCGCCTTCGCCCGCCAGCTCCATCCGATCGATCACGATCTGATATTTGGAACGGCCGGGATAGGTGGTCAGCTTGCCAGTAGCGATGACCTCCACGCCGTCCTGCGGAGCAAAAGGCAGGCGCTGGGCCCCGCCCTTCCACATCACGCCGTCGATGACCGCATTGTCATCCTTCAGGCAGAGGTAAAGATGGCCCGAGGCGGCGCGCTTGAAACCGGAAATCTCGCCGCGCAGACGGACATGGCCGAAGCGGTCCTCCACCGTCCGCTTCAGCACGGCCGACAATTCGCTCACCGAAAGCGGCGGCGCGTTGTCCCCCGCCCTTTCCTCCGCTAACAGGCGGCCCGATACATCGAAACCAGCTTCATATTCCGGGGACATGGGCGAAATGAACATCCTTTTGTTGGGCAGCGGCGGCCGCGAACATGCTCTGGCCTGGAAGCTGGCGCAGTCGCCCAGCATTACGACCCTTTATGCCGCGCCAGGCAACCCCGGCATAGCCCAGCATGCGACGTTGGTCGATCTGGATGTCACAGATCATCGCGCGGTGGTGGATTTCTGTTTGCGCCATTCCATCGGCCTGGTGGTGATCGGGCCGGAAGCGCCGCTGGTCGATGGCCTCGCCGACAATCTGCGGGTGAAGGGATATCCGGTGTTCGGACCGGGCAAGAAGGCAGCGCAGCTGGAGGGATCGAAAGGCTTTACCAAGGATCTCTGCAAGCGGGCCGGGATTCCGACTGCCGCTTATGAACGCGTCCACAGCAAGGACGGCGCGATCGCGGCGCTCGCGGATTTCGGGCTGCCGGTCGTCATCAAGGCAGATGGTCTGGCCGCGGGCAAGGGCGTCATTATCGCCGAAACGCAGAGCCAAGCCGTCGAGGCGATCGAGGACATGTTCTCCGGCGCGTTTGGCGCAGCGGGCGCGGAAGTGGTGTTGGAAGAGTTTATGACCGGCGAGGAGGCGAGCTTCTTTGCACTTACCGATGGCAGCGCGATCCTGCCGTTCGGCTCCGCTCAGGATCATAAGCGCGTGGGCGATGGCGACACTGGCCCCAATACCGGCGGCATGGGCGCCTACAGCCCCGCACGGGTATTGACGCCCGAGTTGGAAGCGCAAGTCATCGAAAAGATCATACGGCCGACGGTCGATACTCTGGCTGCTGAGGGCACGCCCTATTCCGGTGTGCTATATGCGGGACTCATGCTGACCAGCGAGGGGCCAAAGCTCATCGAATATAATGCACGCTTTGGTGATCCAGAATGCCAGGTGCTGATGATGCGCTTTGACGGCGATCTTGTCGAACTGTTGCTTGCCGTTGCAGAAGGACGGCTGGCGGAGCAGGAGCCGGTAAAGCTCGCAGACCGTACCGCGCTGACGGTGGTGATGGCGGCCAGCGGCTATCCCGGCACGCCGGAAAAGGGCGGTGCTATCGCAGGCATCGATGCGGCAGAAGCAGGCGGTGCGCGCGTTTTCCATGCGGGCACTGCCTTGAAGGACGGAAAGCTCGTCGCCAACGGTGGCCGGGTGCTGAACGTGACCGCCAGTGGCGGCAGTGTGGGCCAGGCGCAGGCGGCAGCTTATCAGGCTGTCGATGCGATCGACTTCCCGACCGGTTTTTGCCGCCGCGACATCGGATGGCGCGAGGTTGAGCGTGAAGCGCGCTGAAGGCCTTTGAACGCGGCCCCTTGCCGATCCGCAGCAAGCGCATCTAGATAAAGCCCGATAGCAGGAGGGAGCGCGATGCAGGAATTCTTCATGGACTATGGCCTTTGGTTGCTGATCGGCTTGCTGATCCTGATCGGGGTCATATTCCTGTTGGTGGGACGGAAGACTTCGACAGCCGCGCCAGGCGCCGAGCAGTCGCCCCTGGCGGTAAAGGAAGCCGCGCCGGTACTTGCACCAGCTGCAGAGCCGACACCGCCCCCTCCTACGACAATTGCCGCCGAGCCTGTGCCGATCACTGCACCGGAGGCGGCCCCCATCGTCGCTACGCAGTCAGCTGCCTCTGCGTCGGATGGTCAGGACAATCTGCTGAGGATGAAGGGCGTAGGCCCGAAGCTCAACCAGCTGCTGATCGAACTGGGCGTCACCCGTTACGAGCAGATCGCCAATTGGACCGAAGCTGACTTGGCGTCGATCGACACGAAACTCGGCAACTTCAAAGGCCGCCCGGTCCGCGACCAATGGATTGATCAGGCGAAATATCTAGCCGCGGGAGATTTCAGCGGCTTTGAGGCGAAATACGGCAAGCTCTAAGCAGCGAGCGCTGGTGCTGAAGCAATCTAGCTACGCAAGACTTTCGCGCGTTTGATCAATCAACCCGACGCTATGGACGGCTGAGCAACTCTCTGGCGCGGGGGGCGAGGCGTTTGGTGGCGGCTTCGTGGATTCCGGGGGCTGTGCAGAGCAAGCCGAAGGCGGTGGGTTCTGGGCGGTTGAAGGATAGAGGGTCGCCGAGCGCGTCGGTGACCACCGCCCCTGCTTCCTGCGCGATCAGGGCAGCGGCGGCGACATCCCACTCATTGCCCCAACGGACGGTCGCGACGATATCGGCTTCGTCGGCGGCGACCATTGCCATGCGCAGGGCGATGCTGTTGGGTTTGTGAACGGCCAGAAGGTCCCGGTCATGACGGGGGAGATGGTCGGCGGGTACGCGGGCGCCGGGCAAAAGCATGCGGGCACCGGCCGTAAGGGTGCGGCCGTTGCGTGTGGCGCCCTCCCCTGCCCTCGCTATCCAAAGTTCGTTGCGGGCGGGTGCTGCGAGTATGCCTATGCTTACCGCGCCATGTTCGACCAGGGCGACGGAAACAGCCCATCCGGGACGACCACGCAGATAGTCCCGAGTGCCATCGATCGGATCAACCACCCAGACGCGGGCCAGATCCAAACGATGGACAGTGTCGGCGGTTTCTTCCGACAGCCATCCGGCAGCAGGATCGATGAGGCCGAGGCTCTGGCGGAGCATGACGTCGATTTCCAGATCCGCCTCGCAAACGGGGTGGCCGGGAACCTTCTCCCACTGGCGCACCTGGGTCTGCCCGCCCGCCCATAGGGTGAGCGCGCGATCGGCTGCGTCCGATACCGCGCTGACGAGCGCGCGCAGGTCGATCTCAGCCCCCGGCAACGGTCATCCCGTCGATGCGGATCGTAGGCACGTTCATGCCATAGCGGAAGACAAGATCATTTGCCGGAACAAGGGCGCGGAACATGTCCTTGAGATTACTGGCAATGGTGATTTCTGAGACAGGGCGGGTGATTTCGCCATCTTCGATCAGGAAACCAGCTGCGCCGCGACTGTAATCGCCGGTGACGCCATTGACGCCCATGCCGATCAGTTCGGTGACATAGATGCCGCGCTTGATGTCAGCCATCAGTTCGGCAGGCGAGACATTGCCCGGTTCCATATGGACGTTTGTCACGCCAGCGCCCGGCGCGCCGCTGCCGCCACGGCTGGCGTGCCCGGTGGGTTCAAGGCCAAGCTGGCGCGCAGAGGCGCTGTCCATCAGCCAGCCGGTCAGCACACCCTTGTCGATCAACGCCCGGCGTGCGACGGGAAGCCCTTCGCCATCAAAGGGACGAGAGCGGAGGCCGCGCGCGCGCAACGGGTCATCAATGACGGTGATGGCGCTGTCGAACAGCGCTTTGCCAAGGGATTCAAGCAGAAAACTCGACCGCCGGGCGATTGCAGGCCCGACCATCCCGCCGATCAGATGGCCGAGCAGACCGGACCCGATGCGCGGATCAAAGAGGATGGGCAGCACACCGCTTTCGAGCTTGGCGGGGTTGAGGCGAGCTACCGCCCGCTCCCCTGCGCGTGTTCCGATGGCGACGGAGCCGTCAAGATCCTCCAGGTAGCGCGCGCTATGACTGGCATGATCCCGCTGCATATCCGCGCCCGTGCCAGCAAGGACGCTGGCCCAGGTCGAATGGCTGGTGCCCGCATATGCGCCTGCAAAACCGTGGCTGGTGGCGAGCGCGACCTGGCTGCGGCCATTCGATGCCCCGCCGCCTTCGCTGTTCGTAACGCCCGACACGGCGCGAGCGGCTTCTTCCGCCTCAAAAGCGCGGGAACGCAGCAGGGCGGGTTCCGGATCGCTAGGGTCGGCTATGTCGAGTTCCGGCGAGCCGCCGCGCAGCAGTCGATTCTCAGGCGCCAGTCCAGCATAGGGGTCTTCAGGCGCTTCGCGCGCCATGGCGATGCAGCGATCGACCAATGTACTCAAGGTGGCCGGATTCATGTCCGACGCAGCGATGCTGGCGGAGCGTTGGCCGACAAAAACGCGCAGACCGATCTCTTCGCCCTCTGACCGCTCCACATCCTCCAGCGCGCCGAGGCGCACGGCTACGGTCGTGGATGCATTGCAGGCATATATGGCATCCGCCGCGTCAGCCCCTGCCCTGCGTGCCGCCGTCACCAGATCCTGTGCGCGCGACTGGGCTTCTTCGAGGCTGAGCATGAGTGCGGAGCGTTCCTGACAAGGGGTGTGACCTTGGCCTTACGCGCTTGGATCGGGCGGGGCAACCTGCGCATCGGCCCAATGCTTGAGCAGATGATGCGCGACCGCCATGGGCGGAGGCGCGGTGAAGGGCGCACCGGCCGCGCCTGCCAGAGCGGCGCGAACATCAGCCGCATCGCACCAGAAGGCATGCTGGATTTCCGTCTCGTCGAGCTTCAACGATTCATCGTCGGCCTGGCCGATGCAGGCGATCATGAGCGATGAGGGGAAGGGCCAAGGCTGGCTCATGACATAGCGGACCGAATGTACAGTGAGCCCGGCCTCTTCCTTGATCTCGCGCTTCACGGCTTCTTCGATCGTTTCACCCGGTTCAACGAAGCCTGCCAGAGCGGAATAGAAGCCTTCCGGCCAGCTATGCTGCCGCCCCACGAGCACGCGCCCCTGATGCTCGGCAAGCATGATGACGACCGGATCGACACGCGGGAAATGCTCGGCATCGCAGGCGCCGCAGCGGCGTGCCCAGCCCGCCTTCTCCGCAACGGTGCGCGATCCGCACACCGAGCAGAAGGGATGGCGGCCATGCCAATGAACCAGGCTCCGCGCCGCGCCGTACAGGGCGACCTCGTCAGCAGGGACTTCCGTGACGATGGCGCGGCTGCGCGGGCTGGGGAAGAAATTGCTGCCCACTTCCTGAGCGAGGCGGGCAAAGATCGGGCGCTGCTCTTCATCCAGGCCGAGCAGCAAGTGATCTTCAAGGCTGGCGTCCGGCGCGACCGGTTCCATCAGCAGATGGCCGTCCCGCGTCACCGGGTCCAAACCGTCGAGCACCAGGCATCGCGCATCAGGCGAGGCAAGCGCCTGCGCCGCGAGATCCGGGTTCACGCGAATGTGGTCGGCACGGTCCAGGCGGCCGCCAACATAGCCAAGCTGGTCAGGGGACATGGGCATCTCTCTCCTTCATCGCTGCCACAGCCGCGCGGCGGAACAAGGTTGGCAGCCCTGCATCCTCCAACTGGTCGAGCGGCCACCATTCGCCTTCGCCGGGAGGCATGCTTTCCTTCGCCACATGGGCGACATGGACGGTCAAGGCCAGCGAGAAATGGGTGAAGACATGGCCGACGGGTTCCGGGAGCGTTTTCCACCGACCTGCGACAGGTGGGGCAGGTTCGGGCGCGTCGCCCCAGTCCGATGAGGGAAGCGCGCGCATGCCGCCGAGAAGACCCTTGGCCGGGCGGCGGATCAGCCACACATGACCATCGGCCCGCTCTATCCACCAGCCATGGCCGAGCCGATGCGGCTTTGCCTTCCTGGCTGCCTTGACCGGGAAGAAGGCGGGATCGGCGGTGCGGAAGGCGGCGCAATCTTGCCGCAGCGGGCAGATAGCGCAGGCGGGGTTGCGAGGCGTGCAGATGGTCGCGCCAAGATCCATCATCGCTTGGGCGAAGTCTCCGGCACGCGCGTCGGGGGTTATACTGTCGGCAGCGGCACGGATGGCAGGACGGGCAGCGGGTAGCGGGGTATCGATCGCGAACAGCCGAGCGACCACGCGCTCCACATTGGCGTCCACCACTACGGCGCGGCGGCCAAAGGCAATGGCAGCCACGGCAGCGGCGGTATAGGCGCCGACACCGGGGAGTGCGCGCAACCCCTCTTCATCGTTCGGAAAGGCACCGCCATGCTGCTGCGCGACGGCGCGGGCGCAGGCGAGCAGATTGCGCGCGCGGGCATAATAGCCAAGGCCCGCCCATGCCGCCATGACATCGGCATCGTCCGCCGCTGCCAGGGACTCGACGGTCGGCCAGCGGGTGGTGAACCTCGCAAAATAGGGGCCGACCGCCGCGACCGTCGTCTGCTGGAGCATGATCTCGGACAGCCAGACCCGATAGGGGTCCGCGGCGTTGGCTCCCGGCGGTGCGCGCCATGGCAGGCGGCGGGCATGCACGTCATAATGGGCCAGCAGATCTTCTGCGATTTTCTGCGGGGTCCCCTCGACGTGCATGGCCGCCCTATGCCATTAAGCGGCGCATGACGGAACGGCCCGCGAAACCCAAATTGAAAAGCCGTGCAGAAGCGGCGGCGGAACGGCCTCGTGTCGGGGGTCCGCGCCAGATCGCCGACCTGATGCCGCAGATCGGCGCGGCTGCGTTCCGCAAGTTCGGCTTTGTCCAGTCCAGCATCGTCACCCGATGGGCCGAGATCGTCGGATCGCATTATGCGGAAATTTCCGCGCCCGAATCGATCCGCTTTCCGGTTGGCAAGAAAGCAGGCGGGACGCTCCAGCTCACTGTGATGAGCGGCCATGCACCGATGATCCAGCATGTGCTGCCGGACATTATCGAACGGGTGAACCGCTTCTTTGGCTATGCCGCCGTCGCCAAGATCGCGATGAAGCAGGGCGAAGTGCGCGGCGCTGCGCCTGAACGGCGGCCGCCCCCGCGTAACCTGCGCCCCGTGCCAGTCGAGCTTGGCGATTCGCTCCGCGACATTGGCGACCCGGAACTGCGCGCGGTCCTTGAATCGCTGGCGCAGGGGCTTGCCAATTCGAGCGGCTTGCCGAAAATCCGCTAGACAGAAATGGGTGCAGTGTCGCCCTTATCAATTCAACAGCCGTACAGGGGCGGCGCTCCATGGGTGATCGCATGATGAAACTCCGCCTTGCCGTGCTTGCTCTTCTAGCGCTTCCCACCAGCCTGTTGGCGGCTCCGACTGCCAACTGGACCACGCGGGTCGCGCTGTCGCCCATCGGCGGCCATGTGCTTGGCAATCCCGCCGCGCGCACGAAGCTGGTCGAATATGTCAGCTACACCTGTTCCCACTGCGCGCATTTCGTGGGGGAGGCGAGCGCGCCCCTGAAGGCGAACTATGTGAGGGGCGGCACTGTCAGCGTCGAGGTCCGCAACGCCGTGCGCGACAAATATGACCTGACCGCCGCGCTGTTGGCGCGCTGTGGTGGCCCGAAACGCTTCTTTGGCAATCATGAGGCGCTGTTCGCCAATCAGGACGCCTGGATGGAGCAGCTGCAAGCCTATGACCGGGGCGCCGCCAAACCGTCGGAGCAGATACCGGCGCTCAAGGATATCGGCCGCAACACCGGGCTTTACACCTTGATGGGCAAGCGTGGCTTCACGCCCGCGCAGCTTGATGCATGCATCGGCAATCCGGCCGCAATGAAACAGATACTCGCCATGACCGATGAGGCATGGAACGAGGTGAAGATCGGGGGAACGCCTGCCTTCACCATCAACGGCACAAGGACGGGCGGGTCGAGCTGGACCAGCTTGCGCGACGCATTGCCCGCCGCCGCACAGTGAATTAAACCCCTGATCCTGACGCTCAAGCTACGGAGCCTGTACCCAGTGAAAGCCATTACCGGACTTGCCCTTATCGCCCTCTCGCTCACCATTTCCGCTTGCGGGAAAAATGACGCAGCGAACAACGCATCGGCAGAGCCGGTGGCAGCCGTAGCTGCTCCGGCAGGCACCAGCTGGTCCAGCACGGTGACGGAAACGCCGGAAGGCGGTTTCGTCATGGGCAACCCGCAGGCCAAGGTGAAGCTGGTTGAATATGCAAGCTATACCTGCAGCCATTGCCGCGACTTTTCCGCCGAGGCTTCCGAGGAAATCCGCAAGATCGTCGACACTGGCAAGATGAGCTATGAGCTGCGCAACTTCGTCCGCGATCCCATCGACATATCGACCTCGCTTCTTGTCCGTTGCGGCGGCAAGGATGTTTTTTACCCGCTTAGCGAGCAGTTTTTCACCAACCAGAACGCCATGTTTGAAAAGGCGCAGGCTCTGGGCGACGCGAAATATCAGCAACTGATGAGCAGCCCTCCGGCACAGCGCTTTGGCAATCTGGCCGCAGCTGTCGGGCTGGTCGACTTTGCCAAGCAGCGTGGCATCGCCGAAGACAAGGCAAAGCGGTGCCTTGCCGACACTGGCGCGGCCGAGAAGCTGGCCAAGGGCGTCGAAGCGGCGAGCAATCAGTATAAGATCGACGGCACGCCGACCTTCATCCTGAACGACGTCAAGATCGACAATGTCGCCAACTGGGCGACGTTGCAGCCCAAGCTGAAGGAAGCAGGTCTCTGATTGGCTGAAGGGGGGCGGACATCTGCGATGAGCTTGCCTGCTGACAGCGGGGCGGCTTGGTGCTGCCCCGGCGGTTGGCCATGCAGATAAAGCGCCTCAAGCTTTCCGGCTTCAAGAGCTTCGTTGATCCAACGGAGCTGCGCATCGAGCCGGGCCTGACGGGGATCGTCGGGCCCAATGGGTGCGGCAAGTCGAACCTGCTCGAAGCGATCCGCTGGGTAATGGGCGAATCCAGTGCCAAGTCGATGCGCGGCGCAGGCATGGAGGATGTGATCTTCGCGGGCACATCCACTCGCCCGCAGCGCGATTTCGCCGAAGTGTCGCTGCTGACGGTGCAGGAACAGGGCGAGCTGTTCAACGCGGTCGAAGTCGGCGCGGACGGTGAGCTGGAAGTTACGCGCCGGATCGAGCGGGGCGCGGGCAGCGCCTACCGCGCCAATGGCCGTGATGTCCGGGCGAAGGACGTATCGCTGATCTTTGCCGACGCCGCGACCGGACCGCACAGCCCGGCGCTGGTCAGCCAAGGACGGATCGCCGCCGTTATCGCTGCGCGCCCGCAGGAACGGCGAGCGATGCTGGAGGAAGCGGCTGGCATCTCCGGCCTGCATGTCCGTCGCAAGGATGCCGAGCAGAAGCTGCGCGCGGCTGAGGCCAATCTTGCGCGGCTCGATGAGATATTGAACGACATGGAGGCGCGGGCGAGCAGCCTGCGGCGGCAGGCGAAGGCGGCCGAGCGCTACATCAAGCTGTCCGAGCAGATCCGGGTGGCCGAAGGCCGCGTGATCTTCGCCCGCTGGCGGGAAGCGTCGGCAAGCGCCGACGCGGCGCGGAAGGAAGCTGCTGAAGCGGAAGGCGCCGTGCGAACCGCTCAGGAAGCGCAATCAGCAGCGGCCGTCCACGCCAATGCTGCCGTGGAGGCGCTGGCGACGCGACGGGCTGCGGCACAGGTGGCGCGCGATCAGGCCAGTGAGGCGGGGCATAGGCTGTCGGCACTGAAAACGGAGCGGGACGGTGTGGTCCGGCGACTGCACGATCTCGCGCAGCAGGCCGAGCGGCTGGAAGAAGATCGCGTGCGGGAAGGCACGCTCGCCAATGACGCTGCTGAGGCGATTGCTCGGCTTTCGGGCGAAATTTCTACGTTGAAAGAGCGCGTTGCCCAGACCGAAGCCATGCGGCCTGACTTTTCAGGGCGGATCGCGCGGGCGGAGGACGCTGCGCGTGACGCAGAGCTGGAGCTGGCCAAGGCCATGGCGCGGCAGGCGAGCGAACAGGCCGAATTGCGGGTGGCCGAAGCGGCGTTGGCGGCTGCGCGGAGCCGGTTGGAAAAGGCGGAGCGGGAGGCTGCACGGCTCGATACCGAAGCGGCCGCCCTGCCCCATGCCGCGCCGCTGGAGGCGAAGCGGAGCGAAGCGCTCGACACGCAGGCTGAAGCAGGCGCGGATCGCGATGGTGCGGAGGCGGCAATCGGTCAGGCTGAAGCCGCGCGGCAGAGCGCCGCTGATGCGCGCTCAGCAGCGGAAGCAGCGCTGTCGTCCGCGCGGGCCGCTCTTGCCGCGCTGGACAGCGAAGCGGCTGCTCTGAAGCGTGCCGTGGAAAGTGGAAGCGGGCGAGAGCGGGCGCTGGACCAGGTGAAGGCGGCGCCGGGATTTGAACGGGCGCTTGCCGCGGCGCTGGGCGATGACCTTGAAGCTCCGGTGGGGATGCAGGGAACCCGGCGCTGGGCTGGCGCCGTCCCGCTCGAAAACGACCCTGCCCTGCCCGCCGGATGCGTGTCGCTCGCGCAGCATGTGAGCGCGCCAGCAGAACTGGCGCGGCGGCTGGCGCAGGTCGCGGTCGCTGAGACAGATGAGGGGCAGGCGCTGGCGGTGGGTCAGCGGCTGGTCACGAAGGACGGGCAGCTTCGGCGCTGGGACGGCTATATCGCGGACGAAGGCGGCGCAGCGGCGGCCGAGCGGCTTATCCGGCTCAACCGGCTGGAAGCGATAGAGGCGGCGCGGCCAGCGGCAGCGGCGGAGGTGGAAGCCGCCCGTAGTGCTCAGGATGAGGCCGCTGCACAGGAAAAGGCAGCTGCTGAAGCGCTGGCTGCGGCACGGACGCGGCTTGGCGCGGCCGACCAACGATTGCGGGCGGCTTTGCGTGCCGCCGATGAAGCCGCCACTGCGATCGAGCGGCTTTCCGGTCGGCGGGAAGCGATCGAGGAACGTCTGGCCGAAGCACGGACGGATCTGGCCCTCGCCAGGGCCGATCATGACAAGGCCGATGCCGCCCGGGCCGCCGTGCCGGAGGGAGCGGAAACCCGGGCGCTGGTCTCATCGCTGTCGCAGGCGAGCGAGAAGGCGCGCTTGTTCGTCAGTCAGTTGCAGGCGGATCAAGCTTTGGCCGATCGCGCGTTGGCAAGCGATCGGGAGCGCATGTCGGCAGCGGACGCCGAAGCCAGAAGTTGGCGCGCACGGGCGGGCGAGGCGGCCAAGCGGATCGCCGCCATGGTTGAGCGCGGCGAGACGATCGCCGCCGAACGTGACACGCTGACGCACCAGCCCGATCAGCTCGCAGCGGAGATCGCACGGCTTTCCGAACAAGGGACCGAGCTGGCGGCAGGGGCTGAAACGGCGCGGCGCGCGGAGAGTGACGCGGAAGCCGCGCTACGCGCTGCCGAAGCGCAGGCAGCCCAGGCAGGCGAAACACTGGCCGAGGCACGCGAAAGGCGGGCGACTGCGGCGGCACGCGCCGAGGCAGCGGACGAGAAGCGCGTCGAGACCAATCGCCTGTCGGGCGAACGCTTCGAATGTCCGCCCCCTGTGCTTCCCGAAAAGCTGGGCTTCGTCAGCGCCAAAATCCGGATCGCGCAAAGCGAGCAGGGCGAACATGACCGCCTGTCTGCAGAGCGGGAGCGGATTGGGCCAGTCAACCTCGTCGCCGCGCAGGAGTTGGAAGAGCTGGAGGCGACACAGGCGAGCAGCCGCGCCGAAAGCGAGGAGTTGGCCCAGGCCATCAATCGGCTGCGCGGATCGATCGGCAGCCTCAATCGGGAAGGGCGGCAGCGGCTGCTGGCTGCCTTCGAGGCGGTCGACGGGCATTTCAGGCGCTTGTTCACAACCTTGTTCAACGGCGGGCAGGCGCATCTGGAACTGATCGATAGCGACGATCCGCTGGAGGCCGGGCTGGAGATCATGGCGCAGCCGCCGGGGAAGAAGCTGGCGGCGCTGACCCTGCTATCGGGCGGCGAGCAGGCGCTGACGGCGGTCGCGCTGATCTTCGGCCTGTTCCTGACCAACCCTGCGCCGATCTGCGTTCTGGACGAAGTCGATGCGCCGCTGGACGATGCCAATGTCGAGCGGTTCTGCGATCTGCTGGACGTGATGGTTGGGCAGACTGACACGCGCTACCTGATCGTCAGCCATAATGCCGTAACGATGGCGCGCATGCACCGCCTGTTCGGCGTGACCATGGTCGAGCGGGGCGTCAGCCGCCTCGTGTCGGTCAATCTGGGCGGAGCGGAAGCGCTGCTGGCGGCGGAATAGCGGCGCGGTTCAGTTTTTCCTGCGCAGCCGCCGGAACAAGCTGCGGTCCGTGACAGGTTCGAACATTTCCTCCGGACCTTCGGGGTCCAGCACCTCATTGTCAGCCAGCCACGCCTGTACCTCATTGAGATCTGGCGTCACATAGGGACGCAAGGTTCGTCCGGGCTTGTCGCGCAACTGCTCGATCGCGGCGGTCAGCCCGCGCTCCGCGATCACGGCGGAGACGCGCTCCACGGGCAAGTCGAGATGCTCTGCGATCAAATCGTCGCGGATGCCGAGGATGGTTGCTTCCCGCCCGACGTTGGCGGGTAGCGCCACGTCGATCGTCACGTCGCATTCGGTGTCGAGCCGCATCGAGCGATTGTTCATGTTGGATGAGCCGACGCGCAGGCTACGGTCATCGACGATCATGATCTTGGCATGGACATAGATGGGTTCGCCCCGCACGGTGAACGGGTGATAGATGCGCAGCTTGCCATAGGTGTCACGGGCACGCAGCGCTTCGACAAGCCGGGCGCGGGCAGTGTCCATCGCCTGCTGTTCCAGCCAGCCGTCCGCCTGTTCAGGATTGACGATCACGACTTCCGGGCCGTCGGGGTCGCCAAGCCGGGCGGCGATCGCCTCGGCTATGCGGCGGGACGCGAAATATTGGCTTTCGGCATAGATGCTACGCTTGGTCGCGGCGATCTGGTTCAGGTAGAGCTTCTCGATCTCCCGAAGTGGCTGCTGGTCGTCCATTTCCGGTGCGGAGCGGGAGATGGCTATATCGACATTTTCGAACTGCACCGGCAGCGCGTCGGGCCAGCAATCATGTTCGCCGAAGATGGGTTGCAACTCGCCGCCGCCCGCACCTGTCCACCGCGCCCGCGCATGGTCGCCCAGCGCCATCGCCACATCACCCTGCAGCGCGGTGGTAGCATCATGCCATGGGCCATAAGCGGAGCCATCGGGATGACGACGATTGGGATCTTCATCCCGATGGTGACGAGTGTCCCATCGATCGCTCGTCATGTCGATGCCCCCGCAAAAGGCGAAACAATCATCGATCACGACGATCTTCTGATGATGTGAGGCCGCTGGCGGATGATGGCTGTCCAGCTTTACGTGGATGCGCTGATGCGCCATCCATTTGACGGTGGTGAAGAGGTTCGCGGGCTGGACCATCGACTTCATCGCGCCGACGTCCCAGCGGAGCAGGAAGATTTCCAGCTCCGGCTTTTCCGCCACAAGCCAGCTGATGAAGTCGCCGATGATGACCGGCGCGCCATCCTTTGCTTCGTCCTCACGGACGAGGCTGATCGCGGCGTCAAAATCCCAGCCGATCAGCATGATGCGCCGCTTCGCCTTAAGCATGGCGGCGCGCGCGTGGCGGAAATAGGCTTCCGCATCGATGATGACGCTGGCTTTGGTGGCGCGAGCGATGCGCCAGCAATCCTCGCCCGGGTTGGGACCGCCGTTCATGCGCTGCCCACCACGAGGCAGCCAAGGAACATCAGGAGCCCGGCGAAGCGGTTCGAACGGAACTTTGCGAGCGGATCAGCGCCATCTTCCTTCAACGTGCCCACCTGCCAAAGAAGATGCGCCGCCATCGGCAGCAATGCGGCAAGGCCGAGCCATTGCGGCCGCACCTGCCATAGGGCACCAGCCCACAGCGACAGTGCGGCCAAGTAGCAGATCGTTACGCCAGCACGGACATGGTGGCCCATGGAAAGGGCGCTCGACCCGATACCGATCAACGCGTCATCCTCCCTGTCCTGCAATGCATAGATGGTATCATAACCTACAACCCAGAAGATGGTGCCTGCGTAAAGGAGTAGCCCCGGCAGGGTAAGAGCGCCCGCGACTTCGCTCCAGCCGACGAGCGCCGCCCAGGAAAAGACGAGGCCGAGCCAGATCTGCGGCCATCCGGTGATGCGTTTCATGAAGGGGTAGGCCGCGACAAGCGCGAGACTGCCCAGTGACACGAGCTGCGCATATGGGCGCAGTTGCAGCAGGACTACAAGTCCGACGAGGCACAGAAAGCTCAGCCAGACCCAGGCCGTCTTCAGGCTGACGGCGCCACTGGCGAGTGGCCGGGCGGCGGTGCGCGCGACTTTCCGGTCAAGGTCGCGATCGACGATGTCGTTGAACACGCAGCCAGCGCCACGCATGGCGATGCTACCGAGCAGCAGCCAGAGGATGAGCGGCCAGCGCTCGCTTGCCCCGCCCGCCAGCACCACCGCCCACGCTCCCGGCCAGAAGAGCAGCCACCAGCCGATCGGGCGATCGAGGCGGGCCAGAAGAGCAAGGGCGCGGGGCGTGGCGGGCAAGCGCGCGAGTAAACCCCGCGCCTCGGTATCGGGAACTATGGTCTGGCTCACCTTTTCTCCGTTCGGGCCAAGCTTGTCGAAGCCCCTTTCTTCTCTAAAGAGCAAAGAAAGCCCTTCGACATTTGGCTGAGACAAGTGGCTCAGTCAAACAGGGCGAACGGAAGAGGCGAAATGACCGCAACCCCTGCTTGGCCGCCGCAGAGTGCGCCGCGCCTGCATGTCGAAACGCTGCTGGGCGATGGCGTGGCTGTGCCGGTCGATGGCAATCCCGCCCATTATCTGATCAGCGTCATGCGGGTGAAGCTGGACGACATCGTCCTGCTGTTCGATGGCAGGTCCGGGGAATGGGCCGCGCGGGTGCGGGATATGCGCAAGCGCGACCTGGTGCTGGAATGCGTGAGGCAAACCAAGGCTCCAGAAGAGGTGCCGGATTTCTGGCTATGCTGCGCCCCGATCAAGAAGGGCCGCATCGACCTTATCGCCGAGAAGGCTTGCGAATTGGGAGTCGCGAAGCTGCAGCCGGTGCTGACGCGCCGGGCAGTGGTGGACAAACTCAACCTTGATCGGCTGCATGCGCATCTTGTGGAGGCGGCCGAGCAATGTGGGCGCACGGCTTTGCCAGAGCTTGGCGGCATGGTGAAGCTGGATGCGTTGCTGCGGGATTGGCCGGAGGACCGCTGGCTATTCTTTGCCGATGAAAGTGGCGGCGAGCCTTTGAGCGATGCGTTACGCGCGCATCCAGGAACGGCGGCGTTTCTGATCGGGCCGGAGGGCGGGTTTGACCCGGCCGAACGGGAGGCGATCCGCGCTGTTGCCAAGGCCGTGCCCGTGTCGCTCGGCCCCCGAATCCTGCGGGCGGAGACGGCGGCGATCGCCGCGACAGCGGTCTGGATGACGCTTAACGGCGACTGGCGATAGGAAAGCTGGTCCAGTTGCAATCCGAAATTGGATTGCAGCCCCCGCCAGCGCAACCTATTTGGTCGTCGAGCGCTGTCGATTGACGCGCATGGGGGGCAAGCTAAGGCGGGGCATGAGCACCAGAACCGACTCAGGGGGCATAGACCCCGTCATCGAGACCCGCGAGCAGTTGATCGTGGCCTTTTCCAAGGGCGCCAAGCCCAAGGATCGCTGGCGCATCGGCACCGAGCATGAGAAGTTCGTCTATTCCAAGGCCGATCATCATGCCCCGGCCTATGATGAGCAGGGCGGCATCCATACGCTGCTTATCGGCCTGACCCGCTATGGCTGGAGCCCGGTGTTCGAGGGTGACAATATCATCGCCCTGTCCGGCTCGGACGGCACGGTAAGTCTGGAGCCTGCTGGACAGCTGGAGTTGTCCGGTGCTCCCTTGGAAAATCTGCATCAGACATTCGCGGAAACCGCGCGGCATCTGGAACAGGTCAAATATGTCGGCGACATGCTCGGCCTGGGCTTCCTTGGCCTCGGCATGTGGCCGGACAAGACACGAGCCGACCTGCCGGTGATGCCCAAGGGGCGTTATGACATCATGCTGCGGCACATGCCCCGGGTGGGGACGATGGGCCTCGACATGATGCTGCGCACCTGCACCATCCAGACGAACCTCGATTATGGCAGCGAGGCGGACATGGTGCAGAAGTTCCGCGTCAGCCTTGCCCTGCAACCCTTGGCGACGGCGCTGTTCGCCAACTCGCCCTTCACCGAGGGTAAGCCCAACGGCTTCCTGTCCTATCGCAGCCATATCTGGTCGGATACGGATCCGCATCGCACCGGCATGCTGCCCTTCGTGTTCGAGGAGGGCTTCGGATATGAGCGCTATGCCGACTATGCGCTCGATGTGCCGATGTACTTCGTCTATCGCGATGGCCGCTATATCGACGCGGCGGGGCTTAGCTTCCGCGACTTCCTGGTTGGCAAGCTGTCGGTGCTGCCGGGGGAAAAGCCGACGGAGAAGGATTGGGAGGATCATCTTTCCACCGCTTTCCCCGAAGTGCGGCTGAAGAGCTTCCTGGAAATGCGCGGAGCCGATGGCGGCAGGGCGGATCGTATCACGGCGCTGCCGGCATTCTGGGTGGGCCTGCTCTATGACCAGGGCGCGCTGGACGCCGCATGGGATCTGGTAAAGAACTGGACCATGGAGGAACGGCAGCTGCTGCGCGACGCGGCGCCGAAGCTGGCGCTCGATGCACCCGTGCCCGGTGGCCGCAAGTTGGGCGATATTGCAGCGGAGGTGCTGGATATCAGCCGCAGCGGGCTGAAGGCACGGGCGAAGCTGAACGATGATGGTGCCGATGAGGCGGCCTATCTGGCGCCTCTGGACGCGATCGCGGCGGCGGGGCGGACCCATGCCGAAGATCTGCTCGATCGCTATCATGGCGAATGGGCAGGCGATCTTTCCTGCGCCTACGCCGACGAAAGCTTCTGACCTATTCCGCCGGGCTAAGAGTCGGCTCCGCATTGCGTCTGCGTCCCGTCAACCGGGCGAAGAAGCGCGGCACCGGCGCGTTGCGCTCCATCCATTCGCTATAGGCACGATAGGCGGGGTCGGCGGAAAGATGCGCCTCTTCCGTGCGGGCGCGCCAATAATAGACCGCGTTGGTGATCGCCAGCATCGCGCAGTTGCGCACCATGTCGGTGAGGCTGCCGGAGACCGTCAGGAAGGGGAGTGCGGAAAACCACCAGAAGAGGTTTTTCGACAGATAGGCCGGGTGGCGGGTCCAGCGATAAGGGCCGTGCGTCAGGATGCCGCGATGGGTCAGGTTGGAAAAGCGGATGCCGAACACCACCGTCGCCCAGGCGTAGATGGCGGTTAGCAAGACCAGCCAGCCACCGAGCAGCCATTGCAACGCCGCATGCCCCTGCGTCCACACATCCCACTCAGCGCCGCCTGCATGATAATCCAGCGGTCCGCCTGAGCCCATCAGGACAGAGGGCGGATAACAGATGAGCGCCGCAACCCAACCGGCCAGCGAAGGATTGGCTGACCGTATGTGGGAATCGAGCGGCTTGCATGTGAGCAGATAGCCAACCGTCGCCATGCAGACATCGATCATGAACATGACCGCGATCAGGAAGGCCGCCAGGTTCACAGGATTGGCGAAAGCGTGATCCAATCGCCAATCGACGATGCTGGCGAAATTGCCAGGCACGATGGAAAGCATGAAGGCGAGGAAGAAGCCCTTTACCGTCCAGGCGCGCGCGTGATTGGCGACCTGGGCCATGTCCGGTCTTCCTGCCGCTCCCCCGATCACCCACTGGCCAAAGGCGTAAGTCGCGTCACGGGGCTCCACCAGCCGTCGGTCGAGCCATGCTATGTAGGGAACGGACAGCAGCAGGAGCCATGGCGCGGCGTCCATGAACAGATCCATGGAGTAGCGATAGTTGCCGCTCCAATACCAGCGCGCGAGGCAGTAGAAGATGGCGATGGCAAGCCAAGTCGCCCACAGCCCTGCGGCCTTCACAAGGCTGATGTCGAGCACCGCACGCAGCCGCCGGGGCGGCGCTTGCCAATCAATGCCGGTCGAGGCGTTACGGTGAACCTTGTCCACCAACAATGACCAGAGCACCATCGGCAGACCGCAGGCGACCACGGCGGCAAAGCCCGCATTGGGGCCGTTCATCCCATAGTGGCGCGCCACCGCCGCCCAAAGGGCAAGGCCCGCGAGGCCAACAAGGCCTACGCCATGGCTGACGGCGGATGGCGGGCAAGGGTCGGCAGCAGAAGGCATGCTCGCGCTTATGCCTTCAAATGGTAAGCAAGCCGTGAAGCCTGCTCAACCTCCCAAGGCGAGACAGTGCGCGGCGGCGAGTTCGCCCAGAAGCTTCAGAGCACCGCAGCGACCAGACCGAGCGATGCCGCTTCACTGGCTTCAAGATACCAGTTTTCCGGGGCGCGGCGCAGAACTTCATCAAGCGTGATGTTTGAACCAAGTATCAGGTTCGAAAAGCCTTCATTCTGGATCGCGATGGACGCCTCTATTTCGTTGAGGGCGGCCCTCAATGGAGCGATGCAGGTGGACAGCGGTCCCTGCAAATGGATGTCTTTCGTGATCAGCCGCTCATGGATCATGACGCGGGTACCGCGTGTGAGGTAGCGATTTTCCCTGGCGAAGAAGCCCATGAAGGTCGCGCCAGCCGAGTAGACCGCCGTCTTACCGAGAAAGACCAGCCTGCGCGCGGGGCTTATCTCCGTATGGAAGCGAATGTCCTCGCCCATCATCCGGGCGATTTCAGGGTCGCCGCCGAGCGTCGAGATTTCCGTCACGACTAGGCCGTCCGCAGGGGCCGCCGCGAGCGCGTCCTTGAAGTAGAGATACATGGACTGATCGACCGGACCAGAGAGACGGATGGCGGGACAGGCGAAATCCTGGGGCGAGAGCAATGGCGCTTCCATGGGCATCAATGGCTTCCTGAAAAAGGAGGGATCGCGCTGCAGTACGAACGGCGCGGCAAATGGTGCCGCCACGTGCGCGCTTTTGACTGGCGCTGCGCCAGAGAGGCTGTAAAGAACAGACCATGACCAAAGGGTGCGGGGCATGATCGCAAAACTCAAAGGACGGCTGGACAGCACCGGGCTGGACCATGCGATCATCGATGTGGCTGGCGTCGGCTACCTGGTCGGGGCCTCGTCGCGGACGCTGGCGGCATTGGGACCGGTGGGCGAAGCGGTGACCGTACATACCGAAATGCTGGTGTCGGAAGATTCCATCCGGCTCGTCGGCTTTGCGCGCGGGGAAGAGCGTGACTGGTTCCGGCTGCTGATCGGAGTGCAGGGTGTGGGATCGCGCGTGGCGCTCGCCATTTTGTCGGCACTGGAACCCGCCGAACTGCATCGCGCGGTGGCGACGGGCGACAAGGCGATGGTGGCGCGCGCCAATGGCGTCGGCCCGAAGCTGGCGCTGCGGATCGTCAATGAGCTCAAGGACAAGATCGGCGCGGCGCCGGGAGCGGGAGGTCTGCCGGGCGTTGGCCTCGCGCCCGCCGCCGCAGGGGGCCTTGGTGCTGATGCCGTTTCCGCGCTCCAGAATCTCGGCTTCAAACCCGTTGAGGCGAGCAACGCGGTTGCCGCTGCGGAAGAAGAGCTGGGCGATGGCGCGACGCTCGATGCATTGGTGCGGCTTGCGCTGCGGAAGGCGGCCAAGTGAGCGAGGACCGGCTGATCACCTCCGCGCGCCGTCCCGAGGATGTGGACGCGGCGCTGCGACCCAAATCCCTGACGGAGTTTATCGGGCAGGAAGCAGCGCGCGGCAATTTGCGCGTTTTCATCGAGGCGGCGAAGCAGCGCGGCGATGCATTGGACCATGTGCTGTTTTTCGGCCCTCCCGGGCTTGGCAAGACGACGCTGGCGCAGATTGTTGCGAAGGAAATGGGCGTCGGCTTTCGGGCGACATCGGGTCCGGTGATTGCCAAGTCGGGTGATCTGGCGGCGCTGCTCACGAACCTTGATGAAGGGGACGTGCTGTTCGTGGATGAAATCCACCGGCTCAATCCGGCAGTCGAAGAAGTTCTCTATCCGGCGATGGAGGACCGTGCGCTTGACCTGATGATTGGCGAAGGGCCCTCGGCCCGTTCGGTGCGCATCGATCTGCCGCGCTTTACGCTGGTGGGCGCGACGACGCGGCAGGGCCTGCTGACAACACCGTTGCGGGACCGCTTCGGCATCCCGGTGCGGCTGCAATTCTACACCGTCGAGGAACTGGAGCTGGTGGTGCGGCGCGCCGCCCGGTTGCTCGATCTGGGGATCACGTCGGACGGAGCGATCGAGATCGCACGCCGGTCGCGCGGAACACCGCGCATCGCCGGAAGACTGCTGCGACGGGTGCGCGACTTTGCCAATGTTGCCGGTGTCGAAGCGGTCGATGCGAAGGCGGCAGATGCGGCGCTCAGCCGTCTGGAGGTCGATCAGCTTGGCCTTGACCTCATGGACCGCCGCTACCTGATGATGATCGCAGACATTTATCGGGGCGGGCCGGTGGGCGTGGAGACGCTGGCGGCGGGATTGTCGGAGCCGCGCGATACGATCGAAGAAGTGATCGAACCCTATCTGATCCAGCTTGGGCTGATCGCGCGCACGGCACGCGGACGCTGCCTGAACGGGCCGGGCTGGAAGCATCTGGGCCTCAATCCCCCCAGCGGGCTCCAGGACGGGCTGTTCGACTGAAAAACGCGTGACCGCTACGGCAAGGGACGGCTATAGCGGCCGCAGGAGCGGATGCGCGCGTGGCACGCGCCCTGAATCAAGGAGTTGCGCTGCTTGCGGGCGATCGAACAGTATCCCAATCTGGTGACCATGTTCTTCGCGCGGGCGAAGGAAATGGGCGACCTTCCTTTCCTGTGGCGCAAGACAATCGACGGTTGGAAATCGCTCAGCTGGACCGAGGTGGCGCTACAGGTTGCGGGGCTTGCCGCCGCGCTCAAGGCACAAGGGCTGAAGCCCGGCGACCCGGTGATGCTGGTGAGCGAAAACCGCCCCGAATTCTGCATCGCCGACCTTGCCATCATGGCGGCAGGATGCGTGACGGTGCCGACCTACACCACCAATACGACGCGCGACCATCAGCATATCCTGACCGACAGCGGCGCAAGGGCGGTGATCGTGTCGACCGCCAAGCTGGCGCAGACGTTGATGCCCGCCGTGCTCCGATCGCAAGCCAGCTTCATCGTCGGCATGGAGCCGTTACGTGGCACGCAGGGCGATTTGTCCTGCCATCTATGGGCCGATATGATCGCGTCGCACATCGCCGATCCTGATGCCTGCGCCGCTGAACAGTCCGCCGGACGGAACGACCTTGCCTGCATCATCTACACCAGCGGCACGGGTGGCGCGCCGCGCGGCGTAATGCAGCATCATGGCGCGATACTGTGCAATATCGAGGGCGCTGGAAAGCTGGTGGCGGAAGATTTCGGATGGGGGGACGAGGTCTTCCTGTCCTTCCTGCCGTTGAGCCATGCCTATGAGCATAGCGGCGGCCAGTTCCTGCCGATCATGCTGGCGGGGCAAATCTATTATGCCGAGGGATTGGAGAAGCTCGCCAGCAATATCGAGGAAGCGCGGCCGACGATCATGGTCGTTGTCCCCCGTCTGTTCGAGGTGTTGCGGGCGCGCATCATCAAGTCGATCGAGAAGCAGGGCAAGTTCCCCGCATGGCTCCTGAACCAGGCGCTGCGGATTGCGGCAAAGGAGCAAAAGGGCGACGGGTCGATCGCCGATTTGCCGATGAAGCTGTTGCTGAACCGTACGCTCAAACCCAAGATCGCCAGGCGCTTTGGCGGGCGGATGAAGGCGCTGGTGTCTGGCGGCGCGCCGCTCAACCCTGATGTGGGCCTGTTCTTCGACGCGATGGGCCTGACGCTGCTGCAGGGCTACGGCCAGACGGAATCAGGCCCGGTTGTGAGCTGCAACCGGCCTCGCGCGGGCATCGCCATGGATACGGTGGGCCCGCCGCTGGACGGCGTTGAGGTGAAGATCGCCGAGGATGGCGAGATATTGGTGCGCGGCGAACTGGTGATGCAAGGCTATTGGCGCAACGCGGCTGAAACCGAAAAGGCGCTCAAGGACGGGTGGCTGCATACCGGCGACATTGGGGAAATCGATGCCAAGGGCCGCATCCGCATCACTGATCGCAAAAAGGACCTGATCGTCAACGACAAGGGCGACAATGTAGCGCCGCAAAAGGTTGAGGGCATGCTGACGCTGCAGCCGGAGATCGGACAGGCCATGGTCTATGGCGACCGGCGGCCGCATCTGGTTGGGTTGCTGGTACCCGACGCGGAATGGACGCGGGAATGGGCAGCGGCGAACGGCAGGAAAGCCGATCAGATTGCCGGTGATCCTCAATATCTGGCTGCAATAAGGACGGCGGTGGATCGGGTGAACGAGGATCTGTCCGTCACCGAACGGGTAAGGCGCATCATCCTGGCCGACGATCCGTTCACCATAGAAAATGGTGAAATGACGCCGTCGATGAAGATCCGCCGCCATGTCATCAAGGCGCGCTATCATGATCGGCTGGACGCCCTTTATAAAGGCTGAGGCTCAGCGGTCAGGCGCGCGATAGGGGGTGAAGGACCCCAGCGCGCAACCACCGGTGATGGACCTCGTCACCAGATCCGCACTCCTGACGATATCGCCGCGGCAATATTGCGATCCGACGCCGGTTGGTCGGATGATGAGCGTGTCTCCCCTGCCAAGGCCAGTGCAGCCGCCGTTCAAGTCGTTGCGGTAGATGAGACGGCTGCTCACCCGGTACAGCAGCACGCTTTCGCTGATCGCGGTCAGGCTGGAGCCCGGATGACGGCTCACGCAGCTGACCGGCTCGCCAGCGACCTTGCCATTCAGCGCGGATTCGAGCCGCGCGGCCTGCTTTTCCGTCAAGCGAGCGGGTTGGTCACTACCGGCGCACGCTGCCAGCATCAGCGGCGCCAGACACATCCATGCACGCATGGCACTTCTCCTGATCACGCCCCCTAAAAGGGGGGCGGCAGCGTAACGTCCGAACCGTCAGGCGGTATCCTTTGCCATGCGTCGGCGTGCAAGTTCCTGCGCATCGCGGGCCCGCATGAAGATATTGGTTGCCCGTTCGAGGCCTATGGTCGTCGGCACGGTCGGCTCGCCCCTCGCCCGCGCCGCGTCCACTTGCGTCATGCGCGCCGCCAACGCTTCATTGTCGGGCTCAACGGTCAACGCGAAGCGGCCATTGCCTTGCGTATATTCATGGGCGCAATAGACCGTCGTGTCGTCTGGCAAGGCGGCAAAGCGGGCCATGTTGGCAAACATCTGGTCCGCCGTTCCTTCAAACAACCGTCCGCAGCCCATGGCGAACAGCGTGTCGCCGACAAAGATGATGCGATCGGACGCGAGGTGATAGGCGATGTGACCCGCCGTGTGGGCGGGCACATCCATGACCGTTGCCACATGGTCGCCGATGCGAACCTCATCCCCCTCGCCCACCTGGCGGTCGAGCGACCCTATCTTCGCGGCCTCCGCAGCAGGTCCGGTGATCAGGCAATCGGTGGCCGCCTTGATCGCAGCGTTGCCGCCGACATGATCGCCATGCCAATGCGTGTTCCAGATCTGGGTGATGGTCCAGCCGCGCTCCGCCGCCGCCGCCAGCACCGGTTCTGCCACAGCCGGGTCGATCACCACGGTTTCGCCGCTCGCGTCATCATGCAGCAGCCAAACATAATTGTCGGACAGTACCGGTATGCGCGCGACGTTCAGCATCGGATTACCAAGCCCCCGTGTTGGGCATGGATACCCAAGGCTCCGCTGGCTCCAGATAGCCATCCTGCAGCAGTTCGATCGAGATATTGTCCGGCGTGCGGACAAAAGCCATGTGGCCGTCACGCGGAGGGCGATTGATGGTGACGCCAGCGTCCATCAACCCTTGGCACACCTCATAAATATTGCTTACCCGGTAGGCGAGATGGCCGAAGTTTCGGCCTTCGCCATAGCGCTCGGCAGGCGAGCCATCCTCAGGCGGCCAATTATAGGTGAGTTCAACCTGCGCCCCTTCATCGCCCGGAGCCGCGAGAAAAACGAGCGTGTAGCGACCATTTTCGTTGTCGAACCGTTTCTGCTCCTCCAGCCCCAGCAGCTTGAAGAAGGAGACTGTGCGATCAATGTCGGTCACGCGGATCATTGTATGAAGATATTTGGTCAAGCAATTGCTCCATTCGTCGCCAGCAAGCAACGGTTCATCTCTGCAGTGTCAGGGTTGGCCTCAAGATAGGGCGGCAGAGGCAGTGAGGAAAGAGGAGACGCAAATGGCGATCGACTATCGGGACAAGGTGCTGCTGGCTTGTGCCGGGCTATTGACGCTGGGGCTGGTGAGCGGCGGCTATTTGCTTGGCGACGGGTTGAAACGTGCAAAGGCTGCCGACCGGTCCGTCACCGTCCGGGGCTTGGCAGAGCGCAACGTCACGGCCGACCTGGCCACCTGGTCGATCAGCTATTCTGCAACCGGCTTCGATCTGCCTGCCGTGCGCGCGGAGATCGACAACAATACGCGAGAATTGAAGGCATATTTCACGAGCCTCGGCTTCAAGCCGGATACGCTCACGCCCACTGGCGCGGGGGTCAATCAATATATCAACAATGGCGTCAACACGATCACCATCACGCAGCGCATGCTGTTGCGCACGACCGACATAGGCCGGGCGCAGCGGGCAGTGGCGCAGCAATTCGACCTGGTCCGCCGCGGTGTGACTTTGCAGGAAGGCTCAGGGATGCGCTACAGCTTCACGAAGCTCAACGACATTAAGCCGCCCATGGTAGCCGCCGCAACGCGTGACGCGCGCGCGGCCGCCGAACAATTTGCCCGGGACAGCGGCGCCAGCGTCGGCGGGATCAAGAGCGCCACGCAAGGCTATTTCTCGATCGATCCCCGCGATGGCGAGGCGGACGGGTCCAGCGACACGCCTTACAAAAAGGTGCGCGTCGTCACGACCGTCGACTTTTACCTGAACTAGGGCGATCGATCAGCGCGCGGGCGCGCCAGCGGGTAGCCGGGTGAGATTGTCGGCGGCGGCTTTGCCTGCGGGCGATTGCGGCGCCAGCTTGGCGGCGCGCTGCCAAGCCGAGCGCGCGACATCGTCATGGTCGGTCAGTACCGCGATATTGCCCTCCTCCAGCGCCACCGACGCATCATCGGGGGAAAGCTGAACCGCGCGCGCAATATGCGCCTGCGCCAGCTTCAACTCCCCCGAACGACGGGCAAGCGTGGCCGACAAAAGCCAGGCCAGCGGATCTTGCGGCACCTGGCCCAAAGCTACGTCGAGCGATTCACGTGCTTCCTTGCCGTCGCCGAGCGCTACCAACGCCCGGGCGCGATCTAGATGAATTTCGCCTTTCTCGATGCCATCAGGCAAGCCGCGCGCCAGAGCCGCGTCGAAACTGGTGCGCGCCTTGGCAGCATCGCCTGCCGCCAGCGCGGCGTTACCCGCCTGCGCCCACAGCCGCGCGCTTTGCGCCATGTCGCCATTGCGTTCCGCCTCGTCAGCAGCCTGTTCGAAGGCCACCATCGCAGGCGCCCAACGCTCCGAACGGGCATAGGCAAAGCCCATGCAATGACGCGCGTAAAAGATGCCGCCTTCAAGCCGCCATTGCTGCGCGAACGCGACGCCCTTGTCCGGCGATTCCAGCGCCGCATCGAGGCAGGCCTGGAACGGCTTGGCGTATTTCTCAGGAACCGGAATGCGTCCATCAGCAGCGGCGGCAGGGCGCGGTGTTTGCGCCCGCTGCTCCTCCTTCTTGGGCCGGTTCATCACCGCCTCTATTTCCGGGTCATAGGCTTGCGGCGTCAGGAGCAGCAGCGGAAGAAGAAACATCAGAGAATATCCACAAGACGGCCGAGGGTATGGATCAACAGCTCGATATCGCTGTCGCGCGACAGGCGATGATCGCCGTCCTTAATCAGCAGCGTCTGCACGTCATATGAATGCAGGCGCTGTGACAGCCGCAAGGCCGTCTGCCAAGGCACGTCGCGGTCCTCCTGTCCCTGTAGCAGCCGGACGGGACAGTTGATCGGAATCGGTGCTCCCAACAGGCGGAGTGCCTGACCCGACTGCCAGAAAGCAAGCGTGGTCACGAGCGGCTGGTCGCCATAAGGCGTAGGCTCGCGCAATTGCCCCTCCGTCGCCAACAGCGCCTTGTCCGCGTCGCTGAAGCCCCAATCGGTGAAATCCGGCGCCGCGGCGATCCCGACCAGCCCCGCAATTCTCTCCGGCCGCGCGAGCGCGATCAGCAAGGCGATCCAGCCGCCCATCGAGGAGCCTACAAGCAGCAGCGGCCCATCCGTCAAAGCGTCGATCAACAACAGGGCATCGTCACGCCAGCTGGCAAGCGTGCCATCCTCAAAACGGCCTTCGCTCGCCCCGTTGCCACCATAGTCAAACCGCAGCACGGCTCGGCCCGTCTCCGCCGCCCATGCGTCAATGGCGACAGCCTTGCTGCCGTCCATATCCGACATATAGCCGGGCAGGAACAGGATGGTCGGGCCACGCCCCGGACGGTACCGATAAGCCAGACGCAGACCATCAGAGCGGGTGAACAACGCCAGCGGCGCTGCCGGAATAGGGTTCATGCGTCGTCTCCACCGGCCGTTGGTGCGGCCACCATGATGCCCATAGACGCTGGCGCGCGTAAAACCAGAATAGAAGAAAATAATAGCCCGGATGGAATTGACACTAGCCAGACCAACGGCTAATCGCGCCGTCCTACCCCGTGCCCAGATGGCGGAATTGGTAGACGCACCAGCTTCAGGTGCTGGCGATCGCAAGGTCGTGGAGGTTCGAGTCCTCTTCTGGGCACCACTTTCTGGCGCTAAGTGCGTCCAGCAACGTCCAGCAAGCGGCTGGTTTCACAGCATAAATCGACGGATGATCGCCGGCTAAATTTCCGGTGACGTCCGGCTAGGACCACCAACAGCACCCCCACGGTTGGGGTGCCTTTGATGGCCCCGGATCGACCCGGCTTGCTGGGATGATTCCAATGCTTACTCACATCAAGATCACGTCCGCGAAGCCCTCAGAAAAGCTCTACAAGCTTCATGACACCCTCGGCCTCTATCTCGCGGTCAAGCCCAACGGCTCCAAACTCTGGCGCATGAACTACCGTTTCCTGGGCAAGCAGAAGACGCTTCACCTAGGGAAATGGCCTGCTGTCGGCCTCGCCGCCGCCCGTGCGAAGCGGGACGAGGCCCGCGAGCAGATTGCCGCCGGAATGGACCCTGCCATCGAAAAGAAGCGGGCACGGATCGCCGCCAAGCATGCGGCAGCCACCACGTTCGAGCTGGTTGCGAAGGAATGGCTGGTGAAGTGCGAGCGTGATGGATTGGCGCCGGTCACCATCGACAAGATCCGGTGGCTGCTGGAGAAGGCCTATCCGGTCATCGGCGACCTGCCGATCGCTCAGATCACGCCTCGCGAGGCTCTGGCCGTCCTGCGCAAGATCGAGGCGACGGGCGCCTATGAGAGCGCCCGGCGCATGCGCAGCGTGCTCAGCCGGGTCTTCCGCTATGGGGTCGCGACGGTGCGATGCGAAAAGGACGTCGCGGCCGATCTGCGAGGCGCGATCGCGACTCCGAAGCCCAGGCACTTCGCCGCCATTACCAAGCCCTCCGAAGTCGGTGCTCTGCTGCGCGCCATAGACGGTCCTGACCGCTTGCCCGTCAGGCGCATGGCGATGCGTCTCTCCCCGCATGTGCTCCTGCGCCCGGGCGAACTCAGGCAAGCCCAATGGTGCGATATCGATCTGGAAGACAGGGTCTGGTCGGTGCCAGCGGAACGGATGAAGATGCGCCGGCCGCACCGGGTGCCCCTATCCCGTCAGGTGATCGGCATGCTCGAGGAGTTGCATGCGCTTACGGGTCTGCGCGGGTGACGGATGCGCAACGACCATGCCGGCGAGTGCCGGCAGCAGGATCAGTTTCATGGATGGGTCTCCTGGGCTGGGGATGGCTGGTCGCCGAGGTTTGGATCGAGAGGCGACCCGAGCGGCAGGCTGGCGGTCGGCTGCCGCGACGTGCGCTCCGTCGCCGCCGCCGGTGGAGCGGCGTCGAGTTCGCGGCTCCAGTCGATCGCATCGACGTAGATGCCGAGCGGGTTCCTGCGCAGCACGTCGGCCGAAGTCGGCGGACGCGTCACGATGGTGAGGATCGCGGTCCAGCGGCTGGTGCCGGCCTGCGATCCGCGCTCGAACGCCGTCTCGGTCCACTTCACCTGGAACGAGCTTGGAGAGGCCCGGAGGACGCTGGTGACTTGTACCGACACCGTCCGCTCGCCGATGTTGGCGAACGGTGATGCCGAGCGGGCATATTCACCGAGGAACTGCGCGCCCCGTTTGGTGGCGAAGTCATAGACTTCCAGCCAACCGCGGCGCATCAGCACCGGGTCGAGCGACACTGAGCGGACGTTGGTAATGAACCGAGACAGGTGCCACGCGACCTGCGGGTCAGTGGGCCGGTATTCCGCGTCGGCAGCCTGCACGGCGCGCGCTTCGCCGAGCCGGTCGACTTCAACCACATAGGGCATGACCCGGCTCTGCAGCGACTGCCAGGCAAGGCCTGCCGATGTGCCCGCCGTCAGCACGAGGCAGCCGAATGCCATCAGCCGCCAGTTGCGCGCCTGCACCCGCGCCGACCCGATCCGCTCGTCCCAGAGCTGCCCCGCGCGCTGGTAAGGC
Source organism: uncultured Novosphingobium sp. (assembly GCA_946886075.1). Next base: position 4,529 of record CAMPHR010000023.1, on the reverse strand, counting down.
GTCTCGGGCGGTGGCGTGCGCCCGTAGCCGCACGCCGCCAGTGGCTGATCGAGCAGCAGCTGGCCGATGGCGATGCGCAAAGTTTCCGACTGCGCGGCAATGCTCTGGAGAACCTGCGGCAACGCGAACTGGAGCGCGCGAGCGGCCGGCTTTCCGAGCAACTCGGCAAGCATTTTGAGCCCACTCGGATCGGCGAACGTGTCGAGGGCGTGGTCGCCCGCCGCGTCGATCTCGAAAGCGGTAGCTATGCGCTGGTGGAGCGGCCGCGGGATTTCACGCTCGTGCCGTGGCGCGACGTACTCGATCGCAATATTGGTAAGGCAGCTTCCGGAATCATGCGGGCGGACGGCATCAGCTGGCAGTTCGGGCGAAGGGGTCTCGAAATCTCATGACAAGTTACAAAGTAGCGCAACGGGGGGAAGTTTTTTCGGAATCGTCCTTGCGACACACCGATGCGGCGATCCGTTAAAAATGGACGGAATAGCTTGGCGCTGTCAGCTTGCGCAGCTGCATGAAAAGGTTAGCCTGAAGTCCTGGGGGAATCCGTAAGTGAAACTGTCATTGGCACGGTGCGGACGGGACGAGTTTTTTGGCGTGCCCGATATTGTTGCCGGAGGAGCTTCGGTTGCGTGTGGCAGCAGACCGCTTCGGCGTGGCCAGTTATGGCACCGGGGAGATGCAAGTCTGTGAACAAGTCTGCTACCGGACAGGCGGGCGGATCGTTATCCGAGATCGACGATGCTGCCGAGCGTGAAGCCATCCTCAGCGCGTCGCCGGATGTCCGGATGCTGGTCGAGGCGGGGCCCGGGACCGGCAAGACACAGATCTCAGCGCTGCGCCTTGCCGGGCTGATTCGAAGCAATCTTTCGCCCGGGCAGGTGCTGGTTCTCTCCTTCTCGCGAAGCGCGGTGAGGACGCTCACACGACGCCTGACCGTGATTGCCGCTGCCGATGCACATATCGTCGAGGAGCTGAGGTACGTCTCAGTCCGGACTTTTGATTCCTGGGCCTTCAGGATTCTGCGCCTTCTGGGCCATGAACCGTCCGATCTGCTGAGACAGTCTCACGATGAGAATATCGCCGCTGTGACGAAAGCGATGACCGGGCCGGCACGCGAGACAGTCCAGCAGCTGATCGGCGATCGGCGTCACCTGATCGTCGATGAATTCCAGGATCTGCCAGGAGTCCGCGGCGAGCTGGTCCTGGCACTGCTCAATCTTATGGCGCCGCCAGGACGGCCGGGATGCGGCTTCACCATCCTCGGCGATCCGGCGCAGGCCATCTACGGGTTCGCAGCCGAAAAAAGCGCGATGACGCCCCGCCAATACTGGGACAAGGTCCAGAAGCTTTATGGCGGCGAACTGCGGATTCACGGCCTTCAGGTCAATCATCGTGCCAGCGAGCCTCTCGCGGCGCTGTCTGCCCAGTTCCGCTCGGTACTTCTCGGGCGCCTTCCGGATGAGGAAAAGCTGAAGCTGATCCGGACGGCCATCGCGGAGCTGCCAGAACAGAGCGGAAGTCTGAACGGCCTCGGATCGGAGCCCGGTAGCAAGGCGATACTTACCCGGACCAACGGAGAAGCGGTCCGGGTTCTCCAAAACATCATGGGTCGCGGAGTCAAAGGCCCGGACGCGCCGGTCAGGATTCGGGCGGCGAACTATGCCAGCCTGCCTCCGGCCTGGATCGCAGCACTCCTCCGGCCTGCACGGGCACCTACCATGCCGCGTATGCAGTTCGACCGCATATACGAGCGACTGACGTCGATCTGGAACGACGAGATGTGCAGGCGTCTGGAGTTGCCGGCGCGCGATGTCGCCTGGGCGCGCCTGATGCAGGCGAGCGGGGCCCCCGCCGACGGCACATCGCTCGATCTGCCGGCCCTGCGCGCGCGGCTCGCCTGGCCGGACTCCTTCCCCGACGACCAGCCCTTGGTAGACGATGGGCTGATCGTGACCACGATCCATCAGAGCAAAGGCATGGAATTCGACATCGTGACCCTTCTCGACAGGTCAGAGGATGTCGACGCCTCCAAGTCCGCTGGTCCGGGAGAGGAAGCGAGCGTCGGATATGTCGGCCTGACGCGGGCGGCGCAGGCACTTCGCAGGTCGGGTGGCGATGAGCTCTATCCGGCGCCGCGGGACTGGAAGTTTGCTGGCGGGCGATCGCGTCTCTGTCACTGGCGCTATGGCTGGCTCAGCCTGGAGATCGGGCAGTCTGGTGACATCGATCCGGTCAGCTTCGTCGACCCGGCGATGCATCGCGGCAAGGCCGGTGTTGACGACCTTCAGGCGTTCCTGCTCGAGAATGCGCGGACGCTCGAAGGTCACAAGGTGATGCTCTGTCGGCAGTATGAAGAGGGCAAGGTCCACTGGACCATTCACCTGCAGGATGATGATAGTCCAGGAAGACTGCTTGGCAGGACCGCATCGCAGCTCACTTACGACCTGTTGAATATCCTGCATGATCGCGGTCTCAAGCTGCCATGGCGGATATTCAATCTCCGAATTTCCGCGGTCGGGACATTGACGACAGACGCGGATTGCACGCTTGAGGAGCCCGACAGGACCAGCCGGCTGTGGCTGGGAATCAGCCTGTTCGGGATCGGAGACATCAAGACCGGAAAGCCACCAGCCAAGTGACTGACATCCAGACCGCTCGTGCCGGAATTATCCGCCATACGTCCGCGCTGCTGCTCGGCCCGTTGACTGACGACGAAAGAATCGCCTCCGCGCCCGTCGACACATATCTAACCGGGATTCTCTGGCCTGAGGGCGAGACGCTCGACGCGATTGAGGACGATGAAAGCGAGGGAGTCCAGAGCGGAGACGATGGGGATGCGGACGATGGTGTCCCTGGGTACCGCGCGATCAGGCCCTGCTCATTCGGCCTGACCTTCGCGGTTGATCTCGAAACCCTTGTCGAAATCAGTTTCGGCACCACGGCCCGATACCGCGCCGTCGAGGGCGAGCCTCCGCGTCCCGGCGCAAGACCGGCGCGTCTCTGGCAGCGTAACCCGCTCGGCTATCACCTGATTGTTCCTCCGGGACCTGCGGAAACATGGCGCACGAGCGATTTCCTCAACGCCGCCGATGAGGAAGTAACCGATCCCGAGGTGCAGCTTCACATCCGCCGCAGGATAGACGGCGAGCAGCAGGTTCTGACGGTCACGCTGATCAATAAGTCATTGGAGGCGGACGACCGTTATCGCGATGAACTCTGTCTTTTCCAGACCGAGCTGATCGTCCGGGCCCCTGGCAAGGAATCGAGAGGTGCGATCCGGCCACGGCCCGTGCTGCCGCTGGTTGGCGGAGACGACGATGCCCAGTCCGCGGCGCTTCTTTACCGGGATGCAGTGGAGTTCGCGGTCGGCCATGGTGTCTCCGTTGCCTGGGCGAGCGCCGACGGCCGCCGCGCCGACGAGGTGCGGACGACCTGGCTCCCAGTCGCCGTCGTGCGGGGCATGAGCCCAAACGGCCATCCGCTCCTGAATGCCTTCCGCGAGCGCCATCCGCATGCGCTTGATGCGGCCTGGCTCGCGCAGGGCGGCAGGCGCGCGGACGTGATGGCAGCGCTCAGGGATTTCGCGGCCGGTTATCGGGACTGGATCGCGACTACCCTCCATGCCCGGCTCAGCGAATTTGAAGGGGACCTGCATGAGGCTGCGGTTCGAAACCATGATCGCTGTGTCGAGGCTGCGGGGCGGATCGAACGCGGAATCGGGATTCTAGAGACTTCCGATCAGGCGTGGACGGCGTTCAATCTCGCCAACGCGGCGATGGACCGTCAGTCGCGTTACGATATCAAGGGCGACCGCAAGGGGCCGCTCCGCTGGCGCCCCTTCCAGCTCGCATATATCCTCCTCGTCCTGCCTGATCTGGCAAGGCCGGATGATCCCGACGGGGATCGCGAATGCGTGGACCTGCTGTGGTTCCCGACCGGCGGCGGCAAGACCGAAGCCTATCTCGCGCTGACGGCTTTCGAGATATTCCATCGCCGCCTGACCGACGCAGACCGGCGGGCGGAGGGCGGTGTCGACGTATTGATGCGCTACACGTTGAGACTGCTGACGGTGCAGCAGTTCCAGCGTGCGGCATCGCTCATCTGCGCATGCGAGGCGCTCCGGCTAGAACGCGGTGATCTCGGCACCGCCGCGATTTCGCTGGGACTCTATGTCGGTGGCGAGGCGACCCCGAACCGGGTCGAGGAAGCGCGCAGCGCGCTGGCGGAAGAGCATGGTGGCCAGACTCCGCGCTCCACGCCACGTCAGCTGCTGGTGTGTCCGGTCTGCGCGACGGACCTTCCGCCGTCTGCTTACGGGTTCGCCGAAGGCGGGAACCAGATAGACATACGCTGTCCCAACCCGGCATGTGAGACCGCCGGACGGTGCTTGCCGGTCCTGACGGTCGATGATTTCATCTACGCCGCGCCGCCCTCGCTCGTGATCGGCACGGTCGACAAGTTCGCCCAGCTTCCAAGGCGCAGGGACATCAGGGCCCTGTTCGGGCTGGACGGGGGGCTGCGGCCCGGTC
>CAMPHR010000022.1 GCA_946886075.1 uncultured Novosphingobium sp. | reverse complement strand
CTCCCTCCCCCCCAAGATCGACCTCTACCGTTAATCTGCCTGAGCCTCAGGGCGTCGACTTACATGTTTACAGCATGGCTTTCCTGCGTAGCTCAGACGTGCGGGGTCGCGCTCCAGCGCTGCACGCCCGCGTCACTGCCCCCACTCCTCATATTCCCGTCCAGGCGCGCTGCCCTGGCGTCCAGCGGTCATGCTGCGGGCCGGAGGCCTCTCACGTCTTCCGGCGTGATCGTCTTGGCAAGATGAACCATGGATTTGACGGCGAAATCCTTAAGCTGCGGCATCATGGATTCCCAAGGCTTGCCATGGCCAGCCAATATCGTTGACCCTTCGATTGATGTGTTGATGAACAGGGCCACGACGCTCACCTCGGCAGGCGACAGCGCTGGGTTCAATTCGGCGATATATGACGCCATCAGATCGTGCATATACTGATAGACCATCTCGAGCCGTTCCGCGACAAACGGGTTATGGTTCGCCATCGCCCACAATTCCGTGAACAAATGGGTCATCTTCTTCGTCTTGGTTTCGTCAAGAGTGCCGCCGATGACGAGCGCCAGCGCTTCTTCGGCGGGTATCCCGAGACTGGCAAGGCTGCTCCTCGCCTCCCCGACCGTTTGAGTGAGCAATTCTTCCAGCAGGACCTGCACCAGCATTTCCTTGCGCGGGAAATGTCGGCTGACGTTTCCGACCTTCATACCGCATTGCGCTGCGATGCGGCGAAGGGTGAAAGCTGATGCGCCTTCCTCAACCAGAACCTGCGACGCTGCTTTCAGGATGGCGTCAACAGTATCGGAGCCTCGCGAATATACGCCCGGGCGAGGGGGGGCAACGAGTTGGGCCTTTTTTACCTTCTGGTCGGTCATGCTCCCCCCGTAGCGCTGATTTGGATCGATGAAAAGTTTAGGCAACATATCCTTGGATGATGAAATGCTGACATCCTGTAATTCACTCCGGCAACATCGGCTGCAAGGAAGCGGATAACCCGTTATCCAGAGCTCGCCTACACTCTTCCTGTCTCATGCCGGATCAGGACTCTCGCAAGTTGACATACGCCAACAGTTAGTCAAGCGTCTTGGCGAGGGGCGCGGAAATGCCCTGGTGAAACTCTGATAAAGGAAGAAAAGGACATGACGACCACCCGGCAGACCGACACGGCATTGGATTCGATGTTCCTGCACCGCTGGTCACCGCGCGCATTCGACGGGTCCACCATCCCAATTGAAGACCTGCGCACGATCCTGGATGCCGGACGCTGGGCGCCGTCCTCCTTCAATTACCAGCCCTGGCGCTTTCTCTATGCTACGCGTGACGATACAGCGAACTGGAAGCGTTTCCTCGACCTGCTGATCCCATTCAATGCGGTCTGGGCCAAGGAAGCGTCAGTGCTTCTATTCATCGTCAGCGAAACCACGATGGGCGCGCCCGACAAACCCAGCCATTCGCATAGCTTCGACGCGGGCGCGGCTTGGTCGGCCATAGCGCTCCAAGCGCACCTACTTGGCTATCACGCCCACGGAATGGTCGGGATCGACATGGACAAGACCAGGACTGAACTTGGCATTCCGGATGGTTTCCGCATCGAAGCAGCCGTCGCGATCGGTCGGATGGGCGACCCTGCCAATCTCCCGGAAAAGCTTCAGGAGCGCGAACAGCCGAGCGATCGCAAGCCGCTTGATGAACTTGCCTATTCCGGCAATTTCCGCGGCTGATTAGGCGGCGGCGCCCAACCTTGATCGGATGAGCCAACATGAGCAAGGGTGGAGCTGCAATGCAACTCCACCCTTCCACCTGACCCAAAAGCCTCCAGGCGTCGTATGTCTCAGGACAGCCGATCTCATATACACATAGCGGCCACATGCCTCACATGAGTTGGACCACCTCGACGAGATTGCCTTCGACGTCTTTGACGAAGGCAACATATACACCATGGTCCGGGTCAGCTTGAACGGCCATCACTACGACCCCACCTGCAGCGACGGCGTCTTCCACGAAACGGTGGATGTCATGAGCGATAAACCCCAGGATAACCGACTCTGTGGCCGACTTCTCCACGTCGAGGAATTTCGTCAGCGTGAAGTTCCCCGTGCCCGGCGGATCCGACTTGAAGTAAAGTTCCCGGATGGGACGGCCAGCAATATCCGCATCGGCCTGCGCCTCCTCGATCAGGCCGCACACGGCCCCGTAGAAAGCGGCAACCTTGTCGAGATCCTGCACGACAAGCTTCATGAAGCCCAGTGGAATTGCCTTATTCACGTCATCTGACATCATCATCGCTCTTTAGTTAGAATTGATCTCGCGGCGACTTCACATCATCTCCCGAACGAGTAGCGAAGCCGCACCCCGTACATTCTCGGTTCGCCGTACAATGTCGCAGTGTAGAACTGGCTGCCGTAGGTGCCGCTGTTGCTGACCCGGTACAGCTTGTTCGTAAGGTTGGTCGCATAGAAGCCCACATCAACACTGCTGCCCGCGACATTACGCCAATCCAGCGACAGGTTCAGCGTTCCGAACGCCTCAAGCCGTTCCCCCGGTTCGCTCGCGGGAAGGCTCGTCCCAGTCGTATGCTGCGCCGAAGTGTGTGAATAGTTCACGAACATCGCGAGCGTACCGAGATTGCCGCCAAGGGGCTGCTCCGCGGACACATGGAAGCTGTAGATGTACGGCGACACATATTGGAAGGGAATGCAGGTCAGGTTCAGGGTCGCCGGGGCGCTGATGACGTTTCCGGTGCAATCCTGCTCCGGGCTGCTCGGCACGAATTCATATTTCTTATACTTGGCATCTGTGTAGCTGAACGTACCGCCGATCTCGACGCCTGGGATCGGCCGCAGCGATGCTTCCGCTTCTATGCCCTGAATGCGCGCGTCTGCAGACAGAACTCGCGCCCCTGCTGCGCCGGTCGTGGGATTGAAGTCGCCCGCAGCGCGCTGAATGCCCTTGTAGGTCAGATAATAATAAGTGGCGTTCAGGCGAAGCGGCATCCCGGCCAATCGTACATCCGACTTGAAGCCCGCTTCATAGGAAGTGACGAACTCGGGCGGGAACGTGCGCGTGGTAGTGAATACCGCGTTGGCATTTATACCACCGGCTTTGTAGCCCCGGCTGATCTTTCCATATACCAGAAGTTCAGGCGAAAATCTGTAATCGACGCCAATATTCCATGTTGGCTCATTGGTTTTCAGATCGGCGCTGAACCCGCAGCCGGCCGCGTCTGTGGCTAACGTATTGTCGGCGAAGCAGAAGAATGTTCCGGGAGCGACTGCCTGATACAAACCGGCAGAACCACGGACGCGATCCCAAGTGTAGCGAATACCACCTGTAATCTTCAGGTTCTGCAGTGCAGGCGAAACCAGCCCCAGGTCCAATGTCGACTGCGCATATAACGCTTTCGACGTACTGGTGATGGCATATCTGATGTCATATGCGCCGCAAACCAAGGGGTCGCCGGTGAACAAGGCCGGGCAAAAGCCAGTCGCACCCGCACCTTGAGTCCCGGCCGGACGCTGATCATAATAGAATGCACCGGCGGTGAAAGTAAGCAACTTGTCGAACAAATCGCCCTGGAGCTGCAGTTCCTCGGTAAAGACCTTGATATGGTCTCGCGGCAGGCGGGTGGATGACGCATTCAGATAGGTGATCGGAGTGCCATCACCAGGCAAGGTGACAACGCCAGGAGCCGGGTAGCTTCTTGGATCGCCATCATCGAAATGGAAAATGGTGCCGTCACTGTCAATGCTATATGTCGTCTTGAAGCGTTGATAGCTGATGATGTTACGCAGCGTCAGTTCTTCGTTCAAATTCAGCGTTGAAGTATTGCTTATCCCCCAAGTCTTCGTTCTCTGAAAAGAGTTGATGCCGTGCGCCGTCTCGCGTGGTCCTCGCGCGGCCGCTTCGGCGCTGGCCGCCCTGTAGACGTCGCATGATGCGCTAAAGCCGGGGATGGTCGGTCCTTCGACGCAGAAAGGAAGGAAGGTGTTTTGGTCAATGGGCAGCCCGGCCTGCGCAAGAGCAGCAACGTTGAGATGCGTGTTGATCGTACCGGTGCCATGGGTCCGTGAATTCGAACCATAGGCCATGGTATAGTTTTCAAAAGTTTCGGTCGGCCTCAGCGTCAGTCCGACACGGCCGGAATACCAATGCAAATTATCACGGTCGGTGTTCCAGATCACGTCGTGCGTGTAGCCATCACGATCTTGATAGGCACCCGCAACCCGCAGCAGAACCTTGTCGTCAACGATCGGAACATTGATCGCGCCTTCAAGCTCCTTGTTGTCGTAATTGCCGAACTTACCCTGAACATAGCCCTCAAAGTCGTTAGTCGGCTTCTTGGGAACAAGCAGGACCGCGCCGCCAGTCGTGTTACGCCCGAACAAGGTGCCTTGCGGTCCGTTCAGAACCTGAAGATTTTCCAGGTCTACGAAATTACCGGCGCCGCCCTGTTGAGGAACGGAGATCGGGGCAGGCAAGGGCACTTCGTTTAGATAGACAACGACGCCAGGCGATGCCTGAAAGGTCGCGCCCTGCCCGCGGATCGTAAAGCTTTGCGCTTCTCGCGAGGGCGTGCCGTTAGTGCCCACCACCAGCGACGGCACAGTCGCCTGCAAATTCTGGGGCTGCGTGATGCCTTGCTGCTGAAGACGCTCCGGCGAGAACGCCGTGATCGCGATAGGCACGTCCTGCGCACGCTCGTCGCGGCGCTGCGCCGTCACCACGATATCGCCGATGTATGCGTTCGCACTCCCGCTCGGATCAGCGGGTGCTTGTACCTGCGCCTGCGCGGCGCCAGCAACCCACAATGCCGTCATCCCGGCTCCGCGCAAAAGATTCATGCCAATGTGAACCGATCCCATCACTGCTAATCCCCTTCTGTAGCAATGCCCCATATGGCCATCGCCGCCCCCGGCTCAGTTGCCGGCTCCGTTCGGCAATCTCGGCTTTTTTTCGTGCAGTCAGCATTTCCGCCGACTGCAAACCGTTGCAATCGCCGCTTTCGATAGTTGACGTATTTCAACCATTGTCAAGCTGAATTATTTGCCCTCGTCGTGTGATGATCCACCGATGTTCCGGAAAAGCTGCAATATTGTCAGCCAGAATCGCATTTACGCATTCTCGGAAAAAGCAAATGGCGAGCCACAAGGGCCCGCCATCGACTTCAATCTTGCCATGTAACCGATTGTCGCTGATCAAGCGGCGAGCGGCGCCTCATCCATGTCGGCCGGGATGTTCGCCGGGCCATTTACAGCGAAAGTTTGGGCGAGCATGGCGATGAACGGACGATCGGTCAGCGGATCGGTCGGCATTTCGAACTGAGCGCCACGCTTGCGGGCTTCGTCTATCAGCATGTTCAAAGCCTTGTCATGCGTGATGTCGTCCGTGTGGTCGAACGTGCGCTTCAGGTCAGCCATGTCCATGAACACCCGTGCGCCCCAGTGAACCAGCAGGCGAACTTCATCTGCCGGTAGCTGCTGGTTGACCACGCCGTTGGTCTCGATCCGCCAGCCACCTTCGACCGTCGGATCAGGTGCCATCACGCTGCTGATGTCGAGGCCTTCGGAACGACGCATCGCGACCGGCCCGGTCGCTTGGGCGTGATGGAACATCATCTCGTTTTCGGCAACGACCGCACGGCCCCACATGGGCGCGGTGATCTGCTTGGGTTCTCCACGCGGACCATCGGGCCAATAGTTGAACCCGCCACCGATATTGCCTTTATAATACCAGCCGGTGACCTGCATCTTCTTGCTCCGCCAGTTTTCGAACAGGCGGGACTTGGCCATGATCAGGAGCAGCCAGATCGGCGTGTTTTCCATGGTCATCCCACGGAAGACGGTGCCATCCAGATGCGGCGGTCCGCCAAGGAGGGTCGGTCCCTGAATGTTGATCAGGAACGTTTCTGGTTCGGCATATTTTGCGCCCCAATAGTTGCGCGACATCTCCAGGAACTTGGAATTATAATAGCAGTCATCAAGCTCAGGATAGAAGCAGACCCCCTGGCGGGCGATATATCCCCGGAACGTGCCGCTGCCTTGCAGGATCATGTCCCATGTGAGAGTCACGCCCTCAGGAACCGTGCCACCGACGGTAGCGATAACTTCCTCGGGCGACTTGAAATTCTCGGCCAGGATGAGCGGCCAGGGACCATTCTCCCGCACGACCTTGAACAGCCGCTGACGCTGATCTTCCGTATAGGCGTTCTCGATCACATAGGGCGGCGCAAACGGGCGGAATTGGTCGGAAATATCGGTGGTCATCAGGCACTCCATTGATATGACATGTCTCGCTCGGATCGCCCGCGCGCGGCGGTTCGACCCCTCGCGATTCGAAGGGATGCGGCCGCAATTTGGACCAAAAGTTGACAGTCGGCAACTGTAGCCGAATTACAAATATTGCATAATTTCAGCCGTATGTAGAGGGCGAAACTCCCCACAAACGTTGGCGTTAGCCAACTTGGAGCCCCGCGCCTTATCCGAAGGTTTGACCAAAGCTGAGCGTCTGATCGGCTTCAGCATCAGCAATTATGCGCTGGGCTTCTGCGCCGATCCGCTGACGCCCGCCGATTGCGTTCGCACGCCGCTTTCAGCGACTTCTAGGCCCGGTCGAGCGCGGGCTCAGGGCGTCACGCATTGCAACGCTTGAATTGATCCGCGCCACCCCCGGCATGCGCGACAGGACTTCGCTGTGGATGATTTCATAAGCAGCCACGCTTTCCGTTTCGACGCGCAGCCAATAGTCGGTGCCGCCAGTCATCAGGAAACATTCGCGAATTTCCGGGCATTGCCGCACTGCGTGCTCAAACCGGGCGAGATAATCCTCCGTCTGCCTGTCCAGCGTGACCTGAACCAATATGTTCACGCTGCTTTCCCCCACTCGCAGAGGGCTGGTCAGCACCGTGTAACCACGAATGACGCCTGCATCCTCCAGCAATTTGATCCGCCGATGGCAACTTGAGGGCGAAAGGCCGACCTCTTCAGCGATTTCAGAATTCGGCCGCCTGGCATTCAACCGCAGCAAGCGCAGGATTGAGCGGTCCGTCTGATCCAAACCGATAGGCATTCGTTCAAAACCTTCGAACAGTCTGTCGAAATTACCGCGACATTAGAACAATCGATGGCAGTTTGGAGAAAAATATTAGCGCGCCCCGACTAGAAAAGTACATGAAGGGGGATCGGCATGACACCGGGGGATCACGCAGGCGCGCTGTTAAGCATCGATTTGGACGCGCTGGTCGAAAATTACCGGCTGATTGCCCGCCAGGTCGCGCCTGCCGAGGTCGCGGGGGTGGTAAAGGCCGATGCATATGGCGTCGGTGCTTCCGCCGCCGCGTCCGCCTTGCTGCAAGCAGGCTGCCGCCGCTTCTTCGTAGCTCAGCTGGAGGAAGCCGTTGCCCTGAAGCCGGAGCTCCCCGCGCCGGTCCAGCTCTTTGTCCTGAACGGCCTCCAACCGGGAGCGGAGCGGTTATGCAGGGACGCGGGCGCAACCCCGGTCCTCAACTCGCTGGACCAGATCAGGCGCTGGTCCAATCTGGCGCAAGGATCGGGCCGCCCCCTCCCCGCCGCGCTCCAGATCGACAGCGGCATGTCCCGGCTCGGCCTGTCTCCCAATGAGGTGCAGGCGCTCCTTGCCGATCGTTCGCTTTTGGACGGCATCGAACTGGTCCTGATCCTCAGCCACCTTGCCTGTGCCGACGATCCTGCGTCCGCCTTCAATGACAAGCAGGTCGCTACCTTCGATGATTTCACCCGCCATTTCCCCGGCGTGCCGCGCTCACTCGACAATAGTGGCGGCAGCTTTCTTGACCATGCTCATTATGAAGTCGTTCGCGCAGGGATCGCCCTCTACGGAGGCGCGCCGCAGGACGGCTTCAACCCCATGCACCCCGTGGTCTCGCTTGAGGCGCGCATTGCGCAGCTCCGCACCGTCCGGCCCGGCACCGGCGTCGGATATGGCCTCAGCCACAGGGCGGAGGAAACCTCCCACATTGCGACCATCCCGGTCGGCTATGCGGACGGATGGCCCCGGCATCTCAGCAACCGTGGCTCAGCCTTCATCGGCGGCATCCGGGTGCCAATGGTCGGGCGCGTATCGATGGACAGCATCACGCTCGACGTGACGCATGTTCCCGACATGCTGCTCTACCCAGGCGCACCAGTAGAACTGCTCGGCCCGCACCAGTCGATCGACGATGTCGCGGCTGACGCAGGCACTATTTCCTACGAGATCCTCACCCAGCTCGGTCGCCGGTATCGCCGCGAATACCGCCGCGCCGAGGCCATCGAGCAAAAGCGGAGTATGACAGCATGAAGGTCGCCATTCTCGGCAGCGGAGTCATTGGCGTGACTTCGGCCTGGTATCTGGCCAAAGCGGGGCATGAGGTGGCCGTGATCGACCGCCAGCCCGGCCCTGCGCTGGAAACCAGCTACGCCAATGCTGGGGAGATTTCGCCCGGCTATGCCTCGCCCTGGGCGGCGCCGGGCATTCCGATGAAGGCGATGCGCTGGCTCTTCATGCAACATGCGCCGCTCATCCTCCGCCCCACTTTCGATGTCGCCATGTGGCGCTGGATCATGGCCATGCTCGGCAACTGCACGGAAAAAGCCTATGCGGTGAACAAGAGCCGCATGGTTCGCCTGGCCGAGTTCAGCCGCGACCAACTCATCGCCCTGCGTCAGGAAACCGGCATCAGCTATGATGAACGGAGCCAGGGTACGCTCCAGCTTTTCCGCGAGCAGAAGCAGCTGGACGGCATCGGCAAGGACGTTGCCGTGCTGCAAGCCGACGGCGTGCCGTTCGAGGTGCTGGACAAGGCTGGCTGCATCGCCGCCGAACCGGGCCTCGCCAACAGCCAGTCGCCGATCGTCGGCGGCCTGCGCCTGCCCAATGACGAAACCGGGGATTGCTTCAAATTCACCAATGCACTTGCCGAAATGGCAAAGGCGGCCGGCGTCACCTTCCTGAATGACCACAGAATCAAGCGGCTGGTCCATGACCGGGGCAGCATCGATCATGTCGAAACCGACAAGGGGCCGATCAAGGCCGACGCCTTCATCGTCGCTTTGGGCAGCTACTCGCCGCTGCTCGTCGCGCCGCTCGGCATCAGGTTGCCGGTTTACCCGGTGAAGGGCTATTCGATCACCGTCCCCATCACCGCCGCAGAGCGTGCTCCGGTTTCCACCCTGCTCGACGAAAGCTTCAAGGTCGCGATCACGCGCCTTGGTGATCGCATCCGGGTGGGGGGCATGGCGGAACTGTCGGGCTTCTCGACCAACCTTCCTGACAAGCGGCGCGACACGCTTGAATATTCGGTTGGCTCGCTGTTCCCAGCGGCAGGAGACCTTGGCAAAGCGCGCTTCTGGTCGGGCCTGCGCCCCATGACGCCCGACAGTACACCCGTCATCGGTTCCACCCACATTCCCAACCTCTATCTCAACACTGGGCATGGCACGCTTGGCTGGACCATGGCTTGCGGTTCGGGTCATGTGATCGCCGACATCATATCCAACCGGAAGCCTGCTATCGAAACCGCAGACCTCTCGATTGCGCGCTATCGCTAGGGCGGCACCATTTGACATGTGGTTCGTTCGACTGCGATGGCCACGATCCCACGACAAGCCGGTTCTCCCTACCTCCCGGCAGCTGCCAGTGTCGAACCTGAGCAGAGACGTCGTGCCGCGAACATCTTGCTGGAGGCAGCTTGGTCCAGGGCGTGGCTCTCCCGGCCCACCCTGGACCCGGATGAACTGGTCGCTGCGGCTTGTAAGACCAGCAAGATCGCCAAGCTGCAGGATGGCTGCTGGCGCGACAGGCTCAACATCCTTGTTTCCGCCTTGGCGAGTGAAGCATCCCTCAACAATCTGGGTCGCGTAATCGCCCATGGTCAGATTACTGCCGCGCTCCTCAACAGGGCGCGAATGCAGGCCTTGTGGGATCGTTATCCGGAAATCGGTGACATCAGCGTGCAAGCGCCGATCCTGATCGCGGGTCAGATGCGATCGGGCAGCACCCGCATCCAGCGCCTCCTGGCCTGTGACCCCCGGCTGACATTCACGCGCTTCTATGAGAGCTGGAATCCCCTCCCCCGCTTCCGGGGCTTGGCGCATGCCGACCGTTGGCTTCGCGCCGCGGCGGCTCTTTCCTGCGCCCACTTCTTCAACCCCGCCTTCCGCCACATCCACCCGACTGGCGTCCATCAGGCGGAGGAGGAGATGGGTCTTCAAAACATCTCCTTGTTCGGATCCGCCTTCGAAGCGCAATGGCGCATCCCAAGCTTTGCTGCCGCGGTGGAGGATGCCGACCCAGCCGCGCCCTATGCCGAGTTCAAACGGCTGCTGCAAACCATCGCCTGGTTCCGGCGGCGCTCATCTCCCCAGCCATGGCTGCTCAAACTGCCCCAGTTCGCGCAGGACATGGACGCCGTGCTGGCCACGTTCCCCGGAGCCCGCGTGATCCGCCTGCATCGCGACCCGGAGCCGCTCGTCGCCTCATCCGCTTCCCTCGTGCACAATCAGATGAGCCTTCAGTCAGATGTGTCCGACCCCCGCTGGATCGGCCGAGAATGGCTCCGAAAGACAGCGTTGCGCGACCGCCGCCTGAATGCCGCCCTCGCCAGGTCAGCAGCGGCCAGAGTGGACATCCATTATGATGCCGTGAATGCCGATTGGCGCGGACAGATGGAGCGGATCTACAAGCTTCTCGGCATGTCACTGCCGCAGACCGTCGAACAACGCATGAGCCGCTTCATCGAAGGCAAGGGACATGCAAAGCTTCGGCGCCACCATTATGACCTCGGCCGGTTCGGACTAAGCCGAACGGACATTGATCGCGCCATGGCTGGACAGAACTAAGGTTGAAGCCGATCCAGATTGTCGCGGGATCAGAACAACAATTTGACGCAATGGCTTTAGCAGCCTGAACCATTTGGAGCGCGCGGGTGGAGCCGTGACATGGTCTTCATGTTTCAGGCGGTGTAGGCTAAACCCTATCATGCTCAAGATGACGCCGCGCCAATAGAAGCGATATTCTACCAGCCTTCCAGGTCACATCCCATCAATGTAAGCAGACTAGTCAGCCTGCGGTGATTTTCCGCCATTGCCTCTTCATCGGATAAACCGACGACCAGGTTGATTTGGCCCATGCTGAAGGATGATAGAAGCGCCCCGGCAAGGCGCGACACAAATCGATCCGGGCGCTTCTCAAGCGGGATGGTACGGTCGATAACCCGCGAGCAGGCCAGGCGGATTTCAACCAATATGACCGCCGCAGCCTACACGCGATGGTGTTATGGCAGCCTTCGGACCGTTTCAGTGCCGACTACAGCTTCGATGTCGCACGTGACGGCACCGCGCCCCATTATAATCAATTGCTGGAACAAAATCCGACTGTGACCCTCCCGCCACTTTACACCGTTCAGCTTGGCCGGGCCACGTCGCCAATGTCGGCGTGAGGCTGCAAGAAAGTCTGGGCAAAACGCATGGCCACACTGTTCATATAGGTTGGAAGGCAACGGACCAGATCGATCTTCGCTCGATCTCCGCCTATCGCAAGCTCGGCCAGACCCAGTTCGACAATGGCGGTATCAACGAAACCCGTTTCGAGCCAAATGGTGAGTTCGGCCGCTATAGCCTTTCCGATGTGAAGCAGGATCAGTTCATCCAGGAGCTTCAACTGCTCGGCCACTTCCCCCGCGTGGATTTCGTCGGAGGGCTATATTATTTCCACGAAAAGGGCGAAGAAATCGCCCACGTGCCGAACACTTTGCAATTCAATGCCGACGGCACGGCCTACACGCCCCTGCCGATCCTGTCACTCGCCGAAGTCGCCCCATCTCGAGCCAGCAATTCAGAAACCAACAGCTTCGTGACATTCGAGCAGGCGACATATACGCCGCCGCTGTTGGGCGATCGTCTGCACCTTACTGCGGGTGCGCGCTACACCAGCGAGAAAAAGCATGGCGACCTGTTCATTGTCGACGGCGCCGATACCGATTACAGCTTTCGTACAAATGCCTCTCGCGTCGATCCGATGGCCATCGCGGCATCGACATCTCCAATAATGTAAACATCTACGCCAAGTGGGGTACCGCCTATCGTGCGGGGGGCGCCAACGCCCGCTCTTTCACCTACCGGGCTTATGATCCGGAAGAGGTCGAGACCACCGAAATCGAGCTCAAGAGTGAATTGTTCGACCGCCATGTCCGGTTGAACCTGGCTGCTTATTCCACCCGCTACAAAAACCAGCAGATCGACTTCCTGAACATCGACTTCAATACTGGCCGCTACTCCATCGAGACGGTGAACGCGCGCGGCATCAGCAAGCTCAAAGGCATAGAGGCCGATATCGTGATTGCGCCGGTCACGGGCCTTACGCTCACCGGCAGCTATGCCTACACATACAGTAAACTTCGTCCGGCACCCAATCCGTTACTGTTCGACGAATTGCAGACGGTCTATCTCTCCTCAACGCCGGAACATGCCTATAGTGTAGCCATCGACTACGAGCTTCCGCTGGAGTGGACAACGATCCGGGCGCATTTGGACGGCGGCGGCGACAATGGCTTCCATTCCAGCGCCGAACCTATCTTACAGACAAGTCCTTCGTGGTAAACGGCCGGGTGGCCCTTGCGGATATCGATCTACAATCGAAGGCGAAGCTGCAACTGTCACTCTGGTCGCGCAACCTGTTCAACGAACAGCACGTATTCTACCGCGCCGGCTTTGCCTACGGGTCCACAGGTCCGACAGGCATTTACAATGAGCCGCGCACCTACGGCATCGACGCGCCCGTCAAATTCTAAAACCTGTCGAGCACTCCACGGGTTCAGCGCCGACAGAACGCCGCGCCTTCAAAAGAAGAGGACTGAAATGATGCGAATGATTATTGGGCGCGCGCTGGTGCGCTTGCCCTGCTGCCCCAGGTGACCCCATTTCCTCAACCCGGCGAGGCGAAGGCAAGGCAGGCGGCCCCCGTAAAGCAACCGGGGCATCAGCGCCTGTTGCCACTGGAGCGGGGACAAAATTTTCGAGATCTCGACGGCTATCGCACGCGGGGTGGACGCACGGTCCGCTGGGGCATGCTGTTCCGGTCCGGCGCAATGGATGGCCTTACCGCTGCTGACTATGCCTATCTGGGCAAGATCGGCATATGAACCGTCTGCGACTTCCGCAGTAACGAGTAACGCGCCGCCGCCCCGGCGCGCTGGCCCAACACATCTCTGCCAAAGGTGTTTGCGGACGATTACAGCATGAAAAATTGAGCAGGGATTTTCGAAGATGCGGGCAAGTGGAACGCCGGCTAGGCGCGCTGCCATGGGGGCCACCCATCCCCAGATATTGACGGAGTTCAACAGCCAGTATCGACGGATGTTCAAACAATTGCTCGCTGGCAACGTCGCGCTTGCTTTCAATTGTTCCGCTGGCAAGGACCGTACCGGTGTCGCTGCTGCCCTGATACTGACAGCGCTGGGCGTATCACGTGAAACCGTCATCCAGGATTATCTGCTGAGCAATTGCTACTTCGACCCCGCCAAGGCAAGTTCGGGGATCGAAGGCAGCGCGATGCCGGGTGCCTGGAAGACGATGTCGCCGGAGACAACCAAGGTACTGATGGGCGTAGACCGCAGCTACATCCTCGGCGTCTTCAAAGTCATCGACACGCATCCCGGTGGACAGGCCGGCTATTTGCGCGATGCCCTTGACCTCGGGCCAGCGGAAATGGCCGTGCTGAGGCGGCGGTACACCCCAGAACTGAGGTCGTGCAGGGCGCAGATCTCCAAACCTGCTTCAAGCGCCGCGAGGTCACAAGCCACCAAAACTGGACCTGCCGAGTATGCTCCAATGTCCTTGGACATCAAAATAATTAACAGATAATAAGTTCAACCCTATCCGCCCATAGGCGCAGACACAAAAGTACGAGGCAGTCAAAAGCTATTCTGCATAAGCTAATAACAGTATTATTCTAGACGTCCAACTATCTTTCCAACGTCTTCTTGAATAGGCTCAAACGGCCTGACACCCTTACAAACGCTTCTTGTTGACAATGTCAGAACTGGGGCCGGCTTCGGATCATGAGGAAGCTGCTTCATGTATTGGTGATCAGGCCGGCCCTCCCATTCTCTTTAGAACTTGAAGTTGCCCGTTAAGCCAAACTCTCGTGGGTTGGTGACGTTGACCAGGCGGTAGCCGGAATCATAGTCAACGCCGCTGGACGTGCCGATTACGGCGTTGCCCTGGCTGATGTTGGCGATCCGCTTCTGGTTCAGCACATTTTTCGCAAACAAGGTGAATTCCCATCTGCTATCCTCGGCGCGAAGGCCGACGAACAGGTTGAGCATTTCACGGCTACGATAATCATAGTCGATCCGATCGGAATAGAAGCCGGGCCGGTACGTAAACAACCCGCGCAGGAACGGCGTGACGCTATCCATCGGGAAACGTATTTCCGTGTTCGCGGTCAGGCTGAAGTCAGGCGTCTCGCCAATGCGGCCATTGCTGCTACAAAAGCTGATATTGCCTGGCCCAGTGACTGTCGCCGTTCCGTCCCGGTTTGGTCGGCCAGTCCCTGCAAAGTCGTTGCACGGCAGCAGCGCATTGCGATAACGGGCGCGGGTATAGGCAGCACTGATGCCAAAGTCCCAGTCCTTCGTAATGCGGCCGTCCAGCGATCCTTCGATCCCCTTGATCCGAGCATCGCCATTATAATTGAAGTCGAAATAGCCTGTGGGAGGTGCGGCTACAGCGGACTCGTAATAGATGCCGCTGAAACGATTCAGGAAGTTATCGAGCTCCTGATAATAGACCGACACCGCATAATGCAGGCGGCGGCCTGCGAAGCTGCCCTTTACGCCTGCTTCGATCGAGTCCGTCTTTTCCGGCTGCGTGAGGATCAGGTCGTCGCTCAGCCCGTCCGGCAGGCCGGGGCTGACACTGCCAGCGCGGAAGGAATGGCCGTAGGATGCAAAGATATTCATCGACGGCATCAACTGATAGCTGATCGTCAGGCCGCCCGTGATCGGCTTGTCAGACGTGTTGCGCAGACGAGCCGGGATGATATCCGTCGCCGGGTAGGACCCGGGCAAACAGCCAAACGTCGCCGCATCGACTTGTGGATCGCCCGTGCACAGCAAGGCGTTGCCAGGCGTGCTCAGGCTCAGTCGGCTGACATTTTCCGACTTGATGATCGAGTAACGCAGACCGCCTTCGATCGCCAGGCCGCCCCTGCGGAAATTGACATTGGCGTTGAACGACCAGATGCTCCGGTTCACAGGAACGGTGATGTTGGTGCCGATCGGCAGATATGGCAGCACGCCAAGGGTGTTCAGGCTGTCATTCTGTTCGAACGGGAAGAAGAAGCTGTCGCCCGGCTGGCTGAGCCGGGTCGTGCCGCCCATCTTGTTGTAGAAGACGCCTACGCCGCCGCCCAGGCCTTCCTTGTTGTTCGTCGCCAGGCGCAGTTCGACCGTGTCATATTTGAACGGAATGAACCCCATCGAATTGGAAATATAGTTGGGAACGGCATTGCCGACGTCGAGATCGCGCTGAAGCTTCAGGCGCGAATATTGATGCGCGCCAACGGCCGACAATGTCGCGGGACCCAAATCCCAATCGACCGCCAGATTGATGATATGGCCTTCATTCTGGTTGCGGACCCGGCCCTCGCTGACGGCGGCATAGTCATCCGCTTCCAGCGGCGGACCCGAACGCGTCGCCGTATTGGGCACGGGGAAGCCGCCAAGGAACGGCCCTGCTTCGAATGTCGAGTTATTGCCCGTGCCGATGACCTGCTGCGGCTGGATATTGTCCGCATACAGATACTGGTAGCTCAGATAGGCGGTGATGTTATCCGTCGGACGAAGGCCCAACGTCAGGCGCGCGCTCTGGGTGCGGCTGCGCGAACGTTCGCCATTCGTGATGTTGCGGACATTGTTGAGGCGATTGCCGTCGACCAGCGCCGCAACCCGCAGCGCCACCTTGTCGGAAAAAGGCAGCGAAACGCCACCCTGCACGTTAAAGCCTGCGCGCGTCGTCGCGGTAGCCTGCGCATAGCCTTCGATTTCATCGAAGCTGGGGCGGGCCGTGGAGATGGTGATCGCACCGGCCGGTGCGGAGATACCGCGCAACAAGCCTTGGGGCCCGCGCAAAACTTCGATCTGCTTGATGTCATAGAGCGCCGTGTAGACGGTCTGCGCGTCGGTCGGGATTTCGTTGAAATAGACCTGAACCGCCGGGTCAGTGCCTTGGTCGGGATCAAACGAGATGCCGCGCAGCGTGGTCGAATTGTTACGGCCCGTGGTGTTGGTCATCTCCAGGCCGGGAGCGAGCTGCTGGACGTCCTTGGCGTCGAAAATGTTCAGCTTCTGCAACTGCTCACCAGTGGCCACATTCACGCTCATCGGCACTGACTGAAGCGAGCGGGCTTCGCGCGTCGCCGTGACGACGATCTCGCTTCCACCGTCGGCCGCATCCTGCGCCCAGGCAGCGGCCGGCACGATCAGCGCTGCACCGCACAAAAGTGCAGAAAGACCCATTCCCTTTTCCATGACTGCTTTCCTTTATTCAGCAGAAGCCAACTCACAATGTTGACAGCTGTTATCTATTGCGCAGGCACCGCGCAATCCGCCCAGTCATATTTTTTAAATATTTTCGCCACTCGCATGCTTTTTTAGGACACAATCTCCCTATTCGTGGGAGAAATGCGCGCCTTATCGGGGAATATCATGCGCATTTCGTTATTCAAAAAATCTGAATTTCGTTGATGCTGTCGTAGCTGCCTCAAGAGCGAAGACCCCCCACTCGAAAAATTTTCCTCATAGGTGGGCATCGACGAGCCGCACCGCGAGGCAGTGGATCGCGAGTTGTGACAGCCTTTTTGCTGCGCATGCAAATGTTGCCGAGGCCGAAATAAGGGTTGCTGCCGATGGTGAAGGAAGTTCGGCGCCGAGGACTTGGGGAGATAATTTGGGATGGCGTTCACATTGACGTGCGGTGGTGGTCAGTTCGGCGCAATGCTCATGGATCTCTGCCCTAGATGGTAACCCCTGCTGCTGGAGCAGGGCAGGACATAGTTGCTGAACTTCTTTACAATGCCCCGCCGATCGTCTGATGCGCGACGAGGGCTCTCACTTCCTCATTCAAGCGAAGCGCACAAACGTCAGGGCAGCGGGACTGCACGGCGCACGGTCGCGGACGATCGGGTTAACGACCCGTTCTGGTCGCGGCTCGACGGTGAGCGTCGACAATTCCCCATCGATCACGGATGCCTGATCGAAATGGGCCTCAATCTCGAAGGCGACCTTCCTCACCAATCGTGACGCGACTGTACGAAGTGGTCTTCAGGGATCGGATAATGTGGGTCCGGACCACCCGGTCGATGAGATCGGGGGTACCCGCTCGCAATATTGATAAACCGCCCCTCGTCGCCAAGGCCGCAATGCCGTCTGTGCGACACTTATGCGCACAATTTGCCCCACGTTTCCGCAAGGTATTTGAAAGATTTACATGCTCTTGCCCCTCTATTGCGCGGCAGTCTTGTGTCACAGTCGGGAGCAGATGATCTATTGAACCGCCTTTTTTCGATTTTCTGAAAGGTGGTGCGCTTACGATACTCAAATAGCACCTTTGATTTAGCTTATTATTCGTCTTTCTGAAAATTCAAGTTGACCGATACCCGCGCACTTACCCCCAGGCCTTTTTCGCGGCTTTCGGCGCGTGTTCGAGTCACAATTCACCGCAAAGCTAGGAATTACTGCCCCCTAATTCTTGCAAACCTTGCCCAGGGTGGGCCTCTTGGCAGGCGCTCAATGTCCTTGGCTCGCCGGTAGGCGACTGTCGGTTTCAGGATTTGGCATTTGGTAATAGCTGCGGTTCGCGCGCGTCGCCTATCGACCAGCTTAAGCCGTTCCGATCCAGCGTCGGGAAGGTCGGCTTTGAACGGAACCAGACGTTCAATTTGGCTGACTTGAACGATCGGCTCTGGGTCGGCACAGTCGCCGTGGAAATCGCCGCCTACGATCTGATGGCGGCGGTCCGCGCGGCCGAGCGCTACGCCGCCGAACGCCAGGGCTGATTAGCCCCTACGCCGCTCCTGTTCCGCGCCCCGGTGAGCAGCGCGGATCTTGAGGAGATCCTGCCGCGCGACGATGCCGATGACCGTCTGCATCACCGGATCGACGATGGGGATGCGCCCGACGCCCGTGTCGACCATCAGGTCGGCGATGCGGCTGATCGGATCCTGCGGCATGCCGCTCGGCTGAGAGGCGTCAGAGAGCAGCTCCGCCAGCGTGCCGTCGGGCGCGGTGCCCTCCACCTGCCAGCGCAGCGCGTCAGAGCGGGAGACGAGGCCGATCAGCCGCCTGCCCTCATCCACCACCGGATAGCTGCGATGCCGCGCCCCCTTCGCGAAGAAGGCGGCGGCGTCGCGAACGGTGAGGATGCCCGGCAGCATGTCCGGCGCGCGGGTCATGATCTGCTCCGCCTGCATCAGGTCGAGCGGGTCGACCGTATATTCCTGGAGGATATGCCGCCCGCGCCGCGCGATCTTCTCCGTCAGGATGGAGCGGCGCATTAGGAGGACGCTCACCGCATAGGCACTGGCGGAGGCGGCGATGGTGAGAGGCAGCATCGCGAAATCGCCGGTCAGCTCCACCGCGAATAGGGCGGCGGTCAGCGGCGCGCGCATCGCCCCGCTCAGCGTCCCCGCCATACCCGCCAGCGCCCAGAGCGCGCTGCCCCCTGGTAGGACATGCCCCACCAGAAAGCCAAGGGCCCCGCCCAGTATGAGGAGCGGCGCCAGCACGCCGCCCGAGGTGCCGGATCCCAGCGCGATCAGCCAGATCGCCGCCTTCACCACCAAAAGGGCGACCGCCACGCGAATGGCGATGGAACCCTCCAGCAGCGCGCGGATACTCTCATAGCCGACGCCCAGCACATGCGCGTCGATAAGGCCGCCCATGCCCACCGCCAGACCACCGATTGCCGGCCACCACATCCAGTGGACCGGTAGCCGCCCGAAGCCATCCTCCACCCGGTAGAGAAGGGCCGACAGCAACGACGCCTGCCCGCCCGCCAGCGCGCCCATGCCAAGCGCGATCGCGATCAACGGCGGGTCGATAACGATAGTATGGTGGACGGGGAAGAGCGGGCCGCTGTCGATCAACGCCGGCCGCCACAGGAGCGAGACGAGCACCGCGACCACCACCGGCACGAAGCTGCGCGGCTTCCACTCGAACAGCAGCACCTCGATGGCGAGGAGGATCGCCGCCATGGGGGTGCCGAAGATCGCCGTCATGCCAGCCGCCGCGCCCGCGACGAGCAGCGTCTTGCGCTCCGCCGCGCTGAGATCGAAGAGCTGCGCGAAGAGGGAGCCGATGGCCCCACCGGTCATGATGATCGGCCCCTCCGCGCCGAACGGCCCGCCGCTGCCAATGGAGATGGCGGAGGACAGGGGCTTCAGCAGCGCGACCTTGGGCGACATGCGGCTCTCGCCATAGAGGATCGCCTCTATGGCCTCCGGTATGCCATGGCCCCTGATCTTCTCCGATCCGTAGCGCGCCATCAGGCCGACGATCAGGCTGCCGATCACCGGGATGACCAGCATGAGGAGGCCGACGCGCGTGTCGGTGACGTGCACTGCCACGGCCGAAAGGCGCCCGAACCAGAAGAGGTTGGTCGCAATGGCGATCGCCTTGAGCAGCACCCACGCGCCCACGGCCCCGCCCGTGCCGACAGCGATGGCGGCGGCTGCAAGCATCAGCATGCGATGGTTCGCGCTGTGATCGGCAAGGGGGCGGTGGGCCGAGGGCGATCCGATGGAGGTCATGTTGGTCCGGCTTAGGAGGGAAGGATGCGGGCAGATATATCGTATTACGATATTTATCAATGCCACCGATCCGGTTAGGGATGGACGCCATGGCCGCCGACCTGACCGATGCCGATTATGCGGCGCTCGCCGACTTCCGCTTCACGCTGCGGCAGTTCATGGCCTTCACGGAAAGGAATGCAGAGGCATGTGGCCTGACGCCGCAGCAACATCAGGCCTTGCTCACCATCCGCGCCGCGCCGGTCGGGGAAGCGACGGTCGGGCGTGTCGCGGAGCGGCTGATCCTGAAACCGCACAGCGCCACGGGGCTGGTCGACCGGCTGGAGGCGCTGGGCTTCGTGCGGCGGCGCGCGTCGGAGCGGGACCGGCGACAGGCGCTGCTCGAGCTCTCCGAGCGGGCGCATGTGGTGCTGGCCGAGCTGTCCGCCACCCACAAGCAGGAGCTGCGCCGGTTGCGGCTACTGCTGATCGGGCTGCTGGAGAAAGCAGCGGAGTAAGGCAATCCCATCGTCATGCTCTCGGCTGTACCCGGCGCGTGACCGGCTCATCCCGAGCCGAAATGCGCGATGGCTAGGAAAAGCTACACCACGCCGCGGGACACGACCTCCGGCGATGGAGAGCCGACTGGTCGGCCGCCGACGCACCTAAGCCATTCAGCGGCGATTTTTCGCTCCCTAGGTGCGGTCAGGCAGCTTTCCGGCACTGTCGACCAAGTGCAGCGATTAGTGCCCCGAGGTGGGATCGGCAGGTTTCAACGTGACCGGCCATTCCAAGTAGCGTTCGAAGATATCTGCTTCCAACCAGGCCGTCAGGGCCAATGGTGTGAAGGGCATAACTAACGCTCGCGGGCCGATCACCGCCTGCTCCGAGCTACGCGTGCCTTGCGACTCCGTCGGTGTCTATCAACGCATACAACAGCAGGTTTGCGCGGTGTCGCGCTACGCAGACAGCAGTTCACTCCGCTCGAATTTCCGACCCAACGTTCGCTTACCGGCCATGCACCGCAGCTTCGAACAATATTGCCGGGACTCAGGCTGCAGTCTCCTGCGGCCTGTTCTGGAACCCTTCGAAGGGACAGCGGTTCAGCGCAGGGTCGCCGTCTCTACACATTCAGTATGGAGGCACCCGGCCTTTGCGAGCTCATGGAATATAGTTTCGCTCCCCAGGAACGCCCTCTCTTACCCGGCTCACCCGCCACGCCGGAGCATCCGCCTGCTCGCCGCGTCGCATATTTCGCTATCGGAACGCTGCTGGGTTTGACCGGAGGGCTCAGCAATGGGCTGCTCATCGCCAATTTGGCGCAGATCCAAGGGTCGCTGGGCCTCACGTCCGTGGAGGGCGCATGGCTCACCGCTATCTACACGATGACGAGCGTGTGCGTGAGCCTGCTGCTCATCAAGTTTCGGCAGCAGTTCGGACTTCAGCGATTCATTCGCGCATCCTTGATCGGTTTCCTGACCGTCACTGTGCTGCAGGTATTGGTGCACACCTATGAGGTGGAACTGATCGTCAGGGGCGCGGCGGGGATAGTGGGCAGCGGGCTTACGACGCTCTGCTTCTTCTACATCATGCAGGCGATGCCCGCGAGCGCCCGGATGGCAGGCATGATTATCGGCTTTGGCCTGGCGCAGGTCGCGCTTCCGTTGGCGAGGGTGATCTCGCCGCTGCTGCTCGTCAACGGAGAGATTCAAAATCTGTTCGTCTTCGAACTTGGGCTGACATTGCTGTGCCTGGGGGCGGTAGCCCTGTTGCGCCTGCCGCCCAGCGAGCGAATTAAGGCGTTTGAGCCGCTCGATTTCCTAACGTTCGCGATTTTCGCTCCGGGCATGGCGCTGCTTTGCGCTGTGCTGGCGCTGGGACGGATCGTCTGGTGGACGACGCCATGGCTGGGCTATGCCGTGGCGGCGGCCATCCTGTTGATTGGCACGGCGCTGCTGATCGAACATAATCGCGCCAATCCGCTGCTCAACACGCGCTGGATGCGGACGCGCAACATACTGCGCTTCATCGCGATCGTGGCCATCATTCGGGTCCTTCTTTCCGAACAGAGTTTCGGGTCGGTGGGCCTCCTGACCGTCGTTGGCATGACGAACGACCAGTTGGTCGGGCTGAATGCGGTTGTGACAATCGCCACAGTCGCTGGCATCGCGGCGGGTGTGCTGACGCTCAACCCCAAGGATCTGCTCTGGCCGGTAGTGGCATCCGGCGCGATCATAGCGATCGGCGCTTTTCTGGACGCCCACGCCACCAACTTGACCCGGCCATCCAGTCTTTACCTCAGCCAGGCGCTGATCGGCTTTGCGGCGTTGTTCTGGATGGGTTCGGCAACCATGGTGGGCGTCCTGCGCGCATTGTCGCGGGGGCCGAGTCATATCGTCAGCTTTTCGGCGGTATTCGGCATGGCGCAGTCGATCGGCGGCCTTGCGGGCGGGGCCTTGCTTGGCAGTTACCAGATCATGCGCGAGCGGTTTCACTCGCAGGTGATCGTGGAAACACTGAGCGCCACCGACCCGATCGTGGCGCAGCGGCTTCAGCAACTGAGTGGCGCTTATGCCCGCACTCTTGGCGATCCGCTGCTGCGGGGGACGGAGGGCGGCGTGCTTCTGGCGCGGCAAGTGAGCCGGGAAGCGAACATCCTCGCCTATAACGATGTCTTCTTCATGATCGGCGTGGTCGCGGTGCTGATGGTGCTGTGGCTAGGAGGGCGGTGGATCTATCTGCGGGTGAAGGGCATCAATCCGCTCGCTGAGGAGTTGGTGGCCATGCAGAAAATGCGGGAGCGAGCAGCGCAGTGAATGACCTGTCATCCAACATCGGCCGCAAGCCAGACGCGGACGCACAGGCGCGGCTGGACGATCCGGTCGAAGTGCCGGACGAAACTGCCGCGCAACCCGGTGCGCCACGGCGCGGCTGGGCGCCGCCGAGAGGGAGCCGTAGGGCCACCATCCTGTTCATATTGCTGCTGATCGCCGGGGCGTTGCTTGCCCTCTACGCCTGGGATCTGCCGCCCTTCCGGCGATCCGTGCAAGTGACCGACAATGCCTATGTGCGGGGGCAGACGACCATTATCGCGCCGCAGGTCAACGGCTATGTGACGCAGGTGCTGGTCCGCGATTTCGAGGCCGTGGAGAGCGGCCAGGTGCTGGCGCGGATCGACGATCGCATTTATCGGCAGCGCGCCGATCAGGCGCAGGCCAACCTGTCGACCCAGCTCGCCAACCTCGCCAACAGCCAGCAAAGCCAACGGTCGCGCGAAGCCGCGCTTGGCGGACAACAGGCCGGCATCGCGAGCGCGCGGGCTCAGTTGCTGCGGGCGCAGGCGGATATGCGGCGCGTCGATGAACTGGTCGGCGAAGGGTCCGTGTCGGAACGGGAGCGCGACCAGACTCGCGCGGCCCTGGCGCAGGCGGAGGCTGCGGTGCTTCAGGCGCAGGCGCAGCGTTCCGTCGGCCAGCAGGAGGTGCAGTCGGTGCTGGTCGGTCGCGGCGGGCTGGAGGCGGCTGTTGAAAATGCTCGCGCTGCGTTGCGGCTGGCTCAGATCGACCTGTCGAACACGATCATTCGCGCGCCGCAATCGGGGCGGCTCGGCGAAGTGTCGGTTCGGCTCGGCCAATATGTGACGGCGGGCAGCCAGCTGATGTTTCTCGTTCCCCCGACCGTCTGGGTGTCGGCGAATTTCAAGGAGCGGCAGACCGCGCGCATTCGGCCGGGGCAAGCGGCACGGCTGAGCGTCGATGCGCTGGACGGGGCGGAAATCCGGGGTCGGGTGGAACGGCTGTCTCCTGCGGCGGGCAGCGAATTTTCGGTGATCAGGCCGGACAACGCCACCGGCAATTTCGTAAAGGTGCCGCAGCGGCTGACAGTGCGGATCGCCGTAGATCAGCGCGACCCACTGTATCGCAGGCTCAGCCCCGGCATGTCGGTCGAAGCGCGGGTTGACACGCAGGGCGCACCTGCTCCGGGAGAGCGATGAAGGCGGTCGCCCCACCGCTGGCGATGGCGGTACTGCTCGCCGGATGCGCCGCGCCTAATCCGCCGCGCCCTGTTGCTTCAAGGGTAGTCGCGGCATCCGAGTGGCGAACCGCCCTCCCGGCGACTGGCACGGTCAACCGGGACTGGTGGAACGGCCTCGGCGACCCTGTGATTGGCGATCTGGTCGAAGCGGCGCTAGGCAACAATCCCGACGTCGCGATCGCCGCCGCGCGAGTGCAGGAGGCGCGCGCCAGTGAACGGCTCGCCCGCGCGCAGCTTTTCCCGACGCTGGACCTGGGGGCCGGGGTCACCCAGTCGCGCAGCATCAGCGCTTTTGGTACGTCGAGCGAGACGACGGCGGGCCAGCCGCTGTTCCAGGCCGCCTATGAGGTAGACCTGTTCGGCCGGATCGCTAACCAGGTCGAGGCCGCCCGCCGCACAACGGAAGCTTTCGAGGCGGCGCGGGACGCGGCGGCGTTGGCGGTCGCGTCGGCAACCGCCAGCGGCTATGTCACTTTGCTGGGGCTGGATGCGCGCCGGGCCGTGGTGCAGGCGACCATTGCATCCCGCGCGGAGGCGTTGCGGCTGGCACGATCGCGGTCCGAAGCAGGCTATACCTCCGACTTCGAACTGCGTCAGGCACAGGCGGAATATGAGGCCACGGCACAGTTGTTGCCGCAGGTGGAATTGGCTCGGCGGCGGCAGGAAAATGCCCTGAGCCTGCTAATCGGCCAGTCCCCCCGCGCGATTGCGCGCGGCACTACCCTGGACCGGTTGGGGCCGCTCCCTATCCCGGCCGGGCTGCCGTCCGACCTGCTGCGCCGCCGCCCGGACCTGGCGCAGGCAGAGCGGACGCTGGCGGCTTCTGACAGTTCGCTGGCCGCCGCGCGCGCACAATATCTGCCAAGCGTCAGGCTGACCGGGTCTGCCGGATTGACGCTGTCGAGCGCGTTGGCAGACCCGGTTAGCATCTGGTCCCTGGGAGCCAGCATTCTGGCGCCGCTGTTTGAAGGCGGCCGGCTGCGCGCCAATGTGGAAGGGGCGGCGGCGCGGCGCGATCAGGCTGCTTTCGCCTACCAGCGCGCGGCGTTGACGGCGTTTCGAGAGGTGGAGGACGCGCTGGCGGCAGTCGATCGACTTGCGGCGCAACGCGTCCGGCTGGAAGCCCAGCGGGTCGCCCTGGCCGAAGCGCTCCGCCATGCCACGAACAGATATCGGGCAGGCTATGCCACCTATCTGGAGCAGCTGGATGCGCAGCGCGCGCTGTTGAATTCGGAATTGAGCCTTGTCCAGTTGCGCACCGATCAGGTCAACGCGCGGATCGCCCTCTACCAGGCCATGGGGGGTGGCTGGGATCTCGGTCAGCCATAATCGCTCGTGACCGCCGGGATTATATTTCCGCCCTTTAATTTTCATATTGCTGGAACGTATCAATGGCCCGCCAATTGCTGGTGTGATCCCGCGCGCCCGCATATGGAGAAACTGGTTGTCAGACCCCACCCCGCCATCCCGCAGGCTGCCAATTGCGCCCGTCATCCTTGGCCTGATCATGGCGCTGATCGGCGTGGTGCTTTCGATCGGGGGCATCTGGCTCGCCGTCCTGGGTGGGTCGGCCTATTATCTCATCGCCGGCATCGGCCTGATCGCTTCGGGCGTGCTGCTCGCGCGCAGGCGGCTGGCCGGGGCCTGGCTTTACGGCGCAGTGTTCGTCGGCACGGTGATCTGGGCGTTTGCTGAGGTCGGGACAGACAATTGGGCGCTCGTGCCGCGCGTGATTGCGCCTCTGGTACTGTTGGTCGCCACCTTCCTCGTTTTTCCTGCCCTGACTGATGTGCGTCATCGCTGGAGATACGCCTTGGCAGGGACTGCCGGGGTGCTGGCGCTGACAGTGATGTTGGCCATCACCTTTTCGCGCATGAACGAAGCCGCGCCCCGATCAGGCCTGCCGCCGCTGGCCGCCGCGATGGGCGAGCCTGCGTTGATGACGGCGGGGAACGACTGGCCAGCATATGGCGGTTCCTACAGCGCGCGGCGCTTTTCGCCGCTGGGGCAGATCACGCCCGCCAATGTGACATCGTTGAAGCGTGCCTGGCTATTCCACACGGGCGATCTGCCTTCATCAGCAAAGGTGAGCGGCACTTATGGTGGTGAGAATACGCCGCTGAAGATCGGCGACATGCTGTATGTCTGCACGCCCAAGAATATCGTCATCGCGCTTGATCCATCTACCGGCAAACAGCGTTGGCGGTTCAATCCGGGCGTTTCGGACGAGGCGATCCCCTATACGGCCGCATGCCGTGGCGTGTCCTATTATGCCGTGCCGGGCGCGACCCCGGCGCAAGCCTGCGGGAGCCGGATCATCTTCGGCACGCTCGACGCCCGCCTGTTCGCCATCGATGCGCGCACCGGCGCCCGCTGCCGCGATTTCGGGCGCAATGGCGAGGTGGATACGAAGATCGGCATGGGCGCGACCCCGCCCGGCTATGTTTCCATCAATTCACCGCCGACGATCGTGCGCGGCGTCGCCGTCACGGGGCATCAGGTGCTGGACGGGCAGGATCGCTGGGCGCCATCCGGCGTGATACGCGGCTTCGACGCGGTGACGGGGCGGTTGCGCTGGGCTTGGGACATGATGCATCCGGACTGGACGGGCTATCCTCCCAAGGGCGAGACATGGGCGCGCGGCACGCCGAACATGTGGACCATCGCTTCGGGCGACGAGCAATTGGGGCTGGTCTATCTGCCCATGGGCAATTCGGCGGCGGATTATTATTCCGGCCTGCGTCGGCCACAGGAAAATGCCTTCGCCACCTCTCTGGTCGCGCTGGACGTGACCACGGGCAAGCCGCGCTGGCGTTTTCAGGCAGTGCGCAAGGATGTGTGGGATTATGACTTCGGTGCGCAGGCGACGCTGGTCGATTATCGCGGCACGCCAGCGCTGGTGCTGCCGTCCAAACAGGGCGACATCTATGTGCTCGACCGGCGTAACGGCAAGCCGCTGACGCCTGTCGGCGAGCTGCGCGCGCCTGCGGGCGGGGTGGAGCCGCAGCAGCGTTCCCCGACGCAGCCGGTTTCGCTGTGGCATACGTTGCGCAAGCCCGATCTGGTCGAACGGGACATGTGGGGCATGTCGCCCATCGATCAGATGATCTGCCGCATCCAGTTCCGGCGGGCGAGCTACAAGGGCTTCTTCACGCCACCTGAAAGCGAGCGGCGATCGATCGAATATCCCGGCTATAATGGTGGGACGGACTGGGGCGGGATCGCCGTGGACCCGCGCCGGGGCGTCATCGTCGCCAACTATAACGACATGCCCAACTATGTCCGGCTGGTCCCCCGCAAGGAAGCCAATCGCAAGGGGTGGGCACCCCGAGATCAAGCGCGCGGCAATATCGGTGGAGCAGAAGGTGCAGGCGACCCGCAGGCGCATACGCCCTATGCCATCGACGTGAACGCCGGATGGCGGTTGCCGGGGACGGGGATGCTGTGCAAGCGGCCACCCTATGGCGGCATCCGAGCGATCGACATGGCGACGGGCAAGACCATATGGGACCGCCCCTTCGGCCAGGCCCGAACCAACGGGCCGTTCGGCATCCCGTCGATGCTGCCGCTGGACATCGGCACGCCCAATAATGGCGGTGCCGTGGTCACGGCGAGCGGCCTGATCTTCATCGCTGCCGCTACAGACAACCTGATCCGCGCGATAGACCTTAGGACCGGGAAGACATTGTGGACCGACGTACTGCCCGCCGGTGGGCAGACGACGCCGATGACCTATATGGCCAATGGCAAGCAGTATCTGGTGATCGTGCCCGGAGGTCATCATTTCATGGAAACGCCGATTGGCGATGCAGCCATCGCTTACGCACTTCCCTGAAGACCGGGCGATGGCGGGCAAGGCGCATATTAGAGATAATCTGGTTCTTTATGGCGCATTGGCGGCCAACCTGGGTATCGCCATTGCCAAATTCATCGCCGCCGCGATCAGCGGGTCATCGTCGATGCTGACCGAGGGCGTCCATTCGCTGGTCGATTCAGGGAACCAGCTGCTGCTGCTTCACGGCCAGCGTCGCGCCCGGAGGCCAGCCGACCGCATCCACCCGTTCGGCTATGGTCGCGAGCTGTATTTCTGGGCGTTCGTCGTGGCGATCCTGATCTTTGCTCTGGGGTCGGGCGTGTCGATCTATGAAGGCGTCCTCCACATTCAGGAGCCTGAGCCGCTTCGCAATCCTTTTATCAACTATGTCGTGCTGGCGGTTGTGCTGGTGCTTGAGGGAAGTTCCTGGACCATCGCCATGCGGGCTTTCAACAAAAAGCGTGGGTCGATGAGCTGGTGGCAGGCCTTTCGCCAGTCCAAGGACCCGGCGACGTTCATCGTCCTGTTCGAAGACAGCGCGGCGCTCGCTGGCCTGTTGATCGCGGGTGTCGGGGTGTGGGCAAGCGTCCATTTCGACGACCCCCGGCTAGACGGCATCGCTTCGGTGCTGATCGGGCTGCTGCTGGCGGGGGTCGCCATCGTTCTCGCGCGCGAGGCCAAAGGGTTGCTGATCGGCGAAAGTGCCGACCGGGCGCTGGTCAGCGAGGTCAGGGCTTTGCTGGAGGGCCGCCAGGGCATACAGGCGTCAATCATGTGCGTACGATCCACACTGCGCCCAACACGGTCTTCGCAACGATCAGCGCCGACTTCGCCGATGAGCTCTCCATGGGCGAGGCTGAGGTTCTGATCGCCGAGATTGAGGAAGCGCTCACACGCGCCATAGCCCAGCTCACATCGGTTTACATCCGACCAGAAAGCAGGCGGTGAAAAATTGACGTCCAGCGCTGACCAGCTAGGCCCTGCAGAATAGCCTCTGCAGCAATCGCACGCAGCTGTCGCAGTGTGTTGCGACCGGCGCGCCGGAAGCGGTAGGTAGTCAATACTAGCGCGTAGACTCATTACGCGGTGCACCAGAGGCGAACGCAGATGAGCTTGATGGCGGCGAGGAAGTTGGCGGGGTCTTTGTCGTAGCGGGTTGCGATGCCGCGGAATTGCTTGATGCGATTGAAGAATCGCTCGACGAGATTTCGCTGTTTGTAGAGCCATGGCGAGAAGGCGAAGTGTTGCTTGCGGTTGGATCGATTGGGGATATTGGCCCAGACGTTCCTGGCCGCAGCGGCATCGCGGGCAATGGCGTTGCTGTCATATCCTTCGTCGCCAAGCAAGGTTGCGCCTTCGGGAATGGCTTCGATCAGCGCTTTATCTGGCAGAAACAAACCGCGTGAGAGCGACTATAAGCCATCCAACGATGGTGGTCTCTATCTCCTCGGGGGGCAAATGACTCCAAGCTGTGGCGGCTTGATTACCGTCATCTCGAAAACACCGCACCTTGGCTCTTGGCGCTTGGCCGGACGTCAGCCTTGCCGATGCGCGCGGCCGGCGGGAAGAAGCCCGCCGCGTGATAGCAGCGGGCCTGAATCCATCCTATGGGCAGAAGGTCGCGCGCCAAGGCCTGTGTCGAGGAGAACGACATCTTCAAGGCGGTCGCCAAGGAATGGATCGCGAAAAACGAGCGCGAGAAGATGGCGGAGATTACGCTCAGCAAGATCTGCTGACTGCTCGACATGGTCTATCCGAGGATCGTCAACCAGCCGCTGATCATCATACAGGAATGGGCTACGTCAACTGGCCCGACAGTATTGTTCCACGAAGCTGTGGTGCGAGGGCAAGCTTGAGACCGCATTGACGATGTTCGTCTTGAGGTGGCCGAGCGAGTCGCAAAGCTGGTCGCGGGGAATGAGGCGACCAACTTGGTGATACCGGCGGGGTTTCAGGCGCTGTCCCAGCATGACCTGCACCCAGGAATCCACCCGAAAAAGATCGTCCGGCGACTGATAGGCCATGGCGGACTCACGGAATAGGGCAATGCGCTGGGCAAGGGAATCAGGCACTTCCATGTTGCGGCAATAGCGCCAGAACTCGCTATCGTCCCGCTCGGTCAGCTTGTAATGCAACACGACGAAATCGCGAATGCTCTCAAGCTCGCGTCGGCATTGGTTGTTGAAGTGGGTTGCCACCGCTTCATTCGCCCCGCCGAAGGGGAAGGATTGGATCAGGCGCGTCACGCCGATCATGATGAGGTGGATGCTGGTCGATTCCAGCGGCTCCACAAACCCGCTCGACAGACCGAGCGCCACGCAGTTTTTCTCCCATACGGATCGGCGTCGCCCAGCCTGAAAGCGGACTGGGCGCGGCTGAACCAGAATGTCGCCTTCGACACGGCTGTGAAGCAGATCGGCCGCAGCATCGTCGGACATGAATTCGCTGCTGTAGACCAAGCCATTGCCGACGCGGTGCTGTAGCGGAATGCGCCATTGCCATCCGGCCTGATGCGCCATCGCACGCGTATAGGGCAAAGCCGGGCCGACCGAGGCGCTCTGCAAGGGCAATGCGGCGTTGGCGGGCAGCCAGTGTGACCAATCCTCATAACCCGCCTTCAACGTCTGTTCGATCAGAAGCCCTCGAAAGCCGGTGCAATCGATGAAGAGATCGCCTTCGATACGCGCGTCGGAATCGAGCAGCAGCGTCTCGATAAAACCGTTCTGCGCATTCTGCTGAACCTCGACGATCTTCCCTTCGACCCGCGTGACGCCCCGCGCCTCAACGAAATGGCGAAGGTAACGCGCATAACGGCCGGCATCGAGATGGTAGGCATAATTGATGTTGGCGTCGTCGGATGTTGCGAACCGGCCAGCCTTCGCCGCCTGAAGTTCGAAACAATAATCGCCTAGATCGCTCGCCAGCCCCTGCTCGTGCGCGGCCATCCAAATATGGTGAAAATCAGCCATCCAGGTGGATTTGCCGATCATCCCGAAGCTGTGGATATAGCTGTCGTCGATCCTTGCCCAATCTTCGAACAGGATGCCGAGTTTGAAGGTGGACTCAGTCTCACGCATGAACTCGCGCTCATCCAGCCCGATCATGCGATGGAATGTCCGCGCGGTGGGAATGGTCGATTCGCCGACGCCGACGGTCCCGATTTGCTCCGACTCGATCAGCGTGATGTCGAGCAGCGGACCGAGTTGCGTGACGAGCGCCGCCGCGGCGATCCAGCCAGCGGTGCCGCCACCGGCAATTACGACGCGCTTGACCCCTTGATTTTCCATAATGCCCTCTCCTGCACCGTGGCGTCGCATTCTGGCGGCGGCACCGCCTGATGGTGTGAAGCACGCCTTCGACCGGGCATTAATACCGATCACGAAGTGACAATGTAAACGTTTTCACGTTTCTGCTTGCATTTCCCTGCCTCCGGCGTTGGGATGATGTCGGCAAGGCGCGGCAGATGCCTGGGAAATTTGAGGGACGGAGGACAGGAATGGCTGATTGGCTGAGCCAAGCGGGGCATGCACTAGGCGATATTTTCGCGCCCCACGGGCCAGAAGTGCATGCACTTACAAGCTACGCGCCATCGGACTACAGCATCCGATTCTTCCTGCAACTTGCGGTGATCATCCTGACCTGCCGCGTGGTCGGCTGGCTTGGTCAGAAGCTGTTGAAACAGCCGCAGGTGGTGGGCGAGATGATCGCGGGCGTGGTCCTTGGCCCATCCTTGTTCGGCCTGTTACTGCCCGGCCTGCAGGACGCGATTTTCCCTAAGGAAACCCGTAACGTCCTCTATGTCGGTGCCCAACTGGGCGTGGGCCTGTACATGTTCATCGTGGGGCTGAC
This sequence comes from uncultured Novosphingobium sp., assembly GCA_946886075.1. Next base: position 15,893 of record CAMPHR010000022.1, on the reverse strand, counting down.
ACTGCGGCTCGATCATTTCAGATCGAAGGCAAAGAGCGCGGCCACCGTCTCCGCCGCCGGGATCATCGCGCCATTCATCCTCGCTGCGCTGGTCACCCCCTATCTGCTGACGATACCCGGGCTGTTCACCGCCGGGATCAGCCAGGCGAACGCGACCCTGTTCATGGGCGCGTGCATCGCCCTCACCGCCTTTCCCATGCTGGCACGCATCATCAATGAGCGAGGTCTGGCCAATAGTGCGCTCGGAACGCTTAGCCTGACAGCCGGCGCGTTCGACGATGCCGCGTCCTGGTGCGTGCTCGCGATCGTCCTTGCCACCTTTGGCGGTGGCCCTGGCGTGGCGGTGATCGCGATTGGTGGGGCGATCCTGTTCGCGGGATTCATGATGACGTGCGGCCGCCGCTGGATGGCTCTACTCGGACGCATCGTCGAAGCGAGAGGAGAGATGAGCCCGCAGGTGTTGGCGATCACCATGATGCTGTTCTGCTTCGCGGCGTTCCTGATGGATGCGATCGGCATCCACGCGATCTTCGGCGGGTTCTTGATGGGCGCGTGCATGCCGCGCGGGCTGTTCGTCCAGGAACTGAAGCGCAAGGTCGAACCGTTGGCCGTCGTGCTGCTATTGCCGATGTTCTTTACCTATTCGGGGCTTAACACCCGGATGGACATGGTCAATTCCATCCCGCTGCTGCTGGTCGCGCTTGGCGTCCTTATGATTTCCATCCTTGCCAAATTCGGTGCCTGCTACGCTGCCGCGCGCCTGTCGGGTGAGGACAATCGGACCGCGCTGGGCATTGGCGCGCTTATGAACTCGCGCGGGTTGATGGAACTCATCATCATCAATATCGGCCTTCAAAAGGGCATTATCGGCCCCACGCTCTTTTCCATGATGGTATTGATGGCGATCGCCACCACGGTGATGGCGACCCCCCTGTTCGAAGCGGTCTATGGGAGGAAGGCGCGTGAAAGCGGCGAACTGGACGCGGTTAATTCCGGGCTGGCCGCTGCCTGAAACGACGCGAGTGTATCGCTACCGATTGAGTCGGTTGAGCAGCATCGCGCGCAACCGCCGCGCGCGCAGATCGTCCAGGGGCGCGAGCATGCCCCGTGCGGGATCGGGGAGATGTGCTGCCGCACGATCCGACGGGCCGAAGATATAATAGTCGAACATCGCGCGCCATGCCTGCTTTTCAGGCTCCGGCCGGTCACGCAGGCTCAGCATCGCATGGAGCAGCGTATTCATCGGCGAGTCCATGAACAACGGCGCGGCGCTCCACCAATAGTTGATCATCGCATTGAAACTGCCGATCCCTTCTACATGATGCCACCAGAGCGGCGGGTAGAAGAGCAGGTCGCCCGGCTCCAGTTCGGCCACCTCGCCTGCTTTCAGGGCTTCTGCGAAGCGTGGAAAGCGCTCAAGATCGGGATTGGCGAAATCCACCATGGACACAGGCTGCCCACCCGGCGTGGGTTCCAGCGGGCCGGGATAGAGGTTTTCCACCTGCTCCGGCGGAAACAGGGTGAAACGGCGGCCGCCCACCATACAGCAGGCGAGATTATGGAAACTGTCCCAATGTGCCGAAGCGACAGTTTGATTTCCCATCCAGATGCTGACCAGCGGCGGAGCGCTCGCATGACGGGAAATATCCAGCTTTAGGTCGTTTTCGACGCGCAGGCCGGGCAGATACTTATCTACATCGGTCGAACCGACATAGTAGCTGGGCGGGTGAGAAACGTCGCCATGCGCCAGAACCTGTTCGAAAAACGCATCAAGCCGCATGCGTTCGGAGGTGAAATTGAGCGCTGTCACATCGGGAGTATAGTGGAACCGGCCATTGACGTCCGGCCCGCCGATGAAGGTTGTGACCAGCGCCCCCTGATAAAAACTGGAAAGATAGCGCATCGCCGCCTGCGCCGATTCCAGGCCATGGCGAACCAAGGGCCAGTCGCGCGCAACGCCTTTCAGGATCACGGGCCGATCACCCGCGATCAGGTCCTCGAACGGAATGGCATCCGGCGAGATGCCGGTCAGTTCCTTCGTCCGTATGCCCATGATCGCCATCGCCACGACACCCTTCCCGCGTTCAGCCGCCCTTCGCGTTCTTCATATCGATCAGGCGGCTGATGTTGCGCAAGGACGAAGCGATCCAAATCGCAGCGCGAAAATAGTCGGCGCGATGCAGCTTTTCCAGCGCGGCGCCGTCCAGTTGCATCAGCCGGTCCAAGCTGATGGTGCAGAAATCGGACAGCTTATACTGGTGCGCATCGTCCAGTTTTACCTCGATGCTGATCGGCTCGATCAGCCCATGTTTCTCAAACGCCGCGAAAATAGTCTTTTCAATCTCGACGCCCGTGAAGATCGCGCGCAGCACATCGGCCACATGATCGAGATAAGGCGAATTGCCCCCTTGCGGCAGGAACAGCGAATGACCTTCGTCCTTGCTGATCCGGACATGGTCCAGGTCGATATGGATCATCGGTTCGCTGCCGGAAACGCCAGCGCCCTGCCCGGCAACGCCGATCGAGAATGGGCCGCGTTCCAGTAGTGCAGGAACATAACGGCCGCTCCATCCACCATCGGCCAGGAACAGATTTTCATCCCGATCCAGCCCCAGCAGCACCACGGCATGAAGGGATTGTCCAGCCGTGCGGCGCAGCAGGATGGGATATTCGCGTTGCAATTCCTCAAACTCTGGCACGAAGACGCGGACGAGGTTGATCGCATCGCCAAACTCGGCACCATGTCCAGTGCGAACCCGCACATCCGCGTGATCGACATTATTGAGAAGAACCGGATCGGCCATATCGGGCTGCCCCACAGAAGCGTTGATGGTCACTCGCTCCGCCAGCTTTTACAGACCGGCGAAAAACGGAAAAGGCGCTGCGTGAACAGCGCCCTTCCCTAACATGGCTCAGTTGGTGGCAGTCAGAATTTGTACCGCGCACCGAGCATGAAGCGGCGGTCGAGTTCCTGCGCGTACCATAGCTGCTTTTCATCGCGACCATAGGTCCTGACGCTTTCCCGGGTCAGGTTGAGCCCTTCGAACGACACCGCGATCTGCGGCGTGATGTCGTAGCTTACGTTCAGGTCCAGCTGGCCGAATGCCGCGTTATACACAGGGTTGCGGAACGGCACGCGGTTGTAGCTCGACAGGAATTTGTCGCGCCAGTTATAGGCCAGCCGCGCCGATAACCCGCTCTTGTCGTAGATCAGCGTAACGTTAGCTGAGTCGCTGAGCCCCAGAAGTGCGAACTGATCCTTGTTTGGACTGGCCCCATTGTCGAAGCTGATGTCGCCACGGACTAATGTGTAGGAAGCCGAGATACCAAAGCCAGTATTGCCGAAGAAATGCTGTCCGGCAAGTTCGAGGCCGTATATATGTGCGTCTTTATTGTTGACCGGCTGCGTTACTAGGAAACTCCACAACGGGTCGTTCGCCAAGGTTGCGACATCGAGCGTATTGGCGATGTCCGTAGCATAGGTCGCATCCAGCTGACCCGTCGCTGTGTTGTAATTGTTCATGAATTCGGTCGTAGCGGCTGCCACCGACCCCTGATTCTGGATGAGAGCGCTCATGACAAACAGGTTTTGAGCATTCAGAGCTACATTCTGCGCCTGCAACGCCGCCACCGCGTCACCCGAAGTGGTGCCCGGAGCACCCGACGTCGAGTTGCGCAGGCCGAACAAGGCCGACTGGGTCTGCCCCGCTCCGACAAAATTGTGAACGCGTTTGTCGAAGAAGCCGATCGAAACGAAGCTGTCGGGCTTGTAATAATATTCAAGCGACAGATCGAAATTGTCCGATGTCAAAGGCTTCAGCCTGGGATTGCCGCCGGCTGCAGTCGCGGCACCTCCCAACGCGGTGATGCCCCCGCCGATGATCGAAGTGGCACTGAACAGGTCTCCATAATTGGGCCGGGCAATCGTACGACTGGCCGAGAAGCGGGCGACGAGATTGTCCATGACCTCGATACGGAAGTCCATCGCCGGCAACAGATTGCTGTAGCTGCCGCCGTCCTGAAGCGCGAAATTTCCTGTGCCGATGACGATCGGAAGATCGATGGGGCCAATCCACGGAATGTCCACCGGAATGGATTGGATCGAGGTGGAACGGGATTTGGTGTGTTCGAACCGTGCGCCAGCGACCAGATTGGCCTTGCGACCGGCGATTTCGCCGTTCCAGGTGATCTGCCCATAGGCGGACCAGATATCTTCCTTTACGCGGTTGTCGGCGCGACCCGACGTGCTGACGGCGTTACCCAGGCCCGCATAGTAGGGCGACAGCGCGGCATAGACTTTTGCCGCGTCACCGCGGAATGCGGTCAGCGTTTCAGGATCGTTGCCGGGATTATAATGGTCGAATTTGCAGGCCATGCAGAAGGCCGTGAGCAGGCCTGGTGCGACCTGTTCCACATCGCCAGGGTTGGAAAGGCCCCAGTCGCCCAGCGGCTGATAGCCGTTCTGCACGGTCATGCGGGTATTGGAGGTTCGGAAAGCCCCGCCAAAGTCGAACCGGCTTCCTTCCCCAAGATCCCAGCCAAAATCGGCACGCAATTCCTTGAGGCGCTGGGTCTGGGTGGATGCCGTGGTGCGCGCAACCGTGCTGCCCACGCTGTTAAGGTCTAGCGGCGTGTTGCCGAACGTGACCTGCCGCACCGGAATATCGCCACTGTAGTCGACAGAATGCTCGGCCACTACCTTTGCGCCGACGCCAACGCGGGTGGAGGTAAATCCGTTCGGATTGTCCGGGCGGCTCGTCGCATAGCTCATATGACCATCAAGGTTCATCGTGAAATTATCGGCGAACTCCCATTTGATGTTCAGGCCATAATCTTGAAGCCTGCTCTTCTGGGCACGATTCTGCTCCTCAAAGCCAACGTCTTTCGTCCCATCGTTGAACTCGTGCAGATAATAGGCAGTCGGGATTTCCGTATTATCGTCGAACCGGACTTCATTGTACGGACGATTGAACCAGAACTGATGGCTCGATCGAACTTCGCGCTGCTTGTTCTGCGCGAACAGGGCGTCGGCGGTGATCGTGACAGTATCGCTAGGACGGAATTGCACCACCGCTTGGCCGTTGATACGTTCACGACTGCCCTCTGCATAATGATAGGCGCTGTCGTCAGGGTAAGCGACCAGCTGATTCGGATCAGTCGGCGCATTCTGCACAATGGTGCAACCCTGTTGCGGCGTCGTTACGCCCGGCGGACAAATGCCGCCGGACTCAATGCTGCCATTGGTCAGGAACTCGCTGTAAGGTCGGATGTTCCAGTTATTCGACCCCGCTGCGATCGAGGTAAAATTGCGCTTCTGATAACTGCCGAACAGGGCGACACCGAAGACTTCATTGGGATCTTTCCAGTTCACAACTCCCGAAAATTCGGGCGTGACCTTCGATCCACAATCAAGACAACCATCGACACTCGCGTCATAGACCGCCTTGGCACCGATACTACCGGTGAAGCCGCCGTCCTTCGCATCAAGCGGCTGGCGCGTAACGATATTGATCGCAGCACCGATCCCACCGGACGGAATGGCGGCGCGGCCGGTCTTGTACACTTCCAGCGTACGCACGCCTTCCGAAGCGAGGTTTGCGAAGTCGAAAGACCGGTTAGTGCCAACCGCGTCGTCACCCGTTCCATCCGTCCCGACCGTTTGTACAAGCGCGGTGGCGAGCGTACGCCCGTTCAGCGTGACGAGATTATAGCTCGGCCCGAATCCGCGCACCGTAACCTGCGATCCTTCGCCGTTGCTGCGGTCGATACCTACGCCCGTGATACGCTGAAGCGACTCAGCAAGGTTGGTGTCAGGGAATTTGCCGATATCTTCGGCGGAGATGGCGTCTACGACACCGAATGAATTGCGCTTGATCTCGATCGACCGTTCAAGGCTGGCGCGGACGCCTGTCACGACGATCTCGTCAACCGAACCGTCCTGCGTGGCAGTCGCCGATGCTCCGCCCGTTTGCGCCATGAGATGAGATGGCAGGCAAATCGCCATTGCACCAACCGATGTGGTACAGGCGAGCGCGTTCAAAAGCTTCAAACCCCTCATTATTTCCTCCCCTCAGGCAACTTTGCCCGGTACCGTTTCAAACTTGTCTGCTGAGCCGTCATTTTTTGCAGCGGGACATGACTAACAGAAACAGAGATGATGTAAAGGATTACATTCAATGATCCCGTCGATCACGTGAAGATTCTCAAGATGCTGTCATGCCGGGTTCATCTGCCTGACCGCATGATCCGCCGCCCGTGCCGTCAGTGCCATGAACGTCAGCGACGGGTTCACACAGGAAACCGACGCCATCTGGGCACCGTCCGTGACATATAGGTTCGAAGCATCATGCGCCTGGCTCCATTTATTCAGCACCGACGCGCGTGGATCGGCTCCCATGCGCGCGCCGCCCATTTCGTGGATCGCCTCGCCGGGGACATGCTCGTCAACCTTGGTGCAGATGTTGCTGAGTCCTGCGCTTTTGAGCATCGCTTCGCCCTGAACGCGCGCATCGCCCATCATCCGCAGCTCGTTCTCCCGAAAAGTGACATCGAAACGCATCAGCGGAACCCCGAAGCGATCGACCTTGTCGGAATGCAATGAAACCCGGTTGTCCTTGTAGGGCAGGCATTCGCCAAACGCGCCAATCGAGAACATCCACGGCCCATAGCTACGCATGTCATGTTTCATCGACGCGCCAAAGCCGACCGGCTTCCGCGCCTCGCGCCATGCACTTCCCTGATAGCCGTAACCGCGCTTGAAACCCACGCCCTCGTCCCCACCGATATTGCGGAAACGCGGAATGTAGACGCCGCCGGGCCGCCTGCCATATTCGATATACTCTTCCATGCCCGGCATCTCGCCGGTGACTTGAACTCGGAAGATATGATCCATCACATATCGGCCAAGAGTGCCGCTGGAATCCAAATGACTGCGCTCGCTCCCCGGCGCACGCGTATTCATCATGATCTGAGTCGATGCCATCGCCGAAGCGCAAAGAAAGACAATGTTCGCGCTCACCACTTCGGCCTGGCCGGTCTTGGCATCGATGAAACGGACCCCGGTCACGCGCTTTGCCGCCGGATCATATTCGAGGTTGGTCACCACCGCATCCGACTTGAGCGTCAGTCGTCCCGTCGCGCGCGCGGCGGGCAACGTCACCGACTGCGTGGAAAAATAGGCACCGAAGGAACAGCCGTTGCTACATTGATTACGCAACTGGCACTTGGTGCGGTTTTGCTCCGGCTTGTCCTCGGTCAGGTTGGATAGCCGGGCGTTGATCAGCTTGCGACCCGGATATTGAGTTTCGATCTGCTGCTTCATCCATTTTTCCGCGATATTCATCGGCATCGGCGGCTGGAATTCGCTATCGGGTAGATAAGGCAGATTCTCTCTAGACCCCGAAACGCCGATATATTTCTCGATATAGCTGTACCAGGGCGCAATGTCGTCATAACCGATCGGCCATTCGCCATCGATCCCGTCACGCTTGTTGGCGCTGAAGTCCTCGGGCGCCCATCGAAAGCTCCATCGTCCCCAGATCAGTGACTTCCCGCCCACCGCGCCGGGACGAATCCAGTAGAATTTGCTGCCTTCGTCATACGCGTAGGGGTTCAGTCGATCGTCATTGTAAAAGCCACGGTTGCTGGGCGTCGCCCAGCCATGCTTTCCGATGAAATAGTCTTTGTCCGCCAATTGTTCCGGCATGATGTTGCGCGCGGGGATTTCATATGCGGGCTTGCCATCATACGGGTAGTCCTGGCCATGCTCGACCATGACGCCCCTGTCGAGCATCAGGACACGCAGGCCCTTTTCGGTGAGTTCTTTCGCTGCGAATCCGCCGCTGACACCTGATCCTACAACGATCGCATCGAACCTGCTGGTCGAGGCCATAATCCTGTTTCCTTTCGATGCCGGTCAGAAGCGGAGGGCGCGCACCGCCTGGAAGCTGGCGCTGATGTCGGGAAGATAGGGAGCGGGCGCCTGGTCATTCTCGACGTAGAAATGGCCCACCCCGGCGCTTCCCTTACGCTTGAACAGCCCGGCGAAATCGATCGTCCCCTGCCCCACGGCGACCATGCTGCGGTCGGCGCGCATATCCTTTACATGGAAAGCGTAAATCCGCCCTGCCAGCCGGTCGATCACCGCACCCGCGTCCTCACCGGCATGCGAAACCCAATAAAGGTCGAGTTCGGCCTTCACCAGCGCGGGGTCCGTTTGCTCCAGAAAGCGATCATACAGGCTCTTGCCGCCCGGTTTGACGGTGAATTCGAACCCGTGATTATGGTAAGCGAATCCCAGCCCGGCCTTTTTCAAATCCGCGGCAAAGCGATTGAAATTGACCATCGCCGCCTGCCAGTTTGCTTCCTTGTAAAAGTCCGGCTGCATGTGGGGCACGACGACCGTGTCGGCCCCCAGCGTCTTCGCCGTCTTCACCGACCGATCAAAATCGCCGAGCAGCGCTTCATAGCCGACGTGCAGGGACGGTGCCCTCAGCCCCAGCCTATCGGTCGTCTTGCGCAAAAGGGCATGATCCATGACCTCATAGCCGCCCCCGCCATATTCGACCTCGCGATAGCCGATGCGCGCAATCTGTTCGAGCGTGCCAACCGGGTCTTTCTCAAAGATCGTACGGACGGTATAAAGCTGAAGCCCGATTTTTCTCAGCCGCGCAGCCGATGCCAGCGCTGGTGCAAGACCGTTGATCGCAAGCGCCGCTGCACCGCCAGCCGCGCCCGCAAACATATTTCTGCGGGTAATCATCATGCGGAATACACCTTGTTGACCTGGGAATAGAGGAAAGCGCCGTTATACTCACCCGGCACCGGCACATATTCGCGCTCCTGCGTCATGCCGATTTCGGACGTGTAATAGCCTGTGATCACAAGCTCGCGGAAGGCTTTGAAGAAGCCCGCACCTCCGAGCAGCTCGCCATTCATGGCCAGCGTCAACAGGGCGTCCTGCTGGGCCGGCGTCGCTTTTGCGGCAGCCACCTTATAATCGGCAAGGCTGCGCGCCTCGATCTCTTGCAGGCCCGCCAGGATCGGCGCTCGTTCTTCGGGCAACGCCCAGTCGCTCAGCAGTTTTTCGATATAGTCCGGTACGCCTGCCGCAATTGCTCCCGGCGTGTCGGTAGCCGGAATGACGCGCTCGCTAAGGGCGGTCATCAGCGCGCGCTGTTCAGGCGTGAACACCGAGATGCTCGGGGGTCCTTCGCTGATAACCGGGATCTGGACACCCCTCTGCGGCGCCGCAGCCCGTGCGATCGGCGCGAAAAGATCCGCGCCGAACATGCCGATGATGCCCGCCAGCGCCGTTCTTCGGTTAATCACTTGCCCTCTCCTCCAAAGGCTTTCGCGGCTTTGCGCAGCAGGCAACGCTCGCCAGTTTATTTCTGCGTTTTCAGATAATCGATGATCGCGGCGCGCTTCGCAGGGTCCGCCATGCCGATCGCCATACGAGTACCCGGCACCTTCTTGGCCGGAGCGGCGAGGAAATCGTTCAGCGCCTTTTCATTCCAGCTAAGTCGAGAGTTCTTCAATGCCGCTGAATAGTTGAAGCCCGGAAGGGACGCGGCGGGCCGTCCCACAACGCCGTTCAGATTGGGGCCGAGCCCGCTGCGCTGCCCCTTGACTACGGTGTGACATGCGCGGCAAGCGGCGAAAGCGGGCGGCGCGGTCGGGGCGCTCTGTGCCGCGCTGGGGGCAGGTACATTGGCGACAATCAACACCGCCACTGACAGTATCGCCGCGCCCAGACCGATCAATGGTTTCATCTATATCTCTCCTGCTCAGCAATTATTGCTGCTTCACTTGGGTATTCGGTAGGTCCATGGGCCGCGAGCTAGGTGCGTATTTCGGTCCATTTCTCCTGCGAAGTCGCATTGGATATCGCCGCTTCAATAAACCGCATCGTCCGCAGACCGTCCGACACGCCCGGACACCACAGGTTGCCCTTCCCGAGAACGGCGGCCGCGAACGCGCGATAGATGTTGGCGAAGGCTTCGATATAGCCTTCCGGATGTCCGGCAGGTGTACGGAATTGGCTGGACGTCTCAGCGGTCAATCCCGGCCCGCCTGCGCGCACCACTTCCGAGGGTCGATCGTGCCAGCGCAGCATCAGGGTGTTCGGTTCCATCTGCGACCATTCCAAGCCACCATACTCGCCATGAATACGCAACCTGAGGCCATTTTCTTCCCCCGCCGCCACCTGGCTGGCCTTCAGTACGCCACGCGCACCACCGGCGAAACGGAGCAATGCACTCACATCGTCGTCCAGTCGCCTGCCCGGCACATGCGTCATGAGGTCGGCGGACAATGATTGGACCTTGAGGCCGGACACATGTTCCGCCAGCTGGAAGGCGTGGGTTCCAATGTCGCCCAGACATCCGCCCAGTCCTGCGCGGGCCGGGTCGGTCCGCCATTCGGCCTGCCTGTTACCATCCCTGTCGATCGGCTGGCTGAGCCAGCCTTGCAGATACTCCACCTGTACCAAGCGAATTGCGCCCAGATCGCCGCGCGCCACCCGAACCCGCGCCTCCTCGATCAGGGGGTAGCCGCTATAGGTGAAGGCCAGCGCGAAACGCCGCCCGCTCGATTGAACGGCGACAGCGATCTCCTCCGCCTCCGCAGAACTCATCGCCATCGGCTTTTCGCACAGGACATGAAAACCCGCTTTGAGCGCGGCGATCGCCGCAGGCGCATGCAGATGGTTGGGCGTAACGATCGCGACGGCGTCGATACGTTCGTTGGCGGGCAGCGCCTGTTCCTGCGCCAACATCGCTTCGAACGACGCATGGACGCGCTGCTGCTCCAGGCCGAGCATCTCGCCGGTGCGGACATTCCGTCTCCCATCGGTGCTGAATGCGCCTGCCACCAGCCTCCAGTCGCCGTCAAGCGCCGCGGCCATCCGGTGGATCGCGCCGATCAACGCGCCTTCACCGCCGCCGATCATGCCGAGTTTGAGAGGGGTGCGGATCATCAGCGTCAGTCCTGCCCTGGCGAAAGACCGAGGATCGAGCGGATCGCCCCCCGATCAACGCCGCTGGAAGCGAAATCGTCAAATGGTCGCTCGGTCAGGCGAATGATGTGATCACGGATGAAGGGCCCGCCTTCGCGCGCGCCATCCGACGCATCCTTCAAAGCGCATTCCCATTCAAGCACGGCCCATCCGGCATAGCCATATTGCGCTAGCTTGCTGAAGATCGCGGAAAAATTGACCTCGCCATCACCCGGCGACCGGAAACGGCCCGCGCGGTCCACCCAATTTTCATATCCCCCATAAACGCCCGTCCGCCCGGTCGGATTGAATTCGGCATCCTTGACGTGGAAGCAGGAAATCCGGTCGTGATAACGGTCGAGGAAATCCAGATAATTGAGTTGCTGCAACACGAAATGCGACGGATCGAACAGAATGCGTGCGCGCGGATGATGATCGACTGCGGCAAGAAAGCGCTCCCATGACGCGCCGTCATGAAGGTCTTCACCCGGATGGATTTCATAGGCACAATCGACGCCGGCTTCGTCAAACGCGTCGAGGATCGGGGTCCAGCGGCGGGCGAGTTCGGCAAATGCTTCCTCGACAAGCCCTGCGGGACGCTGCGGCCAGGGGTAGACATAGGGCCAGGCCAGCGCCCCCGAAAAGGTCGCATGTGCCGAAAGGCCAAGGTTGGCGCTCGCCCTTGCGGCGAGCTTAAGCTGATCGACCGCCCAGGCCTGCCGCTCGACTGGCTTGCCACGCAGTTCGGGCGGGGCGAACCCGTCGAACAATGTATCATAGGCCGGGTGCACGGCAACCAGCTGTCCTTGAAGATGCGTGGACAACTCGGTCACTTCGATCCCGAACCCGGCGAGGCGTCCCTTGAGATCGTCGCAATAATCCATGCTTTCGGCAGCAAGCCTGACATCAATCAGGCGCGGGTCACACGGGATCTGGACGCCTGCATAACCCAGTCCGGCCGCCCATTGCGCGAGATGATCAAGCGTATCGAAAGGCTCCACATCACCCAGAAATTGCGCAAGAAAGACCGCCGGTCCCTTCATGGCCGTCATGCGGCCGTCTCCACCCTGCTGTCATCGCGGAAGGTAAGTTGGAACGTTACCGCGATCACTGCCGCAGCGATCGCAGGATACCACCACATCTGATGCCAATCGGCGATCGTTGGCTGCGCAGGAAGCTGGGCATAAAGCAGGCCGCCAATCTGTGTGCCAAGCAACATTCCGACTCCATAAGTGAACAGGGTCAGCATGCCCTGAGCCTGCGCGTTCACGCCCTTGGGCGACGCGATCGTTCCGGTATAAATCGCCCCGGCGACGAAGAAAAAGTCGTAGCACACGCCATGCAGCGCGACGCCCAGATAGATGGCCCACAGGCCCGTACCCCCGTCGCCGATCGCGAACAACGCATAGCGCACCGCCCAGGCCACCATGCCAACCAGCAGCAGCGGCTTGACCCCGAAACGGCGATATAACCATGGCATGGAGAACATGAAGGCCAGTTCGGACATCTGCCCGATCGACATGGTGCCACCGACATTCTCTATGCCTGCGGTGCCAATATAGGCCGACGCATAAGCATAATACATCGCCAGCGGGATCGAGATCAGCATGGCGGACAAGATGAAGACGAGGAACGAGCGCTGGCGCATCAACCCGAACGCAGCAGTGCAGAAAACCTGCCGCAGCATAGCTTCATCGCTTGGCGTGTCAGACGCTACGTCAGGCAGGGTCAGGCTGTAAAATCCGAGCAGGATGGAAACGATCGCAGCGATCGTGAAGATCTGCGGGCTGGCGGAAAGCCCGGCCCAACCGATCATCAGGCCCGACGCGATCCAGCCGATCGTCCCAAACGCACGAACGAATGGAAAATTGTCCATCCGCTCGCCAAAGCTTTTGAGCGCGATCGTATTGGCAAGGCCGACCGTGGGCATAAACAGTATCATATAGCCCAGCAGCGCCCAGACAAAGGTGGCGCCATGTTCCGGCGTCACCAGAGAGGGCAAGTAGAACAGGATACCGCCGCCGATCAGGTGAAGGCTCGCCATCAGCATTTTAGGGCTAAGATATCGCGTGGCCGCCATGCCGAGCAGGAACGACCCAACGATGGAAGCGATAGGACCGACAGAAAATGCGTCAGCGATCAGGTTGCCGATGCCTACCGTCTGCATCGCCAGGCCAAGGGTGACATTCCACGCTCCCCAGACGAAGAACTGCATGAACATCAATGCGCTGAGACGTCCGGCCAGAATCTTTGGCGCCGCGGCGTCAAGACCAGCTGGAACATTGTTCGCGATAAGCAACCTCACCCTCCCTTTGCGCGGATTGCCCGCGTATTGGATGCCATGCTAGCAGGTCAATTCACGATGTAAAGGATTACATGTAGCGAAGCGGTCGACAGCATCGGCCAATTTGATGCATGGATGATCGATGCCGACAATTCTCGAAGTGGCCGCGATGGCCGGCGTTTCCACTGCAACGGTTTCCCGCGTATTGAGCAAACGCGATCGTGTCACGGAACAGACCCGCGAACGCGTACTCGACGCTGTCAAGGCACTCGGCTACACGCCCAACGTCGCTGCCCGGACATTGCGCACCCTGCGCGCGGCAAAGATCCTGCTGACAGTGCCGGATATTTCCAACCCCTTTTTCGCCAGCGTGATCCGCGGCGCCGAAGAAGCGGCGCGAGAGGCAGGCTATGCCGTCGTAGTAGGCGACACCCGGCATGATCCGCTCCTCGAAGATCAATATGCCGAAATGGTGGCACGTCGCGAAGTCGATGGCCTCATTTTCCTTGGCCACCGCCTGCCCGAAAGCCTTCAGCCGCTGCTGACACGGGGAGGGCCTGTCGCCCCTGTCGTCAACGGGTGCGAATACAGCCCCGAACTTGGCGTACCGAGCGTCCATATCGACAATGCCGGCGCCAGCAGCGACGCTGTCGAACATCTGATCGGCTTGGGGCATCGCCGCATAGGCATCATCACCGGACCGCCACTCAGTCCCATCAGCCGCGACCGTTGCGCGGGCGCGGTAGAAACAGTGGAATGCCACGGTTTGAAAGAATTTCTGGAATTGCGTATCGGCGACTATTCCGCCAGTTCAGCATTCGATCATACGCGCGACCTCTTGGCGGCGGGTGTCACGGCCATCTTCTGCTTTAGCGACGAAATGGCGCTCGGCTCGCTCAGCGCGATCAGTGAGGCGGGCCTCTCCTGCCCGGCTGACATATCGGTAGTCGGGTTCGATGACCTTCCATTGTCGCGCTTCTTTCAGCCGGGACTGACGACCGTTGCCCAGCCAAAAGCCATGATCGGACGGCGCACAGTCGAACTGCTCGTCGATATCCTGCGCGGCAAACCGGTCAAGGCAAGCCACGTCACTCTACCGCACGAATTGGTGATCAGAAACAGCACTGGCCCCTCACGCCTGCCTCCTGGGTAACGGCAATCCGGCTGCTGCAGCGAAAATCCTTGTTTTCATCAGCAAGCCGCCGCGCTGATTGCCTCCCATCGGACTGCTCAGCCTCTCTCATCACCATTACTCCGTGGCTGATCCGCTGACTCCGCATCCTTGTGCATGCAGCTAGTTACCTGTGCATTGTCTGCGCGCGGCAACTATCAAACGGCTGATATCGGTCGTCTGTGGCACGTAGGTCATCGTATCTGGAGCATAGCGGCACACGCTACGAACGTCGGATTCCGATGCGTATGATCTGGTGATCGGCAATCCGCCTTGGGGGGGCAGCGCTGGACGACTGGTCGGAGGAGGAAATCAGAGCTCGCTTTCCGCAAAGTGGGAGTGAGCGAGACACATATGCTCTGTTCTGCATGAGAGGCGCGGAGATGCTCAAGCCCGGTGGGATCCTCGCGTTCATCATCCCTAATCCGGTTTGGGCCGCTTCCTAGTGAAGGCACTTTGGTAGGAAGCAATGCTGAAATTCGACCTGCGCTATACCTGCGGACCTGTTATCCAGTTTTGCTGAATACAGCATAAGCCATTTGCAGTATTTTGGCTTACACCGCTAGCGAACAGGTGCTCCAATGCTTCATGAGCGAGTATCGAAGCTGATTCGACTAATCTACCAAGCTGCCGAAGATGATGATGCATGGGTCAAAGCACTTGATGAGTTACGGACGTTAACCGAGAGCCGCTTCGTCATGGTGTCGGCCGTAGATTTAACCCGACAGAAATATTTAAAATCTGAATTCTATGGCGCTGACGATTCCCTGTTTTTGGAAGCAATCCAAGATTATAAAAATCACTTCCATCAAATCGATCCGACTCTAATATTTGCAGTAAACCACCCAAGCGCAGGATTTACCTCACTAATAGATTCGATCAATTATGAAAATGAAAATAATACCGCTCGTGAATTTAAGAGCTGGAACTCGGCAAATTTGGGAGCTGGGAATTCAATCGTATGCTACAGTGATGAATTTTCTCCATTAACGCTTGGAGTTTCACTTCACCCCTCTACATCACGGGAGCTACATAGTTCCCGAGATATCAAGCTTTTCCGGATGTTATTCAGTCACATTGAGCACGCGCTGAACTCAGCTCTGCGACATGAACACGGAATCACGGCGAATGAGGCAACGATCATCTTGAATAGTCATGGCCAAATAATTGAGATGAACGAAGCTGCGCAATATCTTTTGGCATCTGAGCTTGAGATAGCCATCGTGAATCGTTTTTTAGTCGCAAAATCATCAAAAGAAGATTTCCAGCTACAACGCATCATAAAATCAGCCCTTCTGGCTTTTGATTGCGGCGGCGCAGGAGGAGTATTGAATATTAATCAGGATATTAGTCGACGACCTATAATCTTAACGGTAGAACCACTATCTGTTGATTGCCGCTGAGAGTTGACCCGGGGTTTCCACCGAGAAGTGACCCGCCTG
>CAMPHR010000021.1 GCA_946886075.1 uncultured Novosphingobium sp. | reverse complement strand
GTGCCGACGCGTACATGGGTCGCACCGAGCATGATCGCCGTTTCGAAATCGCCGGACATGCCCATGGAAAGCTGATCGACGCCCTCCTCTCGGGCGATCTTGGCCAATAGCGCGAAATAGGGCGCTGGCTCGACATCGGCTGGGGGGACGCACATGAGGCCCGCCACTGGAATCTGAGCATCGCGCGCCGCCCGGATCAGCGCTGGCGTCTCTGCGATCGGGCAACCGCCCTTTTGATCTTCCGCGCCGATATTGACCTGGATGAAGCAGGGGACGCGCTTGTCCGCCGCATCCATGGCCTTGGCGAGCGCGGTGAGCAGCGACGGGCGGTCCAGCGAGTGGATAGCGTCGAAAAGGGCAACGGCGTCAGCAGCTTTGTTGGATTGCAACTGACCTACGAGGTGCAGGGAGAGGCCGGGCGTCTCCTCCCGCAGCATGGGCCATTTTGCCTGTGCTTCCTGCACGCGATTTTCGCCGAAGACGCGCTGACCTGCATGGATGAGCGGCCGGATGGCGGCGGCCTCTTGCGTTTTCGAGACAGCGATGAGCGTGATGTCGTCGGCGGTGCGGCCTGTAAGGCGGGCTGCGCGGCCCATGGTGTCACGCACGGCGGTCAGCCGGTCGGAGGCTTCGATGCTGTCGGTCGTCATGCGGGCTGCTATAGGCGAGGGCGATGACAGGCCGCTACGCTAAAAATCTACCCTCGATCTGGCTGGTGACGGACGAGCGCGTATCTGCCGAGACCCTGCTGGCAAGTGCTGCGCGCTTGCCCAAGGGGCGTGGGGGCATCCTGTTCCGGCATTATCGCACGGGGCTTCGTGAGCGGCGTGCCTTGTACGGCAGGTTGGCGAAGGTCGCGCGGCGGCGGAGGCTCATGATGCTGCTGGCGGGATCGGCGCGTCATGCAGCGGCCTGGGGAGCGGATGGCTGGCACGGGCGCGGGGTCGGGCGAGCGGCGCGGCCTATGGTTCGCAGCATGGCTGTTCACAGCGCGCGTGAGTTGCTGGCAGCCGAGACAGCTGGGGCGGACCTTATTTTCCTTTCGCCGCTCTTTGCGACGCGGTCGCATCTGGGCGGGAGGGCGTTGGGGCGAGTGGGTTTCGCGGCGCTGGCGTATAGGGCGGCGGTGCCTGTCATTGCGTTGGGGGGTGTTCGGGCGGAGCATCGCCGGTTGCTGGCTGGCTTGGGGGCTTCGGGGTGGGCGGCCATTGATGGGCTGACGGCTGGGTCAGTGATGGGGCGGTAATGGGTGATACTTTCTCCTTCTCCCCTTTAGCGGAGAGGAGAACGAGCAGACACCGCCGTTAAGACCCCTCTCCCGCCTTCGCTACGCTCGGCACCCTCTCCCCTGAAGGGGAGAGGGGATGTTGCCTTAGGGTGGTTAGGCGACAGTCCGGTCGTTCGCCGAAATCATTCGATAGCGGTCCTACCGCTTAGCCTCAATGAACCGGGTGATGTTTATTACGCAGCGAGTTTGTATCGTTTGACCTTGATCGTCAGCCATCGGATGCCCCTTGAAGCGAACGGACAATACTTGGCCTATTTCGGTGTCTGCCAAAGCTGAAAAAGCGCTTGTGGAACTGCACGTTTTGACAGGCAGCGAACCCGCAATGGCACGATCCACACGAAAGAAAGCGCCGTCATCTAGGAATATCAATTTGCCGCGATAGGTCTGCTCTGTGGCTCCCTTCGCATAACATGCACCCGCGACAAGCGAGCCGGTAATCATCAACAGTGGGAAGAACAGCGTATGTTTCATCATGCGTTTTGATTGGCGCGGAACGCCGGTTTGTTCAACCGGCGGGGAGCCACTAATGTCAGGTTAGAGGCGGATAATTCGACCATCGCAGCGGCAAGAACTGGTCGTTAGCTGCCATCGCGCGATAGCACGCCGAGTACCGGTAGTGCTCTGCCTAGCCTCACGAGATCCCAGCAGCGCTTGGATGAGGAAGAAATGGTGTTAGCGATCAGGGGAAAGCGGTTATCGTCGAGCGATCCCTCAACCGCTTACGCGCTAACCCCCCAACAGTGCGAGGGGCGAGGTGTCAGCGGATCAGAACTTGAACACAGTCCCGAGATAGACAGCCTGGTTATCCTGGCGGTCGTCGGTCATCGGGGTCAGGCGGCCGATCACGCTGTTGTTGTAGCGCAGGCCAGCGGTGACGTTCAGGTTGCGCGTCAGCGAGTAGGAGCTGGCGAGGTCCAGTGAATAATCCTTATCCGCATTCGGGTTGCGGATCGCCGTGCCCGGATCGCGGCGGCTTTCGATCATCACCTTGGTGCTGAAACGATTCTTGGCACCCTGATCCAGCGAGAAACTCTTTGTGCCTGCCATCTGCTCGATCGAAACAGGGTCCAGTTCCTTGCGGCCGACGGC
Organism: uncultured Novosphingobium sp.; assembly: GCA_946886075.1. The sequence goes on along the minus strand of CAMPHR010000021.1, from coordinate 48,695 downwards.
TTCGGGCAGGGCGAATTTGCGCCAGTTGTGGGCGCTGTTCAGGCTGAACGCGACGGGGGCGATGCCGACCGGATCGATCGTGCGGCTGATCGCGACGCGATCGTTGAGATCAGCGGCGCGGACCATCACCGTGACCGAACGCTGCCCGCTGAGCGAGCCGCTGGTGGGCGTGAACTTGAAATTCTGACGGCCTGCCGACGCTGCGATCCGCGCATAGGCGGCCGCGAGGCGGGGATCCTTGGTCGTGGGCGTGAAGGAGGAGATGCTGCCCAGCGCGCCGAGCGAGACGGGAATATCGGCCCGAAGCTTCACAAGATCAGTCGCAGCGCCAATCGCAGGAGACAGCATGAAGCCAGCGACGGCAACTGCCGCGCCGGTCAACGCCAAATGTCCCCTATTCATGCGCATCACACGAATCTCTTCCCCACCGACTAATTTTTTAAAGCTGTACACCTATGTGCCTGCAATGGGTAGTGCGTCATGACCTTTTTGTCCGCGCTGTTGCACGGAACACACAGAGTCCAAACGCGCGAAGTGCCCGAGCGTTTCAGCTCATGCCAGCGCCCCCTTGCCCATTGTCACGGCTTCTCTATAGATGCGGGGCGTTTTTCTTCAAATATGGGACATGCCCTGATGGTCCGCCGCCTACCCGCTTCTGTTTCCGCCGGTCTGCTGCTGGCCGCGCTTTTGCCGCTTGCCGCGTGTGGCGGCGGGTCCAAAGAGCGTCCGAAGGCTGATCTGGCGGCATCCAAGGTGACGACGATTGGCGTCAACAGCTATTTGTGGCGCGCGACGCTGGACACGCTGTCCTTCATGCCGATGGTGCAGACGGATTCGAACGGCGGCGTGATCGTCACCGACTGGTACGCCAATCCGAATACGCCCAGTGAGCGGATGAAGCTGACTGTGTCGATCCTGGACCAGGACCTGCGCGCCGACGCGCTGCGCGTTGCGGCAAGCCGTCAGGTCAATCAGGGCGGCCAGTGGGTCGATGCGCCGGTGCAGGCCGCCACGGTCCAGAAGCTGGAAGAGATCATCCTGACCAAGGCGCGCGACCTGCGCCGCATGGCCGTCGCGGGATAAGCCCTTCCTTTCATCCAATTTCTTGAACAATCGGGGCTGGGCTTGGAAGAGCTCAGCCCGCATGCATTTTGAGGACGTGAAGTAATGCAAAGGCGCTTCAATCCGCTTGAGGCCGATGCCCGCTGGCAGGCCGTTTGGGACGAGAAGCAGACGTTCAAGGCGTCGGATACGAGCGCCAAGCCGCGCTCCTATGTGTTGGAGATGTTCCCCTATCCGTCCGGGCGCATCCATATCGGCCATGTTCGCAACTATTCGATGGGCGACGTGCTGGCGCGCTTCCGGCGGATGACGGGGCATGAAGTGCTGCATCCGATGGGCTGGGACGCGTTCGGCATGCCCGCCGAAAATGCCGCGATGGAAAAGAAGGTGCATCCGGGCGACTGGACGCGGTCCAACATTGCAACGATGCGGGCGCAGCTGAAGAAGCTCGGCTTTGCGCTGGATTGGAGTCGGGAGCTGGCGACCTGCGAGCCCGATTATTATGGACAGGAGCAGGCGCTGTTCCTCGACATGATGGAAGCGGGCCTCGTCTATCGCAAGGAAAGCGCGGTCAATTGGGACCCGGTCGATATGACCGTGCTCGCCAATGAGCAGGTGATCGATGGGAAGGGCTGGCGATCGGGCGCGCCGGTGGAGAAGCGCAAGCTCAGCCAATGGTTCCTGAAGATCACGCAATTTGCCGATGATCTGCTGAGTGGGTTGAAGACGCTCGATCAGTGGCCCGAGAAGGTGCGGCTGATGCAGGAGAACTGGATCGGCAAGTCGGCCGGTTTGCAGTTCCGCTTCAAGCTGGACGAGGCAGTGGATGGGATCGAGGAGCTGGAAGTCTTTTCGACCCGGCCCGATACCATCTTCGGCGCGAGCTTTGCGGCGGTTGCTGCGGACCATCCGATTGCGCTGGCGTTGGAGGCTAAGGATGCGGGGCTTGCTGCCTTTGCCGAGGAATGCCGTCATAGCGGCACCGCGGCAGCGGAGATCGAGACGCAGGAAAAGAAGGGCTATGACACCGGGCGATCGGTCATCCATCCGTTTACCGGGCGCAAGCTGCCGCTGTTCGTCGCGAATTTCGTGCTGATGGAATATGGTACGGGCGCGGTCATGGCGGTGCCGGGGCATGACCAGCGCGACCTGGATTTCGCGCGCAAATATATGCTGCCGGTCGAGCGCGTGGTTGCAGCCGAGGGCGACGAGGACAAGGCCATTGGCGATGAGGCCTATGCCGGGCCTGGCCGCCTTGTGAACTCCGATTTCCTCAACAGCATGAGCGTCGAGGATGCGAAGGTCGAGGTCATCCGCCGCGCCGAGGGCGATGGCTGGGGCAATGGCACCACCGTGTTCCGCCTGCGCGACTGGGGCGTGTCGCGCCAGCGCTATTGGGGGACGCCGATCCCGGTCATCCATTGCGACGATTGCGGCGCTGTGGGCGTGCCGAAGGATCAGCTGCCGGTCGTGCTGCCGGAGGATGTGAGCTTCGACATTCCGGGTAATCCGCTCGACCGTCACCCGACATGGAAGCATGTCGATTGCCCGAAGTGCGGCAAGGCGGCGCGGCGCGAGACCGATACGCTGGATACTTTTGCGGACTCCAGCTGGTATTTCATCCGCTTCGCCAGCCAGCCCAAGGACAGGCCCTTTGACCGGGAAACCGTCGAGAAATGGCTGCCGGTGGGGCAATATATCGGCGGCGTGGAACATGCGATCCTGCACTTGCTCTACGCGCGCTTCTGGACCCGCGCGCTTCAGCATATGGGGCAGATCGGCTTCGCCGAGCCGTTCACGGGCCTGTTCACGCAGGGCATGGTGACGCACGAGACGTACAAATCGCCCGAAGGCGCCTGGCTCGCTCCTCACGACGTGGCGCGGCAGGGAGACAAGCTGGTCATGGTCGAAGGTGGCGCGCCGGTGACGCTTGGCCGCGTCGAGAAGATGTCCAAGTCCAAGAAGAATGTCGTCGATCCCGATGACATCATCGCCCAATATGGCGCGGACGCTGTGCGTTGGTTCATGCTGTCCGACAGCCCGCCCGAGCGCGACCTGCCCTGGACGGAGAGCGGCATCGAAGGGTCGTGGCGCTTCATCAACCGGCTTTGGAGGCTGTTTGGCGAGGCTGACAAGGCGGCCGAGGGGCAGGACAAGGCTCTCGATCGCAAGCTGCACCAGACGATTGACGGCGTGGCGAAGGATATCGAGGCGCTGTCGTTCAACAAGGCGGTGGCGAAGATTTACGAGCTCACCAATGCGGTGGAGAAGGCCAAGCCGTCCGCGAGCCGCAGCGCGGCGATCCGGGCGCTGGCGTTGCTCGTTGCGCCGATGACGCCGCATCTCGCCGAGGAAGCCTGGGCGGATATGGGTGAAACTGGCTTGGTCGCTGATGCTGCTTGGCCGCAGGTCGATCCGGCGCTGCTGGTCGAGGATGAAGTGACGATCGCTTGCCAAGTCATGGGTAAGCTGCGCGACACCATCACCGTGCCCAAGGGGACGAGCAAGGATGAGTTGGAACGGCTCGCCCTGGCAGCGCCCAATGTGGCGCGGACGCTGGACGGCGCCACGCCCAAAAAGGTGATCGTGGTGCCTGACAGGCTGGTGAACCTGGTGATTTGAATATCTCCGTTCGGGCTGAGCCTGTCGAAGCATCTTCCTTCTTTAAGAGAGAAAGAAGAGCCCTTCGACAAGCTCAGGGCGAACGGTTAAGGATAGCTCTTATGAAGTCTTGGCCGTTCCTTCTGTTAGCCCTATCGTCCCTTTCCGCTTGCGGGCTTCGTCCCGTTTATGGCGGCGGCAGTCATGGCGCTGTTGCGCAGAAGCTGGGCAGCATCGACATCGCCCCGATCGAGGGCAAGGCGGGCTGGCTGGTTCGCAACGCACTCAACGATCGCCTAGCTGCGATGAACGGGGAGGGGCCGCGCTACAAGTTGGTGGTGAAGCTGGACGACCAGATCAGTGGCTTTGGTCTGCGCGCTGACCAGGCGATTACGCGGGAGCGGCGGACGTTGCGGGCGCGCTATCAGCTGATCGATGACAAGGGCGCGCAAGTCATCGACGATACCGCTGGATCGGACGCGGGCATCGACGTGACCTCCAGCGAATATGCGACGATCGCGGCGGAAGATACCGCGCTGGAACGCCTGTCGCAGACGATCGCGGACCAAATCCTGTCGCGGCTCGCCCTGTTCGCGGCGAGGGACCAGCAGCGTTGAAGGCCAATCGCGGCCAGATTGAAAAGGCGCTCGACGCTCCGCCGGCCGATATTCGTTTTTTCCTGCTGTACGGCCCTGATGAGGCGGGGAGCGCCGCGCTGGGCAAAAGGCTGGAGCGGGCGATGGGACCCGAGGCGGAGCGGGTCGATCTGGATGGTGCGACGCTGCGTGACGATCCCGCCCGGCTGGCGGATGAGGCAGCTTCTTTTTCCATGTTCGGTGACCGGCGCTGGGTGCGCATTAACGGCATGGGCGAGGAATCGCTGCCAGCAGTAACGGCGTTGCTGGAGGCGGAGGCGGCGGGCAATCCCGTCATTGCGACCGCTGGCGCGCTCAAGGGCTCATCCAAGCTGTTGAAGCTGGTGCTCGACAATCCCCGTTCCATGGCCTTCATTTCCTACCAGCCGGACGCACGCGAGGCCGAGCAGATCGCGGTTGCTATCGCGCGGGAAGGGGGACTGCGCCTGCCCAATGACCTTGCCAAGCGGATCGTCGATCTGACCAATGGCGACCGCGCGCTGATGGGTGGCGAGATCGAGAAGTTGATCCTCTATCTCGACGCTGCGCCGGATCGTCCGGCCGAGGCGACGGCGGAAGCGCTGGACGCCTTGTCCGCCGACAATCCCGATGCGGACGCCGCGCCGCTGGTTAATGCTGTGCTGGGTGGCGATCTGCGCACCATGCATCGCGAGCTTGGCCGGTTGGGGGAGGCCGGAACGGCGATGGCGGCGGTGCTGCGGCCGCTGCTTAATCGCGCGATGCTGCTTGCCAATATCCGGGCGTCCTTTGATGAGAGCGGCCGGTTGGATGGCGCGGTGGAGGCTGCGGGCAAGCAGGTGTTCTGGAAGGACAAGGCTGTCGTCACCCGGCAGGTGCGGCTGTGGGACGCGCATGGCATTGCCCGCGTGATCCAGCGGCTGGCGCAGGCGGAGAGGTCGAGCCGGTCGGGCAGGGGGATCGGCGACCTGATGGTGCGGCACGAATTGCTCGCCATCACGCGGCAGGCTGCGCGGGAGAGGTAAGCGCTTGATCGCAAGAAGCCCCGTCGCCATATTGCCGCCATGGACAAGCTCAACCTGACCGATGCCGAATGGCGCGAGCGCCTTTCCCCAGAACAATTTCATGTGCTGCGAGAGTCGGGGACCGAGCGGGCCTTTACCGGCAAATATAACGGCAACAAGGCTGACGGCGTCTATTATTGCGCCGGGTGCGGGGCCGAACTGTTTGATGCCGAGGAAAAATATGACAGCGGGTCGGGCTGGCCGAGCTTCACCGCGCCGGTGGATATCGATGCGGTGGAGGAAATCCGCGACAGCAGCCATGGCATGATCCGCACCGAAGTGCGTTGCGCCAAGTGCGAAGGGCATTTGGGCCATGTGTTTCCCGACGGGCCGGGCGTCAACGGCCTGCGTTATTGCATGAACAGCGCGTCGCTGGATTTCAAGCCGCGCGACGAGGCGGAATAATCATTCATCGCCGGTACAGCGGCGTCCCTCTTGAGAAACAGGCTCATGGGCATGCGGGCGTGTGATTTGCGCTGGCGGCTTGACCAGTTAGCGCGTATCCGGGCGGCATAGATGGCACGATCAGGCAAGAGCAAGGACACGCCCGGAGGCGCCAAGCGTTGGCTTATGCGGGCGTTCAAGTTCGGACTGGTCGCCACGGTCGGCACTTTGTTCGCGATCATCGTGGCGGTGGTGATCGCCTATCAGTCGCTTCCCAGCTATGAATCGCTGAAATCGTCGCCCAATGGTCAGATGATCCGCGTCCATGCCGCTGACGGCAGCGTGATCGTGTCGTTGGGGCCAAGCTTTGGCCGCTGGCTGTCCTATGACCAGATTCCGACTGTCATGGTGGATGCGATGGTGTCCACCGAGGACAAGCGCTTCTACATGCATCCCGGCGTCGATCCCGTCGGCATGGCGCGCGCGGCCTGGGTTGCGTTGGAGAACCGGGGCAAGGGCCGCCGCTGGCAGGGCGCATCGACCATCACCCAGCAGGTGACGCGCAACATCTTCCTCAACAACAGCTATAGTTGGGGCCGCAAGGTCCGGGAGATGATCCTGGCGCTGGCGCTGGAACGGAAATTTTCCAAGCGGCAGATTTTGGAGCTGTACCTCAACAAGGTGTATTTCGGCGGCGGCGCCTATGGCATCGATGCCGCCAGCCGCAAGTTTTTCGGCCATCCTGCGACGTCGCTCGGGCTGCCGGAAGCGGCTATCATTGCCGGGTTGGTGAAGGCGCCGTCCAGCTATTCCCCCACCGCTGACGCGGAGGCGGCGATCGGCCGCGCGGGCGTGGTGTTGCAGTTGATGCAGGAAAATGGCGCGATCAGTGCGGCCGAGCGGGCGAGCATCGATCTGGACGACGTCAAGATGGCGCCGGAGCCGCCGCAGAACAGCGTGCGCTACTTCACTGACTGGGCTTTGCCGCAGCTCGATGTCCTGGTCGATGAGCCCAATGAGCCGCTGGAGGTCTACACGACCATCGACCTTGGCATGCAGAAGGCGGCGACCGCCGCGATCCAGGCCAATGTGCCTGGGGGCGCGCAAGGGGCGCTGGTCTCGCTCGATCGCGATGGCGCGGTGCGGGCTATGGTCGGCGGGCTCGACTATGTGACGTCCAACTATAATCGCGCCACGACCGCCACGCGGCAGCCGGGGTCAGCCTGGAAGATCTTCGTCTATATGGCGGCGTTGGAGGCTGGCTATACGCCGGATACTGGCGTGACGGACAAGCCGGTCACGATCAACGGCTGGAGCCCGCGCAATAGTTCCGGGCGCTTTTCCGGCGACATCGATGTCCGCACGGCCTTTGCCTATTCGATCAACACGGTCGCGGCGCAGCTGGGCGTGGAGGTCGGCTTTCCCACCGTGGCGGACATGGCGCGGCGCTTTGGCGTGACGACTCCGATCAACACGCACCCGTCGATGGTGCTGGGCACGTCCGACGTGCGGCTGATCGACATGACGCGCGCCTTTGCCTCCATTGCGCGCAAGGGAGTGGCGGTGACGCCCTATGGTATCACCAAGGTGACGACCGCCGATGGTCGGCTGCTCTACCAGCATCAGGATGATACCAGCCGCGTGCTCGTCGCGCCTTGGGTCGCTGCAGGCATGACCGACCTCATGCAGACGGCGGTCAGCACGGGGACTGGAAAGGCGGCGCAGATCGGTCGCCCCGTCGCGGGGAAGACCGGTACGACCAGCAGCAACAAGGATGGCTGGTTCCTGGGCTTTTCCAGCGGCATCACTACCGGCGTCTGGATGGGACGCGACGATGCGCGGGCGGTGGGCGTGTTGCAGGGTGGCCGAGCGCCCGCCCATGCCTTTGCTGATTATATGAAGGTGGCGGTGTCGCGCCGTCCCGTGGAACAGTTCGAGACGCAGGTGACGCTGCCCGAATGGCAGCTGGAGCCGGACGAGGAAGCCTATTATGGCGAGCCTGACAATGGATCAGGCAGCAGTGGCATGATGGTCGATGAGAATGGCATGCCAATCAGTCGGGACCAGCAGCAGCAGCCAGAGGATGAGGGCGCGGATCAGGATGACCAGGCCGTAGAGCAGGCGCCTCCTGCCCGGACAACGCCGCCCCGGCTGGACCAGCAGTGGATCGATCAGGTGCTTGGCCGCGATGGGCGACGGCAGCCGCCTCCGCGCTAACCGGCCTCACGCAGCGCGCTAGCTAGACGCTGCCGCTCAAGCGCGCTGGCGTCCGGCATGAGGAAGTCGATCTTTCCCCGACCGAAATCGATGGCGACACGGTCGAACATCTTGAGCGCCTGAATGCCGAGCCGCAAGGTTGGCTTGTCCGACAGGCCCAGTTCCCGGAAGGGCTGGGCATCGGCGAACATGACTGGCAAGTCGGTGAGGGCGATCGGGCCCATGCGGATTTTACCGATGCGCCCCAATTGACCCGTCAGCCTGTCGCCCGTGACACTGATCAGGCTGACCTCGCTCATCGCTGGTGCACGCTTCTTGCGGATGAGCTTGTCGCGCAGGGCAAAGTTGCCGACGCTGAGCTGCGTGCCGGTGTCAAGGATGATGTTGACCTTCAGCCCGTTCGCGTCCGAGTGGAGCAGGATCAGCTGCCCCTTGCGCCGCTTGGCCTCCACGATGATGGCGTCGGGATCGCGCCACGCGCGGCGGCTGGCGCCGATTTCCATCCGCCCGGTGCGGAAGTTCAGCAAAAGGCGCTTTGCATGCAGACTGTCGAGCCCCAGAAGCCCAGCGGCGCCGAGATGATCGCCCTCCAGCACGGGCGCTTCGATGTCGTCGACCGTCTCCTTGGCATAGCCCAGACGCGGGACGGCGACGGTTCGCGCGGTGCTGCGGCCAGCCATGCTGACGATGGTAACCTGGCGGCGCGAGGGCAGGGCGAGATGATCGGCAAGATCCCGGGATATGACCGTGCGTTGCGATCCGGTGTCGATGATGAAGTTCCACGGACCGCGGCCATCGATATGGATGGGGATGGAGACGCGGTCATCATTGGCAGCGACGGTACGGACGACCGTGGGCGGATCGGTCGCCGGAACGGGCTGAGCAGCAGCAGGCGGGCAGATGATCAGCATCGCCAACGCAGGAATCAGATAGGGCTTTCGCATGCCCTTCGCCTCTTCAGCCGGGGGACCAAGTCATAGCATGGATGGGAGACGCTGGTCCATTGCCGCAACTCCTGCACTATTTGCCGACGGGGGTGTCGGAAGCGGGCATTTTACCGGAACGCCAGGCAACGCGATGCCTTGACTTTCAGGCGCGCGGATCGTTAAACGCGGACAGTCTATACCGGCCGTCCAGCGCCGGAGTCCCGTGTTTCCTCCATACCGGGCGACTATCCTTCCTATCGCATCTTCGTTCCTCATCTCTCTCCATCGGACTCAAGTCGAATGCACCTCAAGGACCTCAAGAAAAAATCCCCCGCCGATCTCGTCACCATGGCGGAAGAATTGGGCGTCGAAGGCGCATCGACCCTGCGCAAGCAGGATCTGATGTTCGCGATCCTCAAGGCTGAGGCGGAAAATGGCGAGCAGATCATGGGCGAGGGCACGATCGAAGTGCTGCCCGACGGCTTCGGCTTCCTGCGCAGCCCGGAAGCGAATTTCCTCGCCGGTCCCGATGACATCTACGTGTCGCCCAACCAGGTCCGTAAGTTCGGCCTGCGCACCGGTGATACGGTGGAGGGCGAAATCCGCGCGCCCAAGGATGGCGAGCGCTATTTCGCGCTGACGAAGCTCATGTCGGTGAATTTTGATGATCCGGAAGTTGTCCGCCATCGCGTCAATTTCGATAACCTGACGCCGCTCTATCCAACGCAGAAGCTGGTGCTCGACACGCTCGACCCGACCGTCAAGGACAAGTCGGCCCGCGTCATCGACATCGTTTCGCCACAGGGCAAGGGCCAGCGCGCGCTGATCGTCGCGCCGCCGCGCACGGGTAAGACCGTTCTGCTGCAGAACATCGCCAAGGCGATCACCGACAATCATCCGGAAGTCTTCCTGATCGTCCTGCTGATCGACGAGCGGCCGGAAGAAGTCACCGACATGCAGCGTAGCGTGAAAGGCGAGGTTGTGTCCTCCACCTTCGACGAGCCCGCGCAGCGCCACGTGCAGGTCGCCGAAATGGTCATAGAAAAGGCCAAGCGCCTGGTGGAACATAAGAAGGACGTGGTGATCCTGCTCGACTCGATCACCCGCCTCGGCCGCGCCTACAACACCGTGGTTCCGTCCTCGGGCAAGGTGCTGACCGGCGGCGTCGATGCCAACGCACTTCAGCGGCCCAAGCGCTTCTTCGGCGCCGCGCGTAATATCGAAGAGGGCGGCTCGCTGTCCATCATCGCCACCGCGCTGATCGACACGGGCAGCCGCATGGACGAAGTCATCTTCGAAGAGTTCAAGGGCACCGGCAACTCGGAAATCGTGCTCGACCGCAAGGTGGCGGACAAGCGCATCTTCCCGGCGTTGGATGTCGGCAAGTCGGGCACCCGCAAGGAAGAGCTGCTGGCCGACAAGGCCAAGCTTTCCAAGATGTGGGTGCTGCGCCGTATCCTGATGCAGATGGGCACCGTCGATGCGATGGAGTTCCTGCTCGACAAGATGAAGGATTCGAAGACCAACGAAGATTTCTTCGATTCGATGAACCAGTAAGCGGAGTTATATCAGGCCGTTATGATCGACCTTCTTACGACTGCCGCTGCCGCCGCGCAGGGTTTGGGATCGCCCGCAGACATTTGGGGGCACATCGTCAACGATTTCAGCAATATCGGGTCTCCGGCCGCCTTGGCAGCTTTTGGCCAGGTGCTGATGATCGACATCCTGCTGGCGGGCGACAATGCCATCGTGGTGGGCGCGCTGGCGGCAGGATTGCCGCCGCAGCAGCGCCAGCGCGTCATCATGATCGGCATCATCGCCGCACTGGTGCTGCGTATCGGTTTTGCCCTCGTCGTCACTCAGTTGATGCAGATTGTTGGCCTGATCCTGGCAGGCGGCCTGCTGCTGCTGTGGGTCAGCTGGAAGATGTGGCGCGAGCTGCACCCCAAGCGCGGGGCGGAAACGCCCGACGACCCCAGCGACGATGATGTGTCGGGGTTGCGCCCGGCGAAGAGCTTTGCGGCCGCTGCCTGGGCCGTAGCCGTCGCGGACGTGTCGATGAGCCTCGACAATGTGCTGGCGGTTGCCGGTGCTGCGCGTGACCACCCTGGCATCCTGATCATCGGCCTTGTTCTATCGGTGGCCTTGATGGGTATCGCGGCGAATATCATCGCCAAATATATCGAGCGGTTCCGCTGGATTGCTTATCTGGGTCTGGCCGTGATCATCTATGTCGCGGTCAAGATGATCTACGAGGGGGTGGTCGATCATCAGGTCGGCATCCTGACCCTCTTCAGCTGAATTGAAACGGCAGCGGCGGGCTCCGGCCCGCTGCTTGCCGAACCCTCAGATTTCTTGGCTGAGGTTCTCAAGGCACCAGGATGGTGCTGCCCACGGTCTTCCGCGCCTCCAGCGCCCGATGCGCTTCTGCAACATCCGACAATGCATAGCGCTGTCCGATGTGGGCCCGTACAATCCCCCGTCGCATGCGATCGAACAGCCGAGTGCTGACATGGTCCAGCTCTTCGCGCGTCACGATATAGTCGAACAGGTTGGGGCGCGTAACGAAGAGCGACCCGGCGCGACTGAGTTCCAGCAGAGAGATGGGTGGTACGGCTCCAGAGGCATTGCCGTAGCTCACCATCATGCCGCGGCGCTTCAGCGAGGATAGGGAGGCGCTCCAGCTGTCCATGCCCACGCCGTCATAAACCACATCGACGCCGTTACCGCCGGTGAGCGCGCGTACCTCGCTGGCCAGTTCGGGGAACGGGCAGTGGAGACTGTAGTCTGCCTCCACCAGCGCCGCCTTTTCTGCCGAACCGCTATGGGCGATGACCACGACGTCGCTGGCGCGGAGCCAGGGGACAAGGACCGAACCGACGCCCCCGGCCGCCGCGTGGACGAGCGCGACCTGTCCTGATCGGAGCGGCAGCACATCTTCAGCAAGGAAGCAGGCAGTCATGCCTTTGAGCATCATCGCGGCGGCTTCGTCGGTGCTGATTTCCGCCGGAATCTTGATGACCCGATCGGCAGCCACGGTGCGGTGGGTGGCATAGGCGCCAAAGCCACCTGCCGCTCCCACCTTGTCTCCAACGGCGAGGCCATCAACACCGGGCCCTATGGCTTCGACATATCCCGCCCCTTCAACGCCTAGCGTCAGGGGTAGGGGCGTGCTGTAGAGGCCCGACCGGTGATACGTATCGATGAAGTTGAGGCCGATCGCATCTTACGCAATCAGCACCTCACCCTCGGCTGGGGGAGCAAGGTCGAAATCCTCCCGCTCGATGACGTCAGGGCCGCCAGTATGGCGAACAACCATGCGCCAAGGCCGAGACATGGATCGCCCTCCCGCTTAAAGATTATCGTCGAAGAAATCCGCCGTTCGCTGGTCCGCCAATTGCGCGGCTTCCTCCACGCGGCGGGCGCCCGTTTCGGCAGCGAAACCATGATCAAGGCCTTCATAGTCATGAAGAATGACGTGGCGGTTTTCCTTCAGCCCTTCGTGCATCTTCGTTTGAACCTCCGGCGGCACAAAGCCGTCTGCGGTCGGGACGTGCAGCATCACAGGCTTGCCGATGGCATGCTGCTCTCCCAGCAAATTGTCGATGCCGACGCCATAATAGCCGACAAAGGCGTCCCCATCAGTGCGGCAGGCCGCCATGAAGGTCAGCCGTCCTCCAAGGCAGTAGCCAACGACCCCGACCTTGCCGCTGCCGCCCAGTTCTGTTCGGGCAAAGCGTATCGCGGCTTCGATGTCGTAAATGGCAAGGTCCTGATCCAGCTTCTGCATATGGCCGATCGCGGCCTGGAACTGTTCGGGCACGTCAGCGTCAAGTTCGACATGCGGGGTGTCGCGCCAAAACAGGTCGGGCGCAACGGCGAGATAGCCTTGGTCGGCCCAATGGTCGCATTTGCGACGGATGCCTTCGTTGACCCCGAAGATTTCCTGGACGACGATGATCGCAGCGCGCGGCGTACTCAGGGGCTGGGCGACATAGGCGTCAAACTGCCCATTTCCTTCCAGAGTAGGAATTGACGCGAATGATCCCATGACTGTGTCCTTTCCCGTGCATCGAAGCTTGCAATGAGGATAAAGGGATTTGGACGAACCGCCAACGCCACTTTGCCCAATTTATTTGCCTTTGGGTGCCATGTTGCTGCATGACAGACAGGGCTTTTGTAAATGAAGGTGCATGAGATGAAAGTGACGGTGGACGTAGATTGCACCCCGGCCGAAGCGCGGTCTTTCCTCGGCCTTCCGGACGTGACACCGATCCATGATAAATATGTAAAGACTATGTTGGATAGCTTCGATGGCATAGCCAATGTCGAGCAGATGGAAACGATGTTCAAAAGCTTCTCGCCACTGGGCGACGCAGGAATGCGATTGTTCCGGCAGATGATGGACATCGGCCTCGCGAGCGTTCCCGGGAAGACTGGCGACAAGCCCTGACCTGTTGATGGACGACACGATTTTCGCCCTGTCGAGCGGCATGCCGCCTGCGGGGATCGGTGTAATACGAATAAGTGGACCTTTGGCGGCTACGGCGCTGCGCGCCCTGGCGGGCGACTTGCCGGAGCCTAGACGCGCCCGGCTGGCGTTGCTGAAGGATCCGCGTGATGGGACGCCGCTCGACCGTGCGCTGGTCCTGTGGTTCCCGGGCCCGGGTAGCGCGACCGGCGAAGATTTGGCTGAAGTGCATTGCCATGGCGGACGAGCCGTCGTGGCGGGGATTGAGGATGCCCTTGGATCCCTGACCGGATTTCGGCGGGCCTCGCCGGGTGAGTTCACACGGCGCGCGTTCGCAAATGGGCGCATGGACCTGAACGAAGTGGAAGGGCTGGCTGATCTGTTGGCCGCCGAGACGCAGCAACAGCGGCGTGCTGCGCTGCTGATGTCCGAGGGGCATTTTTCCCGGCGGCTGGAGGCATGGCAAGGCCGCCTGCTTGACCTGTCCGCGATGGTGGAGGCTGCGCTCGACTTTTCGGACGAAGATGATGTGCCTGACGTCGGCATTGAGGACATCATCGTGGCAGGCTTGACCGACTTGGCGGAAGATATCAGGCCGATCCTTTCCGCGTCATACGCAGAGCGCTTGCGCGATGGCGTGAGGGTTGTCCTTGCCGGGCCGCCCAATGCTGGCAAGTCCACGCTGCTCAACGCTCTTGTCGGTCGTGATGCGGCTATCGTATCGGAAGTCGCAGGAACGACCCGGGACCGGATCGAGGTGCCTGTGGCGTTGGCGGGGACCGCTTTTCTCTTCACGGATACCGCTGGGCTGCGGGACGAGACGGCCGACGCTATCGAGGTGATCGGCATGGACCGCGCTCGCGCGGCTTTGGAAAATGCGGACATTATCTTATGGCTTGGTGAAGCTGTTGACCTTCCCCGAGAAGATGCCATGTTGATCGCCGCTCAATGCGACCGTCGGCCGTGGGATGAAGGATTGCGGGTGTCGGCGGTGACTGGCGAAGGCATGACCGAACTGGTGGCGGCCATCCTCGCAAAGGCCAAGATGCTGCTACCGGGGGACAGCGAGTGGGCGCTGCATAAGCGTCAGCGTGAAGGCGTGGCACAGCTTCTGGGGCATCTGGACAGGTCGGCAAGGGGTGGGGACCTGTTGATCGTTGCCGAAGAATTGCGGCATGCCCGCGCCGCGATCGATCGTCTAACCGGGCGAGCGAGCACTGAGCATATGCTGGATCGACTTTTTGCAGGATTTTGCATCGGCAAATGAAGGCTGTTCCACGTGGAACAGTTTTGATGTGTCGCACTAAGTCTGATATGGGCGCGTCCATGCGTACAGCTTTTGATGTCATTGTGGTTGGCGGCGGCCATGCCGGTTGCGAAGCGGCTGCCGCTGCTGCGCGGAAGGGCGCGCGGGTGGCGCTCCTGACCTTCGAGAAATCCACCGTCGGCGCGATGTCCTGTAATCCTGCGATAGGGGGGTTGGGCAAGGGGCACTTGGTGCGTGAGGTCGATGCGCTTGACGGGCTGATTGCTAGGGCCGCAGATGCTGCCGCCATCCATTATCGCATGCTGAACAGCAGCAAGGGCGCCGCTGTTCAGGGGCCACGGGTACAGGCGGATCGGTCGCACTATCGAGCTGCCATCCATCGCATGATTGATGCCCAGGACGGGCTTCAAATCATCGAGGGTGAGGCCGCTGCGCTGATGCTCAGTGGTGGTGCGGTTGCTGGACTTGCGCTGAAGGACGGAACCCAGCTCGAAGCGCCCGCGGTGGTACTGGCAACCGGGACCTTCCTGGGCGGGAAGCTGTTTCGGGGAGAGGAGACGACCGTCGGTGGGCGGACCGGCGAACGAGCGGCCACGGAGCTTGGCTTGCAGTTGCGCGATCTGGGCCTGCCTATCGGTCGGCTGAAGACTGGCACGCCGCCTCGTCTGGACGGTCGCACAATTAACTGGGGGGTGCTCGAGGAGCAGTCTTCGGACGAAGGCACTTGGACCATGTCCGCCCGGTCGCCGGCCCGGCAGCTGCCCCAGTTAAGTTGCGCTATCACTCGCACCAATGAAGCCACCCACGCGATTATACGGGACGGTCTTGGAAGGTCGCCTCTATTCAGCGGGGCGATCGAGGGGCGGGGCCCACGCTATTGCCCGTCGATCGAGGACAAGGTCATCCGCTTTGGCGACCGGGAAGGACATCAGATTTTTCTCGAACCGGAAGGTCTGAGTACACATCTGGTTTATCCAAATGGCATCAGCACCTCTTTGCCCGCAGATGTGCAGGAGCAGATGGTGCGGTCGATGGCTGGCCTTGAACGAGCTGAAATCGTGGTGCCTGGGTATGCCGTTGAATATGATCATATAGATCCGCGCGCATTAGGGTCCTCGTTGGAGATGCGGGACGTGCCCGGCCTCTTTTGCGCTGGCCAGATCAACGGCACTACGGGGTATGAAGAGGCGGCTGCACAGGGCCTCGTCGCTGGAGTGAACGCCGCCGCGTTGGCTAGAGGTGAGGCGCCGATGATCCTCGACCGTGCTAGCAGCTATATTGGGGTCATGATCGATGACCTTGTGCTGCAGGGCGTCACGGAGCCCTACCGCATGCTAACAGCGCGAGCCGAATATCGGTTGCGCCTTCGGGCGGATAACGCGGGCAACAGATTGGCGGAGATCGGTCGCGCTCACGGCATATTGGGGCGAGAGCGTGTTGCTCATTATGACCGCCTGATCGCCCAGCGTGAGCGGGTTGATAGGGAATTGCGGGAGGAGTTCAGCGCAACCCAGATGGCTCGGGCTGGGGCCAATGTGCGCCAGGACGGTGCCCGTCGAACGCTGTTTGAGTGGGCTCGCTTTCCAGAAGTTCAGCGGGAGTTATTATCAACTCTGGCGCCAGCTTTGACCGAGATCGATGCCGCGCTACGCGACGAGATTTTGGAAGACGCGCAATATGCGCCTTATCTGGAGCGTCAAGCGGCGGAGATCGCTGCGCTGCGTCGCGACGAGCGGGTGGGCATTCCGCCCGATTTTGATTTCTCCAAAATAGGCGGCCTTTCCAGTGAGATGGTCGAGCGGCTTGATCGGGCGCGGCCGGATACGCTTGCGGCAGCGGCACGCATTCGCGGCATCACGCCTGCGGCTTTGGCGGCTTTATTGGTTCATGTCCGTCGGCAGGCCGCATGACTGAAGATGATGCAAAAAATTGGCTAGAGAGCAATTTCGACGTTCCACGTGAAACATGGCAGCGGCTTGCTCGCTATGTGGACATGCTCTTGTCCGAGATGGATCACCAAAATCTGATCGCCGAGTCGACGCGTGATCACGTGTGGGCCAGGCATATCGTGGATTCAGCACAACTGCTGAAACTAGCCGAAGAGCCTGAAGATGGATTGTGGCTAGATTTGGGATCCGGGGCGGGCTTGCCCGGCATTGTCGTGGCTATCTTGAGCAATCATCAAGTGGTGATGATGGAGTCACGGCGGAAGCGGATCAACTTTTTGAACCACGTGATCGGCGAGTTGGCGCTGTCAAATGCCAAGGTTCATGGGGGGAGGGTCGAAACAGCATCCCCAGCGAAAGCTGCCATGATAAGCGCGCGCGCTTATGCTCCTTTGGATCGGTTATTCTCATCCGCACTCCATTTATCCACTGACAAAACGACTTGGCTACTGCCAAAAGGGCGCAACGCGCAAAATGAACTGGAGGCGGCGCAATCTGCATGGCAAGGTGTGTTTCACGTGGAACGCAGCATCACTGACCCGGAAAGTGCAATCATTATAGCACGGTCGGTCGCGCCGAGGGGCAAGAAAGGTCGCCAATGATCCGTATCGCCATTGCCAATCAAAAGGGCGGGGTGGGGAAAACCACAACCGCGATAAATTTGGCGACCGGATTGGCCGCTACCGGGCTTCGGGTTTTGCTGATCGACCTCGACCCCCAGGGCAATGCCTCCACTGGATTGGGGGTCAACCAAGCTGACCGGACTTGGTCGAGCTATGATCTGCTGGTGGGCAACTGTGCGATCGAAGACGCTATTCACGCCACGCGAGTGCCCAAGCTTGATATCGTGGCCGCCACGCAGGATTTGTCCGGCGCGGAGATCGAGTTGATCGAATATGAGGAGCGTACTCACAGGCTGGAGCGGGTGCTGAGCGAGGCGCAGTCGGGACGGTGGGATATTTGCCTTATCGATTGCCCTCCGTCACTCGGCCTATTGACGATCAACGCTATGGTGGCGGCTCAGTCACTCTTGGTGCCTCTGCAATGTGAATTCTTCGCCTTGGAGGGGCTGTCGCAGTTGTTGCAAACTGTAGAGCGCATTCGGGGCCGGTTCAATCCGGGCCTCTCCATTCTGGGCGTTGCGCTGACCATGTATGATCGGCGGAACCGGCTGACCGACCAGGTGGCGGATGACGTGCGCGCCTGTCTTGGCGATCTGGTCTTTTCCACCGTGATCCCGCGAAATGTTAGGCTTTCGGAAGCGCCAAGTCACGGCGTGCCCGCCCTGATTTACGATTTTCGGTGCTCTGGATCGGAAGCCTATATGCGCCTTGCCCGTGAACTGATTTCACGTCTGCCCCGACAGGAGGTTGCAGCTTGAGCAACGAGAATGATGAGAAGCTGAAAGTTACCAAGCGGCCCCATGGTTTGGGACGTGGTCTTTCTGCGTTGCTCGGCGACGTGAACCGGGAAGAACCGGTTGCGCCTCAAGCACCATCAGCTTCGACCAAGGCCATTCAAAGCATCGAAGTCGCGCTGATCCAGCCCCACCCTGAACAGCCGCGCCGTCATTTTGATGAAGGCGCCCTGACCGAACTGGCGGACAGTATCGGTAAGAGGGGCGTGATCCAGCCCATCATCGTCCGGCCGCATGGGGGCGGCTTTCAGATCGTCGCTGGCGAACGCCGCTGGCGGGCAGCGCAGCGCGCACAGTTGCACCGCATCCCCGCCATTGTCCGTGATTTTGACGAGGCGGAAACGCTGGAAATCGCGCTGGTGGAGAATATCCAACGCGAGGACCTGAACCCCATCGAAGAGGCCGAGGCTTACCGAAAGCTCATCGCGGACTTCCACCATAGCCAAGAAGCCCTAGGGCGGATCGTCGGCAAATCGCGCAGTCACATTGCCAATCTGATCCGTTTGTTGGATCTTCCCGCCTCGGTGCAACAGCAGGTGGTCGAGCAGAAGCTCTCCATGGGACATGCCCGCGCGTTGATCGGTGCGCCGGATTGCGAGACACTGGCCAAGACTGTTGAGGCGAAGGGCTTATCGGTACGCGATACCGAAGATCTGGTTCGCCGGTCAAAAAAGGGTGATGGCGCGGCACCTCGCAGCCGTGTTGCGTCCGTGTCGCCGAGCAAGGATCCGGATATCGTAGCGCTCGAGCAGCATCTGGCGGACATTCTGGGGGTCAAGGTTGATATCGGGCATGGCGACGGGGGAGGCGGGACGCTATCCTTGCGCTACTCCACGCTCGACCAGTTGGATATGCTGTGCCAGCGCCTTTCCGGAGAACGAATCTGACAAGCGCAGCTGTCGGCTGACAGGTCGTCAGCCACTGGCCTTTTGGCCTAAGGCTTTCTAGGCTGCGGCCATGGCTGACCTTCAAACAACTACTGCTTGTGCTCCATCGACCATCCGCTGTCAGGATTATCGACAGCCCGATTGGCTGGTTCCAGACGTGGAGCTCGACTTCAACCTGGACCCTGCCCGCACCATTGTTCGGGCGACGTTGACCGTCAGCCGCAATGGCGATCATGACCACCCGCTCAAGCTCGATGGCGACGAACTGACCCCCATTGAAGTGAAGGTCGATGGGCGTGCGCTTTTGCCGAGCGACTGGCATATGGAAGGCGGCGCGCTCATTATTCCGCTGTCCGGCGCCGCGCATCAGGTGGAAACGCTGGTGGAACTGGCGCCGGAACATAATAGCAAGCTGATGGGCCTCTATGCCAGTGGTGGGCTGTTGTGCACGCAATGCGAGGCCGAAGGTTTTTGCCGGATCACCTTCTTTCCTGATCGCCCCGACATCCTTTCCCGATACTCCGTCCGCATGGAGGCTGATCAGGGCCTGTACCCGATCCTGCTGTCCAATGGTGACCCTGTAAAGCAAGGCGAAGAGGTGAACGGAAGACACTGGGCCCGTTGGACTGATCCGTTCCCGAAGCCTTGCTATCTGTTCGCCCTGGTCGCCGGAGACCTAGCCTGCAACAGCGACAGCTTTGTCACGGCGAGCGGACGTCCAGTAAAGCTGGGTATCTGGGTGAAGGAAGCCGACCTACCCCGCACGGGTCATGCCATGCAAGCGCTCAAGAACAGCATGGCCTGGGACGAGCGCGTCTATGGCCGCGAATATGATCTTGATGTGTTCAACATCGTTGCCGTCGCTGATTTCAACTTCGGCGCGATGGAGAATAAGGGACTTAACATCTTCAATTCGCGTTACATTTTGGCTGATGCCGAGACGGCGACCGACGCTGACTATGATGGCGTCGAGGGCGTGGTGGCCCATGAGTATTTCCACAATTGGTCGGGCAATCGCGTGACGTGCCGCGACTGGTTTCAGCTTTCCCTGAAGGAAGGGTTCACTGTCTTTCGGGATCAGGGTTTTTCGGCAGACATGGGCAGCCATGCGGTAAAGCGGATCGAAGACGTGCGGGTGCTGCGCGCCGCACAGTTTCAAGAGGATTCGGGGCCGCTTGCCCACCCGGTGAGACCAGAATCCTATATGGAGATCAGTAACTTCTACACGGCGACGATCTACAACAAGGGCGCCGAGTTGATCAGGATGATCGCTCTGATGCTGGGACCCGACCGCTTCCGCAAGGCCACCGACCTCTATTTCGAGCGGCATGACGGTGAGGCGGCGACCTGCGAGGATTTCGTTCGGGCGATGGAAGATGGCGGAGGGATCGACCTCAGCCAATTCCGCCGCTGGTATGAGCAGGCGGGAACACCGCGTGTACGCGCCAGCGTGACGCATGATCCGGCCGCTGAGGCGGTGGAACTGGTGTTGGAACAGAGTACGCCACCGACGCGTGGACAGCCGGACAAGCGCCCCCTTGCCATACCGCTGCGCACCGCTTTGTTCGATCGTGGCAGCGGCCGCAATTCGGGCGAAACACTACTTATACTGACCGACGAGCAGCAGCGCTTCACCTTCAGTGGGTTCGCTGAGGCGCCTGTTCTATCTATCAACCGAGGCTTTTCAGCTCCGGTAATTGTCGAAACGGACAGGAGCCAGGCTGATCTTGCCTTTCTGTCGGCGCATGATGATGACCCCTTTGCCCGGTATGAGGCGATGCAGCAGTTGATGGTCAATGCGCTGGTGGGCCGGGTGGCGGGACAGGCGGTCGATGAGGCTGCGGTGGTGGCGGCGATCCGCGATACTATCTCCGACCCGCACCTCGATAGCGCCTTCATTGCGGAGGCCGTCCGGCTACCTAGCGAAGCTTATCTTGGCGACCAGATGATCCAGGTCGATCCGGATGCCATCCATGAGGCGCGCGATGCTTTGCAGAAGCTGATCGGCAAGGAACTGGAGCCGGTCTGGCGAGATATTCACGCCCGGACGCAAGCGAATGGCTTCTCGCTCTCGGCTGCCGCGAAAGGGCGCCGGAAGTTACGCAACAGCGCGCTTCTCTACGTGGTGGCTTCGGGGGCAGCAGACGGTCCTGCGGTGGCATTCTCTCAGTTCGACCAGGCGGACAATATGACCGAACGGCAATCGGCGCTGGCCGTTTTGGCCAATGGCCGAAGTGACGAGCGGGAGGCAGCGCTCGACATCTTCTACAACCGCTATCGCGACGATGCGCTGACGCTGGACAAATGGTTCCAGACGCAGGCTTTCGCTTCGCACCCCGACACGGTGGATCTGGTGGAGGAATTGGCGCGTCATCCCGACTTCACCCTTGCCAATCCCAATCGGGTGCGCTCGCTGTTCGGCGCCTTTGCCGGAAACCAGTGGGCGTTCCATCACCGGTCAGGGAAGGGATATAAGCTTGTTGCCGATTGCATCATCGCTCTCGACAAGCTCAACCCGCAAACGGCCGCGCGCCTCGTTCCGCCGCTAGGTCAGTGGCGCCGCTTCAATGACGCGCGGGCGGCTTTGATGCGCGGGGAGTTGCAGAGAATCCTCGCGCAGCCGGGGCTGTCGAAGGACGTCACGGAACAGGTGAGCAAGAGCCTCGACTAGCGGGCAGTGCTTCATGCGGAAGCGGGTTCAGCATGAGGCGGAGTGGTTCAACGTCCGCTGGCGGCGAGCCATGCAGCCACGTCAGTTGCGACCCGGTTGGCGGCGCTGTTGAGTGGAGCGCCGATCGTCGTGGCGTCGATCTTGCCGCCTATGGGCGCGCTGGCGGTGAAGCGCTGCCGCGCAATCGCGGTGCCGCCGGGGCCGGCGAGGATCGCGTCATAAGTGACCACGGCGCTGTTGCTTGCCTCATCCAATCCGAAGTCGACCAATTCCCCCATGAGGCGCTGGCCTGCATCGGCGGAATATTGGCCGGGATCGAGAACGATGCGATTGCTGCTGGCGGCGATCGTTTCGGACAACAGTTTCTGGAAGAGGTGACGCGGCGTGTCGGCCCACTGCACCTTGGTGACATAGGCAAGTGACGTGGGCGAGGTGCGCACCGGTACGCGCACCGTGTCGAGGAGCTTGGGCGCTTCCGGATCGGCCACCGTGATGGTCGTCCCCGCCGCGGTGCTGCGAAGTGTGCCCGGAGCGACCTTTCGCGCGGCATCAAGCGACAGCAGCCTTTCAGGGGGCTTACCGCCAAAGGAAACGCAGCCCGAAAGCGCTGCGGCGAATGCCAGCATGAGGGGAAGGGCGGCAGGTTTCTTGTGGAACGTCATTGCTGTCCCTTATCGCTTATAATCGGGGAGCTTGGGCGATCCGACGATCGACCCGGCACCCTGTTGATCCAGTTTCTCGGCAACGCCGCGGAATGCGCGCGACATCTCACGCAAGTCGCGGACCAGTTGATTGACTTCAGGCATCGTCTGGTTGCTGAACGCGCGAACGCCTGGTTGTGCTTCGGCAATTGTCTTGTCGAGCGTTTCGATGCTGCGGGTCGCGGACTGCACGCTCTTGCGCAGGTCCGCCATCAGCGGCTTGCCTTCGTCGGTCAGCATCGAATCGGTCGTTGCGGCGAGCTTTCCGATCTGTTCGGCCGCAATGCCCGTCCGCTGGACCGCGATGCGCGCTTCGGCAAGTGTGGCGGCGATTTCAGGGCTACGATCGGCCAGGGCGCCGGAAACGCGCTCTACATTGGCCAGGATGCCCGCGATCGACTGCTGATTCTTGTCGTTGAGCAATTCTGTCAGCCGCTCCGTCAGGGTGGAGAGCCGCTCCAGCAATTGCGGGGCGTTGTTCAACAACTCGCCCAACGCGCCGGGTTTGGTCGGGATGACCGGCACGCCGTCGGGGCAGGCGGTGAGGGGATTTTCTTCCGGGCAGGCGATGGGCGGAGCGCCCTTGACGGCGCCGTCCAGCACGATCTCGCTGACGCCGGTGAAGCCGACGCCTGCGATCGTTGCCGTCGTGCCCTGAAGAACGGGGGTGCCTTCCTTCACGGAAATGCGCACCTTCACGAAGCTTGGGTCACGCTTCCAAAGCTCGATCTTCTCAACCTGACCGGATGGAACGCCGGAGTAGTTGACGCTCGACCCCTTGGCGAGGCCGTTCACCGACTGTTTGAAGAAGATGTCATATTCCATGTTGTCGCCCTCTGAGAGGCGCGAAAACCAGAAGGCGGCGACCATGATCGCCGCCAGCAGCAGCAATGTGACCGTGCCCACCAGCACATGGTTGGAGCGGGTTTCCATATCCTATCGCCTTCCGTCCGATGGCTGTGGCGCCGTCTTTTCCCGTTCGCGGGAAACGGCCGCCGTCGCGGCGCGTCCGCGCGGGCCATTGAAATATTCCTGAATCCAGGGGTGATCCGTCGCGAGCAACTCATCGATGGTGCCGACGGCAATGACCTTCTTATCCGCCAGCACCGCTACGCGGTCGCAGATCGAATAGAGCGTGTCGAGGTCATGGGTGATGAGGAAGACGGTAAGGCCCAGCGTCTGTTGAAGCCTGCGCGTCTGGTCGTCGAAAGCTGCTGCGCCGATCGGGTCCAGGCCCGCTGTCGGTTCGTCGAGGAACAGCAGGTCCGGGTCGAGCGCCAGCGCGCGGGCGAGGCCTGCCCGCTTCTTCATGCCGCCCGAAAGTTCCGCAGGATATTTAGGACCGGCTTCGGCGGGGAGGCCGGTCAGGCGGATTTTGTAGGCCGCGATTTCATCGCGCAGTTGCGGGCCGATATTGGGATAATATTCGCGGATCGGCACTTCGACATTTTCCGCCACCGTCAGGGTGGAAAAGAGCGCGCCGCCCTGGAACAGCACGCCCCAGCGCTTGCGAATGGCCAAGGCCTCATCATCCAGGCGACCGATCATCGATTCGCCGAAGACATGAATCTCGCCTTCTTCGGGTGTTTGAAGCCCAATGATCGACCGCATCAGCACTGATTTGCCTGTGCCGGAGCCGCCGACGACGCCCAATATCTCGCCCTTGCGCACGTCGAGGTCGAGATTTTCGTGGACGACCTGATCGCCGAAGCTGTTCTTGAGGCCTCGCACGGAGATGGCGACATCGCTCTTCTCGACAGCCTTGTCGACACGCGCCTCTTCGGCGGCAGCTTCTTCTTCCTCAGCCATCAGTTCCACCCGAGCCAGGTGAAGAAGACCGCGAAAAAGGCGTCGATCACGATCACGAGGAAGATCGCCTGAACCACGGCGGAGGTCGTCCGCAGGCCCACTTCCTCCGCATTGCCCTTGACCTGCATGCCCTGGAAGCAGCCGGAAAGCGCGATGATGATGCCGAATACCGGAGCCTTCAGCAGCCCGACCCAAAGGTCGGTGATCGGGACCACCTCACGCAGCCGCTGGATGAAGGTGATTGGCGGGATATCGAGCGAAACGGCGCAGAGGAAGCCGCCGCCGATCACCGCGACGATGGACGAATAGAAGCCTAGCAGCGGCATCATGATGACCACTGCGAGCGTCCGGGGCAGGACCAGCGCCTCCATGGGCGACACGCCGATGGTGCGCATCGCGTCCACCTCTTCAGTCAGCTTCATGGTGCCAAGCTGCGCCGCGAAGGCCGATCCGGATCGGCCCGCGACCATGATCGCCGTCATGAGTACGCCCAGTTCGCGGAAGGTGAGGCGGCCAACGAGGTTGATCGTCAGCATCTCCATGCCGAACTGGCGCAGTTGCACCGAACCCTGCTGCGCGATGACGATGCCGATGAGGAAGCTCATCAGGCCGATAATGCCCAGCGCCGAGACGCCGACCACTTCGAACCGTTGCACGACGGCGTTGACGCGAAACTTGCTGGGGTGCCGGATGACGTTCCAGCTTGCCACCAAAGTCGCACCGAAAAAGCCGAGCAGGCCGAGCAGCGTCGAGAAGGAGTTGACCACCGCCTCACCGATCTGCCCCACGACACGCTGCAGAGGGGGGACATAGTCCGGGCGGATGCTGACCGGTTCGTCCAGCTTGCCCACCGCTTCCACCAGTCGCCGTGCATCCTCATTGCCGCCGGTGACTTCAGATCCGAGGCGCTTGGCCGTGCGATGGACGGTCCATGCGCCGATGGTGTCCATATGATCCACGCCGGACAGGTCGATAGTCGAAACAGGGCCGGTCACGGCATCGAGCCGCGCGGGCAAATCGCGCAGGCAGGCGATGGAAAGATGTCCCACAAGCCGAATGACAGCGCCGCCATCGCGCGCTTCTTCCACAAGATCAGCGGCTTTGTTCATCAAAGGGGGTTAGTGGTCCATTATCGGTTGCACGGCAAGCCGAAACGGCCCATCCGCACGATAGAACGACAATAGCGGCCAAAAAGTTTCGGACACGGCATGACGCACCGCCTGGCAATTTACGATATGGATCGAACGGTGACCGTTTCCGGCACCTATACGGGGTTCCTTATTCACGTATCCCGGGCGATGGCGCCATGGCGGCTGATGCTGCTGCCCTGCGTCATCCTTTTGATGCTGGCCTATGTGCTGAAGCTGATCAGCCGACAGCGGTTGAAGGAGCTCAATCAGGCGTTGATGATCGGCTTCAACGTCGAGCGCACCAAATTGATGCCCCATGTGGAAAGCTATGCCGCGAAGGTGGTCGCCAGCAATGTGCGCGCGGGGGCTCTCAACCAGATCGCGCAGGATAGGGCCGATGGATACCGGTTGGTGCTCGCCACCGCATCCTACCGTCTGTATGTCGAGCCGATCGCACGCAGGCTGGGGTTCGACACCGTGATCGCGACTGATCATCTCAGCCAGGATTTGCGCTATGTGCGCGCCAAGATTGCGGGCGAAAATTGCTACGACACGGGCAAGCTGCGCATGATCAAGGCGTGGATGGCGGCAGAGGCGATCGATCGCGACCATGCCCAGATCCGCGCTTATTCCGACCATGTGTCAGACGCGCCGATGCTGGAATTCGCCGACATGCCCTTCGCCTCCAACCCGCACAAACCGCTCGCCAG
This sequence comes from uncultured Novosphingobium sp., assembly GCA_946886075.1. Next base: position 22,818 of record CAMPHR010000021.1, on the reverse strand, counting down.
GCTGGCGGCGGAGCGCGGTTGGACGCGGGTAGATTGGCGCTAGGCTCTTTGGATCAGAGGGGCGGGACAGGGTTCGGCAGAGCCTTTCCGGTGAAGAAGGCTTCAAGGTTCGCCAGCACCATCCCGGCCATCCGCGCCACCGCTTCATGGGTGGCGCCACCCATGTGGGGCGTCAGCACGCAGTTGGGCGCATCGGCCCAGATGCTGGCGGGCGTGGGTTCCTGCTGGAACACGTCCAGCGCCGCGCCGCCCAATGTTCGTTGGCGTAGAGCCTGCCTTAGAGCGTCTTCATCCACCAACTGTCCGCGCGCGACATTGACGAGCAGCCCTTCCGGGCCAAGCGCCTCCATGACGTCAGCATTGATCAATCCGCGGTTGCTGCCGTCCGCGCGGGCCGCGACCAGCAATATGTCACTGCCCTGCGCTAGAGCAGTCAGGCTTTCAGCCCGCGGCCAGAGCAGGTGGGGCTTGTTACGCGGGCCCCACCAGCTGATCTCCATCCGCATCGCTTCGGCTCGCCGGGCGACGGCCTGCCCGATATGCCCCATGCCGACGATCCCAAGCCGGGCCCGCGCCATCGAGCGGGACAGCCTTTCCGGCCCGGCCGTCCAAAGTCCCGCGCGCAGCAACCGGTCGCCTTCGACGATGCCCCGGCGATGCGAGAGCATGAGGCCCATGGCATGGTCTGCTACATCTTCGGCGTTGGCATCGGCGGCATGCGTGACCGCTATGCCCCGCCGGGTCGCCTCGGCCAGATCGACGCCGTCATAGCCCACGGTGAAGCAGGCGATGAGCCCCAGTTGCGGCAGTGTGTCGAGGAGAGCGGCCGACAAGGGAAACTCGCCAGCCCAGACGACCGCCCGGGCTTCGCCGCTGCGGCGTCTGCCTTCTTCCTCCCACAGCGGCACCGCATCATAGGAGGCAAGTAGCACAGGCAAAAGGGGCTCTAGCAGAGGCTGCCCCACCAGCACTACAGGGCGGCCGCCAGTCATCCCACAGCCTTCAGCGCCTGGGCGAAGTCGGCGATCAGGTCGTCGGCATCCTCGCAGCCGATCGAGATGCGCACCATATTGTCGCTGATCGCCAGAGCCTTCTTCCGATCGGGCGGCACGGACAGGTGCGTCATGGCGGCGGGATGGCTGGCCAGGGTCTCGGTGCCACCCAGGCTGACGGCTAGCTTGGCGATCTTCAGCGCGTCGAGGAAGGCAAAGGCTTCGGCCTCGCCCCCCTTCAGATAAAGGGAAAAGGTTGAGCCCGCGCCTCTGCAATGGCGGTTGTAGATGTCGGCCTGACGCTCCGTTTCCGGGAAGCCGAGATAGACGACTTTCTCCACCTGCGACTGGTCCTTGAGCCAGGTGCAGACCTTCGCCGCATTGTCGCCAGCCCGGGTCATTCGCAGTTCAAGCGTCTCAAGGCTTCGGAGCAGCATCCAGGCGCTGTGCGGGTCGAGAATCGTGCCGATGGTGTTGCGCATCAGCCTTATCGTGTTGATGAGGTCCTTGGGTCCCAGCACGCCGCCAGCAACGAGGTCGCTATGACCGCCCGCATATTTGGTGAGGCTGTAGATGACGAGGTCCGCGCCATGGGCGAGTGGATGGTGCCAGAGCGGGCCCAGGAACGTATTGTCGATGGCGATCGGCGGGACATGCTCCTCCCCGGCGAAGAGCTGGTCACGGCGGGCAACGACCGCCTCGACATCCACCAGCACATTGGTGGGGTTTGCCGGGCTTTCCAGATAGATGAGCGCGACGCGGCCAAGCGACCTTGCCCGTTCGATCACGGCCCCGATTTCCTCTTCGGTCGAGCCTGCCGGAAAATCCAGCCACTGCACGCCGAACTTGCCGAGAGTGCGGCCGATCAGCGATTCAGTCGCGGCATAGAGCGGCGCGGAATGGACGATGACATCGCCTGGCTGGACTAGGGCAAGAAGCGTCGTCGCGATGGCCGACATGCCGCTGGAAAAGAGTAGCGCGTCTTCCGCTTCCTCCCATATGGCGAGGCGGTCTTCGGCGATTTCCTGATTGGGGCCGTTGAAGCGGGAATAAACCAGCCCTTCCGCGCCGCCTGGACGGATGCCGGTCACGCCTTCAAAATGCCGCTTGCCTGCGGCTGCACTTTCGAACGCGAAGGTCGATGTCAGGAAGATCGGCGGCTTCAACGATCCTTCCGACAGCATGGGGTCATAGCCATGGCCCATCATGAGAGTAGCTGGCTTCAGCTTGCGCCCGTCAATCTCTATGATTGCGGGCTTGGCACGGCGCCGGTTGCGGGTGGGCTCGGCCCCTGAGAGGTCCGCCTCGGTCTCCCCGGTCATCGCTGCTTCTCCTGCTCACGCGGCATCTGCCGCCATTCCTAGATGCTTCGAGTGTAACGCTTTTCGACAGCAAAGAGACCAGCCATTCGGGCATTTATGTGATCACCTCCCTGATCTTGCGAGGGATGGATCGTGACAGCGGCGGCATGCGTTCCTACATCCATCGCTATGAACCAAGGCCTTCCTGAACCACTGGAGCAATGGTTCACCGCGCGCGGCTGGTCGCCGCGGCGTCACCAGATGGACATGCTGGCAGCGGCGAGGGCGGGGGATCATGCCCTGCTTGTCGCACCCACGGGGGCGGGGAAGACGTTGGCCGGGTTCCTCCCCACCCTGACGGACCTGATCGAACAACCGGCCGAGGGATTGCACACCCTCTATGTGTCGCCGCTCAAGGCACTGGCAGTCGATGTGCGCCGCAATTTGCTCACCCCGATCGAGGAGATGGATCTTCCTGTTCGGGTGGAGACCCGTACCGGCGATACGCCGTCGGATCGGAAGGCGCGGCAGCGTGCGCGGCCGCCGCAGATTCTGCTGACCACGCCGGAATCGCTCTCGCTGCTGCTGAGCTACCCCGACAGTTTCCTGATGTTCGCGCAGCTCAAGACCGTGATCATTGATGAGGTCCATGCCTTCGCGACCCAGAAACGCGGCGACCTGCTCAGCCTGTCGCTGGCGCGGTTGCAGAGGATCAATCCCGGGCTGCGCCGTGTGGCGCTATCGGCAACCGTGGCGGACGTGGACGCCTACCGCGCGTGGCTGGCTCCCGATGGTGACATCAACAGCGTGGTGCCGGTGATGGGGGAGCAGGGCGCCGATCCGGACATCGCCATCTTCATACCTGAAGGCCGCATTCCCTGGTCGGGCCATTCCGGCAAATATGCCGCAAAGCAGGTCATGGCCGAAATCGCGCGGCGGCAGACAACGCTCATCTTCTGCAACACGCGCGGCCTGGCCGAGCTCATATTCCAAGAGCTGTGGGGAGCGAATGAAGCAAACCTGCCGATCGGCATCCACCATGGCAGCCTGTCAGTGGAGGCACGGCGCAAGGTTGAAAACGCGATGGCAGATGGCAGGCTGCGCGCACTCGTCGCCACGGCCAGCCTCGACCTTGGCGTCGATTGGGGCGACGTGGATTGCGTGATCCAGATGGGCGCACCCAAGGGTTCCTCGCGCCTTCTTCAGCGGATCGGGCGGGCCAATCATCGGCTGGACCAGTCAAGCGAAGCCATCATCATTCCGGGCAACCGCTTTGAATATCTCGAGGCGCGGGCTGCGCTGGATGCAGTCGAAGCGGGCGAGCGGGATGCCGATGATTTTCGCACAGGCAGCCTTGATGTCCTGGCGCAGCATGTGATGGCACTCGCCTGCGCTGCGCCCTTTGCCGAACGGGAGCTGCTGGAGGAAATCCGGTCGGCCACGCCCTATAGCGCGTTGACTGACGAGGGCTTTGCGAACGTCCTCCATTTCATCGAAGGGGGCGGCTATGCCCTGCGCGCCTATGATCGTTTTAAGCGCCTGACCCAGGATGCGGACGGTTTGTGGCGCGTGTCGCACCCTCGCTTCATCCAACAGCACCGCATGAATGCCGGGATCATCGTCGATCAGCCGGTGCTGGACGTTCGTTTCGCCAATGGCCGCAAGCTCGGCACGGTGGAGGAGGGTTTTGCCGCGACCCTGCGGCCCGGCGACAGTTTCTTCTTTTCCGGCCTTGCGCTGGAGGTGGTGCGGATGGATGTCACCGACCTGGTCGTGCGCGCAACATCGAAACAGGCGCGGGTCCCCGCCTGGGGCGGCACGCGGATGGCCATGTCCACGCGCCTGGCGGACCGGGTGCGCCACTTTCTGGCCGAGCCCGAAGAATGGCACCGCTTCCCCGACGATGTTCGGGAGTGGTTGGAGGTGCAGAAATATCGATCAGCCTTGCCCGAGCCAGGGCAGCTAATGATCGAAACCTTTCCGCATGAGGGGCGGCATTATCTGGTTTGCTACAGTTTCGAAGGATGGAACGCGCATCAGTCGCTTGGCATGCTGCTCACGCGCCGCATGGATGCACAGGGCCTGATGCCGCTGGGCTTCGTGTCCAATGACTATGCACTCGCCGTTTACGGGCTGAAACCGGTGACGGACCCCCAAAGCCTCTTTTCTGCTGACATCCTGGATCATGAATTTGTCGAATGGGTCGAGCAGTCAAGCCTGTTGAAGCGCGCGTTCCGCGACGTCGCCGTCATCGCCGGGCTGATCGAGCGCCAGCATCCAGGCAAGCGGAAGACGGGTCGGCAGGTCACCTTCTCGACCGACCTCATCTACGATGTACTGCGCAAATATCAGCCGGATCATCTGCTGCTGAAGGCCGCCTGGGCCGATGCCCGCGCGCGCATGACCGATGTGGGGAGATTGGGTGACCTGATCGATCGCGCGTCGGCGACGATGCTGCATATCGACCTGGATCGCGTGAGCCCCCTCGCCGTGCCGGTTCTGATCCTGATCGGCCGCGAACAGGTGGCGCAGGCGGCAGCGGAAGATGCGTTGCTGATGGAAGCAGAGGCGCTGGTGGCAGAAGCGATGCGGACCGATTAGAAGTCCTCTCGCACTCCTCCGCATCCTTTCAACGTGCCTTCGCCGAAGGACAGCGCCACGCTGTCGGCCCAATGAGCGTCGCTCATCCCGTCACTACAGGGTCCTTCCCTCACGGTCATGGCGAACCCATCTGCAAGATAGCGCACGGCGCGACCATCATCTGTCCGGCTGACGGGGAAATGTTCGGGTACCTTGTCGGGACGTTCCAAGGTGGCGACCGATCCCTTGACGGTGACGGACCAGAAGGGTTCCGTGCCGAGCGCCCTGTACCGCGTCTCGCTGCTGAGCGGCGCAGTATCGACTTTTTGAGGAGCCGGTGAGGCGGGGGGCGCGGCGGCCAGAGCGCGGGGCGGAGGTGGTGGTTGCTGGTTGATCGCTTGCTGATGAATTATTGGCGCTTTGGCCGATTGCAGCTCTTGCGAGGGGGCGTTGGCCATATCTTCCTTGCGGCCACAGGCAGTCAGCAGCAAGGCGTTCGCAACACATAGCCATGGCTTCATAAACTTCCCCGCTCTTTACGGTTCATTAATATAGCGTCGGATATATATCCTGACATAAACAGTCGATTAGCACATCATTAACCAAGCTGCTTAAGCCAGTACACAGCATGTGCTGAGTAGAAAATCCCTGTGCGAAGGGGATTTTCCATGCGTCTATCTGTTTTCGGCCATTTTTCGTGGAACGACGCGAGAGGTGATTCACCGCGCCTTGCGTCGTTCGACGCCAATGCGACGCCGTTACGCGCCCTGCTCGGCAGATTGCAGACCAACATTTCCGGCATTGCCTTTGTGGAAACCGCTTTGGCTGCTCCGATCCTTGCCCTCATCATCATGGGGACGACAGACGCGGCCCGGTATGGCGCGGCCAGGATGAAGATCCAGCAGGCCGTCAATCGGGGCCTGGAAATGTCCTGGATGGGGGGCGCCGACGTTGCCGTGGCCGCTATTACGGAGCAGGCTGCCGCTCAAGCGGATGTGCCAACTACTGCGGTGACGGTTACCCAGACGCTGGAGTGCGGCGGGACGGAGACCACTTGGACCACCGATGCCAACCCGTGCGCCTCGGGCGAGACGGCCCGCTACACGCAGGTAAATATTTCAACCACTTTCACGCCCTCTTTCGCGGGAGGAGCGCTGGCGAAGATGCTGGGCAATTCCAATGGCGTGGTGCCGATTTCAGCAACGGGGGTCTTGAGGATCCAATGACGAAATTCTTTCGCCTTCTCCATCGGCTGGCGTGGGACTGCCGCGGCGTCGGTGTGCTGGAATTCGCACTCGTGGCGCCAGTCCTGCTGGCCATGCTGATCGGTATCCCCGCGCTGGGCATCCTGTTCTACGCGCAGGCCGGATTGCGCAGCACCGTCGAGGATGCGGCGCGCTATGCCACGACTTGGCCCAAGCCAAGCGAAGCTGACATACAGGCTCGGATCACGGCCAACCGCTTTGGCATGGACCCGGCCAACATCGTTGCGCCGACCGTGACCTTCACGACCAGCTCAAAGCCCAACTACGTCACGATAACCATGGGCTATAATCTCAACGTGAACTTCCTGGTCGTCAGCAAGACGATCGCGCTGTCTGAAACACGTAGAGCCTATGTCACAAGCTAAAGCTGGGGAGCTGAAGATGTCATTCCGCAACGGCTTGGATCGCCTCGGTGCGCTTTGGTCCGATACCAAGGGCAACGCGCTGATATTGACGGCCATGGCGCTGCCCGTGATGATCGGTGCTGCAGGCCTTGGCGTGCATACGATGCAGCTCGCGCATGTGAAGCGGGAATTGCAGCGAGAGGCCGATTCTGCTGCGATGGCTGGTGCCTATTCGCTCTATCAGAGCCAAGGCAACAGCGCGGCAACGGCCCAGGCGAACAAGGCGCTCACCCAAAACGACCTCGTGCCCGGAGCTACTCCCACGATTACGCCGGGCGCTTACACCACCAGCAGCGGCACTACCTACACCTCGGCAATGTATGTCCGCTTGGTCAGCACCCAGCCGACGGCCTTGATGGCGCTGTTCGGGATGTCGACTTCGACTGTAGCCGCCGAAGCCCGCGCGGCCGTGGTGTCCGATGGCAAGGTCTGCTTCTTCGCGAAGGAGAACGGGAATAACACCGGCATCACCTTCGCGGGAAATTCCTCGCTCGATCTGGGCTGTGGCGCGGGAACCAACTCGATCAGCAACAGCGCCGTGAACGTGAACGGCCAGCCAACGGTCAGGGTATCCCCGATCGTCGCGATGGGGGGCATTCCGTCCTCCACAGCTTACGCTTCGGGCACGATGTTGATGCCCAACCATGCCGCGCTGACCGACCCCTTTGCGGGTATGAGCTTGGATCCCAGCACTAGCGATGTATCAAATGGCAAGTGCAAGAACGGTAGCAATTGGAAGGTCATTAGCATTGCTTCGGGCGCCACATGGGATGACACTCTCGGCACTGTCCTCTATCCCCCCAACGCATGTTACGGAACGATCAACGTTCAAGGTACGCTCAAACTAAAGGACGGGACGTATTATATAGCCAATGGGGCAAATAATGCGGGCCTCCAGGTAGGCGCTCAAGGAAGTTTGACCTGCGAGCATTGTACCTTCATCTTGACCAGCGTTACGCCGAACAACGCGAACAGTTTCGCGACTATGGACATCAATGGCGGAGCGAAAGTCATTATCGGCCCGTCTGAAGGCGGCGCTTATGACGGAATCACTATTTACCGTGACAGCAGGGCCGCAGCGAGCAACCAATGTTGTCAGATCAACGGTAATTCCAGTTCGACGCTCAAAGGGGCTTTCTATTTTCCCAGCGACACGCTGACCTTCAATGGCACGACAGGCATGTCACTGGAGTGCTTTCAGATGGTTGCGATGCGCCTGTCTTTCAGTGGTAATGCCACCATCAACAACACATGCACTGATCTCCCCAATGGAGAGGAAAAATGGTCGCTGACCGCTGTCCGGCTGATCAGTTGAAGCGGCGTTCCCAGCCGCTTCAGACTGACATCATTATACGTCCAGATTGGCGACGTTCAGCGCATTATCCTGAATGAATTCACGCCGGGGTTCGACGACATCGCCCATCAAGCGAGTGAAAATCTCGTCCGCCACGTCCGCCTGCTCGACCTCGACGCGCAGCATTGAGCGGTTGTCGGGGTCCAGCGTCGTTTCCCACAGCTGTTCGGCATTCATCTCGCCAAGGCCCTTGTAGCGCTGGATGGCGAGGCCCTTGCGGCCTGAGGAAAGGATGGCCTCCAGCAGTTCGCTAGGCCGCGTAACGGACACGGCGCCCTTGGACACGACCGGCAGATCATCGTCACCGGCTTCTTCAGCGGCGGCGGCTGCCTTTGCGGTCACCAGGCGGCTGGTGGTGCGATAGCTGTCCGCTTCGTCCGCGGCGATCGCGTGCAGCTTGCGCGCTTCGGCGGAACCGATGAAGCCATGTTCGATCATGTGATGGTCAGTGACGCCGCGCCACAGCCGCTCAAAATGGAAGCCGCCTTCTTCGGCGATGCGGCCACTCCAGTTGCCTTCTTCATCCTGGGCGTCCATCCAGCGGACGGTCGCCCCCAGCCGGTCGGCCTGCGCTTGTTGGCTAAGTTCGGGATCGAGAGCGCCGTTGATAGCCAGCGCCTCTATGATGGCGGGATTGTAGCGGCGAGGGACATAGCGCATCACCGCGCGCATCCGGCGCGCATGTTCGATCAGGTGGCGCAGGTCTTCGCCCGAACGCATCCCGCCAGTCGTTTCTAGCGCCATCGATTCCACGCCATTGTCGACCAGATAATTTTCGAGCGCGGCTTCGTTCTTCAGATACACTTCCGACCGTCCCCGCGTCGCTTTGTAGAGCGGCGGCTGGGCGATGTAGAGGTGTCCCGCCTCGATGATCTGCGGCATCTGGCGGTAGAAGAAGGTCAAGAGCAACGTGCGGATATGCGCGCCGTCGACGTCGGCGTCGGTCATGATGACGATCTTGTGGTAGCGCAGCTTTTCCAGGTTGAAATCGTCGCGGATGCCGGTGCCCATCGCCTGGATCAGCGTGCCCACCTCCTTGGAAGAGAGCATCCGGTCGAACCGGGCGCGCTCGACGTTCAGGATCTTGCCCTTGAGCGGCAAGATCGCCTGATTGTGGCGGTTGCGCCCCTGCTTGGCTGATCCGCCCGCCGAATCACCCTCGACCAGGAAGAGTTCGGATTTGGCGGGGTCACGCTCCTGACAGTCGGCCAGCTTGCCCGGCAACGAAGCGATGTCCATCACGCCCTTGCGGCGCGTGAGCTCACGCGCCTTCTTCGCAGCCTCACGCGCGGCGGCAGCGTCGATCACTTTCTGGATGATCATCTTGCCGTGGTGGGGGTTTTCTTCCAACCACTCCGCCATCTTGTCGGCCATCAGGCTTTCAAGCGGCTGGCGGACTTCGGAGGAAACCAGCTTGTCCTTGGTCTGCGACGAGAATTTGGGATCGGGCAGCTTGACCGACACGATGGCGGTCAGGCCTTCACGCATATCTTCGCCGGTCAGCGACACCTTCTCCTTCTTCAACATGCCCGACTTGTCGGCATAATTGTTGAGGGTCCGGGTCAGCGCCGCGCGGAAGGCCGCCAAGTGCGTGCCGCCATCGCGCTGCGGGATGTTGTTCGTGAAGCAGAGGACGTTCTCATAATAGGAGTCGTTCCACTCCAGCGCGACGTCGATGGTCACATCGTCGCGGCTCCCCGAGATGGCGATCGGATCGGGCATCAGCGGCTGCTTGTTACGATCCAGCCACTTCACGAAGGCGGCGATGCCACCCTCATAGAACAGCTCGACTTCCTTCTTCTCCTCATGCCGGGCGTCGATCAGGAACAGGCGAACGCCAGAGTTTAGGAAGGCCAGTTCGCGGTAGCGATGCTCCAGCTTGTCGAAGTCGAACTCGACATGGTTCTTGAAGGTGCCACCGTCGCCGGGCGCCTTCTCGGTCGAGGGGAGGAAGGTCACGCGCGTGCCCTTCTTGCCTTCTGGTGCGTCGCCGATGACCTTGAGCGGCGCCACGGCGTCGCCATAGGCAAAGCGCATATAATGCTCCTTGCCGTCCCGCCAGATATTGAGGTCCAGATATTCGCTGAGCGCGTTCACGACGCTGACGCCCACGCCATGCAGACCGCCGGACACCTTGTAGGCGTTGTCGTCCGAGGTATTCTCGAACTTACCGCCCGCGTGCAGCTGGGTCATGATGACCTCGGCCGCCGACACGCCTTCTTCGCGGTGGATGTCGGTGGGGATGCCGCGGCCATTATCCTCGACGCTGACCGATCCATCGGGGTTGAGCGTGATGAGGATGCGGTCGCAATGCCCGGCAAGTGCCTCGTCGATGGCGTTGTCGCTGACCTCGAACACCATATGGTGCAGACCTGACCCGTCATCGGTATCGCCGATATACATGCCGGGCCGCTTGCGCACGGCATCGAGGCCTTTGAGGACCTTGATGCTGTCGGCGCCATAGGCGTTGCTGTTGGGGCTGCTTAGACTTTCCTCGCTCATGCACGAGCATATAGGGAAAGCCCCCAAGAAACTAAAGCGAAACATGCCTGCTTTCGCTTGATGATGGGCCGGTCTATCAGGGGGACATGCGCGCCACCCTTCCCCTGTTTCTGATGCTTGGCGCCTGCTCCGACAGCACTGATGTGCTGGAGCAGTTGCCCAACAGTTCGATTGCCGGTGCGCCGCGTGACGACATGCCCGAAACGCGGCTGGAGGCGAAGATTACGCGCCCGGTCACGATCGGAGAGGATGGCCCGCGGCTCGATGCCTGTGGCGCGATGGGGCAGGCCGTGCGCGTGGGCGCGCGTGGGCTCTCCGTCCGCGCGGCACCCTTTGCCGATGCGCAGGAAGTCGGGCGGCTTGCGGAAGGCGCGCGCGCTTATGTGTGTACACGCAGTCTCGATCAGAGATGGCTGGGGATTGTCATTCAAGCTGCGCCACCTGTCGGGAGTCGGGCGGGAATTGACGGTGCTGCTCCGGTCGTCCCGATCGACTGCGGCCTTTCCGAACCGGTCGAGCGGAAGCAGCCCTATGATGGACCATGCCTGAGCGGATGGGTTTCAAGCGCGTCGATCCGCTTCGTCGGGAATTGACGCGAACGGAAATTCTCATGCCCCGCTGACCCGAGCATGAGCTTCGCCAAATTGGACCGTTACAAAATGTCCTTTTGAAGATAAGTGGACTTAATCGATCCTGCTTGGATGAATATTGGCCATGTCCACTTCTGCCCTGCGTCCGCCTTCTCTCCTCCGATTGCTCGGTGTCTGGCGCGTGGAGGAGAGTGCCGAGCCCGCCTACCGCCAATTGGCGCAGGCACTGCGCATGCTGGTGCTGGACGGGCGCGTGGGCCTCAATGTGCGATTGCCGGGAGAGCGGGAACTGGCGGCTGCGCTGGGCCTTAGCCGCACGACCATAGCCGCTGCCTTCGACCGGCTGCGGGATGAGGGGTATCTCGAAAGTCGGCAGGGCTCCGGCAGCGTCACCCGACTGCCAGCGGGACGAATGGAGGTGGAGCCGCCCGAGGTCGATTTTTCCTCGCACGGCAATATTCTCAATTGGACCCATGCCGCTTTGCCCGCTGCGGCTGGTGTGGGGCGTGCCTGTCAGGCTGCGGTGGAGGCGCTGCCCGCTTTCCTGGGGGAGCTTGGCTATGACCCACTAGGCCTGCCGCCACTGCGCCGTGCGATCGCGGCGCAGTTTGAGCGGCGCGGCTGCCAGACGAGTCCCGACCAGATCATCGTCACCAACGGCGCGCAGCAGGGCTTTGCGCTGCTGATGCAATGGTTGACGGGGCCGGGCGACCGGGTGGTGATCGACCATCCGACCTACCATAATGTGATCCAGGCCTTGCAGCGATCCCATATCGTGCCGGTGCCGGTGGGACTTCCCGCGCAAGGTTGGGACATTGACGCCATGGAGGCGGCGTTCAGGCAGACGAGCCCCCGATTCGCCTATGTCATCGCCGATTTCCACAATCCCACCGGCCGCAGCATGGACCCGGCTTCCCGGCGCGCACTGGTTGCCGCAGCCACGCGGACGCACACGCCGCTGGTCATCGATGAGACGATGGTGGCGATGGGGCTCGACTTTCCCGCGCCGCCGCCGGTTGCGATCCATGATCCGTCAGGGCGGCAGGTGATCACCATGGGCTCGGCCAGCAAGATTTATTGGGGCGGCCTGCGTGTCGGCTGGATTCGCGCCGATCCGCAGACGATTGCTGCGTTGGGACGGCTGCGCACGACCATGGACATGGCTAGCCCGGTGGTCGAGCAACTCGCCGCCGCCCAATTGATCGAGAGCGGGGAAGGATTGGGGCCACGCGCCGATCTGCTCCGGGCGCGGCGGGATCATCTGATCGGGCAAATCGAGAAGCAGCTGCCGCACTGGCGCGTGGAGTCACCAGCGGGTGGCCTGTCGCTCTGGGCGGAATTGCCTCGCGCTGAAGCGACCGCGCTGGCCGCGATCGCCGAGAGCCACGGCGTGCGCGTCGCACCGGGCCCCCGCTTTGGCGTGAGCGGCGCGTTCGAGCGGTTCCTGCGCATACCTTTCACTTTGCCGGAGGAGCAGCTGACGTTGGGTGTCGAGCGGCTGGCGGAGGCGGATGCGCGGCTCCATGCGCGTCTGCCGCGTGGGCGTGATTCGCTCGCGGCGGCGCTGGAGGCGGATAGGCTGATTTGATTGGGGAGGGCGAGCCCTCGGCCCTCGTCAGTGTCATCCCAGCGGAAGCTGGGATCTCGGGCCTGCTCGCGCGTCCCCTCCTGAGATGCCAGCGTTCGCTGGGATGACGAGATAACCAAAAAGCCGCGCAGGACATCTCCCGCGCGGCTTCTTTATCTCAGCGAAGGCGCTTACGCCGCCTTCTTGTCGGCCTTGTAACGCTCGATCGCTTCCAGTGTGATCTGGCGGGCGTCTTCCGCGCCACCCCAGGTGCCGACGCGCACCCACTTCTGCTTTTCCAGATCCTTATAGTGGGTGAAGAAATGTTCGATCTGCTCCATCACGATGCCGGGCAGGTCGTCCTTTTCATCAACCTTGGAATAATAGGGGAACGTCTTGTCGTCAGGCACGCAGACGAGCTTTTCGTCGCCACCCGCTTCGTCTTCCAGATTGAGGACGGCGATAGGACGTGCGCGCACGACGCTGCCGGGGATGAAGGGCGAGCGAGAGATCACCAGCGCGTCCAGCGGATCGCCATCGGGTGACAGGGTGTGCGGCACGAAGCCGTAATTGGCCGGGTAGCGCATTGGCGTGTGCAGGATGCGATCGACGAACAGCGCGCCGGATGCCTTGTCGAACTCATATTTCACGGGTTCGCCGCCGGTCGGCACCTCGATGATGACATTGAGGCTGTTGGGCGGATCGTCGCCGACCGGGATCAGTTCGATATTCATGGGACTAGGCCTTTTGATGCACGTTGGCGTTTCGGGTGATTATGTCCTTGGTTTAAGCAGCCGATCGAGGCTGCCGTCACCCTCTCCTGATTTTTCGAGGCGCGGATAGCGCAGGCCGCCGGAATAAGCGAGCGTCAAAGTGCGGTAGTATTTGTCCTGTTTGACGATGATCTGCATCGGTTGGGCGGCTTTCAGCGCGGTCTTGAAGACCTCGCCCGAATATTCGTCCCCATTGATCGCGACGATCTTCGCACCGGTGACGAGACCAGCCTTGAAGGCGGCGCTGTCCCAGACGACATTGCTGATCTCGCCGTCGCTCTTGACGATCAGGCCGACGCCGAAGCTCTGATCGACGGTCTTGCTGGCCCCTTCGGCTGCCTTGGTGAAGGCATTGGGCGTGTCGCCATAGACCAGCTTGTACCCGCCCATGGTGAAGCCGCCCTTTGGCGTCTCCCGCGTGGTGCTGTCGACATATCGACCGAAAAAGCCTGCCCAGTCATAGGGCGCGACGCCGTTCAGCGTCCTGATCACATCATCGCGATTATAGACGACTTGGCCCCAATCGCCGGGATTGATGCCGAAGAAGGCCTTGGCGAAATCGTCGAGCCCTTTTGCCCCGCGCGTCTGGCGGCGGATGATCGCGTCGGCCTCCAGCCAGATCATCAGGCCTTCATTATAATAGTCCTCCGACCGCTGCCAGCTCGTCCAGCCTTTGGGCCGCCGCGCGGAGATGATCGGGTCGTGGGTCGTGTCCTCCATCGCCCGCCACTCGCGGCCGCGCGTGGTGTCGAGCTTGGCGGCGATATGGGCGTAAGCGTCCAGTGTCTCCTGCTTGCTGAACAGGCCCGACCGCGCGCCCAGCACATAGCCCCAGAATTGCGTCTGCCCTTCATAAACCCACAGCAGATTGTCCTGCATCGGCACGTTGAAATCAGGCGTCCACAGGAGGTCGGGGCGGCGAAACTTGCCATCCCAGCTATGGGTGAATTCATGAGGCAGGAGGTTGCGGTCGAGCAGCGCGTCGCTGTCGCTCCACTTCTTGAAATAGCCCGGTTCCACCTGATTTTCCGAGGACCGGTGATGTTCCAGGCCGATGCCGCCCATTTCGTCGGTGATCGCGAACAGGAAGTCATAATGGTCGAAATGATAGGCGCCGAACAGCGCCCCTGCTTCACCGACCAGCTTCCTGTGCTTGGCGATCTGGTCCGGTTTGGCATCCAGCTCATCCGCTTCGTCGGCAACGATGTTGAGCGTGACATTATGGCCAAGGTCCACCGGCTTGAAATAGCGCCCGGCGAATACCGGCGAATCCTGAAGGGCTTCATAGTCGATGGTCTGATAGGCGACCGTCGATCCAGTCTTCTGCCCGCGCAGGGCGGTCGCCGCCTGCCAACCTTCGGGATAGGTTACCGTAGCCTGGATCGGGATCTGACGCGTATAATAGCCTGCCGGATAGAGCGAGACTGATTCCCACTGGATGTTGAGCATCTTGGGGGTGATGACGACCCGGCCCTGATTGGGCTGGGTCGCTGACAGGAACTGGAAGGCCGCCATGATCTCGCGCGTGCCCTGAGGCACATCGATGATGAAGGCGTAGACGTTGAGCGGATCGCGTTTCCAGCCGACCGGCTTGCCGTCGGCCGTAAAGGTCAGGCCGCTGATCTTCTCGATCTGCCCGCGCGGCGCGTGATTGCCGGGCAGCCATTCGGGCAGCAGCAGGGTCAGGGGGCCGCTGGATGCGACGGGAATATGCTCTTTCACGCGGAAGATTCGCTGGGTCGTGTCGGTCGCATCAACCTCCAGCCGGATTGTGCCACCGGGATAGGGCATGTCGCGCGGTGTAGGGCTGGCGCTATTCACCGGCAGCGCGGCAGGCTTTGACCTTACGGCATCCTGGGCGGCGAGCGGGCTGATCATGGTGGTGGAAAGCAAGAGGGCGGCAGCGAGGCTGCGGATCATGTCTCTCTCCAAAAAAAGACGCGGCAGGAATGCCTTATGAAATCAGCATGACGAACCAAGATGACCGCGTCCACCCGGAAGAAGAGCCGCGACATTATGTGACAAAAAAGCGCGTTTCCTTGAGCCTTCTTTGCCGCTAAAGGCGCATCCCCATGGCGAAAAATGAAAATCCGCGCCCAAAGACACCCAATGCGGTGCGCGGCACGCAGGACATGCTGGGGGGCACCGCTGACGCGTTCCAGGAACGCTTCGCGCATGTGATCGCGACCTTTGATCGCGTGCGCAACCTCTATGGCTTCCATAGGGTCGAAGTGCCGGTGTTTGAAGCGACCGCTGTTTTCGCCCGTTCGCTCGGCGAAAGCACGGATGTCGTCTCTAAGGAGATGTACACGTTCGAGGACAGGGGCGGCGACAGCATCACCCTGCGCCCCGAGTTCACCGCCGGGATCGCGCGCGCCTATGTGACCGAGGGCTGGCAGCAATATGCGCCGCTCAAAGTTGCAACCCATGGCCCATTGTTCCGTTACGAACGCCCGCAGAAGGGCCGCTTCCGCCAGTTCCATCAGTTGGATGCGGAGATCGTTGGCGCTGGCGAACCGGGCGCGGACATTGAGCTACTGGTCTTCGCTGACCAACTGTTGCGCGAACTGGGCGTGTCGGATGGGGTCACCCTGAACCTCAATACCCTGGGTGACGCGCAAAGCCGTGACGCCTGGCGCGGCGCGTTGGTCGCGCATTTCGAGGCGCATCGGGATCAGCTTTCGGAAGAAAGCCTCGACCGCTTGAGCCGCAACCCGCTTCGTATCCTCGACAGCAAGGACCCGCGCGACCGGCCGGTGGCTGACAGCGC
The DNA here is from genome assembly GCA_946886075.1 of uncultured Novosphingobium sp. The sequence continues at coordinate 6,720 of CAMPHR010000021.1, read as the reverse complement.
CCCAGAGATCGACGCCTATCTGACCGATGAGGCGCGGGCCTTTTTCGACAAGGTGACGGCTGGTCTCGACGCGGCTGGCGTCGCCTGGCAGCGCAATGCGCGGCTGGTGCGCGGCCTTGATTATTATCGTCACACGGCCTTCGAGTTCATTACCGACCGCCTGGGCGCGCAAGGCACGGTGCTTGGCGGCGGGCGCTATGACGGGCTGATCGAGAATCTTGGTGGTCCGGCAACGCCTGCTGTCGGCTGGGCCGCGGGGATTGAGCGGCTGGCGATGTTGGTGGATGCGCCGGAACCTTCCGCGCCCGCAGTGGTCATGATCCCGCTGGGCGAGGCGGCAGAAGCGCGGGCAACGGGCCTTGTCGCAGACCTTCGCCGCGCCGGGATCATGTGCGACATGGGCTTTCGGGGTAATATGAAGAAGCGGATGCAGCGCGCCAACGCTTCGGGCGCTACGTGGGCGGTCATCATCGGCGAGGATGAACTGGCGCAGGGCGAGGCGGCCTTGCGTGACCTGCGATCCGGGGAGCAGCAAGCCGTGCCATTGGCGAGCCTTGTCGAGAAGCTGACGGCTCTTTGATGCATATTTCCGCCGAACGCATCGCGCAGATCGAAGCGCGCCGGGATGAGGTGCAGGCGTCGATGACGCGCGCTGACCTCGCGCCCGAAGAGTTCGTGCGGCTGTCGAAGGAATATGCCGAGATCGAGCCGGTCGCCCGTGCCGCGCACGAGGTTAGGCGGCTTCGGCAGGAGCTGCAGGCGCTCGAATATATGGCGGGCGGCGACGGTGCCGAGGCGGATGCCGCCATGCGCGAGATGGCGCAGGAGGAAATGCAGCTAATCAAGAGCCAGCTGCCCGATGCCGAACGTGCGCTGGCGCTGCAGTTGCTGCCGCGGGACGCTGCTGACGCGCGCCCGGCCATGCTGGAAATCCGCGCCGGGACGGGTGGCGACGAAGCCGCGCTGTTCGCGGGCGACCTGTTCCGTATGTATCAGCGCTATGCCGACGCGCTGGGCTGGAAGATGGAGATGATCTCCGCCAATGCCGCTGAAGTGGGCGGCTTCAAGGAAGTGGTCGCCAGCGTCACCGGCACGGGCGTCTTCGCCAAGCTCAAGTTCGAGAGCGGTGTTCACCGCGTGCAGCGCGTGCCCGTCACGGAAAGCGGCGGGCGTATCCATACCTCTGCCGCCACTGTCGCGGTGCTGCCGGAACCCGAGGAGGTCGATGTGCAGATCGCCGACAGCGACCTCAAAATCGACATCTACCGGGCATCGGGCGCAGGCGGCCAGCATGTAAACACGACCGACAGCGCCGTGCGTATCACGCACTTGCCAAGTGGCATCGTCGTGACGCAGCAGGACGAACGATCGCAGCACAAGAACAAGGCCAAGGCCATGCAGGTGCTGCGCGCGCGGCTTTATGAAGCGGAGCGGGAACGCACGCAAAGCGAGCAGGCGGGCGCGCGCAAGGCGATGGTGGGATCAGGCGACAGGTCCGAACGCATTCGCACCTATAATTTCCCGCAGGGCCGCGTGACGGATCACCGCATCAACCTGACCCTGCATCGCCTGCCCGAGATATTGGAAGGCGCAGGGCTTAGCGAGATCATCGACGCGCTGATCGCCGAGGATGAAGCCGCCCGTCTTGCCCAATTGGACGGCATCGGGTGACCATCGCCGGAGCGCTGCGCGATGCGGCTGCGCGGCTCGACAAGGTGAGTGGCACGCCGCGCCTCGATGCCGAGTTGCTGCTTGCCCATGCGCTCGGTCTCAGCCGCAACGATCTGCTGCTCCGCCAGCAGGATCTGTCAGTGCCGGATGGCTATGACGCGCTTATCGACCGGCGGCTTGGCGGCGAACCCATCGCCTACATTATCGGCATGCGCGACTTCTGGACGATAAGCCTTCGGGTGACCCCTGATGTGCTGATTCCTCGGCCCGACACCGAAACGCTCATCGAAGCGGCGGTCGAGTATTTCAAGGGCCGCTCTCCGGATCGGATATTGGATCTGGGCACCGGATCGGGCGCATTATTATTGGCGGCGCTCGACCAATGGCCGCAAGCGACCGGCGTCGGTGTGGACCTTTCCCCTGCCGCTCTCGTGGTGGCGCAAGGCAATGCCGAACATCTTGGGCTCGCTAGCCGAGCATCTTTTCGCCTGGGGGATTGGGGGGAAGGGCTGACAGAGCCTTTCGACCTCATCCTGTCCAACCCGCCCTACATCGCGAGCGCGGAGCCGCTTACGGGTGACGTGCTGCACGAACCGGCAAGCGCGCTCTTTGCCGGGACAGACGGTCTGGACGATTACAGACGTATCGCACCCTGGATTGCTGCGCTTGTGGCAGATGGCGGGGCTGCCTTTATTGAGATCGGATACGAACAGAGAAAAAGCGTGTCTGCTCTGCTTCATGCGCAGGGACTAGATGTGGCGGTTCGCAAGGATATGGCTGGACACGACCGCTGCCTTATCGCCACGCGCCCCGTATACTCCGCCGGAATCGCTCCGGCTTGAGTGAAAATTGCTTGGTTTATCCCCACAAAGACACTACATGGTGAGCAGGGACGGCATTATCCTGAGGATCTGCCCTGTGGGGCTTAGCTGAGAAAAGGCCGTTTTCCTGCTCCTTCAAAGTCACGACGGCGCTGCTGCGCAAGCGCCTCTGGCAGCGTAAGGGCAAGGGTTGTCGCACAGCCCCTGTCCGGCGGAGCCCTACCCGGCCTGATGAGCAGGCGGTGTTTTAGGATGCGACTGAACGATGTTTTCAGTGAATGATGGCAAAGTGAACGCAAGGACCAGCTCTTGATCAACAACAGGCAGGCCGGTCGCCGTAATCGCGGCCGGAACAATAATAACGGACGTCCGGGCGGCGGTAACCGGGGCGGCGGCGATAGCGGCAACCGGATCGACAGCCGCGCTCGCGGGAATGCGGTCCAGCTTCTCGAAAAGTACAAGAATATGGCCCGCGACGCCCAGATGGCGGGCGACCGGGTGAATGCGGAATATTATCTGCAATTCGCCGACCATTATTTCCGCGTGCTGGCCGACAATCGCGCCCGGCAGGAGGAGCAGCAACAGCGCTACCGCCGTCCGGAAGACAATGGCGATTATGAAGGCGACGATTTCGACGCCCAGGATTTCGCCGGGGAAGACAATCGCGGCGAACCGCAGCAGCAGTTCGAGCGCAGCTATGAAGGCGATCGCCGCCGTGATCAGCCCAGGGAGCAGCAGCGCGACCGGCAGGACAATCGTGACAATGGCAATCGCCGGGATCGCCCGCGTCGCGATCGCCTGGCCTATGAAGCGGCCGAACGGCAGGACGTAGAAGTTGCGGAGGCTCCGGCACCTGTGGCCGAGCGTGCGCCTGAACCCCAGCCTGAGGCGGAAGCTGCGGCAGCGACTGAAGCACCGCGCGCCCGCCGGGGCCGTCCCCGCAAGGTGGATGCGGCGAAGTCGGAGGGTAGCGAGGGCCTCGACCTTTCCGTTCTGCCGCCGTCGATCGCACGGGCCGACAATGACAGCGAGCTTGCTGCGGAGGAAGCGCCGCGCAAGCGCACTCGCCGCGCGCGTCCAGCTGCCGAAGCGGCGGAATAATTTCGCACTCCGCCTCGTCCAGGCAGTGAGAAAAAAGAAGGGAGTGGCATCCGTGCCGCTCCCTTACTTTGTTAGGCGCTTAGCGTGAGGGCAGCACCCGCGGCCGATGCTGGTCGTCAAGCGCGACGAAGGTGAAGAGGCCGCTCGTGAGGTCGATCTGCTGCTGATCCGTCCCACGGGTCGCCACCACATCGACGCGAATGCCCAAGGATGTCCGCCCCCGGCGCTCCTCATGGGCATAGACCGTGACGATATCGCCAAGCAGCATCGGCGATATGAATTTCATCCCGTCGATCGCGACGGTCGCCACGGCTCCTTCGGCCAATCGGCCTGCCACAATGCCACCGGCAATATCCATCTGACTTAAAATCCACCCGCCAAAGATATGGCCGTTGGTGTTGATCTGCGTGATGCCGGGCACCACTCGCAGGATCAGTTCGCCCCTCTTCTCAGTCATCGATGGGTACCTCGTCCTTCAATGGGTCAATGACCTGATCGTCATGGCCGGTGCCGCTCGACAGGAATATGAGCGCCATCAGGCCGGTCCCCAGCATGAAGGTCAGCCAAACCCCGATGATCGTGGCCAGAATCATGTGCAGGGGCATGGGTCCAGCCCATATTCGAAGGCAGAGGAGCGCGATGCCGACGCACAATGCGCCGCCAAGCGCCATCCATAGCATGATGCGGCGAAACCGCCCCCAGGCGATCGCGGCGATCTGTGGATCATCCAGGCCCTGTTTGTCTCTCATCCCTTTTCTTTGGGGAACGAAAGTGGGATCATCAAGGGACAGACGCATAATGTCTGAACGCAAGGAGACGGGGCATGACGATCACCGCGATTCTGCAGGGCAAGGGGCATGAAGTCACTCAGGTCAGGCCGGATGACAGTGTTCTTTCGGTGGTTCAGCTCTTGTCCGAACGGCGGATCGGCTGCGTGCCTGTGGTCGATAATGGGGAGGTGGTCGGCATCTTTTCCGAACGCGACCTCGTCCACCAAATCGCGCGGGATGGTGCATCGGTTCTGGAGCGCAAGGTAGGGGCGGTGATGACGGCGCCTGCCATCACCACCGATGACAAGACGCCGGTGATCCACTGCCTGTCGCTCATGACCAAGAAACGCGTGCGCCACCTTCCTGTAGTGGTCGATGGTACACTTAAGGGCCTCGTCTCGATCGGTGATCTCGTCAAATTCAGGATCGACAGCATCGAATCGGAGGCAGCGGCGCTGCGCGATTACATTCAGACGGCCTGATTCACGCTGTCACGGGCTCGGGCGCGGCGCGGCGAATCACTAGGCTCACCAATTCCATCAACGTGCCTCGTGCGCAAAGCATCAGTGCGGCCATGAAGGCGAGGCCTCCTATGGGCACGAGCACGCAAAGCTGCACCAACGCTGGCAGCGGGGGCAGCAGCGAATCAACGATCATGACGGCACCCGCCATCAGGATCGAGCAGCCAAGGCCGGGAGCCGCGGCGCGAATCAGGTCGGTGAGCCGCAATCCCATCGCTCCTCCGGCGAGGCGCGCGGTGACGGCCGTCAGCACCGGGAAGGCTCCCAACCAGGCCCATGCCAAACCTATCGCGCCGAACTGGATTCCCATGAGGAAGGCAAGCGGCATCAGAACGGCACCGACCGCCGCGATTCGCGCCGTTAATCCTGGCCGTCCTAGCGCGTTGCTGACTGGGGCGAACATCACCTGCAGCGTCATGAACGGCATGGCGAGCGCGAGAACCGACACAAATGGCGCCATCTCCAGCCATTTCGCGCCGAAAAGCGTCTCTACCAGCGGCTCCGCAGTTACCGCCATGCCCAGATATACCGGGCAGGAAATCAGCAGAAGCAGTCGAACGGCCTTGCAAAAGGACCATGCGATTCGCGCAGGGTCTTTCTGCATCCGGGCATAAGCGGGGAAGGCGACGTCATTCAGGGGCGGGATGAACTTCGATACGAAGATCTGGGTAAGGAACAGGGCTTCCGCGTAGAGGCCAAGCTGATGGGGTTCGAGCGCGCGTCCTCCAATGAAGATGTCCGCCTGGCTCTGAATGATCCAGAAAAGCTGTCCCCCGAGCAGCGACGCGCCATAGGCGACCATCGCGCCCGTACCCCGGAAATCGAAGCTGGGGACCGGCCGGAAGCCGGTGGCGAGGACATAACCCACCGCCTTCACCCAGAAGCCTGCCATTGGCGCGAATACGAGCGTCCAGACGCCCCATCCGGACAGCGCGCCGGTCAGCGCCACGGCGGCTGATGCCGCTGCTGCTATGAGATTGACGAGCGCAGGCCGCTTGAAGTCCAGCGCTCGTCCCATGAGCGCCTCGGGAATCGAGATGAATGGCGTCGACAGGTAGAGCAGTGCCTGCACCCGCAGCAGGTCCGCCACCATCGGCTGGTCATAATAGTCCGCCGCCCAGGGGGCGATCAGCAACTGCGCCAGTGCAAGTCCTCCGTTCAGCAGCAACATGATGCCGAACGCCTGACGCAATTTGTGCGAATCGAGCGTGTCTGACTGAACCAGGGCGCTCACCAACCCGTAGCCATTAAGGAAGGTCGCGAAGTTGAGGATGACCTGCGTCATGGCGAATAGGCCGTAATCCGCCGGATCGAGCAGACGGATGACCGCCAGCGTCACGACCCAGCTGATCATCTGGGACAGGATCTGGCTGCCCGACCGCCAGAATAGCGCGCTCCTTATACGCGCGCCAAAGCCCGCATCATCTGCGTCGGCATCCTGCAAAGCCATTCTGAACCCATTCCTCTGGCGCACCATGCGCCTGATCGACCCCTAAGGCACGAAGTCCAAAAATTTCTGAAACAAAAGTGCAAAAACTGTTTGACGGTGCGAGAACCCCTCCATATATGCCGCCTCACCGGACGGAACGACGCCAACACGGCGCTGAAACGGACGGTCGCCAACATAGACGGGACACACTCCCTCGGAAGCAAATTTCGAGGAAGGTTAGCTGTCCCCCATAAGTTGTCGGCTCTTTGACATTGTTAGTATGATGAAGGGACATGTGGGCGGCGGCTCTGGGTTCTGACGGCTTCTAGGCGTCGGGTACTCAGTTAAATTTAGCCATCCTCACAATGTCCTTACACACCATGTAAGATTTGTGCAGGAATGGCTCC
>CAMPHR010000020.1 GCA_946886075.1 uncultured Novosphingobium sp. | reverse complement strand
CTTTTTTTTTGTTCACACCCCACCCCCCCCCCCCCTGCGGGGGGGCGCCCCGGCGCCCCCCCCCGCTACGGGAAATCCGCGCGGTCCCCTCTCCCGCCTTCGCTACGCTCGGCACCCTCTCCCCTGAAGGAGAGAGGGGAAGGTCCACTAATCATCGTCCGCCCGCGCCATCCGCCTCAGTCCGAACAAACCGCAGCACCCCTGCCATACGCGCTCGCCCGCCATTGTCGCTAGGATGCTTCTCCCCATCCAGCACCGGCACCTCATCGAAGTCGAACGGGCTCATCCCCTCCAAACAGGCAACATTCACGCCGAACTCGTCGGCATTGGAGCGGCGCTGATGGTGAGTGTAAATTCCGCAACGCGAGCAAAAGAAGTGCTCGGCGGCTCCTGTATTGAACCGATAGCTTGTCAGCATGTCCGCGCCGCGCACGATGTGCAGGCCATCCAGCTTCGCCGATACCGCTATGGCACCCCGCATCCGGCAAAATGAGCAGGTGCATCGCCGGGCGCTATCGAGCCCTCTGCTGAGTTCCACCTCGAACCCAACCGCGCCGCAGTGACATTGGCCAGAATGTCTGTTTGTGCCTGCCATCGCCCGACCTCCTTCAATAAGTCAGCTGATCCATAAACAAAAAGGGCGAGCCTTGCAGCCCGCCCTCTTCCATCTGACCTGAGGCAGCGCCTTAGTAAACGCGCGCCTTGGGCTTGATATATTCAGCCTCGTCCGTGAGCGTATAATCGTGCACCGGACGGTAATCGAGCGACACCTTGCCGCCCTTGCCGCCCCAGCCTTCGAACCAGCTGACAGTGTGCTTCATCCACGTCTCGTCATCGCGGTTCGGGAAATCCTCATGCGCATGCGCGCCGCGGCTTTCCTTGCGGTTTTCCGCGCTGACCATGGTGCAGACCGCCTGGGACATGAGGTTGTCCAGTTCCAGCGTCTCGATGAGGTCGGTGTTCCAGATCAGCGAGCGATCGGACACGCCGACATCAGCCATGCTCTGATTGACCTGCGCCATCTTGGTGACGCCTTCGCTCAGCAGGGCGCTGTCGCGGAACACGGCGGCATGCTTCTGCATGGTGTGCTGCATTTCCAGGCGGATCTTCGCCGTCGGCGAGCCGCCCTTGGCGTTGCGGTAATGATCGAGGCGCGACAGCGCCAGATCAGCCGCGTCGGCGGGCAGCGGACGGTGTGAGCCGTTCGGCTTGATCGTTTCCTTAAGGTGCAGACCCGTAGCGCGGCCGAACACGACAAGGTCGATCAGCGAGTTGGAACCCAGACGATTCGCGCCATGGACCGACACGCAGGCCGCTTCGCCGACCGCATAGAGGCCCCGCACCACGACTTCCGGATCGTCGCCGACCTTCGTCACCACCTGCCCATGATAGTTACAGGGGATGCCGCCCATATTATAATGGACGGTGGGGGTCACCGGCAGCGGCTGACGGGTCAGGTCAACGCCCGCGAAGATCTTGCCGCTCTCGGTGATGCCCGGCAGACGCTCTGCCAGCACCTTGGGATCGATATGGTCGAGGTGCAGGAAGATGTGATCCTTGTTCGGACCCACGCCGCGCCCTTCGCGCATTTCCATCGCCATCGATCGCGACACGACGTCACGCGACGCCAGATCCTTCGCCGACGGGGCGTAGCGTTCCATGAAACGCTCGCCTTCGGAGTTAGTCAGATAACCACCCTCACCGCGCGCGCCTTCGGTGATCAGCACGCCCGCGCCGTAGATGCCGGTCGGGTGGAACTGCACGAACTCCAGATCCTGGAGCGGCAGGCCCGCGCGCAGCACCATGCCGCCGCCGTCGCCGGTGCAGCTATGCGCCGAGGTGGCGGAGAAATAGGCGCGGCCATAACCGCCCGTCGCCAGCACAACCGCCTTGCTCCGGAAGCGATGGATCGAGCCATCCTCCATGCAGATGGCGATGACGCCGCGGCATTCCTTGCCGTTCGGGCCATCTTCCATGATCAGGTCGATGGCAAAATATTCGATGTAGAAGTCCGCGTCATATTTCAGGCTCTGCTGATACAGAGCGTGCAGCATGGCGTGACCGGTACGGTCGGCGGCGGCGCAGGTGCGCTGCACCGGCGGACCAGCGCCCATATTCTGCATGTGACCGCCGAACGGACGCTGGTAGATCGTCCCATTCTCGTTGCGGCTGAACGGCACGCCGGCATGTTCCAGCTCGATGACGGCCGCAGGCGCTTCGCGCACCATATATTCGATCGCGTCCTGGTCACCCAGCCAGTCCGAACCCTTGACGGTGTCGTACATATGCCAGGTCCAATGGTCGGGCGAATTGTTGCCGAGCGAAGCGGCGATGCCGCCCTGCGCCGCCACGGTGTGCGAGCGGGTCGGGAACAGCTTGGTGATGCAGGCGGTCTTGAGGCCCGCTTCGGCGCTGCCCATGGTCGCGCGCAGGCCCGATCCGCCAGCGCCCACCACGACGGTGTCGTAGGTGTGGTCGATGATCTTATAGGCTTCGGTCATTACTTGACGACCCCCGTGAGCGCGATCCTGGCGATCGCGAAGATGCCAGCGGCGGCGCCAGCGATGGTGTAGAAGTTGAGCAGCAGGATGGCGAAGAAGTTCAGCCCCTTGTCATGGACATAATCCTCCAGCATCACCTGCATGCCCAGGCGCAGGTGCCAGAATACGCTGACCAGCATCAGCATCAGTGGCACGGCGACGAGCGGGTTGGCGATCCAGTTGCGGACGCTTTCGTAATCGAGGCCCGGCAGGCTGACGAGGCTGAAGATCAGCCACAGAACCAGCAGCAGGTTGCTGACCGAAGTATAGCGATGCGTTAGCCAATGGCCCGCGCCATGGCGCACCGAGCCCAAGCCGCGAACGCGGCCGATTCCGGTACCCGTTCCCATCAGATTTTCCCCGCGAAGATAGTGACCCACAGCGCAACGGTAGCCAGCGTCGACAGAAACGGGATCACCAGCGCCCACCGCTTGTTGGTATTGAGCTCATAACCCGCGCCCAGATCCAGCACCCAGTGGCGAATGCCCGACATCATATGCTGGAAAAAGAACCAGCTGATCCCGATCATCACCAGATAGCCAAGGGGCGAGGTCGCGCATTTGATAAAGCTTGCATAGGCGTCCGGCCCGATCGCCGCTGCCATCAGCCACCATACCACGCCCATGACGCCGACGGTTGCAAGACCGTTGCCGGTCACGCGGTGCAAAATGGAGATCGCCATGTGCGGCCCCCATTTCCAGATCGTCAAATGCGGCGAGAGCGGCCGGCTCGTGGTTCGCGCCATATCTACCTACGTTCCTGATGCTTGTCCCTGATTCCCGTCCCCTTAGGCACGATCGGTCAAGAGGGCAAGCCGCGCTGGCCTTGCGGCAGGGCGATCACGGCTAAGAACTGATTAACCAGATCGCGCTATGACCTCCGGCACGAACAAGACAATTGAGGTTTGCCGCATATGACGTCCGTCGCACCCGCGAAGAGCGCAATGATCGCCAGCATGGCCGAAATCGATCCTACCGGTGAATTGGCTGCCGGACTGCGCGAAATCCGTGATCTGATAGGCGACGGCGCGTCGGTCGCGGCCCGCACCTTCTTCGACAGCTATATGGACCAGTCGCATCTGCGCAGCACGCTCGCCGCGTCCACGATCGCAAAGATCGAAACAGAAGCGCATGAATATGTCCGGCAAAAGCTCAGCTTTTATGAGGCAGGCAGTTGGGCGGGCAGCTGCATCGCCTGTGTGCGCTTGGCGCGGAAGCGCAACCTGCCATTGGGCGTCGTGCTGACCGCGGTATCGGAAGCCAACAAGAAATTGACCAACCTGGTCTGGCAAAATGCGGCTGACGACGCCACCCGCCAGCGGCTGGTGAACGTCATCACCATGGTCAGCATGGTCGATGCCAGCATGATGACCAATGCCTTCGCAGGCGATGAGGCCGAAGCGCAGCGCAACGAGCGCCAGCGCATCGGCACCTTGTTCGAACAGCGCATCATGGGCGAAATCGACGGCGCTTCGCATCTAGGCGAATCGCTGCGTGAACAGGCAAAGGATGCCTCAGCCGCCACACGCGGCATGCTCGGCAAGGCTTCTGAAGTCGCTGCGGCAGCTGAACAGTCCGCCATCGCGATGCGTGAAGCGGCGCGTACTTCAGCGGGCCTCATCCGCGCGATCGAGGATGCCCGCACCGAGGTGGAGAGCGCCGCGGACGTTGCCCAGCGCGCCGCCCGCCAGTCAGGGGATGCGGTGACGATGTCAGCGACCCTTTCGGAACATGCCAAGTCAATCGAATCGATCCTTGGCCTGATTCGCGACATTGCGGGTCAGACGAACCTGCTCGCCCTCAACGCCACGATCGAAGCCGCGCGAGCGGGTGACGCCGGACGCGGCTTTGCCGTCGTCGCGCAGGAGGTGAAGAGCCTCGCCAACCAGACTGCCCGTGCAACCGATGAAATCGCGGGCAAGATCGCCGATATTCAGGCGTCGACCCGTCAATCGGTGGAAACCAACGAACGCATCCGCGACACGGTGGGTGAAGTGCAATCAAGTGCCGATCGCATCCGTCACGCCATGGACGCTCAGGCCCAGACCGTGACTATGATCACCGCCGCTGTCGATGAGACGGCGCTGGCGGCCGACTCCATGTCGAGCACCATTTCCGCAATCCGGCAGGACACGGAAGTTGTGGCGTCGGAGATCGACCAGCTCGAGCGCGGCTTCATGAGCGTCGAAGGCAAACTCTCCAGCCTACGCGCCGCCTCATCCGATTTCGGACGGCAGGTGGCGTAGAGCAAAGCCTGACCTCCATCGTCGTCCCAGCGTTAAGCTGGGATTTCGTGGGGGCAGCCCGTACGCTATCGGCTGAGGTGCGCAGGACGAACGAGGCTTCAGGCATCCAAGCACACCCGCTTCCCCTCGCCCGATCTAAGTTCTAAAGGCGCGGCATGACTGATGCTGCGCCTTCTTCCGCCCAGAGCTGGAAAGTGACCCTCCCCTGCACCCGCGCAGAGGCGGAGGCACTGGACGGCGACATTGCGGCGTTCGCGCTCATGGACAGGCCGCCAGTGCTGATGACCAGTGAGGCGGCACCGGACGATGAAAATGCCTGGCAACTCGACGCCTATTTTGAAGGAGAGCCGAGCCCCGCAGCGATCAGGCTGCTCCGCACGCTGGTTCCCAGCGCGAGTGGCACCAAGCCACTGGTCGAACAACTGCCCGACGAGGATTGGGTGACCCTAAGCCAGCAGGGACTTGAGCCTGTCACCGCCGGACGCTTTCACATCCGCAATCTTGCCAGCGATCCGGAGCGGACGGGGCATGTCAATTTCCTGATCGAAGCGAGCCGCGCCTTTGGCACCGGGCAGCATGAAACGACGGCAGGCTGCCTTCACATGCTGGATCGCATGCGCCGCGTCGGCATGCGTTTCGGCAATATCGCCGACATTGGGACCGGTACAGGATTGCTCGCCTTTGCAGCGCTTCACCTGTGGCTCGGTAGTTACGCCACAGCGTCGGACATCGATCCTGTTGCCGTTGACATCAGCGCGGAAAACGCTGCTGCAAATCAAATAAGGATCGGCAAGGGGCAAGGCCAGCTTGCGCTCTATGTCGCTGCGGGCGTCGACCATCCAGCCATTGCGACCCGTGCACCCTATGATCTTCTGATCGCCAACATCCTTGCAGGGCCGTTGATCGAGCTCGCGCCCTCGCTTTGTGCGCTGGTCGAAGAAGGCGGCACCATATTGCTGGCGGGCTTGCTCAGGGAGCAGGCGGACGCCGTTCTTTCGGCCTATCGGGCCCAGGGGATGCGGCTTGCCGAGCGGATCGACAATGGCGATTGGCCAGCGCTGCGTTTGCGTAAGCGCCCGCGCATCGGTTGGAAACGCCCCACTCGGCTGGATCGACAGGCACGAGGTGAAGCCCCGGGATATGGCAGCCTTTAACTAAGACCCGGACCGAAAAACGAGGTCACGGCAGCTCCGTCTTTTTCGCCAGTGGATCGCGACGATCCCATTTCAAGACGTGATGCAACATTGCCACAGTGCGTTGTGCAATGCGGCATGTCGTTGTTTGCCAAGCTTTACTCTGCCCCCAAGGCCTCTTTAAAGCGCGCTCCACAACAACAGGAACCCAAAAAAGGAGCCTCCTCATGAAGAATCTCATCGCTTCGGCGCTGCTGCTCGCCAGCGTTTCGGCACCCGCTTTCGCGCAGGACGCCGTTCCGTTTTCCGGCCCTTACATTGCCGGCGTCGTCGGTCTGGATCACATGGATTTCAACGCTGACGCCCATGACAGCGATCTGCTGTATGGCGGCATCGTGGGCTATGACATCAACATCAACGGCGCTGTGTTCGGCATCGAAGGCGAGTATGCTGATTCCGACGTCAAGGAAGGTGTAGTTCGCACCGACCGTGACCTGTATGCCGGCATCCGCATCGGCGGCGAAATAGCCCCGAATGTTCTGGCTTATGCCAAGGGTGGTTACACCAACGCTCGCTTGGAAGACACGGCCGACAACAGCGTCAAGCTTGACGGCTACCGTCTGGGCGCCGGTCTGGAAACGACCATCCAGGGCTTCATCGCTCGCGCTGAATATCGCTATTCGCGCTACGAAGAGTTCCTAGGCGCAAACCCTGAGCGTCACCAGGCTGCGCTGATCCTCGGCTACCGTTTCTAATAAACGGCACAGCAGAAAAGAAGGGCGTCCCTCTCATCAGGGGCGCCCTTTTCTTATGCCTGAAAGAAGCCCGCGCGGCACTTGCCACTTGCCCCCACCAGCCTAATGTCGGCAGCACTCGATTTTTCTCGTGAGGCCAGCCCATGTCTATCACTCGCCGCGTCACACTTCATGAAGGGCCCGGCGGCAGCTTCGAGAGCGTAGCGGTCTTCGATGATTCCGTAGACGGTCCACGACCGGGCGTCCTGCTCTTCCCCAATGTGCTGGGAACCAAGGAAGCGGACTTTCTCTATGCCGAGAAAGTTGCGGCGCTCGGATATACGCTCCTGGTCGCCGACATTTACGGCGCAGGAAAACGAACCAGTCGCGACGACCCTGACATGGCGCGCTACATGAACGAGTTGAACGCCGATCGCGCCTTGCTCCGCGACCGGGTGAACGCGGCTCACGCCATCCTGAAGTCACTCCCGGAAGCGGACGCGAGCCGGACAGCCGCCATCGGCTTCTGCTTCGGCGGCAAATGCGTGCTCGACCTCGCTCGCAGCGGCGCTGACATTGCGGGCGGCGTCAGCTTTCACGGGGTTTATGACGCGCCGCCCTTCGCCAGCGCCGCCATCAGGGCCAAGCTGTTGGTGTGCCATGGCTGGGATGACCCCATCGCACCGCCAGCGGCCACGGTCGCGCTGGCCGACGAGCTGACGAAGGCTGGCTGCGACTGGCAGGTTCACGCCTATGGCCATACCGGCCACGCCTTCACCGACCATGCGGTCAACATGCCCGACAAGGGGCTCGCCTACAGCCCCGATGCGGACAGGCGCAGTTTCCGCGCAATGAAGGAATTTCTGGCCGACCTGTTCGGCTAGGCGCGCGTCAGAGTTCCCCGATCATCTCCGCAAGAACGGCAAGGCAATCCTTGGCAAGCTGCTTCGATCGCGCGGGGGACCAGCCAAATTCCGGATCGGGCAGATCGTCATTGTCCTTGAACGGCATTTCCAGCGTCATCGCGACCGCGCCGAAACGCTCCGCGACCTGGTTGGTCGACATGGTGAGGTTACCCTTGCCCGGTGCCGATGAAGGATAGCCGCGCGCCGTCTGGAAATCCGGCGTGCGGGCCGCGAGCGTATCCCGGAAGCGGTTATAAAGTTCAAGCTGGCGCGCACCGAGCGACGGGATGCCCTCAAAGCCTGCCAGGAACACCGCGGCGATGGCTTCATCTCCATGCACGTCCATGGCGAAATGAACGCCGGTCCGGTCCATCTCCTGCCGAACAAGGAAGACCTCCGGACTGCGCTCCATCGAAGGCTCATGCCATTCGCGGTTGAGGTTCACGCCCGCCGCATTGGTCCGCAAATGCCCCCGGCGGCTGCCGTCAGGGTTCATGTTGGGAACGATGTGGAGCGTCGCCTTGGTGCGCAGCAGCCGGGCAACCGCATCCTCCTCATCGCACAGCCGCTCCAGCGCCCCTTCTATCCACCACTCAGCCATTGTCTCGCCCGGATGCTGACGAGCGTAGAGCCAGACTTGCTTCGGCCCGTCACCCAGCGTCAGCAGGTCGAGTGGTTGCTTGTCCAGAGTCAGGCCCAGTTCCCGATGCTCAACACCCGGTTGGCAGGCCGCCCAAGCGATCAGGTCATGATGCCGCTCCATCGAATAAGGCGCGAAATAGGCGACCCACAGAGCGTTGCGATCCGGCGAGAGCCTGATCGTAAGGACACCATCGGCATAGCTTGTATCCGCCTGCGTCCAGACTTCCCGATCCTCGCTGATGCGCGCTTTATAACCCGGCCAGCCATCGGGATAGGCGGAGGTCCCGCCGTTGACGATCGCCAGCTCCACTTCTCGCCCGGCCACGCCCGCAATGCGGAAGTGAAACCATTGGTAGAAATCACTCTGCCTGTCCTTGACGATTTCCAACTCGGCCCAGACCCGCTCGCCTGTATCGACGGTGGAGAGGACACGAAT
Source organism: uncultured Novosphingobium sp. (assembly GCA_946886075.1). The sequence continues at coordinate 43,002 of CAMPHR010000020.1, read as the reverse complement.
ATTGCCGCTGTCGAAGGCGTTGCTGATCGAGATGGTCATTTGACGGTTATAGTGCGCCCCGATTCCCCCGGATAGCCCCCGATCAATGCACTGGCGAGCTTTTGCGCGGCGATGCCGGGCTGGGCAGCGGCTGTTCCTTCCCGCGCCTGTGTGAAGGCACGCCCCTCCCAGATCGTCGTCGAATCGGATCGCCTGCGAACCTGCACCTGCAATTCCGTCGTCACCAGATCCTTTGGCCGCCCCGACAGATTGATGCCGATGCCAAGACCCAGCCCAGAATAGCCGCTACTTCCCACCGCACCTCCGACGCCGACACTCACCGGCCGTCCGTCATTGCCATAGCCAATGGGCCGGAATGTGCGCCGGAAGCCAACCGACGCGACATATTCGCTCCGCCCCCCAGCGGGAACGGCACTGAAGCCCACACGCTGCAATTCCTGCTCGACGGCAGCAGCATAAGTACGGAATTCCAGCCCCGCATCGGGATTGGACGGCATTTCCTCTACCGCCACCGTCCCGCTTTGCGCGGGGTTGCCGACATGAAAGCGCGTCACCTCGACCGGCGGCACCGCCGTTGCGCATCCGGCAAGTGAAAGGGCGAGGAATGAGGGCAGGATCATCTGCTTCATCATGCTTATCTCCGACAAAGATGCGGCAACCGATTGACGATATGGGACCAGCCCTGTCTTCAACGCGTGAAGCCATGCCTTTGCTGCATATGATATGAACAGGTCAAAAGTAGGGCTGCCCTCCCTTGACTTTCAGCCGCCCCACCCATAGGGGCTGCGCTTCGATTTTCCGATCACGCAAGATTCTTAAAAGGCTGGCTTCCATGAAGATCCGCAACTCGCTCAAGTCGCTCAAGGGCCGTCACCGGGACAACCGCGTGATCCGCCGTCGCGGCCGCACCTATGTCATCAACAAGACCAATCGCCGCTTCAAGGCCCGCCAGGGCTAATTGAGCGAGCCGATATCCGCCGTCATATTCGACGTCGGACAGGTTCTGTATCATTGGGATCCCCGGCTCCTCTACGAGCGCCTGATCGATGATGATCGGGCGCTCGACGCGTTTCTGCGCGACGTCGTCTCGATGGAGTGGCATTTCCAGCATGACCTCGGCCGTCCCTTCGCGGAAACGAGCGCCGAACTGATCGCCCGCCACCCCGAGCATGAGGCGTTGATCCGCATCTGGGGCGAGTGTTTCATCGATAGCGTTCAACCGGCCGTGACAGGCATGGCTGAACTGGTCGGCGAGTTGCAGGAACGGGGCGTTGCCCTGTACGCCCTCACCAATTTTAGCGCGGAGTTTTGGGAGCCTTTCCATCGGCGAGAGGCTGACTTCTTTGCCCGCTTCCGGGACATTCTGGTTTCCGGCGCGGAAGGCTTGGTCAAGCCAGACCCTGCCATCTACCGCCTGGCGCTCAGCCGTTTTAGTCTGCGCGCCGAAGAAACATTGTTCATCGACGACAGGCAAGAAAATGTGGCGGCGGCGCAGGCGCTGGGGATTCGCAGCCACCTGTTTCGGGATGCCCTGACCTTGCGCCGCGATCTTGCGGCGCAAGGTCTGCTGGACGCTATTCCCGTCCTTTAAGTTCGTCACCCCGAATGGCTGCGACATGCAGCACGTTGGTCGATCCAGGGGTGCCAAAGGGCACGCCCGCCAGAACCACGATCTTGCTCCCCTTCTGAGTCATGTCGTGCCGCAACGCCATTCGGCGGGCTTTGCCCACCATCTCCTCGAAATTGCCGATATCCTTGGTGCGCACCGCATGCACGCCCCAGGTAAGGCCAAGCTTGCGCGCCGTATCGAGCCGGGGCGTCAACGCGAGTATCGGCGTCAGCGGACGCTCCCGCGCGACGCGGCGGACGGTGCTGCCCGACAAGGTGAAGCAGGTGATCGCACTTGCCCCCACGACGGAGACGATGCCCGCCGCCCCTTCCGCCAGCGCGTCGGCGGTGGTGGCGTCAGGCTTGGTCTCGGTGAAGTGCAGGCGCGCGAAATAACCCGGATCGCGCTCCACGCTGTGGGCGATACTGTCCATCATCGCGACCGCCTCTTCGGGCCAGTCCCCCGCCGCCGTTTCCGCCGACAGCATGATCGCGTCGGCACCATCATAGACGGCGGTGGCGACGTCCGACACTTCGGCGCGGGTCGGCGTCGGGGCCTTGATCATCGATTCGAGCATCTGCGTCGCAACCACGACCGGGCGGCCCATCCGCCGCGCCGTCGCCACGATCTGCTTCTGAAGCGGCGGTACAGCCTGGGGCGGCAATTCGACGCCCAGGTCGCCGCGCGCGACCATCACGCCGTCGGCCAGCTCCAATATCTCCTCCAGCCGCTGGACCGCTGCGGGCTTTTCAATCTTGGCCATCAGCGCGCCATGACCGCCCATCAGCTTGCGCGCTTCTGCCAGATCCTCCGGGCGTTGCACGAAGCTCAACGCAATCCAGTCGCAGCCCTGCTCAACCGCAAAGCTGAGGTCGCGCCGGTCCTTTTCCGTCAGCGCCGGGACAGGAACGACAACATCGGGGACATTGACGCCCTTGCGGTTCGACAAGGTGCCGCCCACCTCGACAACCGTGTCGATCCGGTCGTCGGACACCGACTTCACCCGCAGCACCAGCTTGCCATCGTCCAGCAGCAGCCGGGTTTCAGGCACCAGCGCCGCGTAGATTTCCGGATGCGGGAGGTTCACGCGCCGCGCATCGCCCGGCTTTTCATCGCGATCCAGTATGAAGGATGCGCCTACCTCCAGCACGGCAAGGCCGCTCTTGAAGGTGCCCACGCGCAGTTTGGGTCCCTGCAAATCGCCCAGGATCGTTGTCGGCCGCCCGAATTCCTTTTCCAGCGCCCGGATGGACGCGATACGCGCCGCATGATCCTCATGCGCGCCATGGCTCATATTGATGCGGAAAGCGTCTGCCCCGGCAACGAACAGCGCACGGATCACGTCCGGCGTGTCGCTCGCGGGCCCAAGGGTCGCGAGGATGCGGACCTTGCGCGAACGGGGCGGCAGTTTCGTCATTCCAATAAGCTCCTGGCAGTGATGGTCAGCCCTTGGCTTGCCAGGGCGCCGTTTTCGATTATCCCTACTGCACGACAGGATGATGTAGATCAGCGAAAGGATCGCCTTGGCCGACCATATGCTCAACGATGCGGTGGCTGCAACCGCCTTCCGCCGCCTGATCGCGCATTTGCAGCACAGGACGGACGTCCAGAACATCGATTTGATGGGGACGGCGGGCTTCTGCCGCAACTGCCTCGCCGACTGGATCGCGGAAGCTGACGGCAAGCTGAGCAAGGATCAGGCGCGCGAGATCATCCACGGCCGCCCCTTTGCCGAATGGAAAAAGCGCCATCAGAGCGAGGCGACGCCGGAACAGATCGCAAAGATGCAGGAGAGTGTGGCGAAGAACGCGGACAACCATTAGGAGCGTGCGCCAACCCGATTCACATTCTATCCGGAGATACATCATATGAGCGAGGGCAACGTCGCCGCCGATCAGCTACGCCTTCTTATCGAACGCATCGAGCGGCTCGAGGAAGAGAAGAAGGGCATCGGCGACGATATCAAGGACGTCTATCTGGAAGCCAAGGCTACCGGCTATGATCCCAAGATCATGCGCCAGATCGTCCGCCTGCGTAAAATGCCGCAGCATGATCGGCAGGAAATGGAAGCCATCCTACAGACCTATCTGTCCGCCCTGGGCATGGAATGAAGCGCACCTTTCTCGCTCATTCGTGCTGAACTTGTCGAAGCGCCTTTCTTTCTTCAAGACAGGCTCTTCGACCACTCTAAACAGCGCGGGAGAAAAAAATGTCCGAGATCATCGTCAGCACCACCAGTCGCCTGGAAGGGCGTCCGGCGAAGGAATATCTCGGCATCGTCACCGGCGAGGTGATCGTGGGCGCCAACCTCTTCCGCGATCTGTTCGCCAGCGTGCGCGACATCGTCGGCGGCCGATCGGGCGCTTATGAGGATGTGCTTCAGCGGGCGCGTGAGCAGGCGATTGGCGAAATGCGGATGCGGGCGGCGACGCTGGGCGCAAACGCTGTCGTCGGCGTCGACCTCGATTATGAAGTGCTGGGCTCCAACGGGTCGATGCTGATGGTCTCGGCATCCGGCACCGCGATCCTCGTCTAGCCCCCCACGTCCCTCCGTCATGCTGAACTCGTTTCAGCATCCATGCCGCCCCAGCCTCGGCTGCTGATGGGGAAAGCGAGAGTCGTTCTTGGCGCGAGTAGCGCTTTGCCTCAACTCCTAGCATTGAAGGCCCGATGGATGCTGAAACAAGTTCAGCATGACGAAAGCCTCATTCGCACCCAAGCTCAAAAGTTGCGCAGTCCCAATGCGCCCGCTAGAGAGCGCGCTTCGGATCAGACAAGATTAGGAGCAGGCCGTGGCCGGCCATAGCAAATTCAAGAACATCATGCATCGCAAGGGCGCGCAGGACAAAAAGCGTTCCTCGATGTTCTCAAAATTGAGCCGCGAAATCACCGTCGCGGCCAAGATGGGCATGCCCGACCCGGACATGAACCCCCGCCTTCGCCTGGCAGTGAACGCGGCCAAGGCGCAGTCCATGCCCAAGGATAATATCCAGCGCGCGATCGACAAGGCGATCGGTGGCGACACGGAGAATTACGAAGAAATCCGCTACGAAGGCTATGGCCCCGGCGGCGTCGCCATCATCGTCGAGGCGCTGACCGACAACCGCAACCGCACCGCGACCAACGTTCGCACCGCCTTTTCCAAGAATGGGGGCAATCTGGGCGCGAGCGGCGCAGTCAGCCACGGCTTCGACCGCATGGGCCTCATCACCTATCCGGCAGGTGCCGGCGATGCAGACGCGATCTTCGAAGCCGCGCTGGAAGCTGGCGCAGAAGACGTGTCGTCGAACGAAGACGAACATGAAATCTGGACTGCCATGGACGCGCTCCACGAAGTCGCCAAGAGCCTCGAATCCAAGCTCGGCCCGGCGGAAGGAGCCAAGCTCGCCTGGAAGCCGCAGACCACCGTCGAAGTCGATGAGAGCAGTGCCGCCACGCTGATGAAGCTGGTCGATACGCTGGAAGAGGATGACGACGTCCAGACCGTCTGGGGCAATTATGAAGTGTCCGACGAGGTCATGGAGAAGCTGGGTTGAACTCCCCCCTTCCCTCTCCCCGCGCGGGAGAGGGTTGCGCAGCCTTGGCAGCTAGCGGCCTAGGCGAAGCTGGGAGAGGGGGTAACACCCCCACCTCTCGCACTTCCCGTCTCCAAGTCTTGCTAACCAGCAAGCCGGTAAGCACCCCTCTCCTCTCCCCTAAAGGGGCGAGGAGCATCCCATGATCATCCTCGGACTCGATCCCGGCCTCGGCACCACCGGTTGGGGGCTGATCGCGGCTGACGGCAACCGCCTCACGCACATCGCCAATGGGCAGATCAAGACCGACGCAGAGATGGCCTTGGCGACACGGCTGCTGGCGCTTGATCTGGCGCTGACTGACCTGATCCTCGAACATCAGCCCAATGGCGCAGCGGTCGAGGAAGTGTTCGTCAATGTGAACCCGCAATCGACCTTGAAGCTGGGTCAGGCGCGTGGGGTCGTGCTGCTGGCGGCATCACGGTCAGGCATGGAAGTGGGCGAATATGCGGCCCGGCTCGTCAAGAAATCGGTCGTGGGCGTCGGCAACGCGTCGAAAGATCAGGTACACGCCATGGTTTCGCGGCTGTTGCCTGGGGCAAAGGTGGCAGGGCCAGATGCATCGGACGCGCTGGCGGTCGCTATAACGCACGCCCATCATCTTGCCAGCGCCCGCCGCATCCCGCGCCGCTGAGCAAGCGCGATCTCGGATCAGGTTCGAGATGACGGCTCAACTATCAGGGTCACTGCCAGTCGAAGCTCAGCGGAGCTTCCCTGAAAGCGAAGCGGTCAAGATGCTCGGCAACTACCTGCTTGAAGCGATCGACATCAGCGCCCTCCTCCGGCTCGATAGTCACGGTCAGCGTCTCCTCGCCTGCCGCCATGCGGATGGGGCCCATGGGAAAGGCGATGACGCCCCGCTGCGCATCAAAGTCGGTTTCAAATTTGTGACTCCAATGCTTGCAAAGCTGCTGGAGATAGCGGCTGCCATTCTTGGTCGGCACTGTTGCGGTCAGGGTGGAGGCGGTCAGGGCCATGGGGTCAGAGCCTTTCGATCTTGCTGGCCGCTTCGTCGATGAGCGCGGCGACGTCGAACATGGTCTGGGTATCGGCGCCTTCCCTTTCAAGCCGCCCGCGCACCGCCATGGAGAGATTGTGCATCGCCCGGCGGATCGGCGCTCCATCGACGCGCTCTGCGCGCTTCGCCAGTGACGCCAGCCGCTCCATTGCCCCCTCGACGGCTCCGGCCTGGTCAGCCAGGCGAGCTATCCCACCGTCCGTGATCTCGAACAGCTTGCGGCCTCCCCCGCCTGCCTGTTCGGCGATAAGCCCCATGTCCGCCAGCAAGGTGAGCGTCGGATAAACGACCCCGGGACTTGGCACATAGGCTTGGCCGGAAAGGGCCTCGATCTCGCGGATAAGGTCATAGCCATGACGGGGACCCTGTCCGATCAGCTTCAACAGTATGAGCTGCAGCGCGTCGTTGCTGAACAATCGCCTGCGCCCTGCGCCGCCATTACCCCTGCCGCCGCCCATCGGCCCTTCGCCCGAACGCCTGCCGCGCCCATGACCAGAGCCACCGCCCAAGCTTGCAGGCCCGAAGCAGCGGCCACGGCCATGTGGCCGGTGCATGCCCTTGTGCATATGATGATGGTGATGATGCGTTCTTGTCTCTACAAATAGTTTCATGATGCATCTAGATATATCTTAGATCGGCTTCTCGTCAATGGTTGAGATATATCTTATTTTCAGGTCCTCTACCTTCCAGTTGTCCGCGCACGAAAAAACCCGCCGGGAACGTCCCCGGCGGGTTTGTCTGCGTTTGCGTTTGAAAACCCGTCAGTCCGGCTTTTTGGCGACGCTCACCAAGGCGGGGCGCAGCAGACGATCGCGGATCGTATAGCCTGCCTGCATTTCCACCAGCACAGTGCCGGGCTCCGCGTCATCGGAAGGCACTTCCATCATCGCCTGATGCTTGTTGGGGTCGAGAGGCTGCCCTACCGAAACCAGCTTTTCGATGCCGTTGCGGCCGAAAACGCTTTCTAGTTCGCGTCCGGTCGCTTCGAGGCCCGCCACCAAGCCCTTGAACTTGTCGTCTTCGCGCAGTTCCGCGGGAATGGCCTGCAACGCGCGGCCCAGATTGTCCGCGACGGAAAGCATGTCGCGCGCAAAGGACGTCGCCGCATAGGCGCGCGTGTCCGCCAATTCTTTTTCCAGCCGTCGCCGCACATTCTGCGTTTCGGCATGGGCGTAAAGCGCATCCTGCTTCGCCGCCGCCAGTTCGCCTTCCAGGGCGGCCAGGCGTTCCGCCGCAGCGTCCCCGGCGGGCGCCGCGTCCTCGGGCAGTTCGTCAACGACTTCGGTATTCTCGATATTCAGCTTGTCTTCGCTCATCTCATCAATCTCGATAACGTCTGCGCGGTGAAGTCCACCATGGGGATCACCCGCGCATAGTTCAAGCGCGTCGGGCCAATCACGCCGACCACGCCAACGACACGGCCGTCGCTACCCCGATAAGGCGCGGCTATGACCGAAGAACCGGACAGGGAAAAGAGCTTGTTTTCCGAGCCGATGAAGATTTTGGTCGCGCTCCCCGCCAGCGCGCTTTCCAGCAGGCGGGAAATTTCCTGCTTGCCCTCCAGCTGCTCAAGCAACTGCCGCACCCGCTCCAGGTCTGCCGCCGTGCCGTCATCCAGCAGATGCGCCTGCCCCCGCACGATCAACACCGGGCGATCATCGGCATCCTGCGACCAGACCGCGATCCCGCGCGCAACCAGTTCCCGGGCAGCGCCTTGCAAGGCGGTCCGCTCGCCCTCCAGCTCCCTTTGAAGAGCGTCGCCCGCTTCGCGCAGCGTCATGCCGGAAAAACGCGCGGACATGAAGTTGGCCGCCTCATTAAGCAGGCCGGGCGTTACACCCGCAGGCATGTCGAGCACGCGATTTTCGACCGAACCATCCTGCCCGACCAGTACGGCCAGCGCTTGACGGTGATTGAGCGGCACGAAGCCGAATTGCCGCATCACCGGCTCCCGCTTTGGCACCATGACGATGCCAGCACAGGCCGAAAGTCCGGACAAAGCAGCGGTTGCCGCAGACAAGGCTTCCTCGATCGGGCCTCCCTCGGCAACACCCGCCTCGATCGCGCGGCGTTCCTCCGGCGAAGGTTCCGCCGCTTGCATCATGCCGTCGACGAAGAGCCGCAAGCCAGTTTCGGTAGGCATGCGCCCGGCGGACGTGTGCGGAGCGGCGAGCAGCCCCAACTCCTCCAGATCCTGCATCACGTTACGGATGGATGCAGGCGACAGGCTGAGCGAGGCAATCTTGCTGATGGTGCGCGAGCCGACAGGCAAGCCGGTACCGAGATAACTCTCGACCACCAGACGGAAAACGTCGCGCGCCCGCTCATTCAGTTCGGTAACCGGTGTGACCGCCATGCGCCCTATCTAGGAGAGCAACTGGCCGCACTCAAGCCGGACTAGCGAACAGTCGAAGGCTTAACCATGGCGTCGATGTCGAGCATGCGGGGAATGGCGGCGATAGTGGCGCGCAGCTTCCCATAGCTGGCATCCATGCATCCCGACTGGAACTCCAGCCGCGTGGCGGGCCGCTCGTCCCTTGTCCATTCGATGGTGTAACCCGGCATGTCGGTCGCAAAACGGGTGCAATTTTCGCCGTTGCTGATCCGCCTGACTGTTCCCGCTGCCGGGCGGAACTGCGCCAGCGCAGTGCGGAAGCGGCGATATTGCGCCGGGGTCACGGTGAAGCGCGTGGCGCCGGGAACAGAGGTGAAGCGCTCCGGCTCCAGCAGGCCCGACCCGTCGGGCGTCACCTGCAGGCTGTAGCTTGGACAAACGCCGAAGCAGGGCCCTGCCGAGAAACGGATCGTATCACCGGCCGCTACCGGCTTTTCCAGTTCGGGCCTCTCGCCCGAACAGCCGGCGATCAGGGCTGCGCCCGCGAAAATCATCATCCAACGCAATTGCATGCCCGCTTCCTACCATCTTTCGCACATATCGCCACTGGCAAGACGGCGCTCCCGGCGCTAAGCCGCACCGCCTGAACCCTTCGGAGAAGATTTTTATGCGTCCTTCCGGCCGCGCGCCAGACCAGATGCGCGCGATTACCATGGAGCCCGGCTTCACCATCCATGCCGAGGGCAGCTGCCTCGTCAGCTTCGGCGATACGCGCGTGTTGTGCACCGCGTCGGTGGAGGAGAAGGTGCCGCCTTTCCTGCGCGGCAAGGGTTCGGGCTGGGTGACGGCGGAATATGGCATGCTGCCCCGCGCCACGCACACGCGTGGCAGCCGTGAAGCTGCCAAGGGCAAGCAATCGGGCCGCACACAGGAAATCCAACGCCTGATCGGTCGGTCTCTGCGCACTGTGGTAGACCTCAAGAAGCTAGGCGAGCGGCAGATCGTCGTCGACTGCGACGTGATCCAGGCCGACGGCGGCACCCGCACCGCCGCTATCTCCGGCAGCTGGGTCGCGCTGCGCATCGCCATCGACAAGCTGCTGGCGTCCGGCGCACTGACGGAGGACCCGATCATCCAGAAGGTCGCCGCGATCAGCTGCGGCATCTATGAAGGCACGCCGGTGCTGGACCTCGACTATGCCGAGGACAGCAATGCCGAAACCGACGCAAACCTGATCCTGACCGGCGATGGCAAGTTCGCCGAGGTGCAGGCGACCGCAGAAGGCGCGGCCTATGATGAGGAAGAATTGCTGCGCCTGCTGCGCCTGGCCCGAATCGGCTGCGCGCAGATTTTCGCCGCGCAGGACGCTGCGGTTGCTGGAGCAAGCGGGCGGTAATATTCTCCTTCACGTCACCCCGGGCTTGACCCGGGGTCCCGCTTTCTCTTGATTGAGCTTGGATAAGCGGAATCCCGGTTCAACGGCCGGGATGACGTAAAGAGTGAAAGCCCAAAATCATAATGAGTGACGATTTCGGACAGGAACAGGCGATCCGCAAGCTGGGTCCCGGCAAGCTGGTGATCGCCAGCCATAATCCCGGCAAGGTGCGGGAGATTGGAGATTTGCTTGCTCCCTTCGGGATCGAGACGGTATCGGCGGGCGAGCTGGACCTGCCCGAGCCTGAAGAAACCGGCACGACCTTCATCGCCAATGCTGAGCTGAAGGCGATGCAAGCGGCGGACCTGTCCGGCCTCCCCGCGTTGGCCGATGACAGCGGGCTGTGCGTCGAAGCCTTGAATGGCGATCCGGGCATTTTCTCCGCGCGCTGGGGCGGAGAGACGAAGGACTTCGGCATCGCCATGCAGCGCGTTTGGGAGGCGATCGAGGCCAAGGGGCCTGACGCCGGGCATGGCGCACATTTCATCTGCGCGCTGGCGCTCGCCTGGCCCGACGGCCATGTCGAGGCGTTCGAGGGGCGCGTCGATGGCATCATCAGCTGGCCGCCGCGCGGCGACAAGGGCTTCGGCTATGACCCGATCTTCCAGCCGCTGGGCCACACAATCAGCTTCGGCGAAATGGACCCGCAGAAAAAGCATGCGATGAGCCATCGCGCCGATGCCTTCGCGCAGTTGGTGGCGACTATATTCTGATAACCAGCGTGGGCGCTATTCGCCCACGCCTGCAAATTGCGTGGTGCGCGGACTGTCATCCTCGTCCAGCGGCGCCTTGCCAAAGCTGTTTCCTGCCGGGAAATAGCGGCAGACGAGATAGTCATCATTTTGCCCCTCTGCGACGGCGCATCCCACCTTCCGCGTGCCCCGCCAGATCATCTGCGTGTAGTGACCGACATCCTCCCAGCGGCCGGATGAGCTGATGTCGGGCAACTTGCCAACGCGGCGGAACAGGCGCTTCTCATCGAGAAAGGCGCCGATCATCGTATCATAGGCATAGAGGCGACGCGGGCCCATCCAGAGATTTTCGCCGCTAGGGACGGTGCGGGATGCGCGGGCGGAATGCTGGAAGCGATTGGTTGTCGCCATCTGCCGGGCATAGCGGGCGGCATCCTGCGCCAGAGCGCTGTCCCAGGCGAGCGGCGCGAGACCCAGCGACTGACGCTCTTCATTATGCATGCCGAGCACGACCTCGCGAAGGAGCATGTCGCTCCGCTCCGCCTCTACCATGCCATAATAGGCCGCGGGCATGACCGGTTGGGCGCGCGCGGCGCCGCTGGGCGGCGAGGCTGAAACAGGAGCGACGGCACCGACGCTTGCTATCGCCAGCATTGCTGGCCGTGCGGTACAAAGCCGTCTAAGAACGCCCCCACTCATGTCCCTGCCCCTGACCGATTCCACCGGCACCGCGCCCGAACCTATGGCCCTATATGTGCATTGGCCATTTTGTGTTTCCAAATGTCCCTACTGCGACTTTAATAGCCATGTCCGGGACGAGATCGACAATGATGCTTGGCGTGCCGCGCTCCTGAACGATCTTGCCTATGAAGCAGGGTTGACCGGCGGACGGCCGCTATCATCCATCTTCTTCGGTGGCGGCACGCCATCGCTGATGCCGCCGGAAATCGTCGCCAGCATCATCGACGCGGCTGCCAACCATTGGCAGCCGACACCCGACATGGAAATCACACTGGAGGCCAACCCCAGTTCAGTGGAGGCCGCCCGCTTCGCCGATCTGGCGCGAGCGGGCGTCAACCGGGTGTCGCTGGGCGTTCAGGCCTTGGACAATCAGGCGCTCCACTTTCTCGGCCGGGCGCATGATGTCGGCGAAGCACTAGCGGCGCTGGATATAGCGCAATCGGTCTTCGGCCGGGTGAACCTGGACCTCATCTACGCGCGGCCGGACCAAAGCGAGATGGACTGGGAAGCGGAGCTTGCGCAAGGCCTGTCCTTTGGCACCGACCACATGTCGCTCTACCAGCTGACGATCGAGCCGGGTACGCGGTTCGCCACATTGGTGGCGCGAGGCAAGCTTACCCCGGCTGATCCAGACCATGCCGCTACGCTGTACGAGCAAACCCAGGCGATGACCGCAGCGGCTGGCCTGCCCGCTTATGAAATCAGCAACCACGCCAAAGCGGGTCAGGAGAGCCGCCATAATCTAACCTATTGGCGGTACGGGACCTATGCCGGGGTCGGCCCCGGCGCACATGGGCGGCGCGAAGGCATGGCGACTCTCAGGCACAAGAAGCCGGAAAACTGGATGGGCGCGGTACAGCGCAACGGTCATGGGCTTCAAAGCGAAGATCTGCTGACGCGCGAAGATCGCGGGCGCGAGGCGTTGCTGATGGGATTGCGGCTGGCGGAAGGCGTGGACCTGAACCGCATATCGGCGGTTTCGTCTCTGCCGGTCGAACAGTTGATCGATGAGGAAGCCGTGGCGCGGCTTGCAAAGCTGGACCTGATCGAACGGCAGGACCAGCTTCTTAGGATCACACCAGCGGCCATGCTGCTGCTGGACGCGATCCTGCCGGAGATTGTGAGGGTCTAGGGCAACGCGCTTTTTGTTCTAAACCACTCAACCCCGTTCGGGCTGAGCTTGTCGAAGCCCTCTTCTTCAAAAAAGAAAACCCTTCGACAGGCTCAGGACGAACGGTATCAAAAGGGCTTGCCGCTTATTAAGCGCAACGCGCGCGATCAGTTCGCCGAAGCCACACACTCGTCAGTCATCAGCTGCTGAAGCTCTCCCGCTTCATACATTTCCATCATGATGTCGCTACCGCCGACAAACTCGCCCTTTACATAGAGCTGCGGAATGGTCGGCCAGTCCGAAAAGGCCTTGATCCCCTGCCGCACCAGCTGGTCCTGCAACACATCGACCGATTCATAGGCAACCCCCAGGTGATCCAGGATGGCCACCGCGCGGCTGGAAAAACCGCATTGGGGGAATAGCGGCGTGCCCTTCATGAAGAGAACCACGTCGCTGCTGTTCACAATTTCGGCGATCCGCTGATGCACGGCGTCGGTCATGGCTTGGTCCAGTCCTGTCGGGCGCCGCACTCACAAGGCGGCGCGCATGATAAATGATTGCGGTTAGTTGGGAACGGCAGTGGTCAGTTGCAAGGCGTGGAGCACCCCGCCCATGCGGCCGCCAAGCGCGGCATAGACGGCGCGCTGCTGCGTGACCCTGCTCATGCCGCGAAAGCTTTCGGCGACGACCCGCGCTGCATAATGATCGCCATCACCGGCAAGGTCGGTGATTTCGACCTCCGCATCGGGAATGGCCGCCCGGATCATGTCCGCAATGTCTTCGGCAGCCATCGGCATGGGATCAGGTCCGTTCTGCTTATTGCGCTTCGATGAAGTGGCGGCGCGCGATCACCTGCTGCTCTTCCAGAGCAGAGCGGACGCCCGCCTCGTCAATGTCGAGGCCCGCCTGCGTCATGTCGCCGACCAGCTTGCGGATGACGTCTTCGTCGCCCGCTTCCTCGAAATCGGCCTGGACCACGGCCTTGGCATAGGCGTCGGTCTCCTCCGGCGTCAGGCCCATCCTGGCCGCGGCCCATTCGCCGAGCAGCCGGTTCCGCCGCGCCTGGATGCGGAACTGCATCTCCTGGTCATGGGCGAACATATTTTCAAAGGCCTTTTCGCGATCGTCGAAAGTAGTCATGCCTGCGCCTTGTAAAAAGAAGCTGAAGTCTCAATCCAGATAGGAAAGTCGAGCCGCTTACGCAACGGCGGGAACGAGCCAGGGCCGCGCGCCTGCGTCCTTCGCCTCGAACTGGCTGATCGTATCGGCTTGGCCCAGCGTCAGGCCGATCTCATCCAGCCCGCCAAGCAGGCAATGCTTGCGGAACGGGTCGATCTCGAACTGGAAGCGGTCCTGGAACTGGGTGGTGACCGTCTGATGCTCCAGATCGACATGGATGGGATCTGTCTCAGCAACCTCCATCAGCCGGTCGATCGCCTCCTGCGGCAGGACGACAGTCAGGATACCGTTCTTGAAGGCATTGCCCGAAAAAATGTCGGAGAAGCTGGGCGCGATCACGACCTTGATGCCCAAGTCAGCAAGCGCCCACGCGGCATGTTCACGGCTCGACCCGCAGCCGAAATTATCGCCCGCGATCAGGATCGGGCTGCCCGCATAGTCCGGGTCGTCAAAGACGTTGCCCGGTTCCTTGCGCAACACCTCGAACGCGCCCTTGCCCAGGCCAGCGCGGGAAATGGTCTTCAGCCAATGTGCCGGGATGACGATGTCGGTATCGACATTCTTCATCCCGAACGGATAGGCCTTGCCCTCGACGATATTCAGCTTGTCCATCAATGCGCCCGCTTGGTCTCCAGGCGGCGGCTGTCTTCCGCCCGCCCGAGGGTCGCCGCCATAGCGGCACTGGCCAGCGCGCCAAGCGCCAGCACCCAAAATACCTTTTTCATGCGACCACCTCTCCCTGCTTCTCGTTGAGCAATTCGCGCACGTCCGTCAGATGGCCGGTGATGGCCGCAGCCGCCGCCATCTCGGGCGAAACAAGATGGGTCCGCGAACCAGGGCCCTGACGGCCCATAAAGTTGCGGTTGCTGGTGGAAGCACAGCGCTCGCCCGCCGGAACCTTGTCCGGGTTCATGCCGAGGCACGCCGAGCAACCGGGCTCGCGCCATTCAAAGCCAGCCTCGATGAAGACACGGTCCAGCCCTTCGGCCTCCGCTTGCTCCTTCACCAGGCCGGAGCCGGGAACGACCAGCGCCTGCTTGATCCCGCCAGCGATATGGCGCCCCTTCAGCAGCGCGGCGGCGGCGCGAAGATCCTCGATACGGCTATTGGTGCAGCTGCCGATGAAAATATGCTCGACGCTCACATCCTCCATCCGCTGTCCGGCGGTGAGGCCCATATAGTCGAGCGACTTTTGCGCAGCGGCGCGCTTGGATGCGTCTGCGAAGCTTTCCGGATCGGGAACGACACCGGTCACGGGCACCACGTCCTCGGGGCTTGTGCCCCAAGTGACGTTGGGCACGATATCGGCAGCGTCGATCACGATCGTCTTGTCGAACTGCGCCCCTTCATCGGTCTGCAGCGTCTTCCAATAAGCGACGGCAGCATCCCAATCGGCGCCCTTGGGCGCCATGGCCCGACTCTTCAGATACGCGAAAGTCTTCTCGTCCGGCGCAAACAGACCAGAGCGCGCGCCCGCCTCGATCGACATGTTGGCGACGGTCAGCCGACCTTCGATCGACATGTCGCGGAAGACGGAACCGCGATATTCCATGACATAGCCGGTGCCGCCCGCCGTGCCGATACGGCCGCAGATGGCCAGCGCCACATCCTTGGGCGTGACGCCGAAGCCCAGTTCGCCTTCGACAACAACTTCCATAGTCTTCGACTGCTTCAGAAGCAGCGTCTGCGTGGCGAGCACATGCTCGACCTCCGACGTACCGATGCCGAAGGCCAGCGCGCCTAGCGCCCCGTGCGAGCTGGTGTGGCTGTCGCCACAGACCAGCGTCGTGCCCGGCAGGGTGAAGCCCTGCTCCGGTCCCACGACGTGGACGATGCCCTGCTCCCGGTCAGCATCACCGATCAGGCGGACGCCGAATTCCGGCGCGTTCCGTTCGAGCGCCGCAAGCTGCTGCGCGCTTTCGGGATCTGCGATCGGAATGCGGTTGCCCTGCGCATCGCGGCGCGGCGTGGTGGGCAGATTATGATCCGGCACCGCAAGCGTCAGGTCGGGGCGCCGCACCGGCCGACCAGCCATGCGCAGACCCTCAAAGGCCTGGGGACTCGTCACCTCATGAACAAGGTGGCGGTCGATATAGATGAGGCAGGTTCCATCAGGACGCCGTTCAACGACATGCGCGTCCCAGATCTTTTCGTACAACGTGCGAGGCTTGACCATGATTATTTCCCCCTAGCCCTAGAGCGGGCGCGGCGAAAGGGGGCTTGGGGCCAATATTTACTGTCTCCCGCCATAATATGCCTGGCAAATGGGGTCAGGACGCGCGGTGATCCTCCACGATGCGGCCAGCAGCGCCCACTTCCGCTTCATGGCTTTCTTCCCGCCAGGTCTCGGCAAGCGCAGCCGCTTCCCATTCGCGCATGGCGGGATGGCCCAGCATATGGTCGACCCACCCCCGCGCCACCGGCCCGACATCAAGATCATAGGTCCGCACACGAAAGGCGACCGGCGCGTAGAAGGCGTCAGCAGCGCTGAAGTCTGAGCCAGCGAGGAAGGGTCCGCCGAAGCGCTTCAGCCCCTCCCCCCATAATTCCGACAGCCGGGCGATGTCGCGGTTGAGGTGGGGCGACGGCATGTCCATCTCCACGCGCACGCCCACATTCATCGGACATTCGTTGCGCAGGGTTGCAAAGCCGCTGTGCATTTCCGCGACCGCGCATTGGGCAAAGGCGCGCGCGGCTTCGTCCTGTGGCCAGACCGCCGGATGGCGATCGGCAAGATAAAGGGTGATGCCAAGCGAGTCCCACAAAGTCCGATCGCCATCGATCAGCACCGGCACCTGTCCTGTAGGGGAGAATGACCGAAAGACGGCGTAGTTGGTGCTGTGCAGGAAGGGCTCGATCCGGTCCTCGAAGGGGATGGCGAGCGCCTTCATCAGTACCCATGGGCGCAGGGACCAGCTGGAATAATTCCGGTTCGCGGTGATCAGCGTGTAGGGCATCGGCGCTCTCCCGTCGGATCTGATGCCTGCACGATAAGCGTGCCGCTGTCCGGACGAAAGCGCAAAGCGGCACGCCTGCCCGAGCGGCTGCCACGCTTGCAAAAAAGCCCGCTGCCGAACCTGTCGGCGGCGGGCTTTTTGTCTTTGAAGTTAAGCAATCAACGTAGGCGGCCGAGCCGGTGGTACAGGTTGGCGAACTTCACCGATTCCGGCGTATCTTTCACCTTCTGCAGATAGTCCGCCACTGCCGTCCTGAGCAGCGAGAAATCCTCGGTCGAGAAAACCGCGCGGGACCTTGTAGGTTCAGTCATTTCGTCCTCCTTTCCTCGTAGTTCAGGCTGCGAATTGGTTCATCGTATTGTGCGCGCCGCCAGCCTTCAGCGCGGCTTCGCCAGCAAAATATTCCTTGTGGTCATCGCCCATGTCGCTGCCGGCCATATTCTGGTGCTTCACGCAGGCGATGCCTTCGCGGATCTCGCGGCGCTGGACACCTTCGACATAGCCGAGCATCCCGGCCTCACCGAAATATTCCCGCGCCAAATTGTCAGTGGATAGCGCAGCCGTGTGATAGGTCGGCAGCGTGATGAGATGATGGAAGATACCCGCCCGCGCTGCGGCGTCCTTCTGGAAGGTGCGGATCTTTTCATCAGCCTCGCGGCCGAGGTCAGTCGCGTCATATTCGGCGCTCATCAGGCGAGCACGGTCATAGGCGGAAACGTCCCTGCCCTCTGCCTGCCAGTGGTCGAACACCTGTTGGCGGAAATTCAGCGTCCAGTTGAAGCTCGGCGAGTTATTGTAGACGAGCTTCGCGTTCGGGATGACCTCGCGGACGCGGTCCACCATGCCCGCAATCTGTTCGACATGCGGCTTTTCGGTTTCGATCCACAGCAGGTCGGCACCGTTCTGAAGCGAGGTGATGCAGTCCAGAACGACCCGGTCCTCGCCAGTGCCGGGGCGGAACTGGAAGAGGTTCGACGGCAGACGCTTGGGGCGCAGCAGCTTGCCGTCGCGGGCAAGCAGGACGTCCCCGCGCAACGCTGACGGGTCGGCCACCTCTTCGACATCAAGGAAGCTGTTATATTGGTCGCCAAGGTCGCCGGGCTCGCGGCTGAAGGCGATCTGCTTGGTGAGGCCCGCGCCCAGCGAATCGGTGCGCGCGACAATGATCCCGTCATCGATGCCCAGTTCTAGAAAGGCATAGCGGCAGGCCCGGATCTTGGCGAGGAAGTCTTCGTGCGGAACGGTGACCTTGCCGTCCTGATGGCCGCACTGCTTTTCGTCCGAAACCTGATTTTCGATCTGGAGCGCGCAGGCGCCCGCCTCGATCATCTTCTTGGCGAGCAGATAGGTTGCCTCGGCATTGCCGAAGCCCGCGTCGATGTCAGCGATGATCGGAACGATGTGGGTTTCGTGATTATCGATCGCGCTGGTCAAGCGATGGACCTCAACCTCGTTCCCGGCTTCGTGCGCCTTGTCGAGGTCGCGGAACAGCATGCCGAGTTCACGCGCGTCGGCCTGACGCAGGAAAGTGTAGAGTTCCTCGATCAGCGCGGGGACGCTGGTCTTTTCGTGCATCGACTGGTCGGGCAGCGGGCCGAATTCGGAACGCAGCGCCGCGACCATCCAGCCGGAGAGGTAGAGATATTTGCCTTTGGTCGTGCCGAAATGCTTCTTGATGCTGATCATCTTCTGCTGGCCAATGAAGCCGTGCCAGCAGCCGAGCGACTGGGTGTAGTTCGCGGGGTCGGCGTCATAGGCGGCCATGTCGCGGCGCATGATGGCGGCGGTGTAGCGGGCGATGTCGAGGCCAGTGGGGAAGCGGTTCTGGAGGCGCATCCGGGCGATGGAGTCGGCGGCGATGCCGTTCCAGCCTGGTTCCGTGCTCAGCAATGTGGCGGCCTGGGTTATGTGTTGGGCGTAGGTCACTGGTTTTCCCCTCAATGAAATAGCGAGTTGAAAGCGTTTTGGGGGAAGTGGGACCGGGCCGGGAGGGGGCGTGAGGTTCAGTTGTCGATCTTTACAAGCTTCTTCTGTATAGTTGTAAACATCTGCACAGGAGCTTGAACAACGATGGCCAAGGATCGCCCGGTATACATGGGTCCGCGCTTGCGGCGGTTGCGGCGCGAGCTGGGGCTGACCCAGTCGGACATGGCGGCGGACTTGGAGATTTCCGCGTCCTATGTCGCGCTGCTGGAGCGGAACCAGCGGCCGCTGACCGCGGACATGCTGTTGCGGCTGGCGCGGACTTACCGGATGGACATGAGCGAGCTGGCCGGCGATGGCGGCGCGGAGCAGACGGCGCGGTTGCAGGCGGTGCTGAAGGACCCGATGTTCGCCGACATCGATCTCCCCGCCCTTGCCATGCAGGATGTCGCGATCAACTATCCCGGCTTCAGCGAGGCGCTGCTGCGGCTGCATACCGCCTTTCGCGAGGAGCAGCTGGCGCTGGCGGATCGGAGCGGGGATCGCGCCGAGACAGCGGAGCAAGCCCCCGATCCGTCCGCCGATGCCCGCCGCTTCCTGGGCGCGCGGCGCAACAGCTTCCCGCCGCTCGACGACGCGGGCGAAAGGCTGGCGGCGGACATTGAACAGGCGGGCGGCAAGGCGGCCTGGCTCAAGAGCAAGCACGGCCTGCGCGTCCGCCGCCTGCCGCCAGATGTCATGGCAGGGTCGATGCGCAGGCTGGACCGGCATCGCGACGCGGTTCTGGTCAATGATGCGCTGGACAGTGCCAGCACCGCTTTTCAACTGGCAATCCAGATCACCTATCTGGAAATGCGCGGCGAGATGGAGATGCTGCTGAAGGATGGGCAGTTTGCCAGCGCGAGCGGGCGGCAGCTCGCCCGCCAGGGCCTCGCCAATTATGGCGCTGCCGCCATCCTGATGCCCTATGGCGCCTTTGCCAAAGCGGTGGAGGCGCGGCGCTATGATGTCGAGGGACTGGCCCGGCAGTTCGGCACCAGCTTCGAACAGACGGCGCACCGGCTGACCACGCTGCAAAAGCCGGGGCAGGAACGGGTGCCCTTCTTCTTCCTGCGCGTGGACAAGGCAGGGAATATCAGCAAGCGGCTGGACGGTGCGGGCTTCCCCTTTGCCCGCCATGGCGGATCATGCCCGCTCTGGTCGATCCATCATGTGTTTGAACGGCCGGACGAGGTGGTTACGCAGTGGCTGGAATTGCCCGACGGGCAGCGTTTCTTTTCGATCGCGCGCAGGGTGACGGCGGGTGGTGGCGGCTGGGGCGCGCCGCGTGTCGAGCGCGCGATTGCGCTTGCCTGCGCGGCGGACCATGCCCATCGGCTGATCTACACGCAGGGGTTCTACTCGCAGGGGATGGGGCCATCGGAGCCGACGCCGATCGGCCTCACTTGCCGCCTGTGCCACCGCAACCAGTGCATGGCCCGTTCAGCGCCGCCCATCGGGCGCGAGATGCTGCCAGAAGATTTCCGCCGGGGTTATGCGCCCTTTGGCTTTGCCGACAGTTGAATGCAGGGCCGTAACTCTGAGCCCGAGCGCGTGTCGAATCAGCCTGCGGCGCGCGCCTGCGGTACCGAGTCGCCGGGAGATGACGCGAGCCATTCCAGCGCCTGCTCCTCCGTTTCGAAATAGACATAGGAGCAGTCGGGATGCTGTGTGCGCTTCGTCTGCATGCGCAACAGCATCGACGGCGACACTATGGCGACCCGCCCGGTATCGGCATTCTGCATGTTTTGGGAAATGCGGCCGAGCGCCTCGTTCACTTCCACGGTATGGATTTCCGTGCGGCAGATATTGACGAGGCTGTCGCATGCCGGGTCAGCGATGCGCGCGGCTTCTTGGATCGCACGGCTGAACTGATGGGCGACATCGAGATTCCAGAAGCCGTAGGTACTGACACGCATAAGTTTGCGCTCGCGATCATAGCTGACCTCGAAAAACCCATCCAACTTCCACATACATCCTCCCACGGCGAGGGACATTCAGTCCCCTCGCAAATCCAGCCAGGCAACCACATCATTATCGGTCGCGATAAATAGCCCGTCCTGAATCTCTTCGGGCTGTTGCTGCGCGATATGCACGGCTTCGCTTAACGGGCCGTAAAAAAGCGTCGTGGCGGCGCCACCTTCTTCGCTGTCGCTTAGATGGTAGAGGCGGACGGTGGCGGAATCATAGGTGCTGCGCATGGCGGCATTATCGGGCGCAGCGGTCCGCCACGCAAGCGAACCGGCTAGCGGCGGTCGGTGACCTTGATGCCGCTCGCCAACCGATTCGCGCCGATCTTCACAGGGTCGGCGGTGAAGTTGGCGACGAAGCTGCTGCCACGTTGCAGGCCGGGCACGAAGGAGGCGCTGTTGCCCGCGATCGACAAGCCGCTGCTGTCATGTTCGCGGCCTTCGGGGGCGACGGTGATGAAGGCGCTGTGATTGTCCTTGTCGCGGCCCTGCACCATTTCATTGCCGCTGATCTCACCGCTCGCCCCGTTGGACAGGTCGATCATATAGTTGGTCAGATGACCATGGCTGTCGTCGAAACTGTTCCCGGTGATGGTGACGCGCGGCGTGCGGCTTTTCAGATAATGGCCGCCATCACCCTGGTCGAAGCGCGAGCGCGTGACCTTCAGGCTGCCATAACGGCCGATATAGATGCCATGGGCGCAGTCCAGGTCGCGATCGCAGCGGCCAAGATGGCGGAAGGTGGATTTGTCGATCGTGACGCTGTTGCCCGGCGCGTCGCCGCTCAAAATGCCCTGCTCGCTGTTGCGGAACAGGCTGTTGGCGACGGTCAGGTTGCCGCTTTCCAACCGGATGCCTGCGCCATTGCCGTCAGGCACACGCAGATTCTGGAAGACGATGCCATCGACGTTGCTCGAACGGCCGCGCAGCACCAGCGCCGCCTTGCCCTCGCACGGCACGCCGTCGAGGATGACGCTGCCCGGCGTCTGGGCGCGAAAGCTGACGTCGCCACCCTGCTGCACCGCGCATTGGGCATAGGTGCCGGGCGCGATCAGGATCGTGCCCTTGCCATTGCCGATCGCCGCCACCGCATCCTTAAGCGCGCTATAGCCCCGCCCGCTTTCCGCCACGGTGAAGGGCGTCGGCATGCCCTGCGCCAGGGCAGCGGCACCAGCGGCGGCGGAAACGAGCAGGATCGTGGAGAGGATGCGCATATCTAAAGTCATAGGCGTGGGTGACAGAGCGGCCAATGCGGAGTCGTGGTTAACAAAATCCTGTTACGGGACAGATCGGGTCGGGTGACGATGCGGGCGCATCGTCACCCGTTCGGGCTGAGCTTGTCGAAGCCCTTCCCTTCCTTCTGACGCATTATGCTTGAAGAAATAGAGCCCTTCGACAAGCTCAGGGCGAACGGGGGAAAGTGATTTTGATTGAACGGTCGTCGCTCTGATCGCTTCAACTTGAGCCTGATAAACCCTAAGCCTGTCCTACGCATGACCGTGGCTGCCCCCCTGCTTCGATCCATGGCTGTCCTGATGGGCGCGGCCGCGATGGTCGTGGGCTGTTCGCAGGAGGCGAGCGGACCGGTGGTGGTGAGCGTCATCGGAACGGCCGCTGACTTTGCCAAGCCGCTGGAAAACCTGCCCGATCCCGGCGCGAAGCTGATTCTGGAGGCGACGGCGCAGGGACTGGTCGCCTTTGACGCAAGCGGCGAGATATTGCCTGCGCTCGCCCAGCGATGGATCGTCGAGGAGGATGGGCGCAGCTATATCTTCCGCCTGCGCCGCGCGGAATGGCCCGACGGGTCGAAGGTGACGGCAGGC
This sequence comes from uncultured Novosphingobium sp., assembly GCA_946886075.1. Next base: position 20,595 of record CAMPHR010000020.1, on the reverse strand, counting down.
GATGTCGCGCGGCTGCTGACGGCACGGATCGAGGCGCTGCGGCGGCTTGATCCGGACGGACCGCTGGACGCGGTCGAGGCGGTCGTGCCGATGACCGGCGAGGTGATCGAAATCCGCCTGTCCCATCCACGCCCCTATTTGTTGCAGATGCTGGCTCAGCCGCAGATGGGCCTGCTGTCGCGTCAGGGCGGTACGGGTCCTTATCGCCGCGAGAAATGGGGCAAGGCGTTGATGCTGACGCCGGTAGACCGGGCAAGCGGCGGCGAAGATGGCGACGAGGCGAAGGCGGAAGCTTGGGAGACGCGCATCCTGCGTGCGGAACGGGCCGCGCTGGCGATTATCCGCTTCCGGGAGCGCAAGGCGGAGGCTGTGCTGGGCGGGCGCTTTGCCGACCTGCCGCTGCTGGTGCCCGCAGGCATTGACCGCGACGCGGTGCGGGTCGATCCCGTGCAGGGGCTGCTGGGCTTTGCTGTGACCGGCAAGGGCAAGCTGCTGGACGATGATGGTGTACGCCGCGCGATCAACATGGCGATCGACCGCAGTCAGCTGCCGATCCTCTTTCCCTTAGGGGGTTGGGCGATCACCGAGCAGATCGTGCCCGCGCAGATCGACCTGCCGCGCATGCCGACGGCGCCGGATTGGTCGGGCATGCCGCTGGAGGAACGGCGCGCGGCGGCGAGCGCCGTCATCAGCCGGTGGCGCAGCGATAATGGCGACCCACCCTCGCTGCGCGTTGCTTTGCCAGAAGGGCCGGGCGCGACGAGCCTGTTCGCGCTCATCCGCCATGATCTGGGGCTGATCGGCCTTGCTGCCGAGCGTGTGGCGATGAAGTCGGACGCCGACCTGCGCCTGGTCGATGAGGTCGCCGCTTATGACAGCGTGCTCTGGTATCTTGGCCGCGTGGGCTGCGCGCGGAAAGTACATTGTTCGCAGGAGGCCAATGCGCAGTTGCTGAGCGCGAGCCTGGCGAGCAGCGCCGAGGAGCGAATGGCGCGGGTGGCGCAGGCCGAGGCGCTGATGCAGGCGCATAACGGCTATATCGCCCTGGGCGCGCCGGTGCGCTGGTCGCTGGTGACGCGGCGGCTGACCGGCTTCATGCCCTCGCCCCGTGCGCGGCATCCATTGAACCATCTGTTCCGCAGCACCAATTAGGGCCAAGGAGGATCAGCCATGGCGTTATCGCAGGACCAGTTCGACCGGATGGTGCGGGACATGCCCGGCTTCGGCCGCGATCCGGCATCGGTGCGGCGGCGGATCGAGGCGATGGAAGCGGTGCTGGAGGGCATGTTCGTCATTCCCGGCACGAACCGGCGGGTCGGGCTGGATAGTCTGGTGGGCCTGATCCCGGTGGTTGGCGACCTTGCGACGGCGGCCATGGGCGCCTGGATCGTGTGGGAAGCGCGCAATCTTGGCATGTCCAAATGGCAGCTGACGCGGATGGCGGCCAATGTGGGCTTCGACACAGTGGTCGGTGCGATCCCCTTTGCGGGCGATGTGTTCGACTTTCTGTTCAAGTCCAATACGAAGAACCTCCGCATCATCCGCAAGCATCTGGACAAACATCATCCTTCGACCGTGACGATCGAGGGTTAAGGCGGGGCTAGTCGATCGGAACCTGCGCATTGGGATCAAGGTCGAGCTTGAGCGCGGGGCGGTGTTCGCGCGTGGCACGGGGCTTTGGTGGCAGGATGTTGGGGCCGGGCTGGATGCGTAGCCGGGCGTTGTTCGGGGCTCCAGCTTTGCCTGCGGGGCAGTGGGCATAGTCCATCGCCCGATCCATGCAGAGCGACACTTCGCTGAGCCAGCCGCCGGGCGCGGTCTTCACGCGGATCATGTCGGGGGTCAGTCCCTTGTTCGCGCGGGCGAATTCGGCGGCGAACTGCCCGACGGTCAGTTTTTCGCGGCGGGCCAGCGCGGTCATGTTGGGATAGCGGACGCTGTCGTAGAAGGCGCGGGCGAGGTTGAAATAGAGCTCCGGCCGGGTCGTCATGCAGCTGCCATGCTTGGCCCATTCATGCTGGAGCAACTGGGCGGATGGCGTGGTGCAGAGGTTCTGGCGGATGACCTGGCGCGGCAGGAGATCGGCGGCGCGGCAATATTGCGGCCAATTGCGGCCACTACCCTCGGGCCAGAGGCCGTGGAGGATGAAGCCGAACTTGCCGTCGCGGCCGCTGCACTGAAAGGCGCTGTCGCCGCCCCGTGCGCTGGCGCAATAGTGCGGCGACCAGCTGAGCGCTAGGGTATAGCCCGCGATCGGGACCAGGCGGCGCGGCTCGCTGGTGGGCGGGAGTTCGAGGCGGGGGCGCGGGACCTGCTGCGGGATCGAACAATAGGCCGCCTGCGCCAGCGCCGGTGTTGGCGCGGCGAGAAGCAGGAGGGCCAGCAGCCCTTTAGGCAAAGGCGAAGTCCAAGCCGATGTCGGCGGCGGGGGCGGACTGGGTCAGGCGGCCGACGCTGATATAGGTGACGCCGGTTTCCGCCTTGGCGCGGATGGTCTGGAGGGTGACGCCGCCCGAGGCTTCGGTCGGCACGCGGCCGCCGACAAGGGTGACGGCGCCGCGCAGGGTGGGCGCGTCCATATTGTCGAGCAGCAGGTGGGTGGCTCCGGCAGCGAGCGCCGGTTCGATCTGGTCGATGCGGTCGACTTCCACGATGATGCGCTCGATCCCGGCGGCGGCGGCGCGGCGGACGGCTTCCTCGACCGAGCCTGCGACCGCGACATGATTGTCCTTGATCATCGCGGCGTCCCACAGGCCCATGCGGTGATTGGTCGCGCCGCCCTGCCGCGTCGCATATTTCTCCAGCACGCGCAGGCCGGGAATCGTTTTGCGCGTGTCGAGCAGGGTCGCGCCGGTGCCCATGATCGCATCGACATAGGCGCGGGTCATGGTCGCGATGCCGGTCAGGTGCTGGACCGTGTTGAGCGCCGACCGCTCCGCCGTCAGCATCGCGCGGGCCTTGCCCCGGATGCGCATGATATCGGTGCCTGGCGCGACGCGGTCGCCGTCTTGGCGGAGCAGTTCGATTTCCACATCGGGATCGAGGGCGCGGAAGAAGGCGGCGGCGATGGGGAGGCCGGCGAGCGTCACCGCGTCGCGGCTGTCCATCACACCTTCGAAGATCGCGTCGGCGGGGATGACTGCTTCGCTGGTCACGTCGCGGCCTTCGGGGCCGAGGTCTTCGGCTAGAGTGGACGCGATGAAGGCGTCGAGGTCGAAGCCGGGCAAGGTGAAGGTCATCTGGCCTCTCTGTGCATTGATCGGAGTGGGATAGCAAACGCAGGCGGCGCCAACCGCCTCGTCATCCCGGCCTTGAGCCGGGATCCCGCTTTCACACGATTGAACGTAAAGCGGGACCCCGGGTCAAGCCCCGGGGTGACGGAAAACAAGGAGCATGCCTTAACGATTACCCACATCACCCTTCCCCACTGTACCGCTGGCGAGTTCCAGCATGCGGTCGAGGCTCTTCTTGGCGGCGAGGCGCAGGCCTTCTTCCATCTCGATGCGCGGCTGCAGGTCGCGGAGCGCGAGGTACAGCTTTTCCATCGTGTTGAGCGCCATGTACGGGCAGACGTTGCAGTTGCAGTTGCCGTCTGCGCCCGGCGCGCCGATGAAATTCTTGTCCGGCACCGCCTTGCGCATCTGGTGGATGATATGCGGTTCAGTCGCGACGATCAGCGTGTCGCCGGTCATCGTCTTGGCATATTGCAGGATGCCGCTCGTGGACCCCACATAATCGGCATGATCGACGATGTAAGGCGGGCATTCCGGGTGCGCGGCGATGGGTGCGTCGGGATGCTGGGCCTTGAGCTTCAAGAGTTCCGTCTCGCTGAACGCCTCGTGGACGATGCAGACGCCGGGCCAGAGCAGCATGTCGCGGTTGAATTTGCGCTTCAGGTAACCGCCCAGATGCTTGTCCGGGCCGAAGATGATCTTCTGGTCGCGCGGGATCTGGCTGAGGATGGTTTCGGCGGACGAACTGGTGACGATGATGTCAGACAGCGCCTTCACTTCAGCCGAGCAGTTGATGTAGCTGAGCGCGATATGATCAGGATGGGCTTCGCGGAACGCTTTGAACTGGGCGGGCGGGCAGCTGTCCTCCAGGCTGCAACCTGCGTCCATATCGGGCAGGACGACGATCTTTTCCGGGCTCAATATCTTGGCGGTTTCGGCCATGAAGCGCACGCCACAGAAAGCGATGACGTCGGCGTCGGTTTCCGCCGCCTTGCGCGACAGTTCGAGGCTGTCGCCGACGAAGTCCGACAGGTCCTGGATTTCAGGCTTCTGGTAATAATGGCCTAGGATGACGGCGTTGCGTTCCTTGCGCAGCCGGTCGATCTCCGCGCGCAGGTCGGTCCCTTGGGGGATTCCGGTGATGGCGTTCATGTCCCTAACTCCTCACGGGCCTTTTCCCGCGCCCTAGCGGCGCGCGCGGCCCTTGGCCAGCATCAGTTATATCAGCGTAATTGCCAGCGGCCGTCGCCCGCCGCCTCCGCCACGCCGCGCCCGTCAAGATCGATGAGATGGGCAAGGACCGAGCGGCCAGCGGCGGAATAGAGGCGTGGATCGACGCCTTTGTACATCTGCGCCACCATCGCCGGGACTTCCGACGCGCCATGGCGCTCAAGGAAGCGCAGGATTTGGCCTTCGCGTTGCTTGCGATGGCCCATCATGCCGCGCACCAGCCGCTGCGGGTTCTGCACCGGCTCGCCATGGGCGGGGTAATAGATCGCATCCTGTCGGTCGAGCAGGCGCTGCATCGATCGCATATAGTCGGCCATATCGCCGTCCGGGGGCGAAATGACGCTGGTGGACCAGCCCATCACATGGTCGCCGGTAAAAAGCGCATTTTCCTCCAGCAGGGCAAAGCAGAGATGGTTGGAGGTGTGGCCAGGGGTCGCCAGCGCTTCGAGCGTCCAGCCGTCCCCCACCAGCTGTTCGCCGTCGGCAAGGATGCGGTCGGGGCTGTAGGAGGGGTCGAATGCCGCATCGGCACGCGGGCCGTCATCGTCAAGCACCAGCGGCGCGCAGCCAATGATGGGCGCGCCCGTCTGCGCCGACAGCGGCGCGGCGGCCGGGCTGTGATCGCGATGTGTGTGGGTGCACAGGATCGCACGGACCGGCCGGTCGCCAATGGCGGCGAGCAGCGCGGTGAGATGCGCTTCATCATTCGGGCCCGGATCAATGACGGCGAGGTCGGTGGTGCCCACCAGATAGGTCTGGGTGCCGGTATAAGTGAAAGGGGACGGATTGGGCGCAAGGACGCGGCCGATGCGCGATGAAATCTGCAGCAGCGTGCCGGTGGGCATGTCGGCCATGTCAGGAGCGGTTGCCATGCGCTCCATGTGCCCATCTGGTAGGGATTTTCAAGGGCTGCTGGATTGTAGGGATTCCGTTCCGGCGAGCCATGGCCTAGAGTCGGGGCATGAGCGCGGGCAGTGATCTGGTGGAAGCATGGCGGCAGCATCTGGCGCTGGACCGGCGGCGCTCCACCCATACTGTGCGCGCCTATATGGCGACGGCGGAGCGGCTGATCGCCTTCCTGACGGAACATCGCGGGGAAGCGATGACGGCGGCGACTTTGAAGCGGGTGGATCAGGCCGACCTGCGCGCTTTCCTGACAGTGCGGCGAATGGACGGCATCGGCAATGTGTCGGCGGCGCGTGAATTGTCGGCAGTGCGCGGCTTCCTGAAGTTCATCGGCGGCGAGGACGCGCGAGTGCCGGTGCTGAAAGGCCCGAAGGTGAAGCGCGGGCTGCCGCGCCCGGTTTCGCCCGATGAAGCGGTCGCACTGGCGGAGGATATTGCAGAAACGGCGCGCGACGGGTGGATCGGCGCGCGCGATTGGGCGGTGCTGCTGCTGCTGTACGGCGCGGGGCTGCGGATTGGCGAGGCGATGGGGCTGATGGGCGATGTGCTGCCGCTGGGCGACACGCTGCGGGTGACGGGCAAGCGGGGCAAGACGCGCATCGTGCCGCTGCTGCCGCAAGTGCGCGCGGCGATCGAGGCTTATGTGGCGGTTTGTCCTTATCCGGCCGGGCGGGAAGAGGCGCTGTTTCGGGGTGCGCGGGGTGGCCCTTTGTCAGCGGCGCTGATCCGGCGCGCGGTGCAGGGCGCGCGGGGAAGGCTGGGGCTGTCGGATCGGACGACGCCGCATGCGTTGCGGCACAGCTTTGCGACGCATTTGCTGGGGCGTGGGGCGGATTTGCGGTCTTTGCAGGAGCTGCTGGGGCATGCGAGCCTGTCGTCTACGCAGATTTATACGCAAGTGGATGCGGCGCATTTGCTGGATGTGTATCGGAATGCGCATCCTCGGGCTTGACCTGTTCCCCCTCCCGCCTGCGGGAGGGGGAACAAGCAAGGGTCACCCCCTCGGCTTCCAGGTCGCCAAGCGCCAGAGGTACAATATCACCGCTCCCACCACACACGCCGTCGCGGCGGGGCCGACATATTTATCGATGTCCCGAAAATTCTGCCCCAACAGGTAACCCGCATAGGCCAGGATGATATTCCAGATCAGCGCACCCCCAGCCGTCCAAGCCAAAAAGCGGAAATGCCCCATCCGGAACAGCCCGGCAGGAAGCGAGATCATCGTCCGAAAAGCGGGCAGGAAGCGGAAGACGAAGACGACGATCTGGCCATATTTGCCGAATATATGGTCGAGCTTCTCGACGTCCCGCCATTCCAGCGTGGCCCAGCGGCCATAGCGGTCGACCAGGGGCTTCAGGCGATGGAAGCCCAATATATGGCCGACGAGATACCAGAAATAATTGCCGACGGTGGTGCCGATCGTGCCCGCCAGCAGCAGCCACTCCATCGCCATGCGGCCCTGCCCCACGCGGATGCCGCCGATGCCCATGATGAGTTCGGACGGCACGGGCGGGAAGACATTTTCCAGCACCATGAGGAGGAAGATTCCCCAATAGCCGCCCGCGTCGATGAGGTGGAGGACCCAGTCAGTCACATTTCGTTATTCCAGCGAAAGCTGGAATCTCTTTTCAGATGGCACAGCTTGGGGAACGAGATCCCAGCTTGCGTTGGGATGACGATAATATTGCGAGACCGTAGGGACTGGCTCAAGCAGCCACCCGCTCGGCCAGACGCGCGTCGATCGCGTCCCAGATCATGCCGCCGGTATCCGTGCCGTTGAACGCGTCGATCGACACGATCCCGGTGGGCGAGGTCACGTTGATTTCCGTCAGCCATTCGCCGCCGATCACGTCGATGCCGACGAACAAGAGGCCGCGGCGCTTCAATTCCGGGCCCATGGCAGCGCAGATTTCCAGCTCGCGATCGGTCAACTCCGTCTTCGCCGCCGATCCGCCCACCGCAAGGTTGGAACGGATCTCACCCTCGCCCGGAATGCGGTTGATCGCGCCCGCGATTTCACCGTCGATCAGGACGATGCGCTTGTCGCCTTGCGCCACGCCGGGGATGAAAGCCTGAACCATGAAGGGCTCGACCCATGAAGCGTTGAACAGTTCCACCAGCGCCGAAATGTTCGCGCCGGACTGGCCGACATGGAAGACCGCGTTGCCCGCATTGCCGTAGAGCGGCTTGATGACGATCTCGCCATGTTGGCTGAGGAAGCTGCGCACTTCGGCAAGATCGCGGGTGATCATCGTGGGCGGCATGAAGCGCGCATAGTCGAGCACGAACAGCTTTTCCGGCGCGTTACGGACGGAGGCGGGGTCGTTCACCACCAGCGTTTCTTCCTGCACCCGCTCAAGCAAATGAGTGGCGGTGATATAGCTCAGGTCAAAGGGCGGGTCCTGCCGCATCAGCACGACATCGACATCGCGACCAAGGTCCAGCATCTCTGGCTCACCAAAAGCGAAATGATCGCCTTGGACCTTCTGCACCTTCACCGGACGCGCCTTCGCCAGCACGCGGCCGTCGCGATAGGTGAGGTCGGGCGCGAGATAATGGTAAAGGCGATGCCCCCTCGCCTGCCCCGCCAGCATGATGTGGAAGGTGGAATCGCCCGCGATGTTGATCCCTTCCATCGGGTCCATCTGCACGGCGACGGTGAGGGGGTTGAGCTCAGTCATGTCCAATCCTTTTTCCGGGGATGAAAGGATCAGCCCCCATGCCAGACATTCGCCAGATGGCGTGGCGGACGCCCCGGTGCAAGGAGGATCACGTCGATGCGCATGTCATCGCCCGGCTTGGCGAGGTCGTAGAACAGCATTTCCGCCGCCGCAGCCACCCGGGAAAGGCGTCGTTCGTCGATTGCGAGGTCGAGGTCGGCGCCCGTCGCGCGGGCCTTCACCTCGACAAAGGCCAGCATTGCGCCTCGCCGGGCGACGAGGTCTACTTCCCCCGCAGGCGTGCGCAGGCGGCGGCCGACGATCTGCCAGCCCTTGAGCCGGAGCCACCACGCAGCGATCCGCTCCGCCTGCCGCCCGCGCTTCTCGGCCTGTTGCCGCTTCACCCCTTGAGTTCCAGCGCACGGTCGTAGAGGGCGCGGCGGTCGACGCCGAGTTTTTTCGCGACTTCTCCCGCTGCCTTGGAGACGGGGAGGCGCTCCATCGCTTCGAGGAGGGCGGCGTCGGCGTCTTCGGCGCTGGCGGGCGGGGCCTCTCCGGGCGGTCCGACGATGACGACGATCTCTCCCTTGGGCGGGGCGTCGGCGTAGCGGGCGGACAGTTCGCTCAAAGTGCCGGTGCGGGTTTCCTCGAACGCCTTGCTGATTTCGCGAGACACGGCGGCGTCGCGGTCGCCAAGTCCTTGCGCCATCGCGGCGAGGCTTTCCGACAGGCGGGGGCCGCTTTCATAGAAGATGAGCGTGGCGCGCAGGGGGGCGATTTCAGAGAGCGCGTCGGCGCGGGCCTTTTGCTTGACCGGCAGGAAGCCCATGAACAGGAAGCGGTCGGTCGGCAGGCCCGACAAAGTGAGCGCGGCGATGGCGGCGCTGGGGCCGGGCAGCGTTATGATGTTGCGCCCCGCCGTGCGGGCGTCGCGCACCAGCTTGTAGCCCGGATCGGAGATGAGCGGCGTTCCGGCGTCGGACAATAGCGCCACCGATTCGCTCGCCATCCGCTCGATCAGGCGGGCGCGCACCCCTTCGGCGCTATGGTCGTGATAGGGGACCATCGGCCGCTCCGATCCCGCATGGCGCAGCAGCCGTGCGCTCACCCGTGTATCTTCCACGGCGATCACATCAGCGCGGCGCAGGACATCGGCCGCGCGCGGGCTAAGGTCTCCAAGGTTGCCGATCGGCCCCGCAACGATGTAAAGCCCGGGTTCCAGCCCAGAAGTTGAAGTTTCCATAAGGACGCCAGATGACAGAGACGGATACCCTCCGGCAAGCGGACATGTTCGCGGCAATGAAGCGCGGTGCGCGTATCCTGTTCGCCGCCAGCGCCCTGGCCCTGGCCGCCTGTCAATCGATCGTGCCGCGCGGGCCTGCGCCCGTCCGCCCGTCTGAGCCTGTGCCGACCGGTCCCGACGTGACGCAGGGCCTGCCCACCGATGCGCAGCGCCACCGCGTCGCGCTGCTGGTGCCGATGAGCGGCCCTAATGCGGGCGTCGGTCAGTCGATCGCCAACGCGACCACCTTGGCCCTGCTGGATACAAAGGCGGACAAGGTGCGCATCACCACCTATGACACCAGCATGGGCGCGGCAGCGGCGGCCAACCGCGCGCTGGCGGAGGGCAATCGCCTGATCCTGGGGCCGCTGCTGGCGGAGGATGCGCGGGTCGTCGGGCCGATCGCGGCCAAGGCAAGCGTGCCGGTGATCAGCTTTTCCAACGATGTGAGCGTGGCTGGAAACGGCGTCTACATCATGGGCTACAACCCCAACCAGTCGATCGAGCGGGTGGTCGAATTTGCGAAGGGCAAGGGATTGTCCAAGTTCGCGGCGCTAGTGCCCAAGGGCGTTTATGGCGAGCGGTCGGGCACGTCCCTGCTGCGCGCGGTCGAGCAGGAAGGCGGCACCGTCGTCTCGATGCAGACCTTCGACCGGACGCCTGCTTCGATGACAGCGGCGGTCAAGAAGTTGCAGGCTTCGTCCAGCTATGACGCGCTGCTGATCGCGGACAGCGGGCGGGTGGCGTTGCAACTGGCGCCGATCGTGCGGAAGAATGGCGGCGCGACGGCGCGCCTGCTGGGCACGGAATTGTGGAACACCGACAGCAGCTTGGGGTCCAGCCCTGCGCTGCGCGGCGCCTGGTTCGCCAGCGTTTCTGACGGGCTCTATGGCCAGTTGGCGGGCAAATATCGCGCCCGTTATGGCAGTGCGCCGTTCCGGCTTTCGGCGCTCGGCTATGACGCGGTACTGCTGACGGTGCGGATCGCGCGGGATTGGCGTCCGGGCACCCCCTTCCCGGCGGCGCGGCTGCGGGATGCTGGGGGCTTTTCGGGGATTGACGGGGCGTTTCGATTTGGGCGCAGCGGGATTGCGGAGCGGGCGCTGGAGGTGTCGGAGATTGGGGCGGGCACCTATACGGTTGTGGCAGCTGCGCCCAAGGCTTTCGGGGAATAGCAACCCCTCCCCCGTTCGGGCTGAGCCTGTCGAAGCCTTTTCCTTATTAAAGAAAAGAGAAGCCCTTCGACAGGCTCAGGGCGAACGGAGATTTGGTGGTCAGCTTTTGATCCGCCCCGTCGGCAGGATCAGCGGCCATTCGCCATCAGCCTCGATGCAGGCCGAAATCCCATAAACCTCAGCCAAGCTCTGCTCAGTGAGCACCTCCATTGGCTTGCCATCGGCAACCAGCCGCCCCTTGTCCATCAGCAGCAGCCGGTCGCAATAGCGCGCCGCCATGCCCAGGTCGTGCAGCACCGTCACCACCAGCGACCCGGCGCGCGCCTCGCCCTTGAGCAAGTCCATGACATCAAGCTGATGCCCGGGATCAAGCGCGGCGAGCGGCTCGTCAGCGATGAGCGCGGGCGCACCCACCGCCAGCGCGCGGGCGAGGAGGACGCGGGCGCGCTCGCCGCCCGATAGCTCGGTGGCGATCCGGCCCTTCAAATGCAGCACATCGGCGCGGGCAAGGGCGGCATCGACCATCGCTTCATCCTCCGACGACAGGAGCGACAGCGGGCCAAGGTGCGGCATCCGGCCGAGCGCCACCAGCCGCTCGACCATCAATGGCCAGTGCAACGTCTGCCCCTGCGGCAGATAGGCCACCCGCCGCGCAACATCCTTCCGGGACAGGCTGGCGATCGGCGTGTCGTCGATGGACACTGCTCCGCCATCTGCGCGGACGAGGCCAAGCAAGGCGCGGATCAGCGTCGATTTGCCCGCGCCGTTGGGCCCGATGATGCCGACCAGCTGTCCCGGCTCCAGTGCGGCGCTGACTCCACTAACGGCAGGATGGCGGCCAAGACGAACGGACAGGTCTAGCGCGCGGATGGTCACCATAGCCGCCGCTCCCGCATCAAATGGACGAGGAAGACCGGCACCCCCAGCAAAGCGGTAAGGACGCCAAGCTTCAACTCGCTGCTGGTGGGGATCAGGCGCACGCCGATGTCGGCCAGCGTCAGCAGCGCCGCGCCGCCGAGCAGCGACGGGAGCAGGATGGCGGACGGGGATCGATCGGTCAGCGGCCGGACGAGATGCGGCACGATCAGGCCGACGAAGCCGATCGCGCCCGAAACGGCGACCGCGCCCCCCACGCCGATCGCAACGCCCAGCATCATGCGCAGCCGCGCCTTGCCAAGATCGACGCCCAGCGCCTGCGCCCCTTCCTCTCCCAAGGTCAGCGCGTCGAGGCTGCGGCCGTCCGCGATCAGCAGGGCCGCGCCGACGGCGACGCAGGGCAGCGCGATCCACACATGGGCATAGCTGCGATTTTCAAGGCTGCCCATGAGCCAGCTCATGATCTCCATCGCCGCGAAGGGATTGGGCGAAAGGTTGAGCGACAGGCTGATCCCCGCCCCGGCCAGCGTCGCGACGGCGATGCCCGCGAGGATGAGCGTCAGCGGGCTTTCGGATGGGCCCGCCAGCAGGAACAGCGCCCCGATCGCGATCAGGCTGGTTGCGATGGCGAGGAGCGGAAGCACGGCCGGATGCAGTTGCGCCAACCCGAAATACAGCGCGCACACCGCCCCCAGCGCCGCGGCGTTCGACGCGCCCATCACCGAGGGCTCGGCAAGCGGGTTGCGGAGATAGCCCTGAAGCGCCGCTCCCGCGAGGCCGAGCATCGCGCCGACGATCAGGCCGAGCAGCATGCGCGGCAGGCGCAGGTCGATGAGGATGGCGCGCGCGACTTCATCCCCGCCCCCGGCGAGGACCGCGAGGATGCGGGCTGGCGACAACGGCACGGCGCCAAGCGTCAGCGAGCCAAGCGCCGCCACAAGCACAAGACCCGTCAGGATGGGGAGGAGCAGCGGATGGCGGCGGGCGCTCATGGCTTGCACGCTCGGATGCTGCTGTTACGGATTGCCATGCTCTCGCGTTGGCTGGAGCGCGTCGCTTTGTGGAGGCGGAACTGGTGGGCAAAAGGATATTCGCGGCATTGATCGCGCTCGGCCTCACCGGAGCCGCTCCCGCTCCGCCGCCCAAGCGCATCGTGTCGCTCAACACCTGCGCCGATCAATATGTGCTGGCGCTTGCCGATCCGGCGCAGATCATGGCCCTGAGCCCCTATGGCCATGATCCCGAACTGTCGGCGGCTGTTGCCAAGGCGCGGCGATTCCCGGTGCTGAAGCGTCCGGCCGAAGAGGTGCTGGCGTTGCGGCCGGACCTGGTGATCGGCTTTCCCGACGGCGCAGGCGGGGTGGTTGGCGCGCCCGATGGCCGATGGCGCAAGCTGGGGCTGGCGAGCGCGGACAGCTTTACGACCATCCGCATGCAGATCCGGCAAGTGGCGGCGGCATTGAACCAGCACGCGCGGGGCGAGGCGTTGATCGCGACGATGGAGCGCGACCTTGCCGCCCTCCCCCGGCGCAAGCGTGGCGGCGTCGCGGCCTATTATCAGCGGCGCGGCTATATGACCGGCACGGGCACGCTGGTCGATGAACTGATCCGGCGCGCCGGGCTTGTCAATCTTGCGGCCAAGCTTGGCAAGCCCGCTCTGGCCCAAGTGCCGCTGGAGGCGATGATCGCCGCCCGGCCAGACTATCTGATTGTGGAAGAAGGCAGCGAACGGATCGTCGATCAGGGCACGGAGATGCTGCACCATCCGGTGCTGCGATCCATCCCCCGCATCCGCGTGCCTCAGGCATGGACGGTGTGCGGCGGCCCCGCCTATGTGCAGGCCGCGCGCAGCATCATCGCTCAGGCAGATAGCAGGGGCAAGGTCAGGGCGCAGGTCAAGGCCGCGCCCCTGTGACAAGGGGCGGTCACCCACCCCTATCACCACTTGCCTTCAAAAGCGGACACGCACGCCGCCAAAGGCCGAACGGCCATAGGTGCTGTAGCCATAGACGGTCGCATATTCTTCATCCGTGACATTGTCGACGCGGCCGTAAATTTCCAGATGCTCGTTGATGGGCAGCGAAGCCCGGATGTCGAGCCGCGCATAGCCGTCGATGCGCTGGGTCAAGGACGCATTGTTGAAACTGTCGCTCGTCATGGTCACCGTCGCCCCGGCCGACAGGCCGAACTGCCAGCGATAATCGGCCGACACGCTGACTACATTAGTGGGCCGCCGCGGCAGGCGAGCGCCTGTGTCGCGATTTCGTGCATCGATATAGCTGTATGCCGCGGTGAAAGTCAGCGCATCGACCGGCTTCAGCGTCAACATCGCCTCCACCCCTTTCGCGCGCGTGCGGCCAAGGTTGAAATATCGCGACGTGCCGAAGTCGAAATCGATTTGGCCCTCGATCGTGCGCCGGAAGGCTGTGAGCGAGAATGCGGCCCGATCGCCTCCCAGTTGCTGGTCGACGCCAATGTCGTAGCTCTTCGACCGCTCAGGATTGAGCGCGCTATTGCCATAGGTCGGATCATACAGCTGATAAAGCGACGGAGCGCGGAACCCTTCGCCATAGCTTGCGCGCACATTGGTACGGCCCTCATTGGGCGAGTAGTTGGCGTTCGCGCCGAATGTGGTCGCACCGCCAAACTGGCTGTGATCATCGTGGCGCACGCCGCCGGTGACGGACAGGCCAGCAAAGGGCTTCACCACGGCCAGCGCATGAACACTGTCGATATTGGCGCCGGCACGGCCGTATACGTTAGCGCCTGCAAAGGAATCGAAGAAGAATGAGTCATAGTCAGGCCGCTCATGGTCATATCCGAACAGCAGCTTGGCGCTGTCCATAGGTTGATACACGGCTTGATATTCGAACCGCCACGTTCTTCCGGTGAAGCCGGACGGGCCGAATGGAGACTCATAGCTACGCTCTGCGCGAAACCAGGTGGCGGCGGCACGCTGTGTCAACTTGCCATCGAATGAGGCAAGGTTAAGCGCTGCATAGCCGATATATTGGTCGAGCTTGCTAGAGTCAGCAGTGTCCGACGGCGCACCGAAAAAGATGTCGGTATCCAGGTCGGCATGGATATAATAGCCCCGCAGATCCAGGCTGAGATTGTCTGTGAAGTTCAGTTTGAGCTTGGCGTTGGTGGCGATATTTTCATAGCCGTCGCTTTCCGTGCCGCCCTTGGCGGCGGAAATGCCGTCGGTGCGGAAATAGGCAACGCCAGCACTGCCAGAGGCCATGCCGCTGCTGCCCGACACGTTCGCCTTCGCGTTCAGCGTGTCAGCATGGCCGTAATCCACAGAAGCGGTGCCGCCAAACCCCTCCCCGGGATCAGCCGACATGATGTTGACCACGCCACCGATCGCCTGGCTGCCATAGACGACCGAATTCGAGCCGCGCAGGATTTCGATGCGGCGGATGTTGCCTGTCAACAGATTGCCGAAGTCATACGCATCGCCGATGATGCTGGGGTCGTTGATCTTGACGCCATCGAGCAGGACCAGTGTCTGCGTCGTCTCCGCGCCCCGGATCGAAACGCCAGTGACACCGCCCACGGCATCGGCGCGATTGACGCGAACGCCCGGCGTGGTGATCAGCAAGTCCGCCACGCTGACATTCTGGCGGGTCTCGATGGTCTTATCGTCAATCACGGTCACCGCCTGACCGACTTCATCGGTGGGTTGTTCGATGCCCAGCGCGGTGACGATGATTTCATTGGCGTCTTCGGCGAGCGCCGGGGTTGCTGCGAGCAGCGCCAGCAGTGAAATTCCGGTCTTGATCATATTTGTCTTCCCTGAGCGCCATGCGACATGAGCCCAGGACCTCCGCATCAGCGGTCAGTGCGCAAGAAAGACAGACGCCAGCCCCGCCCCGCGCACCGATGCGGCCCTGCGCCGCTTCGTCGCTCAGACGGAAAACCGTGCCCGGACCGATCCCTGGACCCAAGGCAAGAGCGACCATGCGCCGGTAGGTTTCCTGGCTTGCGGGTCGTCGCGGCGATGCACGGCCTTCCCGGACTTTTGGTCCAGTGGCTGGTCCCCCTCGCCTCCCCCTTTGAAGGCTTGCGGGTTTCCATGTGCATCGCGCTCGCCGCTTACAGTTGCAGGGACAGCCGCGGAATTGGACGGTGATCCCGTCCGCACCGCATTCCCTTTCCGACGCGATCTTTGTGTCAGCGGTTGCCCGCTCACGCGGCGCGCCATAGGGGAAAGCAAGGGTTCTGCCAAGGAGTGGATCGATGCGGTTGCTGGGCGCGGTGCTGGCCGGTGGGCGATCCCGCCGGTTTGGGAGCGACAAGGCGCTTGCCATGATGCCGGACGGGCGGACGCTGATGGCGCATGCCGTGGCGGCAATCGCGCCGCATGTGGAGACGGTGCTTGTGTGCGGGCGCTCGGCCGATGGGCTGACGGGGCTGGCGGATAGGCCTGCGCCCGACATGGGGCCGCTGGGGGGGCTGAACGCGGCGCTGCATTATGCGCGCGACGAGGGATATGACGCCGTGCTGACGACCGGGTGCGACATGCCGGTCTATCCGGCGGGGTTGGCGGACGCGCTCATTGGCGACGGCGCGGCGGTTCTGAAGGGGCAACAACTGGCGGGCTATTGGCCAGTAGAGCTGGCGGACGAACTGGACGCGCATCTCGCCGAGGACAATAATCGCTCGATCTATGGCTGGCTGGATCGGATCGGCGCGCGGATCGTGGAGCGGCCCGACATCCTGCTGCCGAATATCAACCGCCCAGAGGATATGGGAAAATCGCTTTTCCACCGTTCGGGCTGAGCGAAGTCGAAGCCTTCTACTGAGCGGAGCGAAGTCGGCACGCGCACATGACTTCGCCTCCGCTCAGCTTTGCCCTTCGACAAGCTCAGGGCGAACGGATGTCGTGCGCGAGCCGAGCTGAGCTTGCCGACGCCCCCATCCTTCCTTCCAACTAAGGCAGAGGCATCGACAAGCTCAGGGCGTAGGGTAGCGGGAACTCAAACCGGAAGAGCGACGCTTGCAGCGGCTCCTGCAGGCATGTTCGTTCCCGCCACCGCTTCGCCAATCAGAAGCAGGGTTGGGTCTTCATCGCTGATCGTCGCGACGAGGAAAGCGAGCGCGGAGAGCTTGCCGCGGATCAGCCGTTCGGTGGGGAGGGAGACGTTCACCGCCACCATCACCGGCGTTTCCGGATCGCGTCCGGCAGCGATCAACTCGCGGCTGATTTCCCCGGCGGCGGCGCGCCCCATATAGATGCCGAGCGTGCCGCCGGGACGGGCCAGCACCTCCCAGTCGAGCTTCAGCGGTTCACCCGCCTTCAGATGCGCGGTCACGAGCGTGAGGCCCCGCGCCTTGCCGCGCAGGGTGAGCGAAGCGCTACCGCTCGCCGCCGCCGCGCTGGCTGTGGTGATGCCGGGGCAGATATGGAAGCGAATGCCGTCCGCCGCCAGATGCTCCATCTCCTCCGACGAGCGGCCGAATACCGACGGGTCGCCGCCTTTGAGGCGCACGACGCGCTTGCCTGCCTTGGCGGCGGCGAGGAGGAGGTCGTTGATGCTTTCCTGCGCCTTGCTGTGGCGGCCGGAGCGTTTGCCGACGCTGACCCGCTCGACGCCCTCGGGGATCAGGTCAAGGACGCCCGGCCCCACCAGCGCGTCGTAGAAGACGATTTCGGCCGCCGCGATCAGCTTTTCGGCCTTGCGGGTCAGCAGGTCCGGGTCACCGGGGCCAGCGCCCACCAGCCAGACTTCACCGGGCGCGATCAGGTCATTCGGCTGCATGAAGCGTCTCCTGCGGGATTTGAGCGAGAATGTTGGCGAGCGCGGGACGGCAGGACCCGCAATTGGTGCCCGCGCCGATGGCCTTGCCGATGGCGGGGACATCGACGAGGCTCTGGTCGCGGATGGCGGCGACGATCTGGTTGAGGCCGATGTCAAAGCAGACGCAGATGGTCGGCCCCTTGTCGGGCTGGTTGCCGGGACCGCGCGCGGCGAGGACGGAGGCGCCCACCTCCTCGGCTTCGAGCTGGGTGATGAGCCAGTCGCGCGAGGGGAGCAGGCCGGTGCGGGTGACGAAGAGGACGGCGGCCAGCTTGCCTTCGCGAATGATCGCGATACGGCGGGTGCCGCGCGTCATGTCCACGGCTTCGACGCGGTCGCCCTTGGGCAGGCAGGCTTCAAGGCGCGTGGGATCGCCATTGCCCGCGACTTCGTAGAGTGCGCCGCCCGGAACGGTGACCTTGGTGGCCCAGAGGCAGGGGATTTTGGCGGGCTGCTCGCCGCGCAGGATGAGGAAGCCCTTCCACTCGGTCGCGACCTTTTCGATGCTGGCGGGCGTCGATTTGAAACCCGGCTGGCCCGAATGGGGATCGACCAGCGGCCGGGGCAGCAGGCCGGTGCGGCCGCCGGTCGAGACCTGATCGGTCCAATGGATCGGCGTGAAGATTTCGCCCACGCGCTGGCCTTCGCTGAACGCCACGCGGAAGATGCTGTTGCCCTGCGCGGTCTGGACGCGGGCAAGGTCGCCGTCGCAAATGCCCAGTTCCTCGGCATCCTTGGGATGGATATCGACCAGCGGCTCTTCGCGATGGCGGGCGAGCTTGGGCGACAGGCCGGTGCGGGTCATCGTGTGCCACTGGTCGCGGTAACGGCCGGTGTTGAGCGTCATCGGCCACTGCTTCAGAGGGTCCTGAAGGTCCATCTGCTTGGTGAGGACCAGCCGTGCCTTGCCGTCGGGCGTTGAAAAACGGCCATCGGCAAAGGGCTTCTCCCCACCCCAACGAAACGGCTCCATCGCTTCATAGGCGTCGTTGCCGATGGTGGCTTGCGCGCGGAGGTTAAGCAGGCGCTGGCCGTCATTTTGATAGGCGGTCAGGCGCGCATGTTCGCGCCAGATGTCGGCGGGCCGGTCATAGGCGAAGGCGTTGCGCCAGCCCATGCGGCGGGCGACTTCCTTGACGATCCACCAGTCGGGCTTCGCCTCGCCGGGGAGCGCGAGGAAGGGGCGCTGGCGGCTGATCGTGCGGTCGCTATTGGTAACAGTGCCGTCCTTCTCGCCCCATCCGGCGGCGGGCAGGCGGACGGCGGCATGGACGCTGGTGTCGGTGTCGGCGATGATGTCCGACACGACGAGGAAGGGGACAGATTCCAGCGCTTCACGGACGCGGTTCGCGTCGGGGAGGGAGACGGCGGGATTGGTCGCCATCACCCAGAGCGCCTTGATCCGGCCTTCGTTGATGGCGCGGAAGAGATCGACGGCTTTAAGGCCCGGCTTGGTGGCCACGTTCGGCGCGGCCCAGAAGCGGCCGACGCGCTCCACATTTTCGGGTGCGAAGTCCATGTGCGCAGCGAGGGTCGAGGCGAGGCCGCCGACCTCGCGGCCGCCCATCGCGTTGGGCTGACCAGTAATCGAGAAGGGCGCGGCGCCGGGCTTGCCGATGCGGCCGGTGGCCAGGTGGACGTTGATGATCGCATTGACCTGATCGGTGCCGCGGATCGACTGGTTGATGCCCTGACTGAACAGGGTGACGGTGCGCGGGGTCGCGGCGAACAGTTTGAAGAACTGCTCCAGCAGCGCAGGCGCGATGTCGCAGGTCTTGGCCGTGGTCCAGAGGTCGTGGCCGGTGCGAATATGCTCCCAGAAGCCTTCGGGCGCGTTGACATGATCCGCGACGAAGGCCGGGTCGGTGATCCCCTCGGCATCGCACCAAGCCAGCAGGCCGTTCATCAGGGCAACGTCGGTGCCCGGCTTTACCGGCAGATGCAGGTCCGCGCCTTCACAGGTTTCGGTGCGGCGCGGGTCGATGACGACCAGCTTGGTGCCACGCGCGGCGCGCGCGGCCTGAATGCGCTGATAGACGATCGGGTGGCACCAGGCGGTGTTGGAGCCGACGAGAACGATGAGGTCGGCCTCATCGAGGTCGTCATAGCTGGCAGGGACGATGTCCTCGCCAAAGGCGCGGTTGTGTCCGGCGACCGCGCTCGACATGCAAAGGCGGCTGTTGGTGTCGATGTTGGACGTGCCGATGAAGCCCTTCATCAGCTTGTTGGCGACATAATAATCTTCGGTCAGCAACTGGCCGGAAACGTAGAAGGCAACGCTGTCGGGGCCATGCTTCTCAATGGTATCGCGGAACCGCTTGGCGACGAGGTCCAGCGACCTGTCCCAGCTGGCGCGCTTGTTGCCGATCATCGGGTGCAGCAGGCGACCGGTCAGGCCGACGGTCTCGCCCAGATGCGTGCCCTTGGAGCAGAGACGCCCGCCATTGGCCGGATGCGCTTCATCGCCCTTGATCGTGACCGACCGGGGTCCGGTCGGCGTGGCCGAAATGCCGCAACCGACGCCGCAATAGGCGCAGGTGGTGCGGATGGCCTCTGTCATGCTCTTACCTCTTCGTCCCGAGGAACAGGAATTGGGTGGAGGCGCTTGCCGCAAGGGATGGCCAACAAGACACCCCCACCCGGGTCCCCGCCGTTTTGGCTAGGGACCGGAAGCTTGATGCTCGTCAGGCTGCTGCCTTCATCGCCGCCGGGCGAGCGATCAGGATGCGACCGCCCTCCTCTTTCACAGCGATCGTCGGCGTGCAGCCTTCGTCATTGCCCTGCGCCTCGCCCGTTTTCAGGGCGATGTTCCAGTTGTGGAGCGGGCAGGCGACGCTATGGCCGTGGACGATGCCCTGGCTCAGCGGCCCCTTCTTGTGCGGGCATTCATTGACCAGCGCGAAGACCTTGTCGTCGCTGGTGCGGAAGACGGCGATTTCCTTTTCACCAGAAATCTGCACCGTGCGAGCGCCGCGCTGGGGAATGTCGGCCAGCGTTCCGATGTCGATCCAATCGGTCATGTCGTTCACTCCGCAGCGATGGCGATGGGGTCGAGGTGCTGGTGCAGTTCTGCATTCGCACCGGCTGCGCGCTCGGCCCAGGGGTCTTCCTGAGAGAAGCTCTGCGAATAGAGGAAGCGGCTGCGGAGAGCCTCGCGGCCCGCTTCGTCTTCCACGATCCGCTGCTTCACATATTCCACGCCGACACGCTCGATCCATGGCGCGGTGCGCTCCAGATAGCGCGCTTCCTCGCGGTAGAGCTGGGTGAAGGCAGCGCAGTAATCGAGCGCTTCCTGCTCGGTCGCGACCTTGCAGAGCAGGTCGGTGGCGCGGACATGGATGCCGCCATTGCCGCCGACATGCAGTTCATAGCCTGAGTCCACGCAGACCACGCCAAAGTCCTTGATCGTCGCCTCCGCGCAGTTGCGGG
>CAMPHR010000019.1 GCA_946886075.1 uncultured Novosphingobium sp. | reverse complement strand
TCCGCGCCTCTGCTTAGGTTAGCCGGGCGTTTGCTTGCCCAGATATTTGGAGAGTGGCGTATTCGAGCCACGGAAGCGGGCGCGCTCGGGGTTCATGGCCTCGTAGACGACGGCGTTTTCCAGGACGCGTTGCACATAGTTGCGCGTTTCGAAGATCGGGATCTGCTCGATCCAGCGCAGCATGTCGGCGCCCGGCAGGCGGGGGTCGCCATTGGCGGAGATCCAGCGGTTCACATTGCCCGGCCCGGCATTATAGGCTGCGACCGCCAGCGGATAGCTGCCGCCATAATAGCTGAGCATCCGCTCGAAATAAGACGAGCCGAGCATGATATTGTAGCTGGGCTCGTTGAGCGAGCTGGGATTGTAGCCGAGGCCGAGCTTGCCCGCCTGCTCGCGCGCGGTGCCGGGCATCAGCTGCATCAGGCCGCGCGCGCCCGCATGGCTGACGATCTGGCGGTCGAACTGGCTTTCCTGCCGGGCGATGGCGTGGACCATCGTCCAGTTGGATTGCGCGGTGGGCGGCACGGGAACGCGGGGGAAGGCGCTTTCGCCATAGCCGGTAAGGCCGCTCGACACGGCGCGGCGGCCGACCATCACGCCCATGTCGGGCCTGCCGATGCTCTTGGCGAGTTCGGCCGCGAGATAATGGTCGCTGTCGCTGTCGGCATTGTTGGCGATGGCGCGAGCGAATTTGCTCTGATCCTCCCAATAGCCCATCTGCCCGAGCGCCTTGACCGCGCGGACGACCGAGCGGTTGGCGAAGGCGGTGCGATCAGCGGCGGAGATTTCCACCGGCCGTTCGACGGCGGCAGGGGCGGGTATCGGCTTTCCGACCCGCTCAAGGGCGAGCTGGCCGTAAAACTGATCGGGGAAGACCGACGCCTGCGCGAAATAGCTGTTGGCCGTCGCCGTGTCCCCAGCCGCCAGCGCCGCACGTCCGGCCCAATAATAGCCCTTCGACTGGGTCTGGGGCGACTTGGCGGCGGTGGCGTAGCGGCGGAACATCACCGCTGCGTCGGATGGGCGGTTGAGGTTGTAATATGCGGTCGATCCCGCCAGCCAGGCGAGGCTGGTATAGTCGTCACGCTCGCCGATCGGGCGGCCGGAAACGTCGGTGCCGGGCGCATAGGCATCGTCGATCTTGCTGGCGATGCCGTAGGCGAAGCTCCACTGGCTGTCGTTCGCGGCGGCGCGCGCCTGACCCAGCAAGGTCTCATACCATTTTTCGGCATTGCCGGGGCGGAAGGTCAGCTGCGGACGGTTGGCGAGATATTGCCGCGCCGCGATCCAGTTGCCGGTGTTGATCAGCCATGTCGCCTTGTCAGCGACGAAGCCTGCGTCGGAAACACCGATGGATTCCGCCGCCTGCATCCGCATCGCCGCGTCGGGGGCTTTGCGGCGGAACGCGATGCGCGCTTCATAGACCGGCCGTCGCGAAGTCGTGACATAGGCGAGCATCCGCTGCGCCCCGGCGATGTCATTGCCCCACAGCAGCATGTCGGCGCGCTGGTCATGTTCTGCGCTGGTCCAACCCGAACCGAACATTGACAGCAGCCGCGCTTCATCGTCCGGCGAAAGCGAGCCGCCGATCCAGGCGCTGCGCGCGGCGATGCGAGCTTCAGCCGCGCGGCCCATCTGCATCAGTGCCAAGGCATTACGCGAATGCCCCGTGGCGGTGCGCGCCGGGAAGCGGGCGAAGAAGGCGGTTACCTGCCGCGGGTCATAGCTGTTGGGATTGATGCTGGTTTCTGCAAGGCGACGCATCCGATCCTCCCCCGGCCAGCCGGGGTTGGCGAGGATGAAGCTCGCATAAGTGGAAAAGCCCAGGCCATCACTCTGCTGCAGCGCGCGCCACTGGCTGATCGTGCCGGAGACGGACGGATCCGAGGCCACGCCGATTCGGCTGCTGACCTGATTCCAGGGCGAGGGCGACGGCTGAGTCTGGGTGGGCAGTTGCTGGACCACTGCACCCGTAGGATAGGGCAATGCAGCGGGGGTTTCTGTCTGGGCGCTGGCGCCGGCGGTAAAAAGAAGAAGAGCGATCAAGGGCATGCGGACCATTGCTGTTTCGGGGCGGCGAGGTGACAGCCTACTGGACATCATCGCAATTCCATCCTTATCAGGCCCTGAATGACGCGCTATAGCGCCCCGACGCCCACACTCGACAGTGTGCCCCGGAATGCCGGTGAATTGAAGGAGTTTGTTGATGTTTTCCGGGTCGATTCCGGCACTGATCACCCCTTTCCGTGATGGAGGCGTGGACGAGGCGGCTTTTCGCGCGCTCGTGGACTGGCAGATTGAGGAGGGAAGCAGCGCGCTCGTGCCGTGCGGCACCACCGGCGAAAGCGCGACCATGACGGTCGAGGAGCATAATCGCGTCGTCGCCATCTGCGTCGATCAGGCCGCGGGCCGAGTGCCGGTGATCGCGGGCTGCGGGTCCAATGACACGCGAATCGCTTTGGAGCATATGTTCGCGGCCCAGGCCGCTGGCGCCGACGCCGCGCTGGTAGTTGCGCCTTATTATAACAAGCCCAACCAGGACGGCGTCTATCAGCATTTCGCCTATCTGGCCGAGCGCTGCCAGCTGCCGATCGTCCTCTATAATGTGCCGAGCCGGACTATCACCGACATCGGCGTACCGGTCATCCACCGCCTGTCGGAGGAATATCAGACGATCGTCGGTATCAAGGACGCTACCGGGAATCTGGGGCGGGTCACCGCGCAGCGCCTCGCCTGCCGCGACGATTTCTGCCAGCTGTCCGGCAATGACGAAACCGCGCTGGGATTCAACGCCATGGGGGGCAGGGGATGCATCTCCGTCACGGCCAATGTCGCGCCGCGCCTGTGCGCGCAGTTTCAGGCGGCTTGCGCGTCGGGTGATTGGGCGGGCGCGCTGGCGCTGCAGGACCGGCTCTATCCGCTGCATGACGCGCTGTTCAGCGATTCTTCACCTGGGCCAGTCAAATATGCGCTCAACCGGGTGCGGCCGGATATGCCCGGCGAGCTTCGCCTGCCGATCACCTGGCCTTCGGAACCGAGTCGAGCCGCCGTCGATCGCGCTTTGGAAATTGCGGGTCTCGTCTGAAAGGGGCTGCGGCCCTATATGGTGAAGTGAGTTAGTTAAGAGAGCCATGGCCCGCCCCCGTCCCGAACTGTTCGACAAGAAGAAGATCGTCGCCGAGAACCGGCGCGCGCGCTTTGAATATTTCCTGGAGGACGTGTTCGAAGCAGGCATCGCGCTGCAGGGCACGGAGGTGAAGTCGCTCCGTTTCGGTGAGGGCAACATTGCGGAGAGCTATGCCGAGGTGAAGGGCGATCAGGTGTGGCTGGTCAACAGCAACATCCCCGAATTCAGCCATGGCAACCGCTATAATCATGAGCCCAAGCGCCCTCGCAAGCTGTTGCTTCACGAGCGCGAGATTGCGCGCATGCATGGCGCGGTCGAGCGCAAGGGGATGACGCTTGTGCCCCTGAGCGTCTATTTCAACAGTCGGGGCAAGGCCAAGGTTGAGCTGGCGCTGGCGAAGGGCAAGAAGACTCACGACAAGCGCGAGACCATCAAGGAACGCGATTGGAAGCGTGATCAGCAGCGCATCATGAAGGACCATCGTTGATGGGCCCCAAGGCGAGCATGGGCCGCCTGGCCCGCTGGTGGCACGCCAATGCGCCGACCCGGGAATCGCTGGAGGATAACCGCTTCATCGCGCCGGTCGCGCACCGGGTACTGGAACCCTCGCTGTGGCGCTTTACCCGGCGGTCGGTGCCGCGCGGCGTTGCGCTGGGCTTGCTCGTGGGCATCTTCCTGCTGATCCCCGGCGTGCAGATTGCGGGCGCGGCGCTGCTGGCGCTGCCGTTTCGGGCCAATATCCCGATCGCGGCGGCCATGACATTCCTGTCCAATCCCGCCACGACGCCGCTGTTCCTGATGGCGTCGGTCTATATCGGCAACTGGCTGCTGGGACGGACCGCCGATGCGTCGGGATTCATGGCACTGGTCGACAAGCATGCGTCGATCCGCGAATGGTGCGCCTGGCTCTTTTCCGAAGCGGCGCCCGCCATGCTGTTCGGGCTGGCGCTGATTTCCATCGCCTTTGCGGTCGTCGGCTACTTTCTGGCCGACTGGATCTGGCGCCACCGGATGGGCCGCAAATGGCATGCGCGTAAATTGAGGATTGGCAAGGCACCCGAAAGCAGCGCATTGGAAGAAGTCGCCCGCGTCTGACGCCGGGTGCAAGTGTCCAGGCGTTTTCAGGGGGAAGGCCGACCGATGGCCTCGCGTATCATAAGGGATGGGGAAGCGTGGACGGGCGAGCGCCCGTCGCGATTGGCCCTGCCGCTGTTGATACTTGCTGCGCTGCTGTCGGCTATTCTCGTCATCCTGGCGAGCGGTAATGCCGCAATCGGCGCCGGGTTCGGCGCGATGATCCTCGCCGCCGCCGTGCTGCTCAGCTGGTATCGCCGCCTTTTCCCCGAAGAAGCCGCCGATCTGGATGCGGTGCCGGATTGGACGGTCGCGCGGGCCGCGGCTGATGCGTCGAACATGGCGATCGCGGTCACGGATCGTGCGGGACGGCTCGTTTGCGCGAGCGACTTGTTCGGCGAATGGTTTCCGGGATTTCCGACGCCGCCCAATATCACCGCCGACACCGGGCTGGCCGAGAGCCTGGCCAACACCGCGCGTGCGGCGTGGCGCGATGGCGAAGCGCGGGTGGAGGGCATGGCGCAGGGCGCGCTGCGGCTGGATGTCGACCTGTGCCGGACCGGCCGGTCGGAAGATTATCTGCTGTGGCGCTTTACACCGGTGCGGCAGCCCAATGCGCTGGACGATGTGCATCGCCTGCTGACCGGAGACGCCGGGCGACAAATGGGTGAAGCCGGGATCATGGCGGTCATGATCGGCGGGGAAGGGCGCATCCGGTCAGCCAACGGCGCTTTCCTGCTGCGCGCGGCGGGACGGATCGACGCCAATATCACCGGCCGCGACTTTGCGGCCCATATGCGGGTGGATGACAAGGGGCGGCTGTTCCTGGCGCGGGAAGAATCGGGCGGATTGCCGTTGCGGCTGTTGCAGGTGCCCTTGCGCCGGACGACGCAGCCTGGAGGCGTTCAAGGCGGGGGGCAAGGCGGCGGTCAGGATGGCCCGATGCTGTTGCTGTTGATCGACGAGCCTGCGGGCAGCGCGGGCGGCACGTCGGCGCTTTCCTATATCGAAACGCTGCTGTCGCTGCTGCCCTTTGGCCTTGCCATGGCCGATCGCGATGGGCGCATCCTGTTCCTGAATGGCGCCTTTTCCCGCGCTGTGGGGCTGAAGCGCAGCGAAAAGCCGAGCTATCCGGGCGATCTGGTCGTGCGGGAGGACCAGGCGGCGGTTGCGGACGCGGTGCGCCGCTTCGCCGTGGGGCCGCAAATGTCCGGCGACATCGCCATCAGGCTGCGCAACGAGCCGGAGGAGCCGACGGCGCTGAGCCTGGCGGGCGTGCGGGGGCTTGGCGAGGCGGCGGTGCTGCTCAGCCTCAAGGACAATAGCGAGGAAAGCAAGCTCAAGCGGCAGGTGGCGCAGGCGACCAAGATGCAGGCGATCGGCCAGCTGGCGGGCGGTGTCGCGCACGACTTCAACAATATCCTGACAGCGACCATCGGCCATTGCGACCTGATGCTGATGCGTCATACGCCGGGCGACAGCGATTATGACGATATCCAGCAGATCAAGTCGAACAGCAATCGCGCGGCGGGGCTGACGCGCCAGCTGCTCGCCTTTTCACGGCAGCAGACGCTGCGGCCGCAGGTGCTGCAGCTGCCCGACATCGTTGCCGACGTCTCTAACCTGCTCAAGCGTTTGCTGGGTGAGAGCGTGAAGCTGGAAGTCAGCCATGGCCGCAACCTGGGCGCGGTGCGTGCCGACCCGGGGCAGCTGGAGCAGGTGATCGTCAACCTAGCGGTCAACGCGCGCGATGCGATGCCGGAAGGCGGCGTGCTCAATATTCAGACCTATGCGGTCCCGGCTGGCAAGGTCCGTGACATGCGGCAGGAGATTTTGCCCGCCGCCGACTATACTGCGCTCCGCGTGTCGGACACGGGGCTGGGTATTCCGCCGGACATATTGTCCAAGATTTTCGAGCCCTTCTTCACGACCAAGGAATTGGGCAAGGGCACGGGGCTGGGCCTGTCCACCGTCTATGGCATCGTCAAGCAATCGGGCGGCTATATCTTTGCCGAGTCCGAAATTGGCCGGGGCGCGAGCTTCGTCATCTACCTGCCCGTTTATCAGGGCGCGGACATGGAACAGGCGGTGCCTGCCAAGGCGCCGATCAAGCGCAGCGAGACATGGGGCACGGGCACGGTGCTGGTGGTCGAGGACGAGGACATGGTGCGCGCCGTCGCTGAACGCGCACTGTCCCGGCAAGGCTATAAGGTGCTGACCGCCAACGACGGCGAACAGGGGCTTGAGGTGCTGGCGGGCGGGGAGAAGATCGACCTGCTGATTTCCGACGTGGTGATGCCCAACATGGATGGGCCGTCGATGGTTGCGCGGGCGCGGCATACCCATCCCGACCTGCCCGTGCTGTTCATGTCGGGCTATGCCGAGGAGCAGCTGCGCAAGTCGATCGACCTTGCCAATGTCGCCTTCCTGCCCAAGCCATTTTCCGTCAGCCAGCTTGCGGAAGCGGCGCGCGATGCTCTAGCGATGGGCGCATCGGCGGAATGAACTTCTTGAACGATCAAGCGTTTATGCTGGTCCGTGCGCCGATGATAAGACGGCGAGCGTAACGAAATAGGGGATCGCACATGTCGGACGGCAAGACCATCCTGGTGGTCGAGGATGAAGCAATGATCGGCATGATGCTGGAAGATTATCTCGAAACATTGGGATACCGCCTGCACGCGGTTGCTGTTTCGGTGGACGAAGCGTGCGATCAGGCGCGCAAGGGTGGTTTTGATGCCGCTTTGCTGGACTGCAACCTGCAGGGCGAGAAAAGCTGGCCGGTGGCCGATATTCTCGCAGACAGCGGCATTCCCTTTATTTTCGCGACAGGCGGCATGGCTGATGACGTGCCGTCCGGCCATGCAGAGCGTCCGACTTTGGCCAAGCCTTATACGATCGGCGCGGTAGAACGGGCGCTCACGAAGGTGCTTTCTTCCTAAAAATAGGAAATTTCCGTTCCCCTCTTGTTCTTTGAGAACAAAGCGGATACATAGTGGCCAAGGCGCCACTTAAATTGGCGCTTCCGCTTGACAGGGGATAGGCCGATGACAGCAATGCTCTCACTCATCGATTCCAAGAAGACAGGGACAATGGACAGACAGAAAGCATTGGAAGCGGCCCTTTCCCAGATCGACCGCGCCTTTGGCAAAGGCTCGGCGATGAAGCTGGGCAGCCGCGAAAAGATCGAGATCGAGGCGATTTCGACGGGATCGCTGGGGCTCGACATCGCACTCGGCATTGGTGGTTTGCCGCGCGGCCGTATCATCGAGATTTATGGCCCGGAAAGCTCGGGCAAGACGACGCTGGCGCTGCACGCCATTGCAGAGGCGCAGAAGACGGGCGGTGTTGCCGCCTTTGTCGACGCGGAACATGCGCTTGACCCGGTCTATGCCAAGAAGCTGGGCGTCGATATTGACGAACTGATCGTGTCGCAGCCCGATACTGGCGAACAGGCGCTGGAGATCGTTGATACGCTGGTGCGATCGAACGCCATCGACGTGCTGGTGGTGGACTCGGTCGCCGCGCTGGTGCCGCGCGCCGAAATCGAAGGCGAGATGGGCGACAGCCATGTCGGCCTGCAGGCCCGCCTGATGAGCCAGGCGCTGCGTAAGCTTACCGGTTCGATCTCACGCTCCAAGTGCCTGGTGATCTTCATCAACCAGGTCCGCATGAAGATCGGCGTCATGTACGGCAATCCGGAAACGACGACGGGCGGCAACGCGCTGAAATTCTACGCGTCGGTCCGCCTCGACATTCGCCGCACCGGCCAGATCAAGGATCGCGACGATATCGTCGGCAATGCGACGCGCGTGAAGGTGGTGAAGAACAAGGTCGCGCCACCTTTCAAGCAGGTCGAATTCGACATCATGTATGGCGAAGGCGTTTCGAAGATCGGCGAGATCCTCGACCTTGGCGTCAAGGCTGGCATCGTTGAAAAGTCGGGCGCCTGGTTCTCCTATGACTCGGTTCGCATCGGGCAGGGTCGCGAGAATGCCAAGACTTTCCTCAAGGAACATCCCGAGATGGCCGACCGTCTGGAACGCGCCATCCGCGGCAAGACCGAGGAAGTGGCCGAGGGCATGATGACCGGTCCGGAGCCGGATGACGGCGAGTAAGGCGGGGCGGGCGCCTGCGGCTGAAACGCTAGGATTTCAATAATGAAAAGCCCGCCTGAACATTCGTGTTCCGGTGGGCTTTTCATGGACGGACATGCATGTTCAATTCCATGCACTGTCGGCCCCTACACGATCAAGGCGTGGGATTTTTGGGCTAAGGTTGGTGCGCTCAAGGACGCCATTCATAATAGCGGATTGGCGCGCCATTAACCGGGCGGGCTGCGTCTCGCAGCACGCGCAGGCCATGCCTTTCGTAAAAGCGTTGCCCGGCGATGTTTGTGACCGGAGTATGAAGCGTAAATCCCTCTGGAAGCTGGCGTTTGGCTTCATTAAGCAGAGCTGAGCCAATGCCCTTGCACTGCGCTTCCGGTGTGACAAAAAGCTGATCAAGCACATGGTCATTGGGGATTGTTGCAAGAAGTCCGGCGATGCGACCATCGACAATCGCGACCTTCAGGTCCCAACCCTTTGCAAGACTGCCCATGATCCTGTCCACTAAGCTGTCAGGGCTATCAAGGGGTGGCGCTCCTCCATCCATTTGACGGGCGCTGGCGTACCAAATCGCTGCGACGTCTTTATATTCTCCAGGCTGGGCGGACCTTATTTGCATGAGGTGCATGTAAGAGGAGGAAGGCTTTCTCACCAGCCACAACAATTGCAGACACCCCTGGGGCTCGCATAATGGTGACAATGATGCCCGACCTTTCCTGTGAAACGGACGACACGGCTATTTTTAGAGCTGCGTCGGTTCCTTTTGCATTCACCTCATTGACAGCGATCTCGGCACGGCAGAAAAGAACATAAGAAGAACATTCTTATGGTCGAGTCGGTGAAAACGCTTGCAGCCTTGAGGCAGCACATCGCATCGCTGGAAGCTATTCCGGCTGTGAAGACGGGTGCGCCGGTGGCGACCGGGCATGGCCCGTTCGACCAGGCGTTTCAGGGCGGCCTGGCGCGTGGGCGGCTGCACGAATTGTTCGGCGGCAACGAGGATGAAGGGGCGGTGGCGGGCCTGTCGCTGATCCTTGCGCATCTGGCGGCGGGTGCGGCGCCGCTCTTTTGGCTGCGGCTGGCCAAGGGAGTGGGGGCGCAACCCTATGGCCCGGGGCTTGTGGAATTGGGGATCGACCCGGCGCGGTTGCTGATCGGGGCGATGAAGGACGAGGCGCTGCTGCTGCGCGCGGCGGTCGATGCGCTGCGCTGCCCGGCGCTGGGCGCGCTGGTGATCGAACTGCGCGGGCGCGCACCGCTCATGGACCTGACGGCCAGCCGCCGTCTGGCGCTGGCGGCGGAGACGTCCGGCGTCACGGCCTTTTTGCTGCGGATCGGCGGCGATCCGGTGCCGAGCGCGGCGGAGACACGGTGGCGGGTGGAGGCCGCGCCATCTGTGCCGCTGCCGGGCAACGCGCCGGGGATGAGCGCCTTTTCGCTCCACCTGCTGCGCCGCCGGTCGGGGCCGGATGGCATGACGTGGCGGCTGGTGTGGAATGCCGAGCGGGGAGATTTTGGAGAAGAGAGCGATGAACGCCATGAGCATGGATGGGCAAGCGGGGGACGCGCTGAGGAGGCGGCGTTATTTGGCGCTGTGGTTCCCCTTCCTGGCGGTCGATCGGCTGCGCATCGCGCGGCCTGAACTGTGGCAGGCGCAGGCCGGTGCCGGGCCGGTCGCCATCGTGGAGTCCGTGCGCGGGGCGATGCGCCTTGTGACGCCTGATGCCGATGCACTGGCGCTGGGCCTAGCCAAAGGCATGACGCTGGCCGATGCGCGGGCGCAGGAGCCCGATCTGGTCAGCTTCGAAGCGGACCCTCATGGCGATCAGGATTGGCTGGAAAGGCTGTGCGATGGCTGCGCGCGCTATACGCCGGCGGTCGCGATCGACCCGCCACATGGGCTGATGCTGGACATTACCGGTTGCGCGCATTTGTGGGGTGGGGAGGAAGCTCTGGCCCGCGAGGCGGTGGAGCGGTTCGAGCGGCACGGCATGGAGGTGCGTCATGCGATAGCGGCGACGCCGGAAGGGGCGCATGCGTTATGCCGCTTTTCCGCAGGGCCAGCGCCTGATGAAGAGGCTGCGCTGCGCCGCTTGCCGGTCGAGGCGCTGGGGCTGGAGCAGGAGAGCGGAGTGGCGTTGCGACGCGCGGGGCTGCGCACCATCGGCGATCTTGCCGCGCGACCAGCAGCGGCGCTGGCTGCGCGCTTCGGCGAGGAGGCGGTGGACGCGCTGCATCGGCTGTTGGGTCTTGGACATCGCCCTCTCGCACCCCGCCGCCCGCGTCCTGTCCTGCGGATCGAGCGCCGCTTCGCCGAGCCTGTGGGCAGCACCGCCTATGCGCTGCAACGGGTCGAGGAAATGGCGACCGAAGCGGGAGAGCGGCTGGGTGAGCGGGGCGAGGGCGGGCGGCGGTTTGAGCTGCTCTTCTTCCGCACCGACGGCCTTGCCTTTCCACTGAGGGTGGAAACCGGCCTGCCGGTGCGCGATGCGCCCGCGATCATGCGGCTGGTGCGGGAGCGGATCGACAGCCTGTCCGATCCGCTCGATCCCGGTTTCGGCTTCGACATGCTGCGCCTTACCGTGCCGCAGACCGAGCCGATGGCGGCGACCCAGCTGGCGCTGGAAGGCGGAGAGGCGCGGCGCGAGGAGGCGGTCGCGGCGCTGGTCGACCGGCTGTCCGTCCGCGCTGGCCGCAACCGCATCCAGCGGCTGGAGCCGCGCGACAGCCATATCCCCGAACAGGCGCAGCTCGCCTTGCCCGCGATCGAAAGCCGCACGCCGTCGAGCTGGCCGCGTCAGGGCGAGCCGGGCGATCCGCCGATGCGTCCCATCCACCTGTTCGACCCGCCCCAGCCGATCGAGGTGGTGGCGGAGGTGCCCGACGGCCCGCCGCATCATTTCCGCTGGCGGCGCAGCGCGCATGAAGTGACCCACTATGAAGGGCCGGAACGGATCGCGCCGGAATGGTGGAAGGCGAAGGACGGCGCGCTGACGGGCGAAAGCGCAGGGATGACGCGCGACTATTACCGGATCGAAGATGCGCGCGGCCGCCGCTACTGGATCTTCCGCCATGGGCTGTACGGCACGGAGGCGCGGCATCCCGGCTGGTATATCCACGGCCTGTTTGCATGAAACGCGGCAAGGGGCCTGATCCGTCGAAACCCAAGTCGATGGATCGACGGGAACTGGATGCGGTGGAAGCGGTGTGGGAGCGGGCGCGGATGAAGGAGGCGCGGCCTCCTCCGCCGCGTAGGGATGGACCCGCTTTTGCCGAGTTAGTGGCGGCTACTAACTTTTCCTTCCTACGGGGCGCATCCCACGCTTCGGACATGGTGGGACAGGCGATCGATCTTGGTCTTAAAGGATTGGGAGTCGCTGATCGAAACACGGTCGCGGGCGTGGTTCGGGCCTGGTCTGCGCTCAAGCGCGCGCCTGAAAAAGCGCGGGCCCGCCTGCTGGAGGCAAAAAAAAAGGCTGGGCAGCCACTGGAGTTGAGTGAGGAAGAGGAGCTATCCTGCCAAACCGACCTTAAGCTCGTTGTCGGGGCGCGTTTGGTCTTCTCCGATGGCACTCCGGACATCGTCGCATATCCGTCGACCCGGCGTGGCTGGGGGGAACTGACCAAGCTGCTGACGGTGGGTAATTTGCGATCGGTGAAGGGGAACTGCATCCTCACCTATGAGGATCTGACCGCCTATCTCGATGATCTGCTGCTGATCGTCTTGCCGTCTTCCACCGCAACGGCGCAAGAGGCCCATCGAAAGCCGGTGGAGTATGAGTATGACGACAGGCCATCCAAGGAGGCGATCCGGCAGGGGCATTTGAGCCTGGTGCCACCGCCACGACCCGCCGATCTTGAATCCTATCTTCGACGACTGGCCAGATTGGCGCCGGGCCGGATATGGCTGGGTGTGGCGCTATCGCGGGATGGCCGGGACGCTCGCCGGATTGCACGCTTCAAGGGGCTGAGCGCCCGCACCGGCGTGCCGCTGATTGCGACGATGGACGTGCTTTACGCCAAGCCTGAGGAGCAGCCTTTGCAGGATGTGCTGAGCTGCATCCGCGAAGGCGTGACCATCGGCAAGGCCGGACGTTTGCTGGAGGCCAATGCTGAACGGCATATGCATGCGCCCGATGAGATGGCCCGGTTGTTCCGTGACTGTCCTGAAGCTTTGGCCGAGAGCATGTGTTTGCTCGGCAAAGTACGTTTCAGGCTGGACCAGCTGTCCTATGAATATCCGCATGAGCCTGTGCCCGAAGGTTGGACGGCGCAGCAATGGCTGGAGGAGCTGACCATTTCTGCCGCCCATGCGCGCTATGGCCCGCATATTCCGGCCAAGGTACGCAAGCTGCTGGATGAAGAGTTCGAACTCATCCGCGAGCGCAACTATGCTTATTATTTCCTGACGGTTTACGACATCGTCGCTTTTGCCCGAATTAGAGGCATATTGTGCCAAGGGCGCGGATCAGCGGCCAATTCGATGGTCTGTTTCCTGCTGGGCGTCACTTCGGTCGATCCGGAAAGGCATGAGCTGCTCTTTTCGCGTTTCGTGTCGGAAGAGCGGGACGAGCCGCCGGATATCGATGTCGATTTCGAGCATGAGCGGCGCGAAGAGGTGATGCAATATATCTATGATCGCTATGGCCGCCATCGTGCGGGGATCGCCGCCACCGTCATCCATTATCGTTCACGCAGCGCGGTACGGGAGGCAGCCAAGGTGTTGGGCCTTAGCGAAGACGTGTCAGCGCGCCTGTCGAGTACAGTCTGGGGCAGCTATTCGGGCGAGTTTCCTGAAGCGCGGATAACCGAGGCGGGATTTGACCTTCATAATCCGCAGATTGTGCGGTTGCGGGCAGTAGTGGATCAACTGCTCGATGCGCCTTTTCCGCGGCATCTTTCGCAGCATGTCGGCGGTTTCGTGCTGACCCAGAATCGGCTGGATGAAACGGTGCCACTCCACCATGCGGCGATGGCGGATCGCAGTTTCATCGAATGGGACAAGGATGACATCGACGCGTTGGGATTGATGAAGGTCGATATTCTGGCGTTGGGCATGCTGAGCTGCATCCGCAAGGCTTATGATCTGATGAGGCTTCACAGGCTCGGCGATCATGACCTGAATATCGACCTTAAATCGGATGATCCGGCCGTCTATGACATGCTGGAAAAGGGCGACAGCATCGGCGTCTTCCAAGTGGAAAGCCGGGCGCAGATCAACATGCTGCCCCGTTTGCGCCCCAGATCCATCTATGACCTGACGGTGCAGGTGGCGATCGTGCGGCCCGGACCGATCGAAGGCGACATGGTGCATCCCTATCTGCGGCGGAGATGTAGAGAGGAAGCGGTGGAATTCCCTGCGCCTGACCCTGCATATGGGCCGCACGATGAATTGAGATCATTACTTGGCAAGACCTACGGCGTCCCGCTGTTCCAGGAACAGGCGATGAAGCTTGCCATCGTCGCGGCGGAGTTCACCCCTTCGGAAGCCAATCAGCTGCGGCGGTCGATGGCGACTTTCCGGCAGGTGGGGGGCATGGACAAGTTCAAGGAGAAGATGATCGGCGGCATGGTGCGGCGGGGTTATAAGCGTGACTTTGCCGAGCGTTGCTATAGCCAGATCGAGGGGTTCGGCAGCTATGGCTTTCCCGAAAGCCATGCCTTGTCCTTTGCGCGGCTGGTCTATGTTTCGGCCTGGATCAAATGTCATCAGCCCGCCGTGTTCGCCTGCGCGCTGCTCAATTCCCAGCCGATGGGATTCTATGCCCCGGCGCAGCTTGTCCGCGATGCGCGGGAGCATGGCGTGGCTGTGCATGATGTGGATGTGAACATGAGCGGGTGGGACAATGCGCTGGAACCGCTGCTGCGGTCGCGGAAGGCGCGGCGCGGTGAAGGGGAGGGGCGGGCTTTGGCGCTGCGGCTGGGCTTTCGCCAGATTGATGGTTTTCGTGAGGCTTGGGCTGGGCAGATGGTCGAGGCGCGGGCGCAGGGGCTGTTCACCAGTCTTGAGGATCTGGCGCGGCGGGCTGGGTTGCCTGCGCGGGCGCTGCGCCTGTTAGCGGATGCGGATGCTTGCCGGTCGCTGGGGCAGGATCGGCGAGAGGCGCTGTGGGAAGCGCGGCGGACGCCCTCGAATGAATTGCCGCTGTTTGCTGCTGCCCGAAAGCGGGACCAGAAGGCTGCGGGAGAATTGGGACAGGAGCCGGATGCGATGCTGCCCGCCATGCCGCTCGCCGAACAGGTGGCGGCTGATTATCAGATGACGCGGCTGTCGCTCAAAGGCCATCCGATGGAGTTTTTGCGGCCGGTCTTTGCCGCCGAGGGGGTGCTGAGCTGCGCGCAGACGTCGGCTGCGAAGAATGGGGCGAAGGTGCGGACGGCTGGCGTTGTGCTGGTGCGGCAGCGGCCGGGTAAGGGCAATGCCGTCTTCATCACGATCGAGGATGAGACGGGGATTACCAACATCCTGCTGTGGGCGCGGCTGTTTGAAATGCAGCGGCGGCCAGTGATGGCGTCGCGGCTGATGCTGGTCGAAGGCGAGGTGCAGCGGAGCAAGGAAGGTGTCGTGCACCTGATGGCGAGCCGGGTGCATGATCGTACCGCTGAGATGTCGCGCCTGTCGGATACGCACAAGCCGCAGATCACCTTGTCACGGGCGGATGAGTTTTTGCATCCTCAGCATCCGCGCACGTCCAGTCACCCGCGCAATGTGCGGATTTTGCCCAAGTCGCGGGACTTTCATTGAGGGGGTACCGGAGTTGTCCCGGCGCGGCGTGGGGAGGAGAGCCAGCTATGGGTCGATGGACGGGCATGTGCGCGAGTCATGCCGTTCGCCCGGAGCTTGTCGACCCGAAGGGCGGCGACAGCCAACGGTTCTACTTTCTTTCAGGAAACAGGGGCCCTTCGACTGCCCGTTTGCAACAGGAGCTCAGGACAGGCTTCGACAAGCTCAGCCCGAACGGGTTGAGTGATTCAGATAAACGCACTCTGCTATAGGCAGGCACCACTCCCCATCTTCGGGTGGCGAGGGTAAGCTTCATCGTTCCAGCTACAGGAGAAGCCTCATGCCTATTCCCGAACTCCCCATCGAGGGCGGTTGCCGTTGCGGGCGGGTGCGGTTCCGGCTCAGCGAGGCGCCATGGGGTGAGGCGGCTTGTCATTGCACCGGGTGCCAGAAGATGACGGGCAGTGCCTTTTCGACCACGATCATCATGCCGTCGGGCGGTTTCGAACTGATCGCGGGGGAGACGGTGGTGGGCGGACTGCATGGGCAAGACGTCCACCATCATCATTGCGACTGGTGCAAGAGCTGGGTCTTTACCAAGCCCGCCGCCGAGATGGGCTTCGTCAATGTCCGCGCGACGATGCTGGATGATGCCAGCTGGTTCTCGCCTTGGATGGAAACACAGACGGCGGAAAAGCTGCATTGGGCGCAAACGGGGGCGGCGGTGAGCTTTGAACGCTTTCCGGGCATGGACGAATATGAAGGGCTGATCGCCCGCTACCGCGCCGAACGGCTTTAGAGCGCGCTGCGTTTAATGTGACGCGAGCGCGCTCCAAGTCTTTGGTGGCGCATCGGTTGCGCGCGGTGCTTCAATAATCCTTCGAATAGCGCAGGTTCGCGGACGATCCGGCGTTGGTGCCGGTCTTCGACAGCAGGCTGAGCGTCTTCGACAGCGAGATTTCCAGCTGGGTGGCGGTAAAGCCCTTGGGATCGGTGATCACCTCCACATAGATATTGTTGGAGATGCGCTGTCCGACTGCCAGCGACGTGCCGCGCCCGGTGGCATCGTCACCGCCGACGATGCCGATGCGATCGACCCCGGATGCGTTCTGCAGCTTGCCCATGGGGTTGAGGCCGCCGCCTCCCCCGCGCAAGCCGTTGAGCGCGGCGGCAAGCTGGATCGCCTGGGTAGCCGAGAGGTTCGCGACATTGTCGCCAAACAGGATGCGCGCCAAAATCTCGTCCTGAGGCAGGGTGGGCGTCGAGATGAAGCTGATGTCCGGTTTCTGCGCCGTGCCGCCGACCGCTATGCCCGCCGTCACCGTGTTGATGCGCGTTTCTGCGCGGATCGCCAGCACCGGGTTCATCATCGGTCCGTTGAAGGTGATGATGCCCTGTTCAAGCTCGAACTGGTGCCCCGAGAAGCTGTAGCGGCCGCGGATCACCTCGATCTTGCCAACCACGCGCGGGGCCTTCGTCGTGCCGGTCACGCGCATGTTCGTCTTCCATTCGGAATCGAGACCCATGCCGGTCAGGTAAATTTCATTGTCGGCACGCACGCGGATGTCGAGCTTCCAGTCGGCTGGCTTGGCTGCTGCCTGGCGCGAGGCGAGGCGCTGGTCGAGCAGGTCGGTGCCTTCACCTTTTCGCCGCACGCCCTGAAGCTGGCGGATGTCGGCGCCGCCCTGCCAGGCGATGCGGTAGCGGGTCTCGGGGAGCCACAGGTCGCCCTTGATCAGTCCGCCATTGGCTGCGCTGTTCGTCACGTTGATCGTGCCGGTGACGACGCTGGTGATGGCTTCGCTGCGCGCGATCCGGGCGCGGTCCAGCTTGACAGCGATGTTCATGGGATAGCCGCTTTCGGCGGCCAGGCCGACAGAGCCGCTCGCCTGCACCGTGCCGTTGCCGGCTCGGCCCGAGAAGTCGCGTATTTCGAGCCGGTCATTGGTGAAGCGGCCGTCGAGGCGCATCTGCGTCAGGCGGGTGCCGAAGGTTTCATTTTCATAGGTCAGCGCGTTGGCGCGGACGAGGCCGTTGAGGCGCGGGGCGGCGAGGCGGCCGCTGAAGTCGGCGGCGACGGCGATCGGGCCGGTCAGTTGCTGATCCGCAAGACCTGCGAAGGAGAAGAGCACATCGGCAGGCCCGGCGTAGCGGATGCCCCCGCCAAGCGGGGCGTTCTGAAGCTGCTCGGTCCAGCTCGAGCCGGGGCCCGGAGGCGCAAGGGTGGCGGTGAAGCGGCCGAGCGACGCGTTGCCGCGCCGGATGAGGCCCCGCAGGTCGCCGCCTCGGGCCGAGAGACGGCCTTCGACTGCCATCGAGACTGGATCGGACACGGCAGACAGGCTGGAGCGGCGGAAATCGTTGATCGCGATGCGCGTGGTGGCGGTGGGGAAAGCGTTGCCGCTCTGGTTGAAATCGATCGCACCGGTCGCCTTGCCGCTGATGCCGAGGCCGGGGCTGGCGATGTTCATGATGGCGAGGTCGAAATCCTTGAAGCGCGCTTGAAGAGCGGTCTGACCCCCGAAGCGACCAGCGAGATCGACCCGGCCCTGGGGCAGGACGAGGGTTGCTGGCTCGAGGCGGTAACCCTGCGGTTCGATGCGGATGATCGCGGGCTGAGCGAAGCGGAAGGGGATGTTGCTCGCTTTGCCTTCGAGCGCCACGGCGTAGAGGTTGGGGCGAAGCGCTGCGTTGACGGCGATGGAGAAGGGGACGCCGGTCGATCCGTCGGCGACCAGCTGCGCGCGTCCACGCCCGCCCTGATAATTGATGCGGGCGCGGGCTTTGCGCACGACATAGTCGCCATAGGCGGCGTTCGCCATCTGGACATCGGCGGTGATGCGTGGCTGGTCGGTGAGCACGATATCTGCCGCCACGATGGCGCGGCCGATCACTACGTCGGCTTCGCCCGGCAGTTTGGCGTTGCTGGCCGTCGCGTTCACTGCGATGCCTTGTGCCTTGCCTACTGCTGAAAGCCGCGCGGCGCCGTTGATCCCGGACCCGTTCATGGCCAGCTGACCGGCGAAAGGACCGGCGGCGGTCTGCTGGAGGCGGCCGTTCATGTCGATGCCTGCGAAGCGCGCGCGCGTGATGTCGATGGTGAGGGGGCCCTTGGCCGTGCGGATTAGGACATTGGCGAAGAAGGGGCCATAGGCTGAGCCGCCGGTCGCTTCCAGCCGGTAGCCGCCTGCTTCACCGTTCAGTTTTGCGACGACGTTGGAGAGCTGCACCCCCACATTGGGGCGGGCGGCGCGCAGGACTGCCTGCGGTCGCTCCATCGTGCCGCGAACGCTGAGCGCCAGGGGGCCATATCGGTTCGAGGTGGCGGAGGCGTCGAAGACTATCGCGCCGTTGGTGTCGTAGCTGCCCGACCCGGAATGAATGCGGAAATTGGGTGCCGCGCCTTTGAGATCGGCAAGCGTGAACTTGCCTTCCGGCGTCATGCCGATGCGACCCGACATGACCGCATTGCCGCCAAGGAAATCGCGAACGGAGGCGTTCTCCCAATGGGCCGTGCGGACGCCGAACTTGCCCGCGAGGCCCCAGCCGCCCTTGGGTCCGGGTACCAGCTCGACATCGGTGTTGAGGTTGACGATGCCGACGCCGTCGATCTTGTAGTCGTTGACGCGTCCCTTGAGCGCGCCCCGGTAGATGGCGTTGTCGAGGTCGGCGAGGACGATGGCGGTGGCGTCCACCCGGTCGCTGTCGATCTTGAGGTTGTCGCTGATCAGCTTGCCCGCTGAATAGGCGAAGTCCCCCTTGACGCGCAGGTTCTGGAGCAGCCCACCCGCTGCGGCATTGAGGCCGGTCACGCGCCGCGCGGTAGCGTTGACGGGGATGCGGATGCGATCGGCGTCGATCACCGCACGGCCGCTGGCTTTGAGGCCCTCGATGCCGGTCTGGTCGAAGGCAAGCATGGCGGCGCTGAGGTCATAGTTGATGAACGGCGTCGCCATCGGGCCGTCGAGGATGATCGAAGCGCGCACATCCTTGCCGCGCACTTTTTCCATGATCGCGCCAGGCGTCAGCAGCGCGGCATCGATCTTGAGGCCGCTGAACTGGCTCTTGCCAAGGTCGATGAGGCCCTGCGCTGTTGCGGCAAGCGCGGTGGAGCGCAGGGTACCCTTGAGGTTCACGCGGCGTTCGTTGAGCCCGGCGAAGAGATCGACGTCGAGGGCAGGGGCCGTGAGCCGGTCCACGGTTCCGGCGAAGACCAGGCCCGGGCGCACGGGCCCCTTCGCCGTGAAGTTGCCGTCGCGCGCGGCGAGGGCGATGTTCGCAAGCTCTCCCTCGGGGGAGTTGGCGACGATCCGGCCATTCCACGCCTGCCATGTGCCGCGCCCGTCGAGCGTTGCGGTGAGGCCATCGGTAAGGCCGCTCATCTTTGCGATCACGCCGCCCTTGGGCGCGGTCAGCGTGCCCTTCATGGCGAGGCGGTTCTGTTCGGGCACTGCGTCGAGCCAGGCCTGAAGCCGGTCGCCGCTGTCCACGACGGCGTTGGCGCTTAGCTGCGCGCGGCCGTCGGCGATGTGGGTGACGCCGTCGATGGCGATCTCGCGCTTTTGGCCGATGACCGGTTTTGCCAGCACGAACTTGGCGATCTTCAGACGATCGACGTCGATGTCTAGATCGGGGAGGATCGGCGCATTCGGGTCGCTCTTCGTGACGTTGAACTGCGGGCTGCGGGCCAGCACCACCAGCGGGCTTTCCAGCAGCCGGACGGAGATATGATTGTTGAGGTAGCGGAAGGGGCTCCACACGACATGGACGCGCGGAGACACGGCGAAGGGGCCCTTGGGATCGCGCAGCACAAGGTCGTGGATGACCATGTCGCTATAGACCGATCCCTCGATACGGCCGACTTCGATCGCCATGCCGGATTCCAGCTTCAGCGCGGCGATCTGGCGGATCAGGAATTTCTTGCCGGGCTGCGTGTTGAGGAAGAGCAGCAATCCGGCGGCGATGACAACAAGCCCGACGATCAGCCCGACAACGCCCAGCACGATCTTTTGCCAGAGCGGTCGCCCTTCCCGGATGATCAGGGTTTTGCTTTCGGGAGCGGGGGGAGGCGTGTCTTCGGCCATCAGAAAGCCTGTCCAATGCCGATATAGAGGGTGAATTTGGATTCGCCGGGCTGCCGGTTGATCGGCATGGCTATGTCAGCGCGGAAGGGGCCGAAGTCGGTATAGAAGCGGCCGCCTAGGCCTACGCCATAGCGGATGTCGGAGAATTTTGGGATGGCGCTTTCGTAGACCTGGCCTGCATCGACAAAGGCGACGACGCCATAATTGCCGAAGCGGTAGCGGCCCTCTACAGCAAATTCATTGACGGAGCGGCCGCCGACCGGATCGTCATTGACGTCCTTGGGCCCCAATTCCTGATAGCCAAAGCCGCGCACGGAACCGCCGCCGCCTGCATAGACGCGGCGCGATGGTGCGATCTGGTCGCGCGAGGCACCGCTGATCGTGCCGAGCCGTGTCCGCGCCGCGATCACCAGCGCATCGGAAACGGGGTAGTAGCCGCTGAGGTCGAAGGTGCCGCGCACATAGGGCGAGACATTGCCCTGCAGCGAGGCTTCGGGCGACACGCGCAGATTGGCGCGGAAGCCCTTGGTGGGATTGAGCAGGTCGTTCGACCGGTCATAGCCAAGCTGCACGGGCAGCGATCCGATGAAATAAGTGAGCCGCCGCTTTTCCGCTGTTGCCGGATCGATCGTCGTCTGCTCGTTAGAGAGCAGGATTTCCGCGCCATAGGTATAGGTCCAGCGCTTCTGGAAGATTGGCGTCGATTGCCGTGACCAGCTGATGTTGAGGCCAGCGGTGAAGGCTTCATAAGCATCATAATTTTGATGGTTGAGGAGGACACCCGTCTGGAAGGTCTTGTCCCGCTTGCCTGCGTTGGAGCGGCGGAAGGTGCCCGACACGCCCTGTTCCTGCGTGCCCGCGATCACCTTGCCGATGAGCGCGCCTTCGGGTGGGAAGAGGTTGCGGTGGGTCCATGTGGCCTCGGCACGGAAG
The DNA here is from genome assembly GCA_946886075.1 of uncultured Novosphingobium sp. The sequence continues at coordinate 31,889 of CAMPHR010000019.1, read as the reverse complement.
CCCTGCCCCGTGCCATAGCCAAGCTCGCCTGCCAGCGTGCGGGGCGGTCCTGCCTCCTGATCGACGTGCAGATCGACATATTCGGTGCCATCGGGACCGGGTTCGTTCGTGCGCACCGGATCGACGGCTACGCTGGAGAAAAGACCGGTTGCGACGAGGGCGCGGCGCAGGTCGTCTACCTTGCGGCTGTCATATAGTTCGCCGGGCTTGAAGCGGCTGATGACCTTCATATGATCAGCGCCGAAGGCCGGCTTGCGGCCCGATGTGGTGATGCCCCGGAACGACCCGCGTGGGCCGACATCGACGGGCAGGGTATAGTCGCCTGTTATCGTAGCGGGATCGAGCAATATGTCGCGCTCCCCGACCTTGGCGAAGGGGTAGCCATTTTCGGGCAGCTTGACGCCGACATTGGCCTCCGCGCTTTCCACATCGGCGGCCACGATATAGTCGCCGGTCTTGAGCGGCAGGCTGTCGCGGACAAGGCCGGGTGGCACGGTCGGCCCGGCGTTGATGACGATGTCGCCGATCTTGTACCGCTTGCCGGGCGTGACGGACAGTACCGCTTTCAAGCCGTCGCCGCTCTGGTCGAGCGAGGCGAGGGCGGTCGCGTCATAATAGCCCTGCGAATAGAGCAGCCGCACGGCGAGGGCTTCATCCTCATGCGCGCGCGCCTGCACCATGGCGGCGGTATCGGCACGTCCCTTGCCATCGACCAGTGCGGATTCCCCGCGGAATTCGTCTTCGAGGCCTGTTTTGCCGAAGCCGTCAATTTCGACGGCGTAGCGGATCTCCGGCGTCTTTTCGTCCGGGCTGTCGCTGGCGACCTGGGTGGGAACAGTCACGCTTTCGAGTGGAGGTAGCGGTTGGGCGAGTTCGGCTTCGGCTGCGGGCTCCGTGGCGGGCGGCAGTTCAACCGGCGCGCTCGCCTGCGGCATTTGCTGGTCGATCCAGCTTTCTATGGATGGAAGCGAGGCGGAAGGGTTGGCCGCGTCGCTTTCGCCAGCCCTGGGAAGGCGCGCCTCAAATTCCTCGTCGGGCAGGATCGGCGGCTCCTGCTCCGGCGCGACGGTGCCGGTGGAAATCTGCGCCTGAAGCGGAAGAGGGGATGCCGCAATCATCAAGACGCCCAAGGCATGCCGGACGCGTTTCGCCTGCCCTGAACCCATGTAAACTTCGCCGCCCCTTTTTAGCCCGCCGTGCATGCGCGCGGCTGGGGAATACGCGCAAGAGCGGGGTTCGGTTCCGCGCTATGTCCGCGAACCGCTTCCCTCAGGCGCTTGGCCGGTTTAGGGACTGATAAATGACTGTCGCGCTGAATGTATCCCGCTCAATTCTTGGACAACCGTGGCGCTGGCGTGGTGCAGGGGCGGATGCGCGGGAGCCTGGCTATCTACCGGACGATCTGGTTACGCAATTGCTGATCGCCCGTGGTTGCCCACGCGAGGCGGTGGACGCGCATCGCAATCCCACTATCCGCCACTTCATGCCTGACCCCAGCCTGTTCCGCGACATGGACAGCGCGGCGGAACGGCTGGCGGATGCCGTGCAAAAGGGTGAGCATGTCCGCATCTTTGGCGATTATGACGTGGACGGCGCGACGAGCGCGGCCTTGCTGATCCGGCTGCTGCGCGACCTTGGTTTGTCGGCGCGGCCCTATATTCCTGACCGGTTGATGGAAGGCTATGGCCCATCGGGCGAGGCGCTGGTGCGGCTGGCGGGGGAGGGGGCGAGCCTGATCGTCACCGTCGATTGCGGCGCGCAGGCGTTCGAGGCGCTTGCGATGGCCAAGGCGGTTGGCGTCGATGTCGTGGTGGTCGATCACCATAAATGTGCTGCCGCGCTTCCCGAGGCCTTTGCCTTGGTCAATCCCAATCGGCTTGATGAGGTCGAAGAAGCAGCGGCGCATGGCCATCTGGCTGCGGTGGGGGTCGCATTCCTGCTAGGCGCCGCGCTGATCCGCGTGCTGAGGCGGCGCGGCTGGTTTGCGCAGCGAGCGGAGCCTGCGCTGATGGAGTTGCTGGACATCGTGGCGCTCGGCACCGTGGCGGACGTGGCGCAGCTCAAGGGGCTCAACCGCGCCTTTGTCGCGCAGGGGCTGAAGATCATGGCGAAGCGGCGCAATGTCGGCATCTCCGCTTTGATCGACGCCAGCCGCCTTAGCCGCGCGCCGCTCTGCCACGACCTTGGCTTTGCTCTTGGACCGCGCATCAATGCGGGCGGGCGGGTTGGCAGGGCGGACCTCGGCGTGCGGCTGTTGACGACCGAAGACCCGCTGGAAGCCGCAAGCATCGCGGCGGAGCTTGACCAGTTCAATGAGGAACGGCGCGCGATTGAGGCGGCGGTGCAGGCGGAGGCGGAGGAGTTGCTCGCCGCGCAGGGTAACCGGGCGGTTGCGGTGATCTCGGGGCCGGGCTGGCATCCGGGCGTGATCGGCATCGTTGCCGGGCGGATCAAGGAAAAGGCGGGGCGGCCCGCGATCGTGGTGGCGATCGATGATGCAGGCACGGGCAAGGGTTCCGGGCGCTCCATCTCGGGCGTTGATCTGGGGGCAGCCGTGCTGGCGGCCAAGGATAGCGGGCTACTGGTCGCGGGGGGCGGGCATGCCATGGCGGCGGGGCTGACCGTCGCTTCCGACAAGCTCGATGCGCTTGCCGATTTTCTGGACGAGAGGCTTGGGCCCGCAGTTGCGCGTGCGCGTGATGATCGCGCGCTGCTGATCGATGCGGTGGTGGCGCCTGCGGGGGTCAATCCCGACTTTGTGGCGGCGATCGAGGCGGGCGGGCCCTATGGCGCGGGCTGGCCTGCTCCGCTGGTGGCGGCAGGGCCGATGCGGGTCATCAAGGCGGATGTCGTGGGCAACGGCCATTTGCGCGCGGTCATGGCGGGCGATGATGGTCGATCGATCAAGACCATCGCCTTTCGCCAGGCGGAAAGCGAGCTGGGTCAGGCGATCCTGGGGGCGCCGCGCGATCGTCGCCTTTGGGTGGCAGGGCGCGCGAAGATCGACGATTGGGGCAGCCGCCCGGCCGCCGAACTGCATCTGGAAGACGCTGCCTGGGCCGATTGAAGGAAGAGGTGATTTTCCTGCCGCAAGGGGGTTGACCGTTGCAAGCTCCCCCCCTAAAGCCGCCCTCGCTTCGCAGCGCTGCCAGAGCAGCTGTTGCATGTGGCCCCTTCGTCTAGCGGTTAGGACGCGGCCCTTTCACGGCTGAAACACGGGTTCGATTCCCGTAGGGGTCACCATCCTTCTTCAAGAAGCATGGTTTTGCGAGGTTTTTGCGCATTTTCTCGATTTGTTAACTGCCCAGTGGTACAAAGGGGTGGTACAAATGAGGTTGCGCGTGGCTGGTATCTGGCAGCATCCCCGATCGAAAAATTTCTGGTTCCGCATGGCGGTTCCCGCCCGATTTCGTGATCGTGTTGGCAAGCGCGAATTCAAATATTCTTTGGAAACGACGGACCGCGACGTTGCCCGCCTCAGACACGCCGACAAGCTGAGTGAAGTCCGGGCGCTTCTGGCACGACTTGAATCGGAAGAATTGGCATCGGTCAGCAGCGAGGCGCAGGCCATTTGCCAGCGCGGCCTTCAGGTATTGGCCAAGAGCAACCTGCGCGAGAACGACGATGGTGTCACTGACATCACGGCCGCCGAAGATAATGTGGCGCATGGGATGCTTAAATTTCTAGCCTATCGGACACGCCTGACTTGGGGGCGCGATCATGCCGACAAGGCCGAACTTGAACTGATCGGTGAAATCTCGGGGCCGGCGGTGGATGATGTTCCCACGCTGCCTTTGGGGTTTGTAGACGAGGAGGATCAGCAAGAGTTTGTGGCCCGGTCGGACGCTTTGCATGGAAACCCGCGTCACCAGAGCTATGCAAACCGCGACATTGCACGCGCCTTGCTGGCGCGGCGCAGTTGGCAGGCGGCTGAGTATGAAGTTCTGCTGGTCGCCAGCGCTGCCGACGCGACGGTGAAGATGCGGACGCCATTGTTCGAAGCGCTGTCCGAATGCGTCCTGCGATATCTGGCAGAGCGTCGCTTCCAGTTCTGGCCGGACAATATGGACCAGCTTGTCGCGCCAATGACCAACAAAGAAGCGGCTGTCACGGCTCCGGAGCCATCAGCGTCGCCGTCTGACGTGCGACATCTTTCGGATTGCCTGGCGCAATGGCGTATCAATCGCGGCTTGAGACCCGGCGACGTGCACAAGACCTATGACGAATGGAAACTCGCCGTGGATCGCTTCATTGAGGTTCATGGCGACATTCCGCTTGATCGCATCACCCGCACTATGGTGATCGATTTCCGCGACCTGATTAAGGGTATGCCGACACGGCCCGCCAAGAAGATCGCGACGCTCCCGGTGCGGGACCAGGTGGCGATTGCGGAAACAAAAGGCCTGCAGACGTTAGCGCCAGCGTCCGTGAAGAAACATGTGACGGCAATCCGATCCCTTCTGGAGATAGCGACGGTTGAGAGGGAATGGATCGCGAAGAATGTGGCGACCAAAATCGAGGTCGCTGGATCGCAATATAATGGCGATGAGCGCGATCGCCTGTCTGACGCGGACATGCAGATCATCTACGGCTCTCGCTATCTAACCGACCCAGATGCGTGCAGCGACACCATGTTCTGGATCATGTTCATGGCGCCATTTCAGGGTGCCCGCCCTGGTGAGCATTGCAAGCTGCGTCCGCATGATGTTCTTTATGAAGATAGTGTCCCGACCGTGCGCTTCCGCAATAGTCGCCCCGGTAGGTCAAGCGGCAATGCGGACCCTGCCCCGATTACTCAGAAGACCAGTAGTTCGATCCGGGACGTGCCGCTGCACTGGATCATCGAAGAAGGCGGCTTCATGGATTTCGTCGCCTTGCAGCAGCGTCGCAAGGCCACATGGCTGTTTGAGGATCTGGAAGCTGACAGATATGGGGATCGATACAAATATCTGTCGAGGCAGATCAACGCTGTGCTGGACGAACTTGGGGTAGATGCAAGCGACAAGGCCTTTTATAGCACACGACACACCAGCAAGCGAGAAACGCGGCGCAAGCGCGTGTCCGAACAGAGCGCTGACCAGTGGCACGGCCATTCGGACGGCCGTCGCGTCGGACGAAAATATGGGCAAGGCTTGAGTATTGAGGATCTGAAGGAAGATATCGACAAGCTGGAATACGCTGGTGTTGATTGGGATTCCGTCGTCGCATGCGCGCGCTACCGTGTCGCACGCCTTCTTGAGCAGCATGCATGATGAGGCAGCTGCTTGATCGTCCCTAGTCTTATTCGAGTATACCTCCGGCCATGACGCGATGAAGGCTTCAAGCTCGTCGGCCGTCGCCGCCTTGATGGCCGCGTGCTTGGCATTGCTGCGGATTTCTCCGATAGCGCGGTGGTTGATCGAGCGTGTCGGTCGCGTGAAATAGGCGAGAATGTCCTGATCGTTAGGCCAACAACCGTCCGCCACCATGCCTTGATCAGGGCGATTTCCCAGCGTTCAAGTTTGTTACCACGGCGGCGGACTGGCATCGTCAGGCAGGCTCCAGGGCATTGTGCAGGACGGCTTCCAGCAGGCAGGAGCGAGTTTGTTCGCCTGTGATGAGGCTGGCTTCGAGTTGGTCACACAGGGCCATCAATCCATCGACTTTGGCCACGATGCGGTGCTGTTCGGCGAGTGGGGGCAGCGGGAGGTCTACCGATGCGAGTTGCCCTGCTGAAAGTTGCGGCGTGGCGCTGCCACTTGATAATTTTCTGATCTGCTCGGCAAAACCATCAGAACGCATGTAGGTCAGCAAGAACGGGACCAGGTCCACTTTCAAGCATCGCAAAATCAGCAACTGGGCGTTGATGAAGCCCGTTTTGTATCGGTCCGTTTCGCTAAACAGGCCAAACTTCCCGACCGATCCTCTCAAAGTGATCAGGATATCCAAGTGCTGCGCCTTTCCACTTCGCAAGGAAGCGAACTTTTCTGGCGACACAAAGTCAACTGCGTCGAGCGAAACCGCATGATTGCTTATGGCTTTGGTGCTGATGAACGGAACGCCTTCGGACCTGATGTCCGAACCGCTCGGATAATTTGAACTCCGATCTCCGTTTTCAAACATCGCAAGTGAAGAAAGCTTCGTCCAGTGCCACCCTGCGGGACATTCCGTAGATATTGGTTCACCATCACAGGCTTTGCGTTTTCCGCGCCGTCCCCCATTCACAATAAGCCCCGCAATTTCTTCGATTATAAAAGTGGAGGGTTCATCCGACGTATCCTGCTCCACCAGCTTACCGCACACGGCGAGGTTGAGGATGGTTTGCCGCAGTTGTTTGATCTGATCGGGGCGGGTGGTGAGTGGGGCGAGGTTGGCCAGCGCGAAGCGGGCGTCTTGGCCGAAGGTTTCGGGATCGGGGGTGTTGAGTTTGGCCAACGTGGACAGAGTTAACTTGTCGCGCGCCGCCTCGCGCTCTGCTCGCGCCGCCTCAAGTTGATCGCACAGGGTCATCAACGCATCTGCCTTGCGCTGAACGGTCGGACAAATTAGCGGAATGGGCACTTCTGCGATCTTGCCGACGCTGAGCGTGACGTTCGCCGTCCCTGTCATGCGGGAAACCAGCAGTTCGTCCTTAAAGGTGGAAAGGTATTCAAATATGAACCGCGCCGAAATCAGGTCTGGAGCATAAGGGAAAATTGCTGCCAAGATAGTGCCCAGCGCAAACCGGCCTTCCTGATAATGCAGGCGATTGATGCTGGCATTGCCATGCCCCGTCGATGACACCAGAGGCACAATCGTCGCCGCGCCTTCAAAATCGAAATGGTCACAGGAGCCTCGCTCAGCCGCTGTGACCACGAGCGGAAAGCTGCCGCTTTTAGCGCTTTGGATACCAGTCAATCCCTTCTCGATGCGAGCGATGGCTCCGAGTGGTGCGAAAGCTGATGCGTCGGCAAAGCCTTCTGGAAGCTGCTCGTCAATAACGGGCGGGAAACGTTTTGGCTTCGAAATTTCGCTGAACCGCAGGAGCCTGATCTTTTCGCTCTCTATCTGATCGAGCATTTCCGCAGGCGACCGCCGCTGACCTTCTCCTGCCAGCTTTCCGGCAATGGCCAAGCCGATGACCATCTTCCGAAAACGGCCAATACCTTCTGGATCGTCACCAAAACGCGACACAGCATCACGCACGAAATCGGCGTTCATCGGGCCAGCGCCTCGGCCAGAACAGCTTGCAGTTGCGCGCGCAGATCGGATGCTTTGGCTTCGGCCTGATCCAGCTTTTTCAAGAAGTCTGCCGGATCACCGTGATCGGCTCCCTCGCTATGCGGGTTCTTGAAGTCGAGGTTGTAGCCGCGCGCTTTCACCTCGTCGGCGGTGATCTTCCATGCCTGCGGGCCTTCCTCGCGGCCCTTGCGTTGCGCGCCGCCCCACCATTCCACGCAAGAGGCGAAATGATCCTGTCGGATCGGCTTGGTCATCGAATAGGCCTTTTGGCCCTCTGGCACACGATGCTCGTAGAACCAGATTTCCTTGGTCGGTTCGCCCTTCTCGAAGAACAGCAGGTTGGTGCCGATGGAGGCGTAGGGCTTAAACACGGAGTTGGGCAGGCGAACGACGGTGTGGAGGTTGCACTCTTCGAGCAGTGCCTCTTTCAGCCGGGTCTTCACCCCTTCACCGAACAGGCTTCCATCCGGCAAGACGATGGCCGCCACGCCGCCATTGCGTAGCAGGCGGATGAAGAGGGCCAGGAACAGGTCTGCCGTCTCGCGCGTGCGGAAATGCTGGGGGAAGTTGCTTTCAATGCCGTCCTCTTCCTTGCCGCCGAAGGGCGGGTTGGTGAGGATCACATCGACGCGGTCCTTCTGCTCCCACGAGATGTATGGCCGAGCTAGTGTGTTGTCGTGGCGCACAAAGCTGGGGTCTTCGACGCCGTGAAGCAACATGTTGGTGACGCAAAGCATGTGCGGCAGCGGCTTCTTTTCGACCGCGCGCAGGGATGCCTGCATCAGCGCCTCGTCCTCAGGTCGCTTCACGTATCGGTCACGCATGTGCTTCATCGCGCAGGTGAGGAAGCCGCCCGTGCCGCAGGATGGGTCGAAGATGATCTCGCCGGGCTTTGGGTCAATGCGATCCACCATAAAAGCGGTGACGGCGCGCGGGGTGTAGTATTCGCCCGCGTTGCCGGCGGATTGCAGGTCGTTGAGAAGCCGCTCGTAAACGTCGCCAAAGTGCTGGCGCTCAGACAGATTGTTGAAGTCGATGTCGTTGATCTTGTTGATCACCTGTCGCAGCAACTGGCCGGATTTCATGTAGTTGTAGGCATCCTCGAACACGTCGCGCACCACGCGGCGGCGGTCGCCGGGCTGGCCGGTGGGCTTCAAGCCCTTCATCGCCGGAAACAGTTCCTCGTTGACGAAGGCGAGCAGCGCCTCGCCGGTCAGCCCTTCGGGGTCGGCGGCCCAATTGCGCCACTGGAATTGCTCTGGAACCGGCGCCTGATAGCCGTCACGCATCAATTCCAATTCCTGATCCTGATCGTCGATGATTTTCAGGAAGAAAAGCCAGCAAAGCTGGCTAATGCGCTGGGCGTCACCATCGACGCCGCTGTCCTTGCGCATGATGTCTTGAATGGATCTGACGAGAGTGCGAACCGACATTGATTAAGCAACTTCCTGATAAAGTTCGTTTTGCAGCGCGTGGACGGCATCTTCAAAGCCGGCCTTGCCGCCGAAAGCCTTGATGAGTTGGACCGGGGTGCCCAGCGTGTTCAGCGGCGGGATACGCAGCACGTTGGCATCGTCAAGATTGAGCACCCCTTCGTCGGCATACTTGTCGAGCAGGGCGCGCAGCACGGTGCGGGCCTGATCACCATATTTGGCGAAAACATCGCGTTTCTGCACATTCTCCGCTCGCTCACGGCGGGTCAGCGGCTTGCGATCAAAGGCAACGTGGCAAATAAGGTCGAACGGATCGAGGTCTTTGCCGAGTTCATCCGCGATAACATCGAGCGCGAGGCCTTCCGATGATAATTCATCAACCAGCGCCTGTTTGCGTTCGGCACCATTCCACCGGGTAAGGAAATCATCCAAGCTGGCGAAATGCTTGCGCAGGGCTTTTTTCGTGAAGTCTCTCAGGCTTTCGGTGACGAGCTTGCCGCTCTCGTCCAGATATTCCACGCGCTCCGCCACAATGATGACGGCCACGCCATCGACATAGACCTTGCCACGCCTGCCGCCGTCATCGGTGACGGTGATGTCCGGCGTGTCGCCGCCGTCGATGATGGTTTCGCCCTCGCCGGGTTGGTCGCTCTGGTTGTCGCCCGGGTCGATGATAGTATTGTCCTCATCGAGCGGCGTGACAGGATCGTCTTCGCCCGGCTCATAAATTTGCACGGGTTCGCCATCGAAATCCGGGTCGGCGAAGTGGTTCGTAGCCCCCCGGAAATCCATCAGCGTGAAGAAAAACTTGCGGGTGTCTTCGTGAACGCGGGTGCCGCGCCCGACGATTTGCTTGAACTCGGTCATCGATCCAACGTCGCGGTCGAGGACGATCAGCCGACAGGTCTGCGCATCGACGCCGGTGGACAACAGCCGTGACGTTGTGACCAGCACCGGGTAGCGGCTTTCGGGGTCAATGAAGTTGCCAAGCTGCGCCTGACCTTCGGGGTCGTTGCCCGTGATCCGCATGACGTAGCGCGAGTTCTCCGCCACTAGGTCGGCATTTTCGTTGATGAGGGCCTGCCGCATACGCGCCGCGTGTTCCTGATCGACGCAGAAGACGATGGTCTTCTGGTAGCGGTCCCCGCTTTCTTTCAGGAATTCCGTGACCTTGCGGGCGACGAGCTTGGTCCGGTCATCCAGCACCAGTGTGCGGTCGAAATCGCGGGTGTTGTAGATCCGGTCCTCGACCTCGTTGCCGTCGCGATCGAGCTGGCCCTTCTCTGGCCGATAGCCCTGAATGTCGCGGTCCAAGTGGACCTTGATGACTTTATAGGGCGCAAGGAAGCCATCCCGGATGCCCTGTTTCAAAGTGTAGCTATAAACGGGCTCGCCGAAATAGTGGATGTTGGATGCGTAGCGGGTTTCCTTGGGCGTCGCGGTCAGGCCGATCTGCGTGGCCTCAGAGAAATGCTCAAGGATTTCGCGCCATGCACTGTCCTCCGCTGCACTGCCCCGGTGGCACTCGTCGATAACGATCAGGTCGAAGAAGCTGGGCGAAAACTCCTTGAACAGCTTTTGCCGTTCCTCCGGCCCGGTGATCGCTTGATACAGCCCAAGGTAAATCTCGTAGGCGGTATCGACGCGACGTTTTTTATCCATCGCGATTGGCAGGTCGATGCTGGTGCCGTCATCGCGTTCGATAGTTTTGGCGTTGGCCGACAGCTTGGCCATAGCCGGGCCGAAGGGCCGGAAGTCGTTGACCATGGTCTGATCGACCAACACATTGCGGTCGGCGAGAAACAGGATCCGCTTCTTATGCCCGCCCTTCCACAAGCGCCAGATGATCTGAAACGCCGTGTAGGTTTTGCCCGTGCCAGTTGCCATCACAAGCAAAATCCGGTTCTGGCCGGTGGCAATGGCTTCCATGGCCGCGTTGACGGCGTTGACCTGATAATAGCGCGGCTGCTTGCCGCTGCCGTCATCATAATAATCTTCGAGGACTATCTTCTCGCCTTTGGGCGTTAGGCCCTTCCACGCGGCATATCGCTGCCATAGCTCGCCCGGCGCTGGAAAGGCATCAAGGGCTAGCGTGATTTCGCGTGCATCGCTTGCGCCGGTGCGGTCATGGAATACAAAGCCATCGCCGTTCGACGCAAATACGAAGGGGATATCGAGGGTTTTTGCGTATTCCAGCGCTTGCTGCATCCCCGCACCTATGGGCTGGGCGTTGTCCTTGGCCTCAATCAGCGCCAGCGGGATATTCGGCTTGTAGTAAAGCACATAGTCAGCGCGTTTGCCTTGACCTCGGCTGACCATCTTGCCGCGCACAATGATGCGGCCTTTCGTAAAGCTGACTTCTTCCCTAATCTGCGTCATTTCATCCCAACCGGCCTGTTTGACCGCGGGCGTGATAAACTTCGTGCAAATGTCGCGTTCACTTAAGGATCGTTTGTTGAGCATGTGTCCACCCCGTGCGAGCCCGACCCTACGGTCAAGACCATTACCTCGCCAGAGCAAGTGAAAATTTTTCTGCAGCGAACGATGAAAGACGCGGAAAGATCAGCCTAATGCTGGCGATGATACTAGGAATACCACACTTCTAACTATCGAACCAAAGCACTGGTATTCCCGCGCACATCAGCCGTTTGGAAATATTAACCGCAAAAATACGGGCAATGTTCTGTAAGAGGTAATTTTTGAAAACGATGGGTCCCTCGTCCGGTTATTGCGGGACCCATCATATCCTTTACGCTGCCTTCATATCCAACCAAGGTGCCAGCACTAGTGCATCCTTAGAGGCCTTATGCATTAGCCCCTGGAACCGACTGGAACGCCTCGCTTCCAACGCGGCGACATAACCACGCCCGGCACGCAATTCGCACACCCGCCGCAGGATGCGATCTTCGGCTAGATCGGCATCGACACGCGGATCATGCAGTTTGCGCCAACGGCAAAGCAACAATGCCGTCGCGATCACATCGCCTTCGCATTGTTCCTGGACCAGATCCCATTTCCCGGCCTCGATCAGCCGCGCGATTGCGAAGGCAGGAGCCGACAGCTTCGCCGGAATGTCGAATGCCGCGAGCAGTTCGGACTCGTGGATCGGTTTCATTTTCATGTTCGCCGTCGCCACGCGGGCGAAATCGACATGACGCTGCCGCCCGTCACCGCCGAACGCCAGCCAGCGCCATGCCCCCGGCAAGGTCAGGCCATAGCGCATGGCCGCGCATACCAGCATCGGCAAGTCATGGAATGACCCTGCCCAACTGACGAGATCGGCGTCGGCCGGGGCGTCGGCCAGCACTTCCAGGATGCCCTCGACAATCTCCTTCTCGCTGTGATCCGGCGCCGACAGGGTGACGAAGCGCGACACGTCGACATTGCCGTCCGGGTGCTCGATCAGAACCATGGCGCAGGCCGTGGTGATGGACTGAAATATCCAGCGGGGGGTCTTGAGCGGATCTTCGGCGCGTTTGTAACCGCGCCGACCCGGCGCATCGTCGTCGTTGTCACTGGGCGTCCAGCGTTCGATCTGCTGGTAACGCCGGTGACCGCTTTCATCGATCACAGCGCTTTCGAGATCGAAGATGATCCACGAACGGGTGCGGGCTTCGGATTTGATATCGATGTGCATAGCTACTCTCCGCCGGGGCGTGCCCGGCCTGTATGAAGGGGAAAATGTTGGAAGGCGCACTGCCGTGGCAGTCCGCCATGATGTTCAGCCGAACCGGACGATGATCCCAGAGTCCGCCTCCGGTTCGACCCAGTCCGCGCCCGGCGGCACGAAACGGTTGTTCTCCAGCAGTTGCTCGCCCATCTCTGCTGCGGTCGCCTTGATCCGCTTCATGGCGAGCTTGCGGCCCGTTCCGATGTTTTTGGGCTTGCCCGGCACCCGGACCAGCGAACCACGCCGGTCGATGGCGAAAAACTCGTCCGCGCGCGTGCTGACGAGGATGAGCGGCGCCTGGTCGTTGGCGGCATAGGGCACCAGGCGGTCCACGATGTCCGTGGTCAGCAACTCGCGATAGGCGATGGTGAACCCGGTCGGTTCGCTCGCCTTGACGCTGGCCCAGCCGGTGTAGATCACATCCTTGTGCAGGAGTTGGGCGATGCGGGCGATCTCGTTGCCGACGGCAAAATCCATCACCTGCCCGGACGAAAAACCGATGCAGTCATTCGCGGGCTTGAAGAGCGGCCAGCCCATTTCGCGACGGACCGCGAGCATGAAGTTTTGGTGGCGCAAGGTTATTTCCATTTGTCTACTTCCTTCTTGTGACGGCCTGTTGGCCGGAGCATTTTTCCGTTCTTTCACGGTGCTCATTTCTTCTGATTTCCAATTCTGTGAGCGCGCCCGCAGGCGCGCCGTCTTCCCTTCAGCGATGCCGCTGGTTCCATGTGATCGGCAGCATCCGGGGCGCAGGACCATGCGGCGCTATTTCGGTGCGGAACCACCGCTCCTCCTCGGCGCATTCGTCCTGCGCTATCTCGATCCACCAGACCCGCTGACGCGGATCCCAATGGTAGCCGCGCCCTTTGAGAAGGCTGCGCCGGCTGAACGGCGCGCCGTTCGCTTCGAAGCGGATCGACGGCCGCTCTGCGCGGTCCAGCAACTTGCCGATGACCGTATTTCCGTCATCGAGACGGTGGGCGAGCAGGTGGAGCAAGCTGATCACATCGGCCATTGCGCGGTGGGCTCCGTTGAACCAGCCGATCTGCATCAGCAGATGGCCCAGCTTCCGCCCGTCAAAGCCTTCAGCCAGCCAGTCGAAGTCGCTTGCCGAGCAGGCCCATGCCGCGCCTGCCAGGCCCGGCATGAGGTTCTCCAGAAAGGCGATGTCGAAGCTGGCGTTGTGGGCGATCCGCACATCCGCACGGACCAAGGCCTGCTCAAGCCGATCCAGGTCGATGACCTTGCCCTCTACATCCGCGTCCGTCAGGCCGGTCAACCGACTGATCTGCGCCGGGATTGGCACGCCGGGATCGCGCAGCCCCTGCCCCCTGCTGACGATATCGATGATTTCGCCGCGCGCATCGACATCGATGGTCACGAAGGCGATATCTATGATTTCGTCCACCAGCGGATCGGTGCCGGTGGTTTCGGTGTCCACGATGATGACACGTCGCACGGACGGATGCGCCTGCTCCATCAGCGGAAAATCCTCAAGCGTGGCGACGCGGTGCAGTATCCGTATATTCGGATCGCTCGCGTATGACGAAGGGGCCGCCTCTGACGAGGCGGTGCGGTTGATGTGCGTCATGGTCGATAACTCCTGTTTGAACCGACCGAGCAACTGCGAGGCTTTTCCTCCCAATCTTCCCGATCAACAGGCTTCGCTGTCGAAGCGCCTTTTCGTGAGCCCCGACGTGGTCGGCTGGCTCCGAGCGATTTCAAAACAATTTGCGGCATGACGAATGTTGCTTGCCGAAATCAGGAAATCATCCTAGCCGCTCTGAAAAATGAGGAAATCGTTGCATAATAACAACAGCGAGCGACTTCCTCGAAAATCGTGTTGGCATAAATGATCAACGATCCAATAACCTACCGTCTTTGCCTTCGCAAAGGTGGGTTCGGTCCCACTCTATTGTCCGAACCCCGTTCATCAACTGTACGTACATATGAATATGTGCGTATGGATACGGGAGTTATACAGTGTCCAGGAAACGCGGCATTCAGTTTGATGTGGTGTCGGTCATCGCCGACAATCTGGTCAGTCAGGGTTTCAAGCCCGACGACATCTCCGCAGGCGCCATCCGGGAAGAAACCGGCACGGGCAGCCTGACCACCATCATCACCCATCTCAATCGGTGGCGCAGCCAGTTCCGCCCTCCTGCGGTGGGGGTGGAGATTACGACCGACAGCATGGCACCGATAACCGCTGCCGTAACCGCGCTGATCCATGAGGTGTTCGATCGCGTCCGCGAAGAAGGGCGCAGGGTCGGCGCCGCGGCCGCTATCGAAGCGGAGCGCGTCCGTGCCGAGCTCGACGAGGCGCTCGCCGTCAACGAAGAGATTGAGGCTGAACGGGAAGCCGTTGTCGCCCAGGCTGAAGCCCTGCGCGATCAGGTCGAACAGCTTCGCCTGAGCGAGGCACGACTGATGGGCAAGGTGGAGGCGCTTGAACGCGCCTTTGCGCAGATCGACCGGATCAAGGCCGACCCCTTGCCTGCCATGGAGTCAACGGCGGGTGCGGTCGGAGCACCGGGCGCGAACAGCGACGAAGGCGCCATCGCTTGTAGCGAGATGGACGGGGTGAGCGGCGAGAAGCAGCAGGCTGAGACGCCTGCGGCCGACACGACGGAGCCGCAGCTGTTCAGCGACGATCGTCCGGAGCTTCCCGCCGCTCTCCCGTCGTGATGCTTGGTGGAAGGGTGCGTCGCAATCATGCCACGCACCTTTTCCTTCCGCTCCTTGCCCCTTGCGCTTCTCTGCGGAGAAGCGCGCAGACCGGAACGAGGTGAAGGGCTGCATGGGGGTCCAGGGGGCTCGCCCCTTGGCTCACGGGGGTATTTGCGCAGTAAATACCCGGAGTGAGTCCACCCATTTAACAAAACGGGCCTTTACCGCCCGCCTGGCTGAGACTGACCATGCCCGACACCACCACCCCACGCAAACTCTACGCCATCATGCGCTATGCCAAAGTCAAATCATTCGCTGCGCTCGATCGCGTCTGCCAGCATAATATCCGCACCATTGCTGGCGAGAATATCCGCGACGATGCGCCGCCTCCCTTGGAACTGCTGGAGGAAGGCAGCGACGATTTCGTCGCGTCCGCCCGCGATCGTCTCCGGGAGCTTGGGATCGATATGCAATCGACCAACGACAAGGTCATCGCAGTTGAGACGGTCACCACCGCCAGCAAGGGATGGTTCGACAAGGCCAGCGAGGCGGAAAAGCAGGAATGGCTCAGGACGAATGTCGAATGGGCCGCCCACAAGTTCGGCAAGGGGCTGCTCACCGCCAAGCTGCATCTTGATGAGGAGGTATGGCATATCCACTTCGTCGCCATACCAGTGGTCGAGAAACGGGCGCTACCCAGAGGTAAGAAGCCGACCGATCCGGTCAAACTCGCCGACTATGAGCGGCGCAAGGCAGAAGCGCCGATGAAATGGACATTGTCTTACCACGACATTCTGGGGGGCAAGAACCAGCGGCTTTCGGAAGAGCAAGACGCCTATCATGCCGCCGTGAAGCATCTGGGCTTGGAGCGGGGTGAGGTGCAGCGTGACGATATCGAAATCGAGATTGGCGATGAGTTGACCATCTCCGCGCTCGATCTTTCACGCGGTCATAATGCGGACGGATCAGCCAGACCCCGGCGATCCATGACACCGGCGGAAGGACGAGCGGCTGTCAAGCGTCTGAGGGCTGAAGCGGAGGCGCTTGCTCAGGCCGCCCTGCACGATCGGCAGCAAGCAGCCACGGATCGGCTGGCGTCGGCCGCAGTCCAGGCCGAAGCGGAACGACTGGCACAGGATGTGGCACAGGAGTTGCGGATGGCCGCTTCTCGACATGAGGAGGCGGAGGCTTCGGCTCGCGAAGCCCAGCGTGAACGGGAGAGGCTGGCACAAGCACGCATGATTGCGGACCGACAGCGTCAGCAGTTGGAGGAGGACCGCCAAAAGCTGGCCGAAGCACTCGCACGAGCCAAAAGCGATCAAGTGCTATTTCAGCGGGCGCGCCGCGACGCTCAAGATGCAGCCGAACGGGCCGAGCAGGAACGACAGGCAGCGGTCTCCGAACGCGATGCCATCGCCCGCGAGCGCGAATTAGTGGCGCGGGATCATGCTGCGCTCGAAGCCCGGCAGAAACGGCAGAATGCGGAGATCGAGCTACTTGCGCGCAGTGCCGATGACAGTAGCGGCCTCAACCTTCGTCCGCACGAACAGGCGTTCGTAATGAAGACAAGCGCGATGACCCAGCAGGAACATGCGGTTTACAAGGCGCCATGGACTGCCGGTGCTATTCGTATCGGTCGCCAGGTTGCCCTCGCGCTTCAGCGCATCCGCCGCCTGACTGCCGATCTTCTGCGTCGTGAAGGGCGCGTGGCGGCGCAGGAAGCGGAACTGGCACAGCGGGAGGCGATCGCGTCGGAGCGCGAACACCGGCAGGCGGCGTCGGAACAGAAATTGCGCCAAGAGCGTCTTGCGCAGGACGCCGCGACGACAATGGCCAGGCATGAGTTACGAGAGCGAGAGAAGGCGATCACTGCGCGAGCCGACGCGCTGGCGGCGCGGGAGGCTGCGCTTAAGCAACAGGCATCGGCAACCCAGGCGAGTGCGGCAGCAGCCGCGCAACGCGAACAGGCGCAGCTTGACTGGATGACCGTGGTGACAGGAAGCGCCACCAGGATGCTGATCGGCAGTTTCCGGGACGATGGCTATTTCCATATGGCGCGAAAGCCTGACGGTCGCCTGCATCCCGCACCCGATGCCGTCATTCGGACCATCGCCAATCGCCCGCCCGAATGGGCCGCAGCGATGCTCAAGCTTATTGACAGCACGTTCCGCGATCAGGCCGACGCCAATAGCCGCATTATGAAGCTCAATGACGATGTGGACGCCCTCGACGATCTGGTCGAACGGACGCGCAAGTCCCTTCCCCAACATCAGCAGCGGATTCTTGACGGAACGGATGAGGCACGCAATGAGGTTGCCGAGCGTCTGCGGCGTCTGGCCGTCATCCAGGCTCAGCAACGATCGCGGTAAAAGGCAGTCGGGATCACCATTCGATCCTATTTTGTTCACAAACCTGCCCTTCTTCATTCTTGACAGCAGATAAGTCTTTCCCTCCATTGCCTTGGCAGGGTGGAGATAGCAGGCTTGTTAAGAACTTTAGAGGTCGTCCAATATATCCGAGAAGTCGGTAGCGGACGGACGCAACCCATCGTAGTGGCCGCAGAAGCAGACGATGGCGACGTGATTGATGTCGTCCTCAAATTTGCTTCTGCGTGCGATATGGGCACCAACTCTCTTGCGGTAGAAGTAATCGCTGCATGCCTCGCGGCAGCACTGGACTTGCCGATTCCAGAGCCATTCTTGGTGTCCATCCCTTCCGACTGGCGTGACTGCCTCCCACCTGCAATCCGAGCACGCGTGTCGGATTTCGACAATCTGGTGTTTGGCTCGAAATTGGTCGGGCCCCAGTGGCCGGCATGGGCCGTGACTAACCGGTTGACGCCCCCTATGGTGCAGACGGCTGCCGAGATACTCGCCTTTGACGGCTTTATCGAGAACGTCGACCGCAGGGACGGGAACCCCAACTGCCTTGTCAGCGGCGACAAGCTCCGCATCTTCGATCACGAACTGGCGTTCCCCCGTGGCCTATTGGGCCCGAAGCCTTGGGCGCTCGGTGGAATGGGGTCATTTACGGAGCCTGGTAAACACATCTTCCGCCGTGAGTTGCTGGGCCAGCAAATCAATCAAGGCGCTATCCGGGCAAAATGGGCGGGGTTGCTTGACGAGGAAATTGATGGTTATGGCGCAGCCGTCCCGAACGGTTGGCGGGATGACGCGTTTATAACCGATATTTTAGGAAGAATCCGTCTAGTTCGTGATAACATCGACGGGTGCATGATTGAGTTGGATCGGATCTTGAAATGAGCCGCCGGCCTTATAGCTACAGCGTTTTGCGCTATGTCCATGACATAGTGACAGGTGAGTTCGTGAATGTCGGACTCGTCTTCTACGCGCCCAGCCACCAAGGAGACGCTCCAATTCTCCTGACTGAGTTCAAGGACCGAATTCAACGGCTACGCCATCTCTTCCCTGACATTGATCGTCCAGCCTTCGCAGCTGCAATCGATTCGCTTCGGCGGGCGTCGAAGCCGATCACTAAAGAAGTGGAGGCAGAACGCCTTTTTTCGAGCCGTGACGCGCGCGCTATCGCTGTGCGCATGTTGCCTCATGATGGCAGTTCGCTGCAATGGTCTGAGATCGGCACCGGGATCGCAAAGGACGCAAATAAAGAATTCCATCGGATCGCGGATCGCATGCTGTCGCGCTATGACCGCCATAGCCATACTCGCCGCACCGATGACGACGTATGGCGGCCGGTTCACCAAGCCCTTGTCGAACGGCGCATTGCGATCGAATTCGAGCCGAAGGTTATCCGTGGCACGGTGGATGCCATTGAATTCACGCATTCGTGGAAAAATGGACAAATTCACGCATATGAGCCGCTCTCATTCGATCTTGCGGAGGCGGAGACCATAAAAAACAAGGCCCGTAAGTGGATGGGCCACCTTTCTTCCGTGAACATCGGCGCAAGTGACCAGTTCAAGGCCTATTTCATCGCTGGCAAGCCATCGGATCCGGGCCTTATGCCCGCGTATGAAACGGCGCTGGAAATCTTGAGAGCAGCTCCAAGCTCACCCGCGGTCTATGAAGAGGGTGATATCGACGAATTGATCAACGTGATCGAGGACGATTTCCGGCATCACCAAGCGGCACAGTGAACTGCCCACCCCTGCTTCGGTAGGAAGCAGTTGAGTTAGGCCGCCATAGACGAGCGCATCAGGCGAGGACGCCTACAGTCGGCCGCCGAAGAAGCTCGACAGCAATCTCTCCTCGCGGTGGATGAACTGGAAGCCGCCTTTCCGGCGCACGCCCCAGCGCCATTGCAGACGTTATTGGGCCCGGTTAGTTCTGACAGAAATAATAGTCCTTGGCGGTCGGACGACAGCATGCCAGAAGGACGATGTGGCGTGACACGAAAGTGGCACAAAGCATCATAATTACACGCAGCTAACATATTGAAATTGCGCATGTTATATTACGATTTACCCCTCCCGTAGGGGTCACCACCCAGCCTTTGCTGGGTATTTTCATCTCTGCTGACGTCAGTTCCCCCACCCTTCGGGCGCGAGTTCCCCCATCATTCTTTCGCGCGAAAGCTGCTAAGGTGCTGCAGGAACGAGCGGGAGGGATCATGGCAAAGCATCGCGTCTTTTCGATGAGCGTCGCGAGCGTTTATCCTCTTTACGTCAGCAAGGCCGAGAAGAAGGGCCGTACCAGAAGCGAAGTCGATCAGATTCTTCGCTGGTTGACCGGGCATAGTCAGGAGACGCTTGAGGCGCAGTTGGCGGCGGGTGCCAGTTTCGAGCGCTTTTTCGCTGAAGCTCCCAAGCTGAATCCTGCACGGCGGCTGATAGCGGGCGTGGTCTGCGGGGTGCGTGTCGAGGAAGTCGAGGAGCCCCTCATGCAGGAGATCCGCTATCTCGACAAAATGATCGATGAACTCGCGAAGGGCAAGCCTATGGAAAAGATCCTGCGTGTCCAGGGCGGGGCGGCGAGCCGCTGAGCAACTTCGTGCCCGCGGTTAACGGGCTTGAAGCACCATGTTGAAGGGCCCTTCGGCGACCCTTTCGATCGACTGGAAGCCGCCTTCCGAAATGACCGCCGTCAGACGCGCTTGACCGGCTTGTGCGCCGAGGCCCTCGCCCACCTCTTGGTCGAGCGAAGTAGGCACGCAGATCATGGTCGATGCGTTATAATAGAGCCGCCCCACGGGGTTCAGATTGTCTTCCGGCCTGTCGCCTGCGATCGGCTCGACGATCATCCAGCTGCCGCCCGGCGCAAGGATGCGGCGCATGTGCGCGGCGCAGCCTTTGGGGTCGCCCATGTCGTGGAGGCAGTCATACATGGTGATGAAGTCGAAATCCTGCTCCGCAATGTCCTTGGCAGCGGCGACTTCGAACCGGACGCGATCGCTAAGGCCGTGGTCTTGCGCATGACGCCTTGCATCTTCGATCGAGGGTTCGTGGAAGTCATAGCCGGTGAAACGACTTTCCGTATAAGCCTGCGCCATCAGCAAGGTCGAGAAACCAACGCCGCAGCCGACGTCAGCGACCTTCGCGCCTGAACGCAACTTCGCCTCCATGCCGTCCATCGCGGGTATCCAGCTTTGGACGATGTTGTTGACGTAGCCGGGCCGGAAGAAGGCTCCGGTTGCGCAGAACAGGCAGCCCGCATGGTCTCCCCATCTGACGCCCTTGCCATTGCGGAAACATTCCTCGACCTTGGGCTCGGCCTCTATCATGGCCGCGACCATTTCGAACGCGCCTGCCAGATAGACGGGGCTGTCGCGGTTGACGAACACCATTGCCTGCTCTGGCGAAAGGCTGAAGCTGCCGGTTCCGGGGTCGAAATCGACAAAGCCGTTGGCGGCCTGGGCCAGCGCCCATTCGCGTACATAGCGCTCATGCAGGCCGCCTGCTCTTTGCGCGAGTTGCGCCGAGGTCGCCGGAGCCTCTGCCAGCGCGTCGAACAAGCCGAGCCGGAAGCCGACGCGCACCGTGGGCACGCTGATCGCTCCGCCAAGGTCGTTCAGCATCTTTCCTACGAAATTATGGAGTTTCGCTTCGTCGATCGACGTCTGCATCATGCCCTCCTCGAAACATTCGACTCTCGGCAATCCTCGTCGGCGACAGTATCAGATTAGCGGGGGCGCGGCACCTGATGATTGACGTTGCCGCCATGTGGCATAGACAGGGACGACGACGGCATTGGACAGGAGGGGCGGTTGATCACAGGCTCGACGGAAGACATGCGGCCTGCGCGGTCGCCGGGCATGAAGTTGCTGTTCGCGGCGCTGGTCGCGCTGTCCCTCATCGTGCCGCTGATGCTGATTTACGCGCTCGTATGGGACCGGCAGAGCCAGTCGCAGACGGCGCAGGATGCGATCAATGCGGGTTGGGGCGGGCCGCAGATCATTGCCGGGCCAGTCATCGTCGTGCCGTTCCGCACCACCCAGGTGCAGGAAGAGCAGGTGGATGGACAGCGCGTGTCCCGCACCGTCGAGACCGAAAAGCTGCTCTATATCTCGCCTGTCGAGAATGCGGTCACGACCACCGTTCGTCCGGAAGAGCGGCGCAAGTCGATCTACCGCAGCGTGCTATATGATGCCCGCATCAAGGGCACGGCGCAATTTGCCTTGCCGGAGGACCTGCCCCGCTTCGGGATCACCGCCGATCGGCTTTTGTGGGATCGCGCCGAACTGCGCATGGGCGCTTCGGACGCGCGGGGGCTGACCAGCGGCGGTTCGCTGTCGGCCGGTGGCAAGGCCTTGGCGGTGCAGCCGGGCAAGGGTCCCGGCGCTACGGGCGGGCAGGGCTTCTTCGCTTTTCTCCCCTGGTCAGGCGAAGGCAGGCTGACCGTCACCTATGATTTCGGGCTGCGCGGCAGTCGGTCGCTGAGCCTGGTGCCAAGGGGTGGCAAGACATTCTGGCAGGTGTCGTCGACATGGCCGAGCCCAAGCTTTGGCGGCGCTTTCCTGCCCGAGAAGCGGGAGATTTCGGACGGCGGCTTTTCGGCGCGCTATCAGATCGACAAGCTGGCGTTAGGCGAGCCGCCTGTGGCGATGCAGGAGCTGGGGCCGCCGCTGCTGGACAATGGCGCGCCCTATGCCTTGGCGTCGACTGGCGACAGCACGGCTGTCGGCAGGCCCGCCGAAGTGGTGAATGGCAATAGTCGCGCGGTGACCGTGGGCCTGATCGAGCCGGTCGATCTTTATTCCAAGGTGGACCGGTCGGTGAAATATGGATTTCTTTTCATCGGCTTCACCTTCCTCGCCTTCCTGCTGTTCGACATTGTCGGTGGCGCGCGCGTGGCTGCGGCGGAATATCTGCTGACCGGTGCGGCGCTGGTGCTCTTCTTCGCCCTGCTGCTCGCCTTTGCGGAGGTGATCGGCTTTACCGCTGCCTATATATTGGGAGCGGCCGCGATCATCGGCCTGTTGTCGGCCTATAGCGCCGCCGTGCTCGGAAGCTGGCGGCGCGGGCGCTTCATCGGGGCGCTGCTGGTGGGGCTCTACGCCTTGCTCTTCGTGCTGCTCAATCTGGAGGCATGGTCGCTGCTCATCGGTTCGGTGCTGCTGCTGATCGCACTGGCAGCCGTGATGTATGCCACGCGGAACGTGGAATGGAGCAATGTCGGGCAGAGGAAGCTGCCCGGCAGCTAAGTGTCGTGACGCATACGCCGGGATCAAAGCCCCGGCGGGACCGTTCTTCATGCCATAAGCAATGCGGCATGAAAGGCAGGGACATCCGTGGCGTCACTTCATTGGCCAAGCCAGCTCATCATTGTACGTCATGGCCAGAGCGCCGGTAATATCGCACGGGATGAAGCGACCGAGGCGCAGTCGGATCGCATAGCCTTGTCCGTTCGGGACGCCGATGTCCCCTTGAGCGAACTGGGCCGCGAACAGGCGCAGGCGCTGGGCCACTGGTTCGCCAGCGAGGAGGAGGATCATCGGCCGGAGGTCCTGCTGTCCTCTCCCTATCTGCGGGCATTCCAGACGGCGCAGGTCTTTCGTGAGGCTGGCGGAGCGTGGGCGGATGAGCCGATCTGCTTCGACGAGCGGCTGCGGGAAAAGGAATTCGGGATATTGGACGGGCTGACGACGTCCGGCATCCGCAACTTGGAGGCCGAGCAATTTGAGTTTCGGCGGATGCTAGGCAAATTCTACCATCGGCCGCCGGGTGGAGAGAGTTGGTGCGACGTCATCCTGCGCCTCCGCTCGGTGATGGACACCATATCGCTGCACTATGCCGGGCGGCGGGTGATGATCTTCACGCACCAAGTGGTGGTGCTGTGCATGCGTTATATCATCGAGGGGCTTGATGAGGCGGAGATATTGGCGATCGACCGGGCGGGGGATGTCGCGAACTGCGCCATCACCGACTATGTCTATGATCCCGCGCATGGCCGCAATGGCGGGCTGGTGCTGCGCCGTTACAATGTCACCGCGCCGATGGAGGAAGAAGCGACGCCCGTCACCCGCGAACCCGACGCCATCGCGGGAGCGCGCGGATGACGCCGGAGACCCTCGATACCGCCTGGCTGCGCGGGCATCCCTTGCCAGTGGTCGACAGCGATTCCGACAAGAATGCGCGCGGGCGCGTGCTGGTGGTTGGTGGGGCGGAGTTCGTGCCTGGCGCCTTACGGCTGACGGGCGAGGCTGCGCTCCGGGCGGGGGCTGGCAAGCTGCAGATGGCGACGGTGCGATCGGCCGCCATGTCACTCGGCGTACTGGTTCCCGAGGCGGCGATGATCGCCCTTCCCGCGCAGGAGGATGGCGAGATCGCGGTGGGCGCAGCCGACGTGCTGAAGCCCCAGCTTGCCCGCTGTGATGCGCTGGTGCTTGGGCCCGGCATGAATGTGAGTGCTGGGACGGATCAACTGGTCGCGGATATATTGGACGCGACGGAGCCACCGGTGACGATCGTCCTGGATGCAGCGGCGATGACGTCGGCGCGCGAATTGCGGTCCACTATCGCAGCGCATGAGGGGCATATCATCCTGACGCCGCATCATGGCGAGATGGCGATCCTGACCGGGAAAAGCGCGCAAGAGGTTGCCGCTGATCCCGTGGCCATCGCGTCGCAGGTCGCGCAGGATTTCCAGGCAGTGGTGATCCTGAAAGGAGACCGCAGTGTGGTGGCTGCTCCGGATGGCGGCTGCCTGCTGCATGAGGGTGGGTGTGTCGGGCTGGCGACTGGCGGGTCGGGTGACGTGCTTGCCGGGATCGTCGGTGGGCTGGCCGCGCGAGGGACGGAACCGCTGCGCGCTGCTGCCTGGGGGAGCTGGCTTCACGGGCAGGCAGGGCGCGAGCTTGCCCGCACGATCGGGCCCATCGGCTTTCTCGCGCGCGAATTGTTGCCGCTGATTCCTCGCCTGCTGGAGGAGCCCGGCGGCGACTAAGCGCGTTCGTTGCGCATCCGAATTCATGTTCATGCGTTTGGGCAGGATGAGCGACACATTCTCGGTGATGCCGCATCTGGTTCCGATCGTGATTGCCTATTGCCTGGCATTGCCCATAGGCTGGAACAGGGAACGGGCAGAGCGCAGTGCTGGCCTGCGGACCTTTCCGCTGGTGGCCGTGGCAAGCTGTGGCTTTGTCCAGACGGTGGAAGGCATGATGGCGGACGACCCGGCGGCGCTTGCTCGCGTGCTGGAAGGCGTGATCGCGGGCATCGGCTTTCTGGGCGGCGGCGCGATCCTGCAGCAGCGGCATGCGGTCAAGGGAACGGCGACCGCCGCAAGCCTATGGATCACGGGTGCGATCGGGGTTGCCGCCGGGCTTGGCACCTATGATGTGGCGGTGGTTCTCACCGGCTTCACGCTGCTGACTTTCTGGGTCATGGCGCCGCTGAAGCCCGAGGAGAATGAGCGGGATGCGGAAGAGACGATCAGCGAGCCGGGCGCACCGCGCTGAAGCGGTGGCTTACCCGAGCGCCGCCTGCTTTTCCGCCGCCAGCCGATCAAGTTCCGCGCGGCTCTTCTTCTCGCTGGCGGACTTCAGCTGACCACAGGCGGCCATGATGTCACGCCCGCGCGGCGTGCGCACCGGGGCGGAGATACCGCCTTCGAACACGATGTCCGAAAAGCGCCTGATCCGCTCTGGCGTCGAACATTCATAGTCGGTGCCCGGCCAGGGATTGAAGGGGATCAGGTTGACCTTGGCAGGCAGCTTATAGTGACGCAGCAGGCGGACGAGTTCGCGCGCATCCTCGTCGCTGTCATTCTTGTCCTTGATCATCACATATTCGAAGGTGATGCGGCGGGCGTTGTTGGCGCTCGGGTAGTCGGCGCAGGCCTGCAGCAGCTGTTCGATGCCAAACTTCTTGTTGAGCGGCACCAGCTCGTCGCGCACATCCTTGGTGACGGCGTGGAGCGAGACGGCGAGGTTGACGCCGATCTCTTCGCCAGCCCGCGCCATCATCGGCACCACGCCCGAGGTGGAGAGGGTGATGCGGCGCTTGGACAGAGCGAGGCCGTCGCCGTCCATCACGACCTTGAGCGCGTCGCGAACATGGTCGAAATTATAGAGCGGCTCGCCCATGCCCATCATGACGATGTTGGTGAGCATGCGGCCATCGGTCGTATATTGCGGCGCGTCGTCGGTCTCGTCGTCATTGGCCGAAGCCATGCTGCCCTTGGGCCATTCGCCAAGCGCATCGCGAGCGAGCATGACCTGACCGACGATCTCGCCGGGCGTCAGGTTGCGCACCAGCCGCATCGTGCCCGTGTGGCAGAAGCGGCAGTTGAGCGTGCATCCGACCTGGCTCGATACGCAGAGTGTTCCCCGGTCGGCGTCGGGGATGAAGACCATTTCATAATCCTGCCCGTCATCGGACCGGAGCAGCCATTTGCGGGTGCCGTCGCTCGATACCTGAGCCTCTACCACCTGCGGGCGGCCGACGACGAAGCGCTCCGCCATCCAGCCGCGCATCGGCTTGGCAAGGTCCGTCATGGCGTCGAAATCGGTCTCGCCGCGATGGTAGAGCCAGTGGAACAGTTGCTTGGAGCGCAGCTTGGCTTGTTTAGTATCGAGGCCAGCTTCCTCCAGCGCGCCTTTGATCTGCGGGCGCGCCAGGCCCATGAGGTCAGTACGTCCATCTTCGCGCGGCGTAACGGCGCGTGGCACGGGCACAGGATCAATAGCGCCGGGAATCGGCATCAAGGGGCTGGCGGATGAATGCATGGCCGCGCCCATAGCGGATTTTTGCGGATTTATAAAGGGAGCGCGTGTCAGCGCAGCCGGGCGCACCCCAATGCCGCGGCGTCGATCGCGGTGGCTGCGCCGCGCAATGTGTAGGTGTCGGCGAAGGCTCGCCCATTTGCGCCCTGCGTTTGCACGCTCATGCTGGCTGCTGAGCGCATTGCCGCGATGATCGCTGCATCGGCGCGCGGGTCGGGCGCCCAGGCGTCTGCCTGTCCGGCGACAAGGGGGAAGCGTCGTTCTCCGACATTCAGGATCACGGGAGCGTTATCCGCGCGCACACGGCTCAATCGGAAATGCACCTGTCCGCGCACGCGTTGGCGGGGCCAATTGCCGACTGCTGCGAACCCATTGCCAGCGCGGCTCACTGGCTTGGCGATGGCATAGCAACGCGGCGCGGCCGGATCGCGGAAGGCGCCCCAGGCTTCGAACATGCCCAGCGAATCCCGTGCGGATGCGGGCGTCGCGATCAACAGGAGCAGGAGCGAGGCGCGCTTCATGGAGGTGGCAAAGCCGATCATGTCCTCTTTTGCAACCCTTGCCATCACGAAACGATCAGCAGGCGCTTGCCGCCGCCGCAACAGTGGTTATGAAGGATCATCCATCATTGTCGCCCGGATTCGACCGCATTCGGGCTTTGCGCAGAAAAGAAACGGACAAACAGGGACATGAAGGCCACAATCGAACGCGCCACGCTCCTCAAGAGCCTCAGCCACGTCCAGTCGGTGGTTGAACGGCGCAACACGATTCCGATCCTGTCCAACGTGCTGATCGAAGCGTCCGCCGATGGCGCGATCAAGCTGATGGCGACCGACCTTGATCTCCAGATCGTGGAGAGCGTGTCGGCTCAGGTAGAACAGCCCGGCGCCACGACGATCAGCGCCCACACCCTGTTCGACATCGCCCGGAAACTGCCCGAAGGCAGCCAGGTCTCGCTGCATGCGGCGGAGGGCAAGATGCTGATCCAGGCGGGCCGTGCCCGCTTCAACCTGTCGACCCTGCCGCGCGACGATTTCCCGGTGATTGCGGAAGGCGACCTGCCGACCAGCTTTGAATTGCCCGCAGAGACGCTGAAGCAGATCATCGACAAGACCCGCTTCGCCATTTCGACCGAAGAGACGCGCTATTATCTCAATGGCATCTATTTCCATGTGTCGGACGAGGGCCAGCCGGTCCTGAAGGCCGCCGCGACCGATGGCCACCGCCTCGCGCGTGTGACCGTGCCGCGTCCTGACGGCGCAGACGGCATGCCGGGCATCATCATTCCCCGCAAGTGCATCGGCGAACTGCGCAAACTGCTGGATGAGGTCGAAGGATCGGTGCAGATCACCCTGTCCGCCAGCAAGATCCGCTTTGGCCTGGGCAGCGCGATCCTGACCAGCAAGCTGATCGACGGCACCTTCCCGGATTATAGCCGCGTCATCCCGACCGCGAATGACAAGCTGCTCAAGATCGATCCGCGCAGCTTCGAGGAAGGCGTGGACCGCGTCGCCACAATCGCGACGGAAAAGACCCGCGCGGTCAAGATGACGCTCGACCGCGACAAGATCACCCTGTCAGTGACGAGCCCCGAAAATGGCACGGCGGCAGAAGAAGTGCCGGGTGCGTTTCAGGGCGAGGGTTTCGACATCGGCTTCAATGCGCGTTACCTGCTCGACATTCTGGGGCAGATCGACAGCGAGACGGTCGAACTGCACCTTGCGGATGCTGCAGCCCCAACGTTGATCCGGGAAAATGACCGGAGCCCCGCGCTCTATGTTCTGATGCCGATGCGCGTCTAAGCGCGCGCCGTTCAGGCGTTCGGGTGGGGCCAAGAAAAAGATGCTGAACATGGTCGGCATCTTTCCCTTCCCTGCCGATGCGGGGCCGGTGCGTCGCAGCCACCTCCCCGCTTTTCTCCAGACCTTCTGCGTGGTTATGCCTTTTGGCATAATCGAGTAAGTTTCTTTCAACATCTGTGCGTTACGCACGGTGCATGGCTCCCTCGCGCATCAGGCTGAACGATTCCCTGTCCAGGCCCGCTGACCTTGCGGTGGCGTTGGGCCTTGCCGAGGGAGGGACCGAAGCATCCGCCTTCTGGATATCGGGAGCCTTCTGCCACATCGCGAGGCTTTGGCCGCTGATCCTGATCGGCAAGCTCAGCGCCATGGCGCTGCTGCACGTTCCGCTCGACAGCGCTTATGCCATCCTGACATTGCTGGCCATGCTGCTGATCGACGGCGGCCTGATTGCGGGCCCACGCGTGGGGCGGTTCCAGGCACAAAGACCCCATGTTCAAAAGTGGTTGATGCTGTCGGTGGTGCTGTTGTCGAGCGTGACCTTCAGCATGCTGCTCGGGTCGGCGCATCCTGCCGGGCAGCTGCCCTTTTCCCTCGCGGCGGAAGTTGCGATCGCGCTCATCGTGGTGTCGATCTTTGGCGACCGCAGGCTTCTGGGCGTCAGCTACTTCTCGGGAACCTTGCTGGTGGCAGCAGCGCAGGGAATGGGCTTTGGCCAGATCGGCCTTCTGCTCAGCTGCATCGCCGTCATGCTTATCGCGGCCGTGCGCCAGGCGACGGTCGATCTGGAACGAGCCGTGACGCGGCATCAGCAGGATCTGCGCGCGCAGCGTTCCGATCGGCTTTTGCAGGAATATGAGCAGTCGGGACAGGGTTGGTTCTGGGAAACCGATCGTCAGGGCTGTCTCACCTATCTGTCGGAACCCTTGGCGCGCACGCTCAACATTCCGGAGGATGAACTGGTCGGCCAATTGATCACCGACATCGTGTCGGCCGGTGATCATGCAAATGGCGGGGGCGAGCGCACGCTGGGCTTCCATCTGTCCGCGCGGACCGGCTTTTCGGACGTGCATGTGCGGGCGGCCGCGACGCAGGATGAACGCTGGTGGTCGATTTCCGGCCAGCCGGTTTTCAATGAATATGGGCAGTTTCACGGCTTTCGCGGCAGCGGCACTGATCTCACCGAAATGCGCCGCAGCCAGGCGGAGGTGAAGCGGCTCGCCCAGTTTGATTCGCTCACCGGCCTCGCCAATCGGGTGCAGATGCTGCAGTCGCTGGAAGACGCCGTGGCGGGCGCACGAGGACAGCCGGGCGATTGCGCACTGTTGATGCTCGACCTCGACCGGTTCAAGTCGGTCAACGACACGCTCGGCCATCCGGCGGGCGACGCCCTGTTACGGCAGGTCAGCCAGCGGCTTCAACGCGTGGTCGGCAATCGTGGGCTCGTGGGTCGGCAGGGCGGCGACGAATTCAAGGTGCTGCTGCCGGGCGGGCAGGATCGCACGCTCCTTTCCCAGCTTGCCAAGACGATCATCGGCACCCTGTCGCAACCCTATATGATCGAGGGCAAGGTTGTCGTTATCGGCGTTTCCGTGGGCATTTCCTGCTGCCCGCAGGATGGCGAAACGGCCGATGCGCTGATCCGCAATGCCGACCTTGCGCTCTATGCCGCCAAAGGCGACGGGCGCGGCGTCCATCGCTTCTATTCGTCGGAAATGCATGCCGATGCGGAAGGGCGGCGGCAGCTGGAGGAGGACCTTCGCCACGCGCTCGCATCGGATGGGCTGCACCTTGTCTATCAACCCGTGGTTTCATCCAAGACGGAGCGGGTGACCGGCTATGAGGCGCTACTGCGCTGGACCCACCCCGTGCGCGGGGATATTTCTCCCGCCATTTTCGTGCCCATCGCGGAAGATACCGGGCTCATCGGCTCGCTCGGCGATTGGGTGCTGCGCACCGCCTGCCATGATGCAGCCCAGTGGGACGAAGACATTCGCGTCGCAGTTAATGTTTCGCCGATCCAGTTTGCCAATCCCGGCTTGCCCGCAACCGTCATGAGCGCGCTTGCAGCCTCGCAACTTGCGCCGCAGCGGCTGGAGCTGGAGATCACCGAAAGCGTCTTCCTGAACGACGATGAAGGCACGGATGCGATGTTTTCGCGGCTGAAAGGCATTGGTGTCAGGCTGGCGCTGGATGATTTCGGGACGGGTTACTCTTCGCTCGGCTATTTGAAGAAAGCGCCGTTCGACAAGATCAAGATCGACCAGAGCTTCGTTCGCGGGGCCGTGATGACCGGCAGCCGGAATAGCGCCATCATCAAGGCGATCGTCAGCCTGGCCGAGGCGCTGGGCATGGATACGACAGCCGAGGGCGCGGAGACGCAGGACGAACTCGCGCTGATTCGGGATCTCGGCTGCAGCCACATACAGGGCTATGTCTACGGCCGCCCGCTCTGCGCCAGCGACGTTCTGATCCGGCATCAGGCGCATGGCGCGATGGCGCTGGTGGAGGGTTTCCAGTCCAGCCGTCCGGAACGCAAGACGATGCTGCGGACGATCATGGTGCATGCCGACGGCCATACCTATACCGGGCGTATCCGCAATATTTCGGCGACGGGTGCCATGATCGAAGGATTGTGGAACGTGCCGTCGGGCATGGAACTGGTCGTCGAGTTCAGCGACAGCCAAAGCGCCGATGCCGTCGTGCGTTGGTCGCGGGACGACCGGATGGGCGTGGAATTCGCCAGCGCGATCGACATCGCTACGACCTGCGCCTTGCCGCGCTCGCTGGCATCCTGATCACGGTCGCCTGGTCGGGACAGAAGAACCTGGCCCACAAAAAAGGGGAGCTGCCGTCCGGCAACTCCCCCTTTTTCGCTTAGCTGTTCGCCGATCAGGCGGCGATCGCTTGCCGTTCAGCTTGAACCAGGCCGCGCGCGACGTCGCGGATCAGCGCGATGAACCGTCCGGCTTCGCGGGCGATCATCGCCTTGTTGAAGCAGGCCGCAGCACCCCGGTCCAGCGCTTCGGCCATGATCGGCGCGCCGTCGCGCATCAGGCTGGACAGCATGATGACTGGGCAAGGATCGATGTCCATGATCTCATCAAGGATGCTCAAACCGTCGCGCCCCGGCATGGCGACGTCCAGGGTCACCACATCGGGCTTTTCCACGCGAATGAGGTCGATCGCTTCTTCGCCATTGCGGGCGATGCCAACGACATCGAAGCGGCAATCGCGCTCCAGCAGCGTCTCGATCATTGCGCGGATGGTCAGCGAGTCATCGACCACCACGATCCGTATCGGCTTTGCCATGCATTCCTCCGACCCTTGTTTTCACAGGATCATAACGGATGGAAAATGGAGACATTTAGGCGAGTGTCAGAAGAAGAGTTTGCGGAAGGAAATGCTGATAGTCCGGCCGAGCGGATCAAGATAGCCCTGCTGGTAGCGGAGCGGCGTTCCCCCCGTGGCATCCGTCACGTCGCGGCGCGTGTTGAAGATATTGTCGATCCCGATCGACACCCGCGATCCCCGCAAAAAGGGATGGTTCTTCACGAGCGAGGGCATCTGGCCCAGATTGGCGAACAGCCTGAGGTTCGCCGTCGCCAGACTGCCGAAATTCAGCCGCGAAGTTCCGCCGAGCGCACCATCGACATGCGTGCCGCTTTCCCAATCGACGCTGAGCCGCGCGCCGAGCCCATTGTTGGTGTAGCCGACGCGGGCCTCCACCTCATGCCGTGGCTGGCCGCCCGATGATCCTGTCGCGTCGCCGTTCAGCAGATCGAGTTCGCGCACACCGGGGGCGATCAGGATGCTCTCGGTAAAATGCCATGTGTGATAGAGGCTGAAGCTCAGGCGTCCGCCCCCGCCGCCACGCCCGCCGCCAAAGCCGCCGCCCGGCCTTCCGCCGCCGCCACCGCCAAAGCCGCCCTCGCCGCGTGGCCGATCGCCGCCTTCGTGTCCGGGAGGGGGTGG
>CAMPHR010000018.1 GCA_946886075.1 uncultured Novosphingobium sp. | reverse complement strand
AGTCCTCCAGGGGCTGGTTGCCGCCGCGCTCGCGCTCCGGCAGGGTCTGGCCGGTCGCGGCGTAATAGACCATCTCGGCAACATTGGTGGCGTGGTCGCCGATCCGCTCGATATTTTTCGCGACGAACAGCAGATGCGCGCACTCGCTGATCGTCTTGGGATTTTCGACCATGAAGGTGACGAGCGTCCGGAAGACGCTGTTGTAGAAATCGTCCACCACCGTATCGCGCTCAATGACGGCAAGGGCCAGATCCGCATCACGCGCAGCAAAGGCGTTGAGGGCATCCTGCACCATCTCGCCCGCGACCTGGCCCATGGAAGGGAGAAGCGCGATGGGCTCCTGCGTCCGCTGGTTCGCGTTGATCATGGGAACCCGCTTGGCGATGTTCTTCGCATAGTCGCCGATGCGTTCCACGACGCCGACGATCTTGAGCGCGGCGATGACGTCGCGCAGATCGTTGGCCATGGGCGCGCGAAGGGCGATGATCTCGATCGCCAGCTTTTCGACTTCCGCCTCGATAGCGTCGATGCGCTTGTCGTCGGCGACGATCTGCGCGGCGAGCGTCTTGTCATGACGCTGAAGCGCCAGCATCGCATTTTCGAGCGCGGATTCGGCGCGGCCGCCCATTTCGGCGATGAGGCCGCGGAGCTTGTCCATTTCCTCATCGAACGCCTTGATCGTATGTTCTGCCATTGTCTGTCTCTCCCCCGGGTTCAGCCGTAGCGCCCGGTGATATAGTCCTTGGTCCGCTCCTGGCGGGGATTGGTGAAGATGTCCGACGTCACGCCATATTCGACCAGTTCGCCCAGGTGGAAGAAGGCGGTGCGCTGCGACACGCGGGCCGCCTGCTGCATGTTATGGGTGACGATGACGATCGCGTAGCGGCCGCGCAGTTCGTGGATCAGCTCCTCGATCTTGGCCGTCGCGATCGGATCGAGCGCCGAGCAGGGCTCGTCCATCAGGATGACTTCAGGTTCCACCGCGATGGCGCGGCCGATGCAGAGGCGCTGTTGCTGACCGCCGGAAAGTGCTGTGCCGCTGTCGTGCAGGCGGTCTTTCACTTCGTCCCATAGGCCAGCCCGGCGCAGCGACTTTTCGACGATGACGTCGAGGTCGGCCTTTGCATGGGCGAGCCCGTGGATGCGGGGGCCGTAGGCGATGTTTTCGTAGATCGACTTGGGGAAGGGGTTGGGCTTCTGGAAGACCATGCCGACCCGGGCGCGCAGCTGCACCACGTCCATCGACGGGGCGTAGATATCCTCGCCATCGAGCGTGATCGTGCCTTCAACCCGGGCCGATGCCACGGTGTCGTTCATGCGGTTCAATGTCCGCAGGAAGGTCGACTTGCCGCAGCCCGAAGGTCCGATGAAGGCGGTGACGTTGTCCATGTCGACGTCGATGGAGACGCCCTTGATCGCCTGCTTTTCGCCGTAGAAGACCTTCACGTCGCGCGCGGTCATCTTGGTTTCGGTGGCGGGCACCAATGTCTGTGGTTCGTGCATCATGTTTACCACCGTTTTTCGAACTTGTTGCGCAGGTAGATGGCGATGCCGTTCATCGCGAGCAGGAAGACCAGCAGGACGATGATGGCGGCGGAGGTTTTTTCGACAAAGCCCTTGGAGACTTCGTCGGACCAGAGGAAGATTTGCACCGGCAGAACCGTTGCAGGATCGGTGATCCCGCCCGGCGGCGTGGCGATGAAGGCGCGCATGCCGATCATGAGGAGCGGGGCGGTCTCACCAAGCGCGCGGGCCATGCCGATGATCGTGCCAGTGAGGATACCGGGCAGGGCCAGCGGCAGGACGTGGTGGAACACCACCTGTACCGGGCTGGCGCCGATGCCGAGCGCCGCGTCGCGGATGCTGGGCGGGACCGACTTGATGGCGTTGCGCCCCGCGATGACGATGACCGGCATGGTCATCAGCGCCAACGTCATGCCGCCGACCAGCGCGGCAGAGCGGGGCAGCGCCAAGAAGTTGAGGAAGATCGAGAGGCCGAGCAAACCGAAGATGATCGAGGGAACGGCGGCAAGATTGTTGATCGACACTTCGATGATGTCGGTCAGCCAGTTCTTGCGCGCATATTCCTCCAGATAGACGGCCGTCGCGACGCCGATCGGGAAGCTCAAGACCAGCGTCACCAGCATGGTGAGCAGCGATCCCTTGAACGCGCCCCAGATGCCGACCTGCGTCGGATCGGTGCCGTCGCTGCCGGTCAGGAAGCCGGTATTGAAGCCGGTGGTGAGCAAACCTGCCTTGTTCAGCTGCTCCACCGCGGCTTCCGCCTCGGGCGATCCCTCGCTCTTGGCTGCCAGATCGACAGTCGTCGAGGCGGGAAGTTTGAGAGTCTCGGTGCGGCTCAGGATGCTGGGATCAGCCTTGACGGCATCGCGAAGAACGATCCAGGCGGTCGGCGAGACCCAGTCCTCAGCATTTGCGCCCAGCGCCTTTTTCACGACATCGCCCGTCACCATTGGCAGGTTCGCGTTGGCGAGTGCCTGATCGGTGATCGCATTGGGGTCGAGCAGCAGCGGTGACGCGGGGAAGTCAACCTTCACCGCTATTTCCGTCCGCGTGAAACCACGCAGGCCGTTGCCGAGCATGCTGAAGAGCAGGAAGGCAAGGAAGGCAGCGGAAAGTGCGACAGCGAGAAGACCGGCAGCCTTGAAGCGGCGTTCGGAGGCGTAGCGCCGGGCGATCCGCTTGCGCATCGCGTCCGACTTCCAGTCGGTGGGGAGGCGTT
This sequence comes from uncultured Novosphingobium sp., assembly GCA_946886075.1. The sequence continues at coordinate 57,707 of CAMPHR010000018.1, read as the reverse complement.
CGGTCGTCATTATTCGTAAGCCTCGCGATATTTCTTCACGACCCGCAGGGCCACGATGTTGAGCAGCAGGGTCACGATGAAGAGGACGAGACCAAGGGCGAAGGCCGCCAGCGTCTTGGCGCTGTCAAATTCCTGGTCGCCGGTCAGCAGCTGCACGATTTGAGTGGTGACCGTGGTCACGCTGGCGAAGGGGTTCACGGTCAGGTTTGCCGCCAGACCGGCCGCCATCACGACGATCATCGTCTCGCCGATCGCGCGGCTGACGGCGAGCAGCACGCCGCCGACGACGCCGGGGAGGGCGGCGGGGATCAGGACGCGGCGGATCGTTTCGCTGGTGGTAGCGCCCATGGCGAGGCTGCCATCGCGCATGGACTGGGGCACGGCGGCGATGCTGTCGTCCGCCATCGAGGAGACGAACGGTATGATCATCACGCCCATGACCAGGCCAGCGGCAAGGGCGCTTTCCGATGATGCACCCTGGATACCGATAGCTACGGCGAAGTCGCGCAGGGCAGGGGCAACCGTCAGCGCGGCGAAATATCCGTAAACGACGGTTGGCACGCCCGCGAGCACCTCAAGGATGGGCTTCATCCATTTGCGCACGGTGGGGCTGGCATATTGGGTGAGATAAACCGCGCTCATCAGGCCGAGCGGGATCGCGACCACCATCGCGATGATCGCGCCGATGAAGATCGTGCCCCAGAAGAGCGGTACGGCGCCAAAGGCATCGTCATTGCCATAGCCCAGTGCTGCCGACTGCGGGCTCCATTTCGTGCCGAACAGGAAATCGATCGGGTTCACCATCGAGAAGAAGCGAAGGCTCTGCCACAGCAGCGACACGACGATGCCCAGCGTAGTCACGATGGCGAGAAGGGACGCGATGAGCAGCACGGCCATGACGAGCCGTTCAACCCGCGTGCGGGCCCGAAAATCAGGGCGCACGCGGGTGAAGGCATAGGCGCCCCCGGCAAAGGCCAGCACGAGCGCCAGCGCCGCGCCGGCGATGCCATATTTGCCTATCGCTGCTTCATAAGGTTCAACCAGGCCCTGCGAGAGCGGGTTGAAAGCACCCGCTTGCGCGCCCGTGGCGATCGCTCTCGCCTCGCCCAATATGGCCGAGCGAGAGAAATCATCGGCGGGCAGGCTCTGCGCCGCCGGGCTGTCCAGCACATCCTGCGTGATCAGCCCCGGGGCGATGTTCGCCCAGACGGCGAGGAAGATCGCCGCCGGAAGGAGCGTCCAGAGCGCGACATACCAGCCATGATAGCCGGGCAGACTATGCACGGCATCACGGCGGCTGGAGCTGCGCGCGGCGGTTTGCAGCCGCAGCGCGCGAGTCCGGGCGCTGACCCATGCGATGGCGCCAAGGCCAGCCAGCAGCAGGAGGATTGCAGGACCTGTCATGTCTTCCGCTTACTTGAGCTGCGAACCGTCGAGAACCGCAAGCGACTTCACCGTTTCCGCGCTCGCCTTGCGCACATCATCCGGCGCTGCAACCATGCCACGCTTCGTCAGCGCGCCACCGGGAGCCCAATTCGCAGCGAAGGTGTTCAGAAATGCCTGCAGACCGGGGATCGCGGTCATGTGCGCCTTCTTCACATAGATGTAGAGCGGACGCGCACCCGGATATTTGCCCGTCGACACGGTGTCATAGGTGGCTTCGACGCCGTTGAGGGACACGTCCTTCAGCTTGTCCTTGTTTTCTTCAAGATAGCTGAAACCGAATACGCCCAGCGCATTGGGGTTCGCGGCGAGCTTCTGCACGATCAGATTGTCGTTCTCGCCTGAGTCCACATATTTGCCGTCTTCACGGACGCGGGTGCAGGTCGCCTTGAACTCGTCCTCGCTCTTTTCCTTGAGCGTCTTCATGGCGGGGTCGGTTTCGCAGCCCTTGGTCAATACGAGTTCAGCGAGCGAGTCGCGGGTGCCGCTGGTCGAGGGCGGGCCAAAGACGCTGATGGCGGTTGCGGGCAGGCTGGGATCGAGATCCTTCCAGGTTTCCGCCTTGTTCGGGCCCTTGCCGTAGGGATTGGCGGCCAGCGCTTCATAGACGATCTTTGGCGTCAGCTTGAAGCCGGGGCCAGCTTTCGATTCGGCGAAGGCGAGGCCATCAACGCCGACCTGGATTTCGATGATGTCCTTGACGCCATTCTTTTGGCAGTCCTCGAACTCCGCCTTCTTCAACCGGCGCGAGGCATTCGCGATATCAGGATATTGTGCGCCTACGCCAGCGCAGAACAGCTTGACGCCACCGCCAGTGCCGGTCGATTCGATGATGGGGGACTTCATGCCCGAGTTACCCTGCACGAACATCTCGGCGATAGCCGTGGCGAAGGGGTAGACGGTGGATGAGCCGACCGCGCGGATCTGGTCGCGCGTGGCGCTGGCGCCGCCCGATTTTTCGCCGCAACCGGCGAGGGTGAGAGCGGCAGCTGCAGTTGCTGCCATTAGAGCGAAATGTTTCACGGATAGTCTCCTTAATCAAGGCCGCGATCCACAATCGCCGCCCCCCTGCGGGCGCCTTAGCCGCGGTAAGTCGCGCATTTGTGACAATCCAATTGCACTTTTATGACATCGCTGCCGGTTGAACGACAGACGCGCAGATTTTCTTCAATGTTTCGCTGGATGGAGCCTCTCTTCGGCAGGCATCGGCGGCAGCAGGACGGTAATGGCCGTTCCTTTCCCAGGCGTGCTGGTTATGTCCAGCCTGCCACGGTGCCGTTCCACGATATGCTTGACGATGGCAAGGCCAAGGCCCGTTCCGCCAACCGCGCGGCTGCGGCCGGAATCCACGCGATAGAAGCGTTCCGTAAGGCGGGGGAGGTGGTCGGGACCAATTCCTTCCCCTTCATCCGCCACGACCAGGCGCGTCATGCCGCCCGGTCCCGCGCCCAGGCTGACGCGAATCGGTGTTCCTGCCTTTCCATATTTGACGGAATTGCCAATCAGGTTGTGCAGCAACTGCGACAGCTGCGGCCTGTCCCCAGCGACTTCCGGCAGGCCAGGCGTGATGTCCAGTTCGACCTCCCGGCCCCGCTCACCATGGCTGGTGCGAAAAACCCCTACCACTTCAGCCGCGAGCGAACCGAGATCGATCGGGCTGTCGGGGGCGCGGTATTTTTCCGCTTCGATCCGGGAGAGGGAAATGAGATCGTCGATCAGCCGCTGCATTCGCCGCGCCTCGCCATCCATGATCTTGAGGAAACGCTGCCGCGTATCATTGTCGCGGCCAAGGTCCGGATCACCAAGCGTTTCGATGAAGCCCAATATGCCCGCGAGTGGCGTGCGCAGTTCGTGGCTGGCATTGGCCACGAAATCGACGCGCATCTTTTCCGCTGCATAGGCGCCACTATGGTCGGCGAGATGGACCAACCGGCGGATTTCGCTTTCGCTGCCCAGCGGCGCGATGCGCATCTGCCAGCGTTGATCGCGCGTTCCAAGACCAACCAGGTCCAGCATTATCGCCTCAGACATGGGGGCAAGGCTTGCAAGCCGCTCGGCCGCGGCGGGATGTCGGATGGCTATGCGGGCATCCTCACCCTGGATATGTGCGCCCAGCAGGCGCTGCGCGGCGCGATTGGCATGAATGATCCGCCCTTTTTCTATCAGCATCAGAGGGTCGGTGATCGCCTCTATGAGACTGGCGAAATCAGGGTGGTCGGCGATATCCGATGGCTTCTCCGGCGAAGAAGTCGGGGTCGCCGCGGCTGCCGTGCCCTGCGCCGTGATGAGGAGGACCGAAATGCCCGCCAGCACTGGAAGCGCTATCGCCCAGAGAGGTGCGCCCATCAGTAATGCGGACCCGGTAGCCAGGAACAGCATCGCGAGCGAGGCAATGATCTGGGATATGCTCAGTCGATTCATGGTTACCGCGCTGGATTATTGACTGCTTTGCTGCAATGGCTGGCGCAATAGCGTGGATTCTTTACGCTTTGGCAAGCGCGATAGCGGATCAGAACGATATGACAGAGCAATCGCCCGAACAGCATGTTTCCGACCCGGTATCCGTTGAGGGCGCCGAGCTGGACATCGATTCGATCACGCCTTCGCGCCGCCAGCTTTTGATGGGGGGCGCGGTTGCGGCGTCCGCGATCGTGTCCATCCGCCCGGCCTTGGCCAATACCGCAGCGTCCGTGCTGAACTGCACCATTCCGGTTCCCGACCAGGCGCGTGCGGGAAAGTATATAGCACCCAATGGCCAGCTCGTTCCCGCAGGGACAGCTGGCGCAGTGCCTGCGCAAGGGCGCAGCTATAGCGGCGAGCAGGTTCGCCAGGCTCTGCGCGGTGGACGGCTGCCGGGCACCAGCTATGAACAGAACCAGGCATATCTGAACTATATCCGGCGTCTTCAGTCCGGGACCAGCGGCTTTACCTGTTACGCATCATTGCAAATGCCGCGTTAGGCACCTGCTTACTCCTGTGCGCTACAGCAGGGCGCCGTCGGGGAGTTGAAAGCAGATCGTGACTGCAGAGCGTCGTTACAGGAAAGACAAGGACACCGTCCTGTGCGTGCTGGAGGACATCATGATCCTCTATCACCGCGCATCGGGGCAGACGCACATGATGATCAGCCCTGTTCCGGAGATTTTGCAGGCTTTGGACGAGGGCGGAGACGGGGACGGTGCCGCGACGGCGGCGCAGCTGCATTGCCGGCTGGAACGCCATTATGATCTGGGCGCGGCGGCGCAGGCGATTGTTGAAATCGAAGCGCATCTGGAAGGTTTGACGGCGCTTGGACTGGTGCACCGATCGTGAAGCATCAGCTTTCCCTGACCATCGGGCCTGCATCCTTTCGCATTGGTTCTGCATGGCGGCGGCCGCTTGAACAGCTGGCGGCGCTTTATCAGGACTATCCACAGCCGAGGGATCAGGTAGCAGATTTTACCGTAAGGCTCGAACCGGCCGGATTGCTGCGAACATGGCTGCGGCCGTCTATCTTCATAACTGGCGATCATGGGCTGGCCGATGCGGCGCCGATGAGCCTGACGCACGGCCTGCTCGCCGCGGAAATGGGCATGAACCTGCAGATGGCGCTGGGTTGGCGGCGGCATCTGCTGCTTCATGCGTCGAGCGTTGAGAAGGACGGGCGTGCGCTGGTGATGACCGGCGAGTCCGGGTCAGGCAAGTCGACGCTCGCGGCTCAGCTTGGCGAGCGAGGTTGGCGGCTGATGGGCGATGAGTTCGCGCTGCTGGACCTGGTAACAGGCGAGCTACTGCCTTTTCCCCGGCTCGTTTCGCTCAAAAATGCTGCGATCGATGTCGTTGCCGCAGAAGCGCCGCCGAGCCGAATGGGACCTTTGTTGGCTGGCACGGCAAAGGGGGACATCCGGCACCTCGTCCCGCGCGCGGATGCTGTTGCGCGGATGACCAAGGGAGCGAGGCCGGCCCTGCTGCTTTTTCCACGTTTTGGACATACCGCTGACACGCGCCTGGTCGGACAGGGCGAGGTTTTCATGCGCCTCACCCAGGCGTCCACCAATTATGTGGCCTTGGGTGAAGCAGGGTTTGGCGCGCTGACGCGGTTTGTGCGGCATGTGCCTGCCCGCGCGATCGACTTTGCTTCGGGGGATGAAGCGATCGCGATGGTCGAACGGTTGTGGGAAGAACTCGCGTGAGCGCGGCGCTTCTGGTCTCGGTACTGCGTGACCCAAGCTCGATCGCGTCGCTGGATGGTGCGGGATGGAATGCGCTGATCGCGGCGGCGCGGGCGGAGCGGTTGATCGGGACGTTGGCCCTGATGATCGACGAGCGTTCAGTGCCTGAAAAGGTGCGGCCGATCCTGGCCGATGCCCGGCTGGATGCGGCTAGAGAAGCACAGCAGGCCCTGTGGGAAGCGGACCGAGCGGCCGAGGCGCTTGGCGAGCCTGTGCTGCTGCTGAAGGGCACTGCCTATGCCGCCGCAGGGCTTAAGGCCGGGGAAGGTCGGTTCATCGGCGACCTCGACATCCTGCTCCACCGGGACCGGCTGAAGCAGGCAGAAGCGAAGCTGATCGCCGCAGGCTGGGAATGGGTGAAGGAGGATGGCTATGACGACGCCTATTACCGGCAATGGATGCATGAACTTCCGCCGCTGATCCACCGGGAGCGCGACAGGATGATCGATGTGCACCATACGATCCTGCCGCTGACTGCCCGGCCGACGCCCGACGCGGCGGCGATGCTGGCGGATGCGGTCCCGGTGACGGAGCGTTTGTCGGTTTTGGCGCCGGAGGACATGATCTGCCATTCGGCCGCGCATTTATTCGCCGATGGCGACATGGCGGGAGGCTTGCGGAACCTGTGGGATATTCACTGCTTGCATGAGCAATTTGGAAAGCAGCGCCCGGATTTCGACCGCGATCTGCTCGAAAGGGCTTCGACGCATCAATTATATGAAGTGGTGCTGCGCGCGTTAAGGCTGGCGCGCTTCCTATTCGGTACCCCTGTCCAGCCAGACAATCGCCTTGGATGGAGTGACCGCATTTTTGTTGCCCGCTTGCTTGCCCGCAACGGCTGGGGCCGCGAATGCCGCAAACTGCTTCGCTTCGCATTTTATGTGCGGTCGCACTGGCTGCGCATGCCGCCGTTCATGCTGGCGCGGCATCTGCTGACCAAGTGGCGCAAGGGGCATCGCCTGGCCTAGCGGCGGCTTCCCACGCCTAGTCCGGGAACGATTTGCAAGATTTTCGAGCGCAGAGAAGGGCGTCGGTCGGATGGTCGGGATGGCGGGAGGCGAGATCGTCATGCCCAGCCACATCACGTCATGCCACTTGCCGAATTTGAAGCCGACTTCCTTGTAGATGCCGACTTGCTGCATGCCCAAGGCTGTATGGAGCGCAACGCTGGCGCTGTTCGGAAGGGTGATGCCTGCGAAAAGGCTATGATAGCCCTGATGCCGCAGCAGCACGATCAGCATGTCGTACAGGCGCCTTCCAATGCCTCTTCGATGATACTCTGCGGCCAGGTAGACGGAGATGTTGGCGGACCAATCATAAGCAGCCCGCCCGCTATGCTGCCCGGCATAAGCGTAACCGGCGACCTGCCCATCGACTTCCGCGATCAACCAGGGATAATCGGTGAGGCAGCTCGCCATCCTCGCCCTGAACTCTTCCGCGTCCGGTGGTACGCTTTCGAAGGAGATGACGCTGTGGAGGATATAGGGAGCGTAGATCGCCGCAACGCAAGGCGCGTCACCCTCGACAGCGATCCTGACGCTAATCGTCATACCCTAATCCCCCCCCCCGTCCCGCAGATTACCGCTTGAGAATGTTGAGAGCCAGCACCGTCATGGCCTCGCTCGCCGTGGCGATGACTTTGTCCGCCTCGGGCGCCCAGAAGGGGCTGTGGAGGGAGGGCAGGGTAAGTTGACCGGCTGTCGCCTTCGCCATTTGGTCCGCCGGGACGCCGCCTACCCAGAAGATGAAGCTGTTGATGCTCTTGTCCGCCCGGTTGTAGCGGCCAAAATCCTCGCCCCCCATGGACGGCTTGGCCTCGATCACTCGGCCTTCAGGGAAGTGGGCCTTGAGCAGTCCAGCCATTTCGTTGGCGAAGGCTGGCGGATTATAGGCTGCGGGCGTGAATTCGTCCTTCACCGAAACGACCGGCATTCGGTCATCAGCTACGCCCGCCGCGATCGCCTCTCCGCGTGCGATGCGTTCGATGCCGCGGATCAGGCGTTCGCGCGTCTCGTCGGAGTAGCTACGGACAGTGAGGAGCAGCTTCGCTTCATCGGGGATGATATTATGCTTGGCTCCACCCACGAAACTGCCGACGGTTACGACTGCCGGGTCCAGCGGGTCCTGTTCCCGGCTGACGAGGGTCTGGAGCGCTCCCACGATGCGAGCCCCCAGAACGATCGGGTCCTTCGCCGTTTGTGGATAAGCGCCGTGGCCGCCGGTGCCGCGCACCACTATATCGACGCTGTCGACATTGGCGAGCGCATAGCCGGGCGTGTAGCCGATGGTTCCGGCTGGAAGATTGGCTGCGTCGTGGAAGGCGATGGCGTGGGTGGGATGGGGGAAGCGCGTGAAAAGCCCGTCCTCCAGCATCATGCGCGCGCCGCGGCCGACTTCCTCGGCTGGCTGCAGGATCATGACCAGCGTACCGCGCCAGCGGTCCTTGCCTGACGACAGCAGCTTGGCGGTTTCGATGAAGGCGGTCATATGCGTGTCGTGTCCGCACGCATGCATGACCCCGCTTTCGATGCCGTCCGCCGTCTTCGTGCGAACCTTTGACGCGAAGGGTAGGCCGGTCCGTTCCGTCACCGGCAGGCCGTCCATGTCGGCGCGGATCAGGAGGACAGGGCCTTCGCCATTCTTCATGACGGCGACGACGCCCGTGCCGCCTACCTTTTCAGTGACGTCGAACTGCATCGCCTTCAGGCGGCTTGCGAGCTTTGCGGCGGTTGCTGTTTCCTGGCCCGACAGTTCGGGATGGGCATGAAGATCGCGGTAGAGCGTCATCAGGTCGCTGATGTCGCGACTGATCTCCGCACTCAGCCCCGACACCTGCGAAGCTGAAGAGGCAGGGGCGGCACCGGTCTGGGCTGAGGCGGCAGACGAAAGAGTGGCGGCGGCCATGATGACCCTGAACGCGTGACGCATCGGCTATTCTCCCTGTTAGGCGGGAGCATAGGAAGATTTGGCGGTGCAAGGAAAGAGCCGATAAGGAAAGGCGCCCGTCCTTTCTGGACGAGCGCCTTTCCTGGTCTGTCGCGACGAGATCAGAAGTGGAAGATCACGCCTGCGGTCGGACGGAAGCTGTCGAAATCATAGGTTTCGGTCTGGAAGCGCAGGCGGATGCCGCTGTTGCCGGTGATGCCGCCAAGGCCGATGTCCTTGGGACCTACTTCAACGCCGACGCCGTACATCCAGTCCTTGCGGTTCGGCCAGCCCTGCTTGCCGTTGACCCACTGGTAGCCGGCCGAGGCGAAGATCATGCCGCTTTCGCCAGCGCGAGCGCCGAAGCGGCCCTTAACGCCATATTCCCAGTCGATGTCCGAGAAGCCCTTGGTCGCGTTACCTTCGACGCCGACGAAGACGGGGCCCAGGGGAACGTTGACGCCCGCAACGCCGCTGATGATCGCGCCGTTCATGATCGTTTCACCGGGAACGCTGCCGAATTCGGAACGGCGATCGAAGGTGTGATAGCCGCCCAGGATGCCGACATAGGGTTCGATGCCGAAGGCATCGGTGCCGTCAGGTGCCGCCTCTTCCTGTGCATGGGCGAGCGAAGGCAGTGCCGCGAGCATCGCGGCTGCGAAAAGATACTTTTTCATGTTTGGCTACTCCCTTGAGCCTTGTTCATCAGGTGCCCGAGGGTAACGGGAGCAGCCCCTTATGGTTTCGCGCCCAAAAACAATTGCTTCGACAGCGTGGCAAAAATGCCACGTTTGTTATTGCGCCGTCCAGCCGCCATCGATGCTCATATTGGCGCCCGTGATGTTGGCGGCGGCATCGCTGCAAAGGAACAGGGCCATGGCCGCAACCTGATCCACGGTGACGAAGTGCTTGGTGGGCTGACCGGCGAGAAGCACATCGTTCATCACCTGCTCGCGCGTCATGTTGCGCGCCTTCATCGTGTCGGGGATCTGGTTCTCGACCAGGGAAGTCCAGACATAGCCGGGCGAGATGCAATTGGCGGTGATCCCGAACGTGGCGAGTTCCAGGGCCAAAGTCTTGGTGAACCCGGCAAGGCCATGCTTGGCGGTCACATAGGCGCTCTTGAAGGGAGAGGCGGTCAAGGAATGCGCGCTGGCCGTCTGGATGATGCGGCCCCACTTTTTCGATTTCATGTGAGGAATGGCCAGGCGGGACGTGTGGAACGCGCTTGTCAGGTTCAGCGCTATGATCAGGTCCCACTTGTCGACCGGAAAATCTTCGACCGGCGCGACGTGCTGCATGCCTGCATTGTTGATCAGGATATCGACGCCGCCAAAGGTGCTCGCGGCTTCCTGCATCATCGCTTCGATCTCGGCGGGCTTGGTCAGGTCGTGGCCGCTGTAGAGCGCCTTTGCCCCGCTTGCCTGCTCCAGCGCCTGCCTTTCCTGTTCGATCGCGGCACTATCGCCGAAACCGTTGATGACGATGTTCGCGCCTTCTGCTGCCAGAATCTTCGCATAAGCCAGGCCGATGCCGGATGTGGAGCCCGTGATCAGCGCAGTCTTTCCGGCGAGGGACTTGGTCATGCGTTCTTCTCCTTGAGAGTGTCGGGTGCCTGAAGATCGAAGGTGGCGCTTTTGCCGTTGATGATGTTGCGCGCGATCAGGTCGCCCTTGTGCATCACTTCCTCGACGGCGTCGCGCCCCTGACTCCAATGATCCAGCATGGTGGAGCGGGAAAATTCAAAGTCGCGCGCGCCGCTTTCCCACGCGCGGCTGCGATAGATGAGGTGGACGATGTTCACCGAACCCCGGTCGAGATACTGCTTGAGGCGCACTGCGTCGGCATCTTCCCTGAGATCCGGCGGCAGCTTGTCGAGCAGCGCCTTGATCGCCTTATGCTCGCGGCGCAGGCGCAGATATTGATCGGTCACCTGACGCGTGCGGCTGGAATATTGGATGTCCTTCGCGCGGGAATAAACGTCCGTCATCTGGCGCGGCATCGGGCCTTCGGCGGGGAAGAGATCCACCTGGAAGACGAGCATGTCGTCGGTCTGATGTTCCAGCACATGGGCAAGGGGCGTGTTGGAAACGATGCCCCCGTCCCAATAGTGCCGACCGTCTATCTCGACCGGCGGCAAGCCCGGAGGCAGAGCGCCCGAAGCCATGATGTGGCGCGCGTCGATGCGCGTGCGCCCACTAGGCCCGCGCGTGTCCCAATAGGCGAAGTTGCCGCTTTCCACATCGACTGCGCCGACGGACAGGCGGACGGGGCCGTCATTCAGCAGGTCCCAATCGACGCAGGCGTTCAGCGTCTCCTTGAGCGGGGCGCTGTCATAGAAGCTGATCGCGCCTGGCGTGCCTTCCGGCATCAGCATGGAGGGCCACAGGCGGGGGCGGAACATGCCCGGCACGCCGAAGGTCGCGACAGCGCCCGCCGCCATCAAATGGGCTGCCTCGCGAATATGATCTATTTCCGGCAGCACGATGTTGGGTAGCCCGCCTGAAACCGTCAGCCAGAATTTCTTCAACCGGCTTATGCGGCGGTGCGGCGGATTGCCCGCTATGATCGCGGCATTGACGGCGCCGATCGAAATGCCCGCGACCCAGCTGACATCGACGCCCAATTCGTCAAGGCGCTGATACACGCCCGCCTGGAAGGAGCCGAGCGCTCCGCCGCCCTGCAGCAGCAGTGCGACCTCACGCGGCAGTGGGAGCGGCGTGCCTGCCCGGCGGGGGATTTGGGGATCGATATCGGCCATGTCGCAGTGCAATATAACGACAATCGCGGAGGTTCCAACTTAATGTGCTGTAACAATCCGATGAGCCGAAGCAACCAAGTCCATATCGCAGCCGTTCCAACCCCTGCGCTGATCGGGTAGGCTGGCGAGGAAAGAGAGGGCGTCATGCGGCTGGACGATGAACGGGAAAGCTCCAATTTCGAGGTGCAAGGCGGCCGAGGCGGCTTTGGAGGCGGGCTTGGCGGCGGCCTCGGCATGCTTTTGCCATTTATCGGCAGCCGTTTTGGCTGCGGCGGGATTGTGGTCGCGCTTATCATCCTGATGGTGATGGGGGTCAACCCGCTGAGCCTGGTGGGCGGTGGAGGCGGCGTTCAGCAGGATGTGTCCGTCAGCCGTGACCCGCAGAAATTGTCGGATATCCAGCACTGGTCGCTCAAGGTCTTGGGATCGACCGAAAGGGTCTGGGGCCAGATATTCCAGCAATCGGGGCAGCAATATCAGCCGACCGTCCTGTCCTTCTATTCACAGGCTGGCGCGTCCGGTTGTGGTGCTGCGCAAAGCGCCATGGGTCCCTTTTACTGCCCCAACGACAAGAAGGTGTATCTGGATACCGACTTTTTCACTGAGTTGCGCCAGCGCTTCGGCGCGCCCGGCGACTTTGCCCAAGCCTATGTAATTGCACACGAGGTCGGCCATCATGTGCAGGATCTGGAAGGCACCCTGGGCCAGGTGCAGCAGCGTCAGCGCAGCGTCGGCGAGCAGGAAGGAAATGCCCTGCAAGTGCGCGTCGAATTACAGGCGGACTGCTATGCGGGCGTGTGGGCGAAGCGCACGGGCCTGATGGAGGCGGGCGACCTTGAAGAGGGCATGACCGCGGCTCAGTCAATCGGCGACGACACGCTGCAAAAGGCTGCTGGCCGCCGCCCGGTGCCGGAGAGCTTCACCCATGGTTCCAGTGAGCAGCGCATGACCTGGTTGCGCAAGGGCCTGGAGAGTGGCGAGCCGTCTCAATGCGACACTTTTGCCGCGGCCGCCCGATGAACGGCTGCGTCAAGGATCAGAACTGAGGAGCGTCCGCAGTTGCTTCCGCTTCGCTGTTCGCCGCTCCGCTCCCGTCTGTGGATGGCCCGCCGGGAAGCCCGTTGCCGGGGGAAAGAAAGGGTTTGCCAGCTTCGGGCATGGGCTGGCCAAACGACATGGACGAGGACGCGGTCTGCTCCATGGCAGGTGCTGCGACGGGCTGCGGGGCCGGGGCGGCCTGTTCAACAACTGGCTGGACAGGAGCGGATGGGACAGGCGCGGGATCGTGGGGGGCCAGCCCTTGCACCATCAGGACGATAAGCGGCGCCGCTACCAGCGTGATTACGGCAAAAGCCTTGTAAAGCATGCGAGCGCATCCTGAACCAAAGATGCGCTCGTCATAATGGTGGGTGGTAAATAAAGTGCTGAGGCTGTCCTAGTGCCGGTCGAGCTTGTCGAGCAGGTCGAGCATATCGGAGGGCAGGCTGTCTCTCCCTGCGCGAAAGGTTGAGCGCAGTGCATTGCCGATGCCTTCATAAGGTTGCGGCACACCTACAGTCAGAAAGCTGCGATCAGCGCTTGCTCGCATATTGCCAGACCGGCTCATAGTTTTGCGCTGCATTTCCATGTTCATACAACGGGCATGTACGGGAAAAGTTTCTGGCTTTCGGTACCGGGTCGGGCGATAGCTTCGTCATGATTGGAGAAGATGCGTGACGGACTGGACGGCGGCAATGGAGCGGATGCGGGCGCATTCGCCTTTTCTTGCCAGGCAGTTAGACCGATTCCCTGAAATCACCGCCTTGCTGGTTACCGGCGACGTCGAGGCGGCGCTTGATGCTGTCCGAACTGTGTCTGGTCCGGATGAGGGCATTGCGAGGTCGCTAAGGCGGCGCAAGGGCGCGTTATCTCTGGTGACGGCTGCTGCTGACCTGTCGGGTGCCTGGGATCTTGATCGCGTCACGCGGACCCTTTCCGACTTCGCTGACCAGGCGCTGGAGGAAGCGCTGCTTGCGACCTTTGCCGAGCGTTATCCGGGGGCAGAGCCGAAGGGGTTCGTCGTGCTGGCGCTGGGCAAGCATGGGAGCCGCGAGCTTAATTATTCCTCCGACATCGATCCGATACTGCTCTACGATCCCGCAACCCTGCCACACGGCGAGCGGGAGGACCCGGCTGACGCTGCGGTGCGGATCGGCAGGCGGGTTAGCGAGCTCCTGAACGCCCGGGATGGCGACGGCTATGTGTTTCGCGTGGATTTGCGGTTGCGGCCTTCGCCTGAAGCTACCCCCATCGCGCTGCCGGTAGAGGCGGCGATCGGCTATTATGAATCGATGGCGATGGGGTGGGAGCAGTCGGCTTTCATCCGGGCCCGTCCTGCCGCTGGCGACCTGGCGCTGGGCGATTATTTCATGCAACAGATCCGCCCATTCGTATGGCGGCGAAGCCTGGATTTCGGGGCGATCGATGCGATTACCGATATCTCGCGGCGGATACGCGACCATTATGCGCAGGGTCAGGCGTTCGGGCCGGGTTATGACCTGAAACGCGGGCGAGGCGGCATAAGGGAGGTCGAGTTCTTTGCCCAGACGCACCAGCTGATCCATGGCGGACGCGACCCCGCGCTACGGTCCGGGAACACGCGGGAGGCGTTGCACGCGCTGGCGGCGGCGGGTGTCTTTGACCCCGATGTCTCACGGAGGCTTGATGAGGCCTATGTGCTGTTCCGCACCATCGAGCACAGGTTGCAGATGGTCGAGGACAGGCAGACGCATGAGCTGCCTAAAAGTGCTGAAGCGTTGGACAATGTTGCCCGCCTGCACGGGCTGGCGGATGGTGGAGCGTTGATCGAGCTGCTGCGGCCACAGATCGAGTGGGTCGGGGCCAATTATGATCAGCTGACACCGAGCGAAAAGGCAGAGTCGCTCTCGCATGACGAGGGGCGGTTGGCGGCCCAGCTGGTCGAGATGGGCTTCGCTGATCCGGAGGCTCCGGTCGCGCGGATCGCGCGATGGCGCACGGGCAGCATCAGGGCGTTGCGCAGCACGGCGTCGCGCGAGGCGCTGGAAGATTTGCTGCCCAATCTGATGCGGACGCTTGCCGCCGCGCCTGACCCCGTGCGGGCGCTTAATCGGTTGGACGACCTGATCGGGCGATTGCCGAGCGCGATCAACTTTTTCAAGCTGCTCGCCGCACGGCCCGGTCTGGCGGAGTTGATGGCGGAGCTGCTGAGCCATGCACCCACCTTGGCGGACGCGCTGGGACGGCGGGCCGAGTTGCTGGACGGGCTGATCGATACGTCCGCCTTCGATCCGCCGCCTGCGGTGGAGCAACTTGCCGCGCAGTTTGCGCAGCTGGAACAGGGAGAGGATTATCAGGCGCTGCTCGACCGGGTGCGGCAGCGGGTCAATGACCGCCGGTTCGCGCTGGGAGCGCAGATCATTCGCGGGGGCGATCCGCTGGAGGCTGGGCGCGGATATTCGCGGGTGGCGGAAGGCGCGATAGAGGCGCTGACGAGGGCAACCATCGAAGAGTTCGAGGTGGCGCATGGAAAGGTGCCGGGGGGCGAGATGCTGATCCTGGCGCTGGGTAGATTGGGCGGCGGCGTTTTGACGCATGCTTCGGATCTGGATCTGGTCTATCTTTTTTCCGGCGATTTCATGAAGGAATCCGATGGAAAAAAGCCGTTGGGAGCGACGCAATATTTCAACCGGCTGGGGCAACGTATAACCAATGCGTTATCGGTTCAGACAGCGGCCGGACCGCTTTATGAGGTGGATACGCGGCTAAGGCCTTCAGGCGCGCAGGGGCTGCTGGCCGTGAGTCTGGACAGCTTCGCCAAATATCAGCGCGAGGAAGCGTGGACCTGGGAGCATCTGGCGCTGACCCGGGCGCGGCCGGTTTTCGGGTCGGACAGTGGGCGCGCGGCGCTCAGCGCCATACTGGCCGAGACATTGGAACGTCCGCGCGATTTTCCGGAACTGGCGCGGCAGGCGGTGAAGATGCGGCGCGACATCGCCAAGCATAAGCCGCCCGCCAGCGAGCTGGACGTGAAGCTGGTGCCCGGCGGCCTCGTCGATCTGGAATTCCTGATTCATGTGTCGCAGTTCAAGCATGGCGTGGCGTTCAACCCTGATCTGCGCGCGGCGTTGGATGAACTGGTCGCGGCAGGGCATTTGCCAGCGGACCTTGTCGAGGCGCATGACCTTATCACCCGCTTCCTGATCGTGTCGCGGCTGGTGTCGCCCAAATCGACAGAGCCTCCCGAGGCCACCCGGCCACTGGTTGCGCGTGCGTGCGGGGTGGAAAGCTGGGATGCGCTGCTTGAAAGCTATGCGCAGGCTCGGCAAAGGGTGAGCGATGCCTGGGCCGCGCTGTCGGCGCCCTATTGGGAGGAAGAAGATGCTGGAAGCCGGTGATGCGCTGCCGAACGTGACGTTGAAGGACGCCGATGGTGCGGACTTCACATTGGAGCGGTTCAGGGGCAAGCCGGTCGTCGTCTATTTCTATCCCAAGGCAGACACGCCGGGCTGCACCAACGAGGCCAAGGATTTTACCGGACTGGCGGACGACTATGCGGCGCTGGGCGTGCCGGTGGTCGGCATTTCCAAGGACAAGCCTGCCAAGCTCAAGAAGTTTGCTGATAAATATGGCCTCAACGTCACGCTCGCTTCTGACGAGCCGGGCCAGGCATGCGAGGCGTTCGGGACCTGGGTCGAAAAGTCGCTCTACGGCCGCAAATATATGGGGATCGAGCGGGCAACCTTCCTTGCTGATGGGGCGGGCAAAATCGTGCGGGTCTGGCCCAAGGTGAAGGTAAAAGGCCATGCCGACGAAGTGCTGGAGGCCGTGAAAGCGCTTTGATCCTGCCGGTCGAGATTGAGAGCGTCGGGCAGGCCTGCGCTCATGTGCTGGGGACTGCGGAGCCGCGAGCCAAGCTGATGGCGGCGCGAGCGGCCGCCCGTGCCTGGAGGCAGGGCGGGTTGGTGCATGGTTTCGACGTGCCAATGCCGGACACGCCTGCGCGGCCGGATGCGCCGCTGTTGCTGCCTGCCAATCAAATGCCAAAACGCGGCAAGATCGGGTCGGACCGATCACGGATCGCGATGCTGCATGCGCTGGCGCATATCGAATTCGTCGCGATCGACCTGGCGTTCGACCTGATCGGTCGCTTCGGTTGCGAGTTCCCGGCAGATTTTGTCGATGACTGGATGCAGGTGGGCGCGGAAGAGGCGATGCATTTCGCCTTGCTCGACCGGCGGCTAAGGCAGCTGGGCAGCTTCTATGGCCAGCTGCCCGCTCATGACGGACTGTGGCAGGCGGCGAGCGAAACAGCGCAGGACGCGATGGCGCGGCTGGCGATCGTTCCGATGGTGCTGGAAGCGCGCGCGCTGGATATTACCCCGGCGACGATCGAGCGGTTCGAAGGCATAGGCGATGGTCCATCCGCGCGCATGTTGCGCCGCATTATGACAGACGAGATTCGTCACGTCGCCGCCGGGACAAAATGGTTCCACTATGCGGCGAAGCGAGCCGAGCTGAGCCCCGCAAATCATTACCAAATCCTTGTAAAACGCCATTTTCGCGGCTCATTGAAACCTCCGTTCAACGACTCAGCGCGTCGGCAAGCCGGTTTAACGCTGGATTTTTACGGCGCGCTTGCACAATGAGACGGGAAATGTCCTTTTGGCGATGCGGGTGGCGATCTAGGTCGCAATTTGGTCAACACGGGGAGCGCCGAGAGGCTTAAATAGCCTCCGGAGGATAAGTCGGGGTCGGCATGTTGTTTCTTCGGTCAATGAATGCGCGTGGCGCGCGATGGTTCCTGTCTGCGTGCAAGTCTGTTGGAGTGGTGAGTGTAGCGGGTGTGTTGTGCGCCGCCGCACCGGTCCAGGCAAAATCTGTCGGCGATGATCCCTATGGCGACGCGTCGGAAATCAACGGCAGCGCCCTTGGCCCGGCCGACATCGGTTTTTCCAATCTCTTTTCCAGCATGCAGCGGCTTGATGGTGGCGTGAAGGCCAGCAACAACAATATCCCGACCGGACGCCCGGTGCTGAAGCTGTCGCTCACCTCCAATTTCGGGGTCCGTTCCGACCCGTTCAACGGCGGCGCGCGGATGCACAAGGGGATCGATATTCCCGGTCCCGTCGGCACCCCGATCTATGCGACCGCCGATGGCATCGTGAGCCGCGCCGGATGGGCGAGCGGCTATGGCAATCTGGTCCAGATCACTCATGGCGGCGGTCTTGAAACTCGTTACGGCCATATGTCGAAGCTGATCGCGTCGCCCAACAGCTATGTCCGTCGTGGCCAGTTGATCGGCCTGATGGGCTCGACCGGCCGCTCGACCGGCAGCCATCTTCATTATGAAGTCCGGGTGGATGGTCAGGCGATCAATCCCATGCCGTTCGTCACTGGCCCCGATGTCTTGGTGGCGATGAACACCAAGCCGCCGGTCGCCATGGGTGGCCCGACCAAGGCGCAGGAAAAGGACGCCGATTAATCTGCAAAGCTGCTTACGCAGTCAAAGGCTCGGCGCCGGTGGGTTGCCGGGCCTTTTGCTTGATCTTATCTAAGCCCCATGTCCGACATTGACCTTACCCCTTCCGCCGCTGCCCGCGTGGCCGCGATTGCCGCCAAGCAGGGCAAGCCAGCGATCCTGCGGCTTGCCGTGGAGGGTGGCGGATGTTCGGGCTTTCAGTACCGCTTTGGCCTGGCCGATGCGGTGGAGGCGGACGATCTGGCGGTGGAGCGTGACGGCGTGACGCTGGTCGTGGATGATGTCAGCCTGGACCTGGTGCGGGGTGCGGCGGTGGATTTCGTGTCTGACCTTGGCGGATCGGCGTTCAAGGTGACGAACCCCAATGCGACCGCGGGTTGTGGATGTGGGTCGAGTTTTTCGATTTAGAGCAGGGTGCTCACCTGCATC
This sequence comes from uncultured Novosphingobium sp., assembly GCA_946886075.1. The sequence continues at coordinate 39,439 of CAMPHR010000018.1, read as the reverse complement.
ACCCAACCCGTTCGGGCTGAGCTTGTCGAAGCCCTTTCCTTCCTAAAAGACAAAGAAGAACCCTTCGACAGGCTCAGGGCGAACGGGATTAGAAGATAGTGCCGTTTCAAAGCGCGAAGCTCTAATCACCGCGTATGCCTTGTCTAAAGGGGGCTCTTCTCTTTAGGGATGCGCGGGAGGAGAACAGCCCCATGCGCATCGCGACATTCAACATCAACGGCATCAAGGCGCGCTTGCCGCGCCTGCTGGAGTGGCTGAACGAGACGCAGCCCGATGTCGCCTGCCTGCAGGAGATCAAGACTTCGGACGAGACATTCCCGCTGAAGGACATCGAGGATGTCGGTTATGGCGCGATCTGGCACGGGCAGAAGGGCTTTAACGGCGTTGCCATCCTGGCGCGCGGCGAGACGCCGGTCGAGGTACGGCGCGGTCTGGAAGGCGAGCCTGAGGATGAGCATAGCCGCTATATCGAAGCCGATGTGAAGGGCGTGCGGGTCGCCAGCATCTACCTGCCCAATGGCAACCCGCAGCCAGGGCCGAAATTCGATTACAAGCTGCGCTGGATGAAGCGGCTGCGCGATCGTGCGGCGGAGATTTGGGCGGAGGAAGTGCCTGCCATTCTCGCTGGCGACTATAATGTGATCCCTCGCGACCGGGACGTTTATTCGGTCAAGGCGATGGCGGACGACGCGTTGATGCAGCCGGAAAGCAGGGCCGCTTACCGGCGCTTGCTAGGCGACGGCTGGACCGACGCGATCGCGAGCCGCCACCCGGCGGGTGGGGTGTGGACCTATTGGGATTATCAGATGAACGCCTGGCCGCGCGATGCCGGTTTCCGCATCGATCATCTGCTGCTGAGCCCGGCGGCCGCCGACCGCCTTGTCGACGCGCAAGTGGACAAGGATTTTCGTGGGCGCGAGAAGGCGAGCGACCATGCGCCGACCTGGGTTGAACTAAGCGAATAATCAGGCGCGCGCGGCCTGCGCGACACGGACGCCGGGGCGGGCGGACGGGTCGTCCAGCTCATGCGCCTGCCATCCCACCGCGTCCCGGCTATATTCGACATGGTGGCCGCGCTGGAAACTGGCGCCGTCCCAGACGATGACCTGTAGCTCGATCCGGTCGTTGCGGTGGACATGGAGCCAGTTGAAGCTTTGCGGTTCGGCGTTGCGCAGGCGGGTCGATGTGGCGGTGCCGGCCTGAATGACGAGCGCACCGCCTGCATCGGCGACCATCTTCTGCGCGGCTTCGGCATAGGTGCGGTGGAAATGGCCTGCGAGCGCGATGTGGATGCCCGCTTCTGTGGCTGCTTCGACGGCGTCATCATGGCGGCCGACCGCTTCGCTCAGTTCGCCGCCCTTGCCGATCGGCATGGCGAATAGCGGGTGATGGGTGACGAGGATGCGTGTTTTCTCCGGGGGCACCGGGGCGAAGCGCTTCCTGATCATGTCCATCTGGTCATGATTGATGCGCCCGTCCTTGATCGTCAGCGAGCGGGCCGTGTTGATGCCGAGGATTGCGACCTTCTCATCCTCATACCAGGGGCAAAGCTCGTTGCTGATATAGCGTTTGTAGCGGCGTAGCGGGGCGGCGAAGCGGCGGAAGACGTCGTAGAGCGGCACGTCATGATTGCCGGGAATGACGAGCAGGCGCATGCCCGCCGCGCGCAGCCGGTTGAGCCAGGCAGACGCGGCGCGGAATTGTTCGACGCGGGCGCGCTGCGTGAAATCGCCGCTGATGATGACGAGGTCGGGCTGGTTATTCTCTAGCCAGGCTTCGGTGGCCGATACGATCTTGGGATCATTGGCGCCGAAATGAACGTCGGAAAGATGAGCGATGCGAGCCATGGCCTTCCAACGACTGTTCTGGCCGATTTGTTGCGGGCAGGAGCCGATCACGGCTTGGCGAGTTGTTGGGGCATGGAAACGAACGCCCTGCCGCGCGAAGCGGCGCTGATCGTCAATGTCCACAGCCGCAAGGGGGAGGCGCTTTTCGAACAGGCGCGGGAAAAGCTGGAGGCGGCGGGGGTGCGCTTGATCGCGGCGCACGCCGTGCGCGATCCGGAGCGTCTGCAGGATACGGTGCGGGATGCTGTGCAGTCGGGCGCGCCGATGGTCATCGTAGGTGGCGGCGATGGGTCGTTGTCCGGGACGGTCGATGAACTGGTGGGCAAGGAGTGCGTGTTCGGCGTGCTGCCGCTGGGCACGGCGAATAGCTTTGCGCGGACGCTCGGCATACCGCTGGACCTGGACGGGGCGGTACAGGTCATTGCGCAGGGCGGGCGGCGGCGCATCGACCTTGGCATGATCGACCATGATTATTTCGTGAATGCGGCCTCGCTCGGCCTGTCGCCGATGATTGGGAAGACGGTTCCGCATAAGCTGAAGCGCTATTTGGGGCGGATCGGCTATCTGCTTTGGGCGGTGAAATGCTCGGTGGGGTTCCGCGCGTTCCGCCTGATGATCGATGACGGCAAGGCGCAGCGGCGCATGTGGTCGACCGAGGTGCGGATCCTGAACGGGCCTTATCATGGCGGAGTCGAGCTGTCCGACCGTGCCGATGTGGACAGTGGGGAGATCGTGGTTCAGGCGGTGGTGGGGCGCAGCCATGCGCGGCTGGCCTGGGACTGGTACGCCAAATTCTTCAAGCTGCGCGACCGGGACGCGCAGACGGAGGAGTTTCGCGGCCAGTCTTTTCGGATTGAGACGCGGCCACGGCAGCGCATCTCCGTAGATGGCGAGGTGGTGGCGAGGACGCCCGCGACGGTCAAGATTGCCGCGGGCGCGATCGATGTGGCGGTGCCGCGCTAGGCGGTGACGAGGTCCTTTTCGTAGATCTGGTAGACCTTGTTCACCTTGCTATTGATCGCGTCGGCGATGGCGTTCATGCCCTGATTGTCATCCAGCACCCAGCCGATTTCGCCCCGCGTTGCGCCGTAGCGACTGATCGCGTTGAGGCGAATAGTTTCGATCATCATAAAGGCGAGCTGGCTGGCGAGGCGGGAGGATTGCAGCCGCTGAACGACGCCCATCAGCGGCACGCGCATGGTGCGGACCTGCGGCTTGCGCAGCCACCAGAGGAGCTTTGCCCAGCCGAAGGGAAGCAGCGAGCCATTGAGCGGGCCCGTCGCTTCATTGAAGTCGGGCAGCGTCATCATGAAGGCGACGGGTTCGCCATCCAGTTCGGCGATCATGATGAGATCTTCGAACACGAGCGGCTTCAGCTTCTTCCCGATGAAGGCGATCTCATCGTCCGTGATCGGCACGAAACCCCAATTCTTGCCCCAGGCGTCGTTGAGGATGTGGAGGATGATCGCCGCTTCCGCGTCGAATTTCGACTTGTCGACCTTCCGCACGCGGATGCGGTCGCTCTTTTCGCCGGATGAGATGATGCGCTGGATGAGGGGAGGGAAGGGCCTGGTGATGTCGAGCTCATAGGTTTTGAGCTGCTTGACCGGCTGATAGCCTGCGCCCTCGATCATCGCCTGATAGGCGGGGCTGTTGTGGCCCATCATGACCGTGGGCGGATGGTCATGGCCCTGGATCAACAGGCCGGGCTCTTCCCAGATCGACAGCGAAATGGGGCCGAGCACGCGGGTCATACCCTTGGCGCGCAGCCAGCTTTCCGCCGCTTCGATCAACGCCTCGCCGGTTTCGGCGTCCTCCGCTTCGAAAAAGCCGAAATTGCCGGTGCCGGGGCCCATGCCCTGTTCGACAGGCTGGGCGAGGGCGAGATGATCGATATGGGCGGAGATGCGGCCGACGACACGCCCATCGCGGCGGGCCAGGAAATATTGCGCCTCTGCATGGCCGAAAAACGGGTTCTTGCCGGGTTCTATGACGCCATAGACTTCGCTTTTGAGCGGCGGGACCCAGCTGGGATCATTGGCGTACAGCCGCCATGGCAGGTCCACAAAAGCCTTTTTGTCGGCCTTGGAAGTGACGGGGGTGATGACCAGATTGGGATGAGCCACGGCAGAGCTTTCGCTAAAGGACCGCAGCAGTTCGGCGCTTGTTGCAGGATTGTCAATGCAGTGCGCGCCGGATGGCGCACCAAGGCGAAAAGGTCATGCGGTTGCCACGATTTCAGCGCATTTACCCTTTAGGAGCGCGTGCATGACTGTGCATGATCCCATCATAGCGGGCGCGGCCGTCAAGCGCGTCGCCATTGCCGATGACGCCGCGATGCTGCGCGCCGCAGCGGAATTGTCGCGCGAATTTGCGGTGGCGAACCCACGGATTTATTGGCCGGACCTGCTGGCTTCGGCGCTGATCGGCTATGTGGCGTTGGCGAGCGCGATCCTGGTGAGCAACGTCGCGCTGGCGGTGGTTTGCGGTCTGGTCGCGATGCTGGCGCTCTATCGTGCCGCGAGCTTCATTCATGAGCTGACGCATATTCGTAAGGATGCGCTGCCGGGCTTTCGGCTGGGATGGAACCTGCTGGTCGGCATTCCGCTGATGATCCCGTCCTTCATGTATGAGGAAGTGCATACCCAGCATCATGCGCGCACCCGCTATGGCACGGCGAATGACCCGGAATATCTGCCGCTGGCGTTGATGAAGCCATGGTCGCTGCCTTTGTTCATCCTGATCGCTTCACTCGCGCCGGCGGGTCTGATTTTGCGTTATGGCGTGCTCGCGCCGGTCAGCATGTTCGTACCCGCGCTGCGGCGGAAGGTGGTTGCCGAGTTTTCGGCGCTGTCGATCAATCCCGCTTATCGTCGCCGTGCGCCGGAAGGGGAGTTCCGCCGCCGGTGGCTGTGGCAGGAAGCCGGAGCATCGCTGTTCGCGCTTGCCCTGATCGGCAGCGTGTTCGCGTTCGGATGGAAGCCTCTGCTTGTCTACATGGCCGTGCATTCGGCGATGACGGTCATCAACCAGCTTCGCACATTGGTCGCGCACCTGTGGGAGAATGAAGGCGACGCGATGACCGTGACGGCGCAATATCTGGATTCGGTGAATGTGCCGCCGCCTTCGCCGCTGGCTGCCATCTGGGCTCCAGTGGGATTGCGTTACCATGCATTGCACCATCTGCTGCCGAGCGTGCCTTATCATGCGCTGGGCAAGGCGCATGCACGGTTGATCGCGGCGGTCGGTGAGGAGTCGCCCTACCATCGCGGCAATTATGCGGGGATGTGGCCTCTGGTGGGGAAGATTGCGCGGAGTACGATGGTTCGGCGTTGATTTTTGGTTCACGCGGAGGCGCGGAGACGCGGAGGATTTGCGCCTCGCCGGAGGCTCTCAAAATCAACGAGGCAGGGCTGAGTGGGTCGGCCATCGGCTGAATATTTTCTCCGCGGCTCCGCGTGAACATCTCTTCTCACGCAGAGGTGCGGAGAGCGCAGAGGATCATGGATGTAGCCTTCGGCCATCTGTTTAGTGCTAGAGCAGCCTTTGGAAAAATCCGTGCACTCTGCGCGAAATTAGACCCTATTCCTCTGTTCTAAACAGCACCGTTTCGCCTACCAGCAGGAACAGGAAGAAGGGCGCCCAGGCTGCGAGGATCGGTGGGTAGGCGCCGAGATTGCCCATGGCGAGCGAGAAGTTGTCGGCGACGAAATAGGCAAAACCCAGCGCCATGCCGATGACGGCGCGGACAAAGAGCTGGCCCGAGCGCGCCAGGCCGAAAGCGGCGACCGATCCCAAAATAGGCATCAGCAGCGCCGAAAGCGGCCCGGACAGCTTGTGCCAGAGGCTGCCTTCCAGCTCCGCCGTCGGGCGGCCCGCGTCGCGCAAGTCTCCGATCGCGGCCTGCAATTCGGAGAAGGTCATGGCGTCGGGATCGACCTTGGCCAGCGTGAACTGATCGGGACGGATCGCATGGCCGAAGCGGACGGTGCCGATCTGCCGTTCGGTGCCGCGCGCCACGTCGAACTGCCGAGCGCCCTCCAGCACCCAACTTTTGCTGGCGACGTCATAATGGCCGCGGGGTGCCTGAATGATCGTCGTGAGGCTGTTGTTCACGCGGTTGAAGATCTCGACTTTGCGGAGCTGAACCGCATTGCCGCGACCGGCGACGATCGCGGCTGTGACGAGATTATTGCCGTCCCTCACCCAAGGATTGGATTTGACGCCGCTGTCGGTGGGAACGGGACCGTACTCGACCGCCTGCCATGCGCTGAGCGATGCGGTCGCGCGGGCGACGACGCGTTCGTTGAAGGCATAGCTGATGACGGCGACGCCTAGCGCTGTTGCGATCAGCGGGGCCAGTATCTGGTGCGCGGACAGGCCCGCCGCCTTCATCGAGATGATTTCGCTATTCTGGTTCATGCCTGCGAGCATGATCAGCGTGCCGAGCAGAACCGAGAAGGGCAGGAAGCGGGCAATGATCTGCGGCACGCGCAGGCCGACATAATGCCACAGTTGTGCGTCGCCATTGCCTGCATAGGACAGGATGTCGCCGGATTCGCCGAGCAGGTCGAGCGTTTGCAGCACAACCACCAGCAGCGCCAGCACCGCGAAGGTGCGCGTCAGGAACAGCCGCGCCATGTACCAGCTGATCTGGCGCGAGGGGAAGAAGTCGAACTGCATGGGTCAGGCTGCTCCCTGCGCGGCGGTCGTCCGCTTTCGCCCGAAGCGAAGCAGCTTTGCGACCTGCTTGCCGAGCTTGGCAAAGGCATATTCCAGCGCGCCGATCGGCTGGCCGCCGGGACGGTGCGCCACGACATGATACATCCACAGGATCAGCGCGGCGGTGAACAGGAAGGGCGTCCACAGCGCGATGATCGGGTCGATCTTGCCCAATGCGCCGACGCCTTGGCCATATTCGTTGAGCTTGTGATAGGTCACGATGAAGACGATCGAGAGGAAGACGCCGAGCGCCGAGGTCGAACGCTTGGGCGGGATCGCGAAGGCAAGCGCGGCAAGCGGCAAGAGCAGCATCATCGCCACCTCCACGAGGCGGAAGTGGAAATTGGCGCGGATTTCGTTGCGCAGCTTTTCCGGTGTCGCGGGGTCATGGCCCATCACGGCCAATTCAGGGATGGTCTTTTCCCGGTCCACGCTACGCCCACGGAAACGTTCAATCTGCGGCAGGTCGATGGGCAGGTCATGGCTGGAGAAGGACAGGATGCGCGGCGACTTATATTTGGGCGCATCATTGACCAATACGCCGTCGCGCAGGCGGAAGATGATGGTGTCCGGATCGTCCGTCGCCAGGAAGCTGCCCTGCGCGGCGGTAACGGCGACGGTCTGGCCGTCCTTGCCAGCGGCGCGCACGAAGATGCCCTGAAGATTGCGGCCTTCGTCCAGGCTGCGTTCGATGCGCAGGGTCATGCGCTTGCCAAGGCTGGTGAACTCGCCGACCTTGATCGATGCGCCTAGCGCACCTGAGCGCAGCTCGAAGCGGAGCGCTTCATAGGCGTGGCGGGACAGGGGCTGGACGAAGCCGACGATGCCGAAGTTGAGCAACGCGAGCGCGATCGCATACATATAGGGCACGCGCAGCAGGCGGCCGTAGGACAGGCCGACCGCGCGCATCACGTCCAGTTCCGACGACAGGGCAAGCTTGCGGAACGCCAGCAATATGCCGAGCATCAGGCCGATCGGGATGCCGAGCGAGAGATATTCCGGCATCATATTGGCGAGCATGCGCCACACGACGCTGACCGGTCCCCCCTCCGCCGCCACGAAGTCGAACAGGCTGAGCATCTTGTCGAGCACGAGCAGCATCGCGGAGATTATCAGCGTGCCGAGCATCGGCAAGGCAATCAGGCGGGCCAGATATCGGTCAGTGGCGGTCAGCATTCTCTATGTGGTCGTCCCATCACCATGATTTGGCCGCAAACCCCGCCCATAGCAGAGTCACGGAAATGAAGTTCGCGGGGGCGAACAGGGGCTCGCCGTCCGGTTTCATCGGGCGGCTATAGCTTCACGGAGTTGGATGGTCATGTTCAAAGTTGCGATGGGTCTTCTGCCGGTGGCGGCCATATTTGCGGCTGTTCCGGCGCTGGCTCACAGCGAGGTGATTGCAAACAACCTGGATCGTTGTAGCGAATCTGCCAAGGGTCCGGCGCTGCTGGTCGATGTCCGGGGTTTCGCGGCGGCGACGGGCAAGGTTCGCGTGCAAACCTATCCTGCCACCAAAAATGCCTGGTTGGCCAAGGGCACCTGGCTCAACCGGATCGACACGGTCGTGCGCCCGAGCAATGGCGGGATGCGCTTCTGCATGCCGGTGCCGGAGCCCGGCCGATATGCGATCGCGGTGCGTCATGACCGCGACGGTGACGGCAAGACCAGCATTTCGCGTGATGGCGGCGGTTTTTCCAACAATCCTTCCATCAGCATTTTCAACCTGGGCAAGCCTTCGGTCGAAAAGGCCGCGGTCAAGGTCGGTCCGGGTGTGACGCGGATCACCATTAAACTTCAATATATGTGAGTTCCAATGGTCCGGGTCGCGCTCCTGTCCAATCCCAAGTCGACGGGCAACCGGCAGACACTGCCGCGCGTGCGCAGCTATTGCGCCAACAACCCGGACATCTTCCATTATGAGGTCGAGCATGTCGACCAGATCGGCCGCGCGTTGCAGACGATCGCGCGCGTCGATCCGGTGGTCATCGTCATCAATGGCGGCGATGGCACGGTACAGGCCGCGCTGACGGAGCTATATCAGGGCGAGCATTTTACGGGACGCGTGCCGCCGATCGCGGTGCTGCCCAATGGCAAGACCAACTTGATCGCGCTTGACCTTGGCATCCATGGTGACCCGATCAAGGCGCTGGAGCGGATCGTGCAGATCGCCAAGGCGGGCGTGGACGACCATGTCGTTGCGCGCGAGTTGATCGCCCTGTCCGATGGGCAAGCGGAGTCGCGGCCGGTTCTGGGCATGTTCCTGGGCGGTGCGGGGCTGGCCGATTATATGCTCTACTGCCGCAACCAGATTTATCCGCTGGGACTGTCCAACGGCATCAGCCATTTCCTGACGGTGATAGCGGTGCTGGTGTCGTTGATCTTCGGCATTCGGGCGCGATTCCTGCCGCAATCCAGCCATCCGGTGCGGATCTCGCTGATCCGGGAGGGGCAGCTGGCGGGGCGCTTTGCGGTGCTGATTGTCACCACGCTCGACCGGCTGTTGCTGGGCGTGCAGGCTGGGGACAGCCGTCGTGGTAACATGAAGCTGATGGCGGTGGACCAGAGCCTGGCCGCGCTCTTGCGATTGGCCTGGGCGAGCATCACCCGGCGCGTCGGCAAGTCGCAGGTGCAGGGCGTGCATTTGGAGCAGGGCGACGTCATCCGGATCGAGGGCGATCGCAGCAGTGTCATCCTGGATGGCGAGCTGTTCGAGGCTTCGGAGGGCAAGCCTATCGTGCTGCGGTCGACGGAGCCGGTGCCGTTCCTGCGGTTGGCGGCTTAGAACACCCTCTCCTCCGTTCGGGCTGAGCTTGTCGAAGCCCTTTTCTTTCTAAAAGGAAGTAAAGCCCTCCGACAGGCTCAGGGCGAACGGGAATAAGGGAGAGGCTATCCCTTCCGCTTCAGCGCATCGGCCAGCGATACCGTCGCACTACCCCGCCGGGCTGGTTTGGCCTGGCTCGCGTCGGGCTTCCAACCGCTGAGATACAGGATCGCCATGTCCTCCGCCGTGCGGCCGTCAGCGTCTGCGGCGGCGGCGAAGTGCTGGCTCGCGCCGATCAACGTCTCACGGCGCAGGGCAGGCGGATGGGACGCCAGCACATTGCCCGCGCCCATGCCGCGCAGGTCGTGCATCAGGCGCAGGATGTCGCCATAGCGAACGGTCAGCGTCTCACTGTCCGCGACCGGCATGGCGAAACCCGCGCGGCTGAGCAGATCGCCTGCCGCGCGCACGTCTACCTGTGGATGGATATGCTGGGCGGGGCGATCGCCTTCCCCGGTCATCAGCGCGGCGCGGAGGCGAGGCAGACTGCCCGCGCCGGTAAAAGCGGCGAGCAGCAGCCCGTCCGGGCGCAATATACGCCGCATGAGGATGAGCGCACCGGGCAAGTCGTTGACGCTGTCGAGCGTGCCGCACGCGATAATGAGGTCGAAACTGTCGTCGGCGAACGGAAGCGCGTCCTCTTCCGCCTGCACGCCGCCTTGGGCGCGGGCTGCGGCAAAGCTAGGATCGGCGCACGTCACCTTCTTTCCCATTGCCTTCAGCGCGGCGCGGGCGCTGTCGTCCGGGCAGCCGATGACGAGGACCTCGGGCAAGTCACGCTGCACATCGGCCAGCCGGTCGAGCAATTCGTCCAGCATCGCGCGATAGAGAAAGTCATGCTCGGCAAAGCGCGGCATCATCCGGTCCCGCCGCCTGGCGCGCAATCTGCGGTCGAAGATGTCGGGCTGGGTCATGGCGGGCCTTGTGCATCGGTGCCGGAGCGGGAACAAGGGAGATCATGCACCTCGCCTCCATTCTCAAGGGCGCCGTCCGCCCGGCGCTCGATTATGCGCTGCCGCCGCGTTGTCCTGGGTGCGGCGTCATTGTCGAGGCAGACGACGCCTTCTGCCTGACATGCTGGAGCGGAATGCGCTTTCTCGGAGAGCCATGTTGCGCGCGATGCGGCGTCCCGTTTGAGCATGAAAGGGGTGGGGAGGCAGCATGCGGCGCGTGCCTGGCCGAGCCGCCGCCTTTCGACAGCGCGCGGGCTGTGCTGGCCTATGGCGACATTGCGCGGAAGGTTGCGCTGAAGCTCAAATATGGGCGGCGCGTCGGTCTCGCCCGGCTGGTCGCGCGGCATATGGCGCGGCGCTTGCCTGCCCTCGACGCGCCGCCCTTAATCGTTCCGGTGCCGCTGCATCGCTGGCGCTTGTGGTGGCGGGGCTTCAACCAGTCGGCGTTGATCGCGGATCATCTTGGCAAGGCTTGCGGGTTCAAGGTCGACAAGCATGCGCTGCTTCGCGTCCGGGCTACCCAGCCGCTGCGGAGCATGCAGGCGCGGCAGCGGGCGAAAGCGGTCGCGGGCGCCTTTGCGCTGGCGAACGGGCATGGGGTGAAGGGCAGGGCGGTGCTGCTGATAGATGATGTGCATACCAGCGGCGCGACGGCCGCCGCTTGCGCGCGCGTGTTGAAACGGGGCGGCGCGTCCAGCGTTCACCTGTTGTGTTGGGCGCGGGCCTTGCCGGAAGGTGCGGAAGGCTCTGATTGACAAAGGCGCGCCCAGCCACAATTTCAGCGCGCAAGGAGTATTAAATGGCGAAGGTCGAAATCTACACAAAGGCATGGTGCGGTTATTGCGCGCGGGCAAAGGCGCTGCTGGAAGGCAAGGGCATCGCCTTTGACGAATATGACATCACCATGGGCGGCCCGAAGCGCAGCGAAATGCTGGACCGCGCCAATGGCGGGAGCACCGTGCCGCAGATCTTCATCGACGGCAGGCATATCGGCGGCAGCGACGACATGGCGGCGCTGGATCGTCAGGGTAAGCTCGACCCGCTGCTGGGACTATAAGCATCATGCGCGCCGCAATCCTGCAGATGACCAGCGGGATCGATCCCGTAGCGAATGCGGCGACGATGGTCATGGCCGTGCAGCAAGCGGCCGAACAAGGTGCGGACATGCTGCTCACGCCGGAGATGGCGGGATATCTCGACCGCAACCGTCAGCGGGCCGCAGAAACATTGCGCAGCGAGGCGGATGATCCCGTGCTGGCTGCGGCGCGCGAGGCGGCGGCGCGGCATGGACTATGGGTGCATCTTGGTTCCTTGCCGCTCAAGGAAGAAGGTGGCGATGGCCGCTGGGTCAATCGCAGCTTCGTGATTGATGGCAAGGGTGAGATCCGCGCCCGTTATGACAAGATCCACCTGTTCGACGTTGATCTCGCGACTGGTGAGAGCTGGCGCGAGTCTGCGGTTTACCGGCCGGGCGAAAAGGTCGTGGCGGTTGAGACGCCATGGGGCCGGATAGGCCTGTCGGTCTGTTACGACCTGCGTTTCCCCGACCTGTATCGTGCCCTTACCAATGCGGGCGCGACGATGTTGCTCGTGCCTGCCGCCTTCACCGTGCCGACCGGTGAGGCGCATTGGCACGTCCTGCTCCGCGCGCGCGCGATCGAGGCTGGGTGCTTCGTAATCGCCCCGGCGCAGACCGGCCGCCATGAAGACGGGCGCGAGACCTATGGGCACAGCTTGGTCATCGATCCATGGGGCGAAGTCCTGTTGGACATGGGAGAGCAGGCGGGACTGGCTCTTGCCGACATCGACCTGTCGCGCGTAGAGGATGTGCGCGGGCGGGTGCCTGCGATCGCCAACCGGCGGAATATTCCAGTGGACGTGACACTTTCGTGATTGTTTTCGACCTTAAATGCTCTGCTCATGGCCATGTGTTCGAAGCCTGGTTCGGATCAAGCGCGGATTATGAGGATCAGTTGGCGCGTGGATTGCTGGCTTGCCCGATGTGCGGCGACCCGGAGGTGTCCAAGGCATTGATGGCACCCGCCGTGGCTGCAAAGGGGAATAGCAGGAAATCGGAAGTGGTTCCTGCGAACGCCCCAACCGCCCCGGTCGCAATGGCAGGTGACGAGGCCCGTATGCGCGAGATGGTGCAGGCGCTGGCACAGGCTCAGGCCAAGGTGCTGGAGGATTCGACCTGGGTCGGCAGAGGCTTTGCCGAACATGCCCGCGCCATGCATTATGGCGAAAAGGAGCGGTCGAGCATCCACGGCGAAGTGGCGCCTGACGAGGCCCGCGCGCTAGTGTCTGAAGGCGTGGAGGTCGCGCCGCTGCTCTTTCCTGTCGTCCCGCCCGAAGCGAAGAATTGACCGCGCAGCATCGGCAGCATAGAGCCTGTCGCGGGCGCCCATAGCTCAGCAGGATAGAGCGTCGGATTCCTAATCCGAAGGCCACAGGTTCGAATCCTGTTGGGCGCACCACTCCATTCCCATGCCGTTGCCGGGACGATCAGGAGATCGTCACCACCCGCGCAGGGCCCGTTCGGTCGAGCGGCTTTACCACCACCTTGTCATCCATCCGGTCGAAGGCGATGTCGACCGACGCATTGCCGACGCGCAAACCGTACAGCCTCAGCTCATCCAGGAAGCGTGGCAGGGCGGGTTCGCGCAGGGAGATTTCCGGCCCTGCCACATCGAAGCCGATGCCGAGGCTCGACTGGATGAGGGAGAGGGGGGCGGCCGCGGACCACGCCTGCGGGCTGCATGCGACGGGGTAGAAGGTCGGTCCTTGCGCACGGCGGCGGGGAAATCCGCAGAACAGCTCGGGCAGGCGCATAAGATCGACATAGGTGGCCGCCGCGAATAGTCCTTCGAAGATTTGCGCCGCCTCCCGCTTGTAGCCGTAGCGCGAGAAGCCCGCTGCGATGAGGGCGTTGTCGTGCGGCCAGATCGAGCCATTATGGTAGCTCATCGGATTGTAGCGCGCTTCGGTAGAGGCGATGGTGCGCACCCCCCATCCGGAGAAGGAGGCCGGGGCCATCAAAGTTCGGACGACGGATTCTACGCGCTCTTCCTTCGCAAGGCCGGTGAAAAGGACATGCCCGGCGTTGGATGAACGCACACGGCATGGCCGCTTTTCCCCGTCGAGCGCCAAAACATAGGTGCCAAGCTGCGGGTCGAAAAAGGCTTCATCGAAATGGTCGCGCAGGCGGTCTGCCCTTGACCCATAATCCAGCCCGCGTGCCGTATCGCCAAGAGCGGCATAGATGGCTTCGGCAGCTTTCCAGGCGCCGTAGACATAGGCCTGCACCTCGGCCAGAGCGATCGGGCCACGCGCGATGGAGCCGTCTTCATGAAAGACGGAGTCATGGCTGTCCTTCCAGCCCTGATTGGTGAGGCCCTGGTCCGTCAGGCGGCCATATTCGACAAAACCATCTTTGTCCCGGTCGCCATGCTCGTCGATCCACAGCAGCGCCGCTTCCAGGTGGGGCAGAAGGCCGGTGACGAAGGACAGGTCCCCGGTGCGCTCCAGATAAGCGCCCGCAAGCATGATGAACAAGGGCGTGGAATCGATGCTGCCATAATAATGGCGGAATGGAACTTCGCCGAGCTCCGCCATCTCGCCATGGCGCACCTCATGCAGGATCTTTCCAGGTTCGGCGTCGGCGGCTGGATCGAACTTGGTCGCCTGATGCTTTGCCAGATAGCCGAGCACCCCGCGGCTGATCGCCGGGTCGAGCCAGAGTGTTTCCAGCGCGGTGATGATCGCATCGCGGCCGAATACGGTGCTGAACCATGGGATACCCGCATAGGGGTAGGGGCCAAATTCCGTATCGGTGGACAGCATGGTGATGTCCGCCACCGATCGGCGCGTGACTTCATCGAAGAGCGCGTTGGATGAGCGCACCGTCGCCCCGCGTGCGCGTGCCTGCTTCAGCGACTGCATGGACTCACGCAGGGCTTTGAGGAACTGGCGCGAGAAAGGCTCGGATGTCAGTTCGACCCGTTCGCAGGCGATCCGCATGTACAAGGTACGTCGTTCTCCGGCAGGCACGACGACTTCGAAGGCGGCGTGGCTTTCGGTCAGTTCCTGGGGCTGTGGTTCGAAGCTGATATGGGTTTCGCGCGTCTTTTCGTCGCGACCTTCATAGGCCAGCAGCACGTCTGCCGGGCCGATCGCCGGCGGCTTCATCGATCCTTTGCGCAACCGCGTCATGCCGCGAATCTCGAACAGGTCGGCAAAGTCGGCGGCAAAGCCCATGTCGATCCGCACGGTGCGTGCGTCGGTATCGAAGTTGCGGATCGTGATCCGCTCATGGATCGCTGACTCCCAAAGGAATCGGGTGCGGCGGAAGTGGATCAGGTCATGTTCCACCGCCACCCGGCCATCATCGCCCGCGAAGTCGGGATTGGTGAGGTCGCAGGTCAGGATGGCGTTGTCGTCGCGCAACGCCGAGCTCAGCAGGATCGGCCGCTGCCCGTTGATGGTCAGGTACAGGTGCGACAGATGACGGGTGTCGCGATGGTATAGCCCTTCCGGGCTGCCCGGCCCTGCAATCGCATCGCCGCTATGGTCGAAAACAGCAAAACTGTCGCCATGCTTCAACGTCCGCGGCCGCCGCTCGTGCAGGGAAGCGGTGGCCGGGATGAAGAATTGGGTCTGCTGCTGGGACAGGGACTTTGCCGGTTCGACTGCCAAGGCTTCTGGCTGCAACTGGCTCACTGTCATGCAACGCTCCTTATCCGACTGCCTGCAAATGGAGTTCCGGTTCATCCCCGCGCTCGCGCCGGAGCCGTGCGGCATCGGTTCGCGCACCGGGAAGCGCAAGATAAAGCGAGACATAATCCGCTGCCATCCGGTCTGCCGTGAAGCGTGCGTCAAAGGCGGCGCGCACCCCATTGCGATCTAGCTCGCCTAGCCGCGACACGGCCTCGACCGCTTGGTCTTCGGTATCGACGATAAAGCCGGAGACGCCATGGTCGATGATTTCCGGCACCGAGCCGCAGCGGAAGGCGATGACGGGCGTGGCGCAGGCCATCGCTTCGATCATGACAAGGCCGAACGGCTCTGGCCAGTCGATCGGGAAGAGGAGCGCGCTGGCACCACCGAGAAATTCGGCCTTTTGGGTTTCGTTGATCTCGCCGATGAACTCGATATTGGGATAAAGGCTGAGCAGCGGGGCGATCTCCGCTTCCCAATAGCCCTTGTCCACATTGTCGATCTTCGCGGCGATCTTGAGCGCTTTACACGAGCGCGCGGCGATGCGGATCGCGCGGTCAGGGCGCTTTTCCGGCGAGATGCGGCCAAGGAAAGCTAGATAGCCATCCTCGCCAGCGATCTTGGGCGGCAACAGGTCGGCGGGCAGGCCATGATAAACTGTGCCTGCCCAATTCACCGGAGGCATCGGCAGCCGCTGGTGATCGGAAATGGAAACCAGGCTGTGATTGGGGAAGGCCTGGTAGAAAGGGATCAGGTCCGGAAGGTCCAGCCGCCCGTGCAGGGTCGTGATGCACCGGCCGATAATGTCCTGAAAGAGCGGCATGTGGATGAGGTCGATATGGAAATGGAGCGCGTCGAACTCATCTGCGCGCTGCCTCACTGCCTCAAGCAGCATCACATGATAGGGAATGGGGTCACGCACATTGGGATTCAGCCGCAACGCGATGTCAGTGACCGGCACGAGTTCTGCGCGCGTGACGGAGTCCCCGCTGGCAAACAGCGTCACGTCATGGCCCTGGTCGATCAAGGCTTCGGTGAGGTAGGAAACGATCCGCTCGGTTCCACCGTAAAGCTTTGGCGGCACGCTTTCAGCTAGTGGAGCAATTTGCGCGATTTTCATTCGGTGAACCCCATCATTGGACATGAAAGATGCCAAGGCGCCCGACGCTGTTGACGGGGGTTAAAAACCTAAACGCTGTTTCGGTTGCATAGGTTATGGACGGGCTGTCCGTCCTCTCAGCCGGGGTGAGTCAGCGCAGAGGGCAAGGCAAGTCAGCAATGCGGCAGCCTTCGACAAAGCGCTTCAGCAATAATTTGTAACATTCGGCAAATTTCGGAGACATTTGCACCGCCTATGCGTGCGCGAATGGCCTTTTGCCGACGGGAGTTGCCTTCAGATGTTTTCATCATCGCGCCAGCAGCAGCCGCTTTTCAGAGCTTGTTAGTGAAGGGTGGATGACCTCTCCTCTTATCCTGATCGCCGAAGAAAAGCCGGACCTGCGCCAGCAGGTGCGTGAATATCTGGAACAGAGCGGCTTTCGCGCCCTGCCTGTCGGATCGGCTGTGGACATATTCAACGCCATCAAGACCGTGCCCGTGGGTGCGCTGGTGCTGGACGCAGCGCTGCGCGGCCCCGACGGCCTCGACCTCTGCCGCGACGTTCGTGAACGGAGCGAGATACCGATCATCCTGGTAGGCGCGGGCGGCAGCGAGGTGGATCGCGTTGTCGGGCTCGAATTGGGCGCCGATGACTATATGGCCAAGCCCTATTCGAATCGGGAGCTTGCTGCCCGGCTGCGTGCCGTATTGCGCCGCAGCAAGAAGGACAGGCTGATCGGCCTGCGCGCCAGCACGCTGGCTCAATTCGACGGGTGGCAAGTGGACTTCGCCCGCCGCGAGGTGAGGAACGAGGAAGGCGCGTCGATCGCGCTCACCGCCGCTGAATTTGCGTTGCTCCAAGTATTGCTGGATCATCCGCAGACGGTCATCCCTCGCGCCAGGTTGATGGAATTGGCTGGAGTCCGGGACGCTCCTTCATCCGACCGGAGCATCGACGTGCTGGTCAGCCGCGTGCGCCGGAAGCTCAGCATTGGCAGCAGGCCAGCGCCGATCGTCACCGTCAGGGGCGCGGGATATATGCTGAGCGCGGCGGTTGAACGCCAGTGATGGCTAAAAATCCAGTCAGACATACTATTTAACAAAAGCGCTGCGACGCAGCAAAGGGCTGTTCCTATCCTTCAATCTGCGCCGGTCCGCCCCCTGACCGGCAACCAGTAAAGAAGGATGGAAGCGATGAACGAGCTTATCGGTCGCGTCTTCAGTTTCGAAAGCCAGGTCTTTTCGAAAAAGAGCGCGCTCTACAACCAGCTTGCCAATCATGGGCAGAACCCCAAGGCGCTGATGATTTCCTGCGCCGATTCCCGCATCGTGCCGGAACACATCATGCAGGCCGATCCGGGCGACCTGTTCGTGTGCCGCAACGCGGGCAACATCGTGCCCCCGCATGCCAGCCAACTGGGCGGCGTCACCGCGACGGTGGAATATGCCGTCATGGTGCTGGGCGTGCGTGACATCATCGTGTGCGGTCACAGCGACTGCGGCGCGATGAAGGCGCTGGCGACGGACGCCGACCTGACGTCGATGCCCAACGTCGCCGCATGGCTGCGCCATTCGCATGCCGCGCAGAAGGTATGCCGTGAAAATTATCCGACCGACCTCAGCGACGCGGAAAAGCTGCGCAACATGGCGCTGGAAAATGTCGTGGTGCAGCTGAACCATCTGCGCACGCACCCGTCGGTGGCGTCGGGCGTGGCGCGCGGCGAGATCGCGCTGCACGGCTGGTATGTCGACATTCATGCGGGTCAGGTGCTGGGCCTTGATGGGGAGACCGGGCGGTTCGTCGCGATGCGCGAAGGCCATCCGCTGCCCGTCGCACAGGCGCAGGCGCGCCGCCTTGCTGGCGACACCAGCATCGCCGTGGCTGCGGAGTAACCCATGTTGAAAGCTCTTTCCGGCGGCACCTTGAGCCGCGACTTGACTGCTTCCATCGTCGTGTTCCTGGTGGCGATGCCGCTCTGCATGGGCATTGCGGTCGCATCCGGCGTGCCGCCGGAAAAGGGCCTGATCACCGGCATCATCGGCGGTATCGTCGTTGGCCTGCTGGCGGGCTCTCCGCTACAGGTCAGTGGCCCTGCGGCGGGTCTTGCCGTGATCGTGTTCGAAATCGTGCGTGAACAGGGCTTGTCCGCGCTTGGACCAATCCTGATCCTCGCAGGCGCGATCCAGGTCATCGCAGGTCTCTTGCGTGTCGGCGGATGGTTTCGCGCCATCTCGCCCGCTGTCGTGCATGGCATGCTGGCGGGCATCGGTGTCCTGATCGTCGTTGGCCAGTTCCACGTCCTCTTCGACGACAAGCCCTTGTCGAGCGGCCTCGCGAACCTGGTCGCCATGCCGGGCCAGATCTTCGGCCTCAGCAATCAGGACGCAGCGACCGCCTTTGCCGTGGGCCTTGTCACCATCGGCGGCATGCTGGGTTGGGAGAAAATCCGCCCCGCTTCCCTGAAGTTACTGCCTGGCGCCTTGGTCGGCGTGGTACTTGCGACGCTGGTGGCCTTCCTGTTCAGCCTGCCGGTGGCGCGCGTCGTGGTGCCGGAATCCATCGTCGCAGCCGTTACGTTGCCGGGCGAGGGGCTGCTTGCGCAGTTGATGAACCCGACCGTCATTACGACCGCAGTCGCCATCGCCTTCATCGCCAGCGCCGAAACGCTGCTGTCGGCCGCCGCGGTGGACCGGATGCACAACGGCGTGCGGACCAACTATAACAGGGAACTGAGCGCCCAGGGCGTCGGCAACCTGCTGTGCGGCATGGCTGGCGCCTTGCCGATGACCGGCGTCATCGTGCGTAGCTCCGCCAACGTTCAGGCTGGCGCAAAGACTCGCCTCTCCGCGATTCTGCACGGCATCTGGATCCTCGGCTTCGTCGCGTTGCTGCCTTGGCTGCTGCGTGAAATCCCGATGGCCGCGCTTGCAGGCATATTGGTGGTAACGGGCGTCCGGCTGGTCAGCCTGGATCACGCCAAGCACCTGCTGCACCGCTATGGTCCGCTGCCGGTGGTTGTGTGGGCCGCGACGCTGATCATGGTCGTGGCTACCGACCTGCTGACCGGCGTTCTGGTCGGCATCGGCCTGTCGCTTCTTGAACTGCTGCCCCATGCCCGCCGCTTACGGCTGGGCGTCGATGATGAGCAGCGCGGCGATGCGCATGAGCTTGCATTGCACGGCACCGCGACATTCCTGACCTTGCCGAAACTCTCGGCGAAGCTGGAAGCTGTCCCCGCCGAGTGCCCGGTCATCCTCAACGTCGAGCGACTGCTGCACATCGACCATACCTGCGCCGAAATGGTGCGGGAGTGGATGGATCGCCGCCGTGGCGCTGGCGCCAGTATCGAACTGGCGGGTGCTGCGGGCCGCCTGCGTAATCTCGCCGCCTGAACCGTCACCCCCCCTCAGGCGACGTGACCGCCGCGCCCCTTCCGAGGCGCGGCGGTCTTTTTGTATGCTGATGCACAATGGAAATGAAATAGACACATGTAGACGTGCTATGGAAAATAACCGTGCTCTTCGCGACACGCTTTCGGCTTTGCCTTCGCACTTGCGGTAAAAGAGCATTCCGCTTTCGCCTCTGCCATCATAGCGTGCAGTCATTCCGCCGGTAATCGAGGGCAAAAAGACCTTTCGAACCAGTGCGGACGCAGGACGGAACATTCTTACCGAAAAAGGGGAATGTTCATGAAAATCGCCAAATTGCAGATCGCCTGTGCGGCTCTCGCGCTGATGTCGGGTGCTCCGGCCTTCGCCCAGGAAGAAGCTGAGGGCCCCGTGACGGTGTCGGGCAGCGTTGCGCTGGTTTCCGACTATCGTTTCCGTGGCGTGTCGCAAACTGACCAGGGCATGGCCATTCAGGGCGGCATCACCGCCACGCACGAAAGCGGCGCCTATGTCGGCACCTGGGCTTCGAACCTTGCTGGCTGGGGCCAGTTCGGCGGCGCCAACATGGAACTGGACCTGTTCGCAGGCTACGCCATTCCGCTCGGCGGCGCGACGCTGGACGTGGGTTTGACTTGGTACATGTACCCGTCGGGCGCGGACAAGACCGACTTCGCTGAGCCTTATGTGAAGCTTTCGAGCCAGCTCGGCCCGGTCAAGGGCCTGCTCGGCGTCGCCTATGCACCCAAGCAGCAGGCTCTGGGCAACTGGTGCAGCGACGCGGCCTGCACGGTCGCGAACCCGGGCGACAAGGAAGACAATCTCTACATCTGGGGCGACATCAGCGGTTCCATCCCTGAAACCCCGCTGACGCTGAAGGCGCATCTGGGCTATTCCGACGGTAACCCCGGCCTTGGTCCGAACGGCACGTCGATCGCGCCCACGGGCAAGTATCTCGACTGGTTGATCGGCGCGGACCTCGCCATCCCCGGCACGCCGCTGACGCTGGGCGTCGCCTATGTCGACACCGACATCAAGCGCTCGGAAGAAAATTACATCCGCCCGAACTTCATGGTTCAGGACGGTGACAATTTCGGCAAGTCGATCGCCCGTAGCCAAGTGGTCTTCTCCCTCTCGGCCGCCTTCTGACGTCATCATGCCGGGCCCATTTGTCGGGCCCGGCATGACAATCTGCCAAGGGGAACAATGTCCCCGAGGTGACAAAATATTGCTGAACCCGTTTCCAAGGGTTTCCGGGGCACGCATCGGTTGACCCCCTCGGCGGCCCTCTCTATCCCTAGGCCCATGAGCCGTTTTCGTTGCGCACCCTTTCCGGCATGACCGCTCCCACGATCATCCTTGTCGAAGACGATCCGCCGCTGCGCACACTGACCGCGCGGGCGTTGCAGGAACATGGCTATCAGGTACGACCGGCCTCATCGGGCCCGGAAATGTGGGTCGCTTTCGACGCAGGGCCAGTAGATCTGGTCGTGCTTGACGTCATGCTGCCCGGCACCAATGGCATCGATCTGTGCCGCCAGATCCGGCGCAAGAGCGATGTCCCCATCATCTTCATCAGCGCCAAGGGTAGCGAGACCGACCGCATCGTCGGGCTGGAATTGGGCGCGGACGATTATCTGCCCAAGCCCTTCGGCACCCGCGAACTGATCGCGCGGATCAGGGCGATCCTGCGCCGCGTAGGCGTAGAGCGGGGACCCGACGAACATCGTGAAAATGAAGCGCGCTTCGACGGCTGGGTAGTCAATTTCCCCCGCCGCGAATTGCGGTCGCCCACAGGCGCGATCGTGGACCTGACCGGCGCTGAATTCGACCTTCTCGGATCATTTCTCAGCCACCCGCAGCGCGTCATCGCGCGCGAGCGGCTGATCGAATTGTCGCGCACCCGCATGGGCGACAGTTCCGACCGGAGCATCGACGTACTGGTCAGCCGGTTGCGACGCAAGCTGTCCACCGAAGGCGCAGCCGCGCCCATCACGACGGTGCGGGGCGTCGGCTATATGTTCAACGCGGAAGTCAGCAGGGCTTGAGACTGCATGTGAGGCGGTCAGTTGGCCTGGTCGGACGGCTTCTCGCGATCCTGCTGCTGGCACTGACGCTCGAATTCGCGGTCGGAACGTTGATCTACGAGCGGGCGGGTCATCTGTCCCTGCAGGATGACGAGGCCCGGCGGCTTGCCGAGCATCTGGTTATCGCGCGCAAGCTGGTGACCGAGCAGCCGCCGGGCGAGCGGCACGCCATGGCGATCCAGCTCACCACTGATCGCTATGATGTGCACTGGACGCCTGCATCCCCGCCGCCGCCCGCTCTCGCGCCGGAGCTGGAGCGCATGCGCCGCCAGATCGTCGCGTGGGAACCGAGTTTGGAACAGTCGAGCCTGTGGCTCCGCCTCGCCTCACCCGGACGAATGTCGCAGATCAATGGGGGCTTGCAGCTTCCCGATCGTAGCTGGCTCTATTTCGGCATGCGTCATACAGGCGGTCAGTGGACGTTCACTATCGGCCGCATGGGGCTCGCGCTCATACCGCTAGTGGCGCTAATGCTGGCGGGTGCGATGCTGATCCGGCGCACTCTCGCACCGCTCAAGGACCTGACCAAGGCAACCGAGCATATCGGCCTTAGCGACGAAGTCATCGTCGAGGAGGGCGGGACCAGCGACGTGCGCGACCTGATCCGCGCGTTCAACGCGATGCAGAAGCGTATCCATCGCCTGATTACCGAACGTACCGAGACCTTGGCAGCAGTTGGACATGATCTGCGCACCCCGCTCGCCCGCTTGCAACTGCGGCTGGAGGCCATCCGTGACGACGAGGCACGCGATGCGATGGCGCAAGATCTGGCGGAAATGGGGGCGATGATCGAATCGCTGCTCGCCTTCCTCGGCGGGGAGAAGAATGGCGAAGCTCCAGTCCGGGCGGACGTGGCCGTGGCCGTGGCGACGGTGGTCGACGCGTTTCAGGATCAGGGCGCAGATGTCAGCTATGAGGGCCCCGGTCATCTGGAGATGGATGTTCGCCCGCTCCAACTGCGCCGCGCGGTCATGAACCTGGTGGAAAACGCGCTCCACTACGGGCAGCGCGCCTATGTGAGCGTCGAGCGCCGCGCTGATTCTGTGTCGATCAGGGTGGAAGATGACGGGCCCGGCATCCCGGACGACAAGATGGATGAGGTGCTCAAACCCTTTGCCAGGCTGGATGAGGCGCGAGGGCGGAACACGCGGGGCCTTGGCCTGGGCCTGGCGATCGTGGCGAAGGCGGTTGAGGAGGAGGGCGGCGAGCTCATCCTGGCGAACCGTCCGGGGGGCGGGTTGAGCGTCGAAATCCGCTTGCCCTTGGCGGAGGCATCGCCCGGCCGCTGACATGCGCCCAAGCCTCTGCCGAAAAGAGAAGCTTCGGGGGTGCAAGCAAAACTCGTTTATCGATCAGCCTTCTCGCGGTCTATGCCAGCCCTGTTGAACAAGAGGCGCATATGACGGCAGAAGGCGAAGAAGATCGGGTCCTGGAAGGCTATTGGGACCTTGACCGGCTTGTAAGCGATCTCGGAGCGGTGCGCACCCGCTGGCGGGACGCACAGCAGCATCATGCCGAATATGGGGCGGAGGGTTTCCCTTCGCGCGCCAATCTTACCAAGATCATGAGTTCGCTGTGCGGCGCGCTGTTCCCGCTGCGCCTCGGGCCAAGCTTCATCCGTATCCACAATGAGGACGCCTTCGTGGCGCAGACGTTGCAGACGGCGCTCAGCCGCCTTTACGGTCAGATCCGCCTTGAGTTGCTCTACGCGATGCATGGCAGTCCCGCGGACGCGATCGACAGCGCCGCCTCCCAGATCATCGGCAACTTTGCCCAGAGCCTGCCGGGCCTGCGCGAACTGCTCGATACCGATGTGGAAGCGGCGTTCCTGGGCGATCCTGCCGCGCGCAGCGTGGACGAGGTGCTGATCTGCTACCCCTCGATGCTGGCGATCATCCATCACCGGCTCGCGCATCGCCTTTATGATCTGGGTGCGCCGCTGGTAGCTCGCATCATCTCGGAAATCGCCCATTCCCGCACCGGGATCGACATTCATCCGGGCGCGACGATCGGCCGCAGCTTCTTCATCGATCATGGCACCGGCGTCGTGATCGGCGAAACGGCGATCGTGGGGGATCGGGTGCGGCTCTATCAGGGCGTGACGCTTGGCGCGCGCAGCTTCCCCGCTGACGAGAGGGGCGCGTTGGCCAAGGCACTGCCCCGGCACCCGATCATCGAAGATGATGTGGTGATCTATGCGGGCGCGACGATCCTTGGCCGCATCATCATCGGCAGCCGCTCGGTGATCGGCGGCAATGTGTGGCTGACGGACAGCGTGCCTGCGAACAGCAATGTCCGCCAGGCCAAGGCGCAATATGAAGTGACCAGCCGGGTCGAAGTCTCCGCCCCGCACCGCGTCCATGCTTTGGTCGACGCGGAGCGGGATGGGTTTGCGGAGAATATCTGACCTACTTCGCCGCGCAGCTGTCCCCGGCACCGGCGATCAGGTCCAGGCACCGTCCGTCAATCTCGTCCCGAGGCACGGGCAGGCCGATCAGCGCGGCGAGCGTCGGCATGATGTCCGCCGTTTCCACGCCCAGCGGCTGTTCGAAAGGGCGCATGCCCTTGCGCCAAAAGAGGATCGGCACCCGGCGATCCGTGTCCCAGGGCGAGCCATGCGTTGCGACAGAGCCGTGCGACGGGTCAGAGATCGGCGTTATCCGCGGCTTCAACAGCAGCAGAAGGTCGCCCGAACGCTGGGGATCGAAACTGGCGCGCGCTTCCTGAAGGAGGCTCCAGCTTTCCGGCGGTCCCGACGGCGAGGGGGTGGTCGCAAGCTGCGCCCTGGTGAACACCGCCTCCACCTGCGGATGCGCGCGCAGGAGCGTCAGGGTTGCGGCCTCCACCTTCGCGCGCTGGGTCGGAGTGAGCATATGGTTGAAGTAAAGGTCGCCAGAAGGCCCATCGCCCAGGATCAGTCCTTTTGCACCCATGCCGGTGCGCGCGGTCACTGCCTCTGACAGGGCGGAGGGCATCAACGCCCGGTCAACCCGCTGCTCCATCGGCATGGCATTTTGCTGATGGCGCTCAGGCAGGTCATGGCCACCATGGTCCGCCGTCAGGACCACGACATAGTCGATGCCCTGGCTGTCGAGGCGGTCGAAGAACGCGCCCAGTTCGCGGTCCAGCCGATCGATCAGGATGCAGCTTTCGGTTCCTTCGGTGCCATAGGCGTGGCCGATGACGTCCGTCGCGGACAGGCCGATGGAGATGATGTCGGGCTGGGCCTGCTTGCCAAGGCCCATATTCTCGATCGCAGCCGCCGCGAAGGCCAGCGTCATGGCGTCCTGTTCAGGCGACGCGCGGAACGCGTCATAGCGGCCCGCGGGCCGTGCGAAGCGGCCGGTGCCGACGGTGCGATCGGGGCTCACGCGCACGGGAAAATCCTTCGCCGCGCATTGCGGCGGGAGCTCGAAACCGACGTTTGGTTGGGAGAGGCGCTGTTGGAAAATGTCATTAACGCGTGCGACCAGCGGCGGCGTGGCCACGCCGGGATAGCTGACATAGCCCTTGGAACTCAGCCACCAGACCTGATCGGCCTTCGCGCCGCCCATCATGATGGCGGCGCGGTCCTTGCCCGCGATCGAGACGCTGCGGGTTGCAGGGTTGGCGGCTTTCATGCGCTCGCCAAGCGTAGGCACGCGCAGATGGACCGGTGAAGCAACATAGTTGGAACTGCTGCTGCCGGGCTGGCTTTCATCCTCGGCGCAGTAGATCGTCTTGTCGGGCCGGGCGGCCTTCTGATCGATCCAGCTATTGGCGATGATGCCGGTGCGGGACGGTCTGCTGCCTGTCAGGATGGTGCTGTGGCCGGGGCAGGTTTCGGTCGCGGCATGGCTTTGATAGCCACGCGGGAATGCAGCGCCCTGGCTCAGCCGCTTGAGGCCGCCTTCATAATAGGGCCGATATTCGCTGAAGAGATCGGCGGAAAACTGGTCGACCGAGATGGCGATGATCAACCGGGGCGGCGTGACGGAACCCGCTGGCATTGCCGGTTGGGCAAGCGCGGGCAGGGGTGCCAGCAGCAGGAGGGTATGAATCACTTTCCTGAACATCTTTTCAATTCCTTCTGGTGCCTTGACGGCGCAACCCTGCGGACCTAGCCCGCTCTGATCTACGCGAACAGAGGCCCGATGCGGATTTTCCATGTCCTCTTGATGACGCTGGCGCTGTTTGTCGCGCCGGTCGCCAGCGCCCAGGGCGCATTCGGATCGGGCGCGCCGCACATAGGCTTGCAGCTTGTGGCCGAAAGCCCGGAGCCCGCCCCGGGATCGACGACCAACATCGCCTTCGCCATGACGCCGGAAGCGGGCTGGCACGGCTATTGGCAAAATCCGGGCGACGCGGGGCTGGGCATGACCGTCAAATGGTCTCTCCCCAAAGGCGTGAGCGTCGGCCCGCTACGCTATCCCGTGCCTGAGACACTGTTGATTTCCGGCCTCATGAACCATGTCTATGAAGGGCCCTATGCGATCCTTGCGCCACTGCGCCTTGGACCGGGGATGGAGCCGGGAACGCGGCTGCCGATCCGTGGAAAGGCGGAATGGCTGGCCTGCACGGACAAGATCTGCGTGCCTGAAAGCGCTGACATCGCGCTTGATCTGGTAGTCGGCGAGGGCGTGGTGCCGCCCTCCGCGCAATCCCGGTTCGATACATGGCGCACGCGCCTGCCGCGCCCACTCGGAAGCGAGGCAATTTACGCGATTTCGGACGGCAAGCTCCGGCTCTCCATCCCGTTTCCGCGAGAAGCTGCGGCCGCTGACGTGCATCTGTTTCCTCTGGCGGACGGCCTTGTCCGCTATGCCGCGCCACAAAGGGTTGAGCGGCAGGGCGATCGCCTGCTGATCGAAACCGAGGCGGGACAGGGTTTCAAGGGCGGCGCGGTGGAAGCGGTTCTGCGCACTGCGGATCATACAGGATTCCTGCTGACAGCACGGCCCGGTGAGGTCGCGAAGCCCGGTTCAGACCTGCTGCCCAGCGCCATCCTGGCACTGGGCGGAGCGATATTGGGCGGGTTGCTGCTCAACATCATGCCGTGTGTCTTCCCTATCCTGGGGCTGAAGGCGCTCAAGCTGGCGCGCGCAGGGGGTGATGAGGCTGTGGTACGCCGGGAAGCGCTCGCCTATGCCGGGGGCGTTATCCTCACCTGCCTGGCGCTCGGCGGGTTGCTGCTGGCGATCCGTGCGGCCGGGGTGGCGGCGGGCTGGGCATTCCAGTTGCAGGACCCGCGCATCATATTGCTGCTGTTGCTGCTCGTGACGGCCATCGCGTTCAACCTTGCCGGCCTGTTCGAACTCAGTGCCTTTGGCGGCGGCGGGAAGCTGGCGGGGAAGGCGGGCGTGGCAGGGTCATTCTGGACCGGCGCGCTGGTCGCCTTCGTCGCGACGCCCTGCACGGGTCCGTTCATGGGCGTCGCCATGGGGGCGGCGCTGGTCTTGCCACTGGCGGCGGCGCTTGCGGTCTTTGCTGGATTGGGGCTTGGGTTGGCCCTGCCGTTCCTGCTGCTCGCTTATGTGCCCGCCTTGCGCGAGCGCTTGCCGCGGCCGGGTGCGTGGATGCGCACTTTCCAGAGAATCCTGTCGATCCCGATGTTCCTGACCGCGCTAGGGCTTGCCTGGTTGCTCGGGCAGCAGCGGGGCGTGCCCGGCATGACGATCGGCCTGGGTGCCGCGTTGCTGCTGGCGTTGCTGCTATGGTGGCTGGGGGAGTGTCAACACAAGGGCAAGCGCGGCGGCTTGGCGGTAGCGACCGCAGCCTTGCTCCTGCTGGGTGCAAGCGCGGTGGCTCTGCCCGCGCGGTCCGATGGAGTTGCGCAGGCGGGCGGCGGCAGCGTCGCTTTCGATGAAGCACGTCTCGCCAGCCTGCGCGCCTCGGGCAAGCCGGTGTTCCTCTACTTCACCGCCGATTGGTGCCTGACCTGCAAGGCCAATGAGGCTGCGGCTATTGACCGGGCCGATACGCAACGGGCTTTCGCCAAGGCGGGCGTGACGGTGATGGTTGGCGACTGGACCAATGCCGATCCTGCGATCTCCCGCTTTCTGGAGGCGCAGGGCCGCTCGGGCGTGCCGCTCTACCTCTGGTATGCTCCGGGTCAGCCGGGCCGGACCTTGCCGCAATTGCTGACCGTCTCGACTTTGACGGATCTGGTGCGCTGATGGCGAAGCTGCGCGCCGACCAGTTGCTTGTCGATCGCGGCCTGGCGGAAAGCCGCGCGCGGGCGCAGGCGCTCATCCTCGCCGGGCTCGTCTTCCTGGGCGATCGGAAAATCGACAAGGCGGGCCAGCTGGTTGCGGAAGATGCGGCGCTGGAGGTGAAGGGGCGCGACCACCCCTGGGTCTCGCGCGGGGGCATCAAGCTCGCCCATGCCATCGAGCATTTCGCGCTGGATGTGCGCGGCATGATCGCCATCGATGTCGGCAGCTCGACGGGTGGCTTTACCGACGTGCTGCTGACCAACGGCGCCGCGCGCGTCTATGCCGTGGACAGCGGTACGAACCAGCTTGCCTGGAAATTGAGGTCCGATCCGCGCGTCATCGTGCATGAACAGACCAGCGCCCGCATCCTGACCGCCGACCATATCCCGGAGCCCATCGACATCATCGTGTGCGATGCGAGCTTCATCTCGCTCGCCAAGGTGCTAGAGAGGCCGTTGAGTTTTGCGCGGCCCGGTGCCTATCTCGCTGCACTCATCAAGCCGCAATTCGAAGCGGGACGGGAAGAAGTCGGCAAGGGCGGCGTCGTCCGCGATCCCGCCATCCACGCCCGCGTCTGCGAGGAAGTGAGCCAGTGGCTGACGAGCAAAGGATGGACCGTGCTGGGCGTGACGGCGAGCCCGATCACCGGCCCGCAGGGTAATGTCGAGTTCCTGATTTGCGCCCGGCTTGGGGAATGATCGGGGCCATGCGTTTGATTTTGTGACAGGTGCGGGCAACCCGCCCTTCATTCGCGGGTTGCGGGATGAAGTGTTTCACCGCAAACCATCCACATCCGGCTTGACAGCGTTTTGAAGGATTCGCTGGAGGCCGCCAAAGAGGATGAGTGGAGCAGCGCCGACGATGAACGAAATCGCGTCCCCGGGTCAGTTGCGCCTGGCCTATCTTCGCTGGGCGCTGGTCACGGTGCCTGCGATCGTGTTCCTCGGCTTTCTGTCGGGCAAGCTTGCCAATAGCGGCTATGGCAATCGCTGGTTCGACGCACTGATAAAGCCGAGCTTCATGCCGCCTGGCTGGGCTTTCGGCGTGGCCTGGACCATCCTCTATATCCTGATGGGCCTTGCCGTCGCCATCGTCCTCCATGCCCGGGGCGCGCGGGGCAGGGGGCTGGCGATCATCCTGTTCCTCGTCCAGTTGGCGCTCAACCTGATCTGGTCGCCGCTCTTCTTCCGCGCGCATCAAGTCGACAATGCGCTGGCGCTCATCATCGTGCTGGTCGTTCTGGTCGCCGCCACGGCATGGCTGTTCTGGCGCATCCGGCGCGTCGCGGGATTGCTGTTGCTTCCTTATCTGGCGTGGCTGGCCTTTGCCTCTGCGCTGAATTATGAGATCGGCCGCTTGAACCCTGGCGCAGAGACCCTTGTCGCCCCGGCGCTCAAGACCCAGATATGATTTTGTGACGCACTGACGCGTCACCAAACAAGGACATTCAGATCATGCAGAGCGAAAACCGCTTTTTCGACGACCTTGCCAAGCTGGTGAACGGCGCCGCGGGAACGGTCGCTGGCATGAGCCGCGAGTTCGAAACCAACGCCCGCGAAAAGGCGAAGCAGTTTATCGGCGGCATGGACTTCGTCAGCCGCGATGAATTTGACGCGGTAAAGGCGCTTGCCGCCGCTGCCCGCGAAGAAATCGAACTGCTGAAAGCACGGATCGATGCTCTGGAAGGCCGGTCGTCCGAGCCTGTCACAAAGACCGTCCGCTCCCCCAAGGCAAAGCCGGGCGACGCGGAATAAGCAAGCTTCGCCGCCTGTCCGTTGGATTTGGGCAACGATCCCCTATTTTGATGCGTTTCCGTCAGTCGGTGGTTTCCTTGCCGCCGGGAAATGCTCTATGGCCAGCCTATGATGGACAGCGACGAATTTGAAAATGGCGGCCAGGAAGCCGCACCGATCGACATGCTGGCCGCCTATTTCGAAGCGAATGGGTGGAGTTTCGATCAGGTTGGTGAGGATGAAATCGTCGCCAGCACCCAGGGAAGCTGGGCGCAATATGAGCTGCGCGGCATCTGGCGCGATGAAGATCAGGTGCTGCAATTGCTCGCCTTGCCCGACATTCGCGTGACCGATGAGAAGCGCGCGTCGATCTATGAGACGCTTGGCCTCATCAATGAGCAGCTGTGGCTCGGCCATTTCGAGCTATGGTCGTCGAGCGGCATCATCCTGTTCCGTCACGGTGCCCTGCTGGGCGCGGGGGGAGTGCTGACGCTCGACCAGGCGCAGCTGTTGGTCGAAACGGCCATCGACGAATGCGAACGCTTCTATCCGGTGTTCCAGTTCGTTCTCTGGGGCGGCAAGAGCCCGACCGAGGCGATTTCCGCCAGCCTGATCGAGACGCGCGGCGAAGCCTGAAGGATCGGTCATGACACAAGCTGGGCCCGCGCATCTGTTCATGGTCGGCTGCGGCAATATGGCAGGCCAGATGCTTGCCCGATGGCTGGCATGCGGGCTGGATCCCGCGCGCGTCACCGTGTTGCGTCCCAGCGGCCGTCCAGTGGCCGACGGGGTCCAAGTCATAACAACCTATCCAGCGTCGCTGCCCGCACAGGCAACGGTGTTGTTGGGGATGAAGCCCTATCAGCTTGATGACGTAGCGGCCTCGCTTGCGCCGCTTTGCACAGCCGACACGCGGATTGTTTCGATCTTGGCCGGAACCCCGGTCGCTGACTTGCGGCAGCGTTTCCCAGCTGCCCCAGACATCATCCGCGCCATGCCCAACCTGCCTGTCGCCTTGGGGCAGGGTGTGACGGGCCTCTACGCCGACGATGAGGTCTCGCAGGCGGCACGAGCGGCGATCGACGCTCTGATCAAGCCACTGGGCGCGGCCGAGTGGATCGAAGACGAAGGGCAATTCAACGCGCTGACCGCCCTGTCGGGCTGCGGGCCTGCTTTCTTGTTTCGTTTCATCGATGCGTTTGCGCGCGCAGGGGAAGCGATCGGTCTGTCGGCCGATCAGGCCGCGAGGATGGCGCTCGCTACTGTCAAAGGGTCAGCCAGCCTTGCGGCGCAGGCACATGAAAGCCCCGCCGTTCTGGCTGACCGCGTTGCAAGCCCCGGCGGTATGACGCGGGAGGGCTTGAACGTCCTCGATGCGGACGAGCGGTTGCTTACGCTCCTTATCGACACACTGACGGCGACCCGCGACCGGGGCGAGGAAATCGCCCGCGCCCGCTGATCCGCGGTTTCGATGCAGGTGGAAGGCGTCTACAAAGTTTCGATGATGCCCTGAATCGCGGAGCGAGCCATGCTGCCTGCCGATACGCCGATCCTGGTTCTCACCACCGGCGGGACGATCGACAAAATCTATTTCGACGCGCTGTCGGATTACAAAGTTGGCGAAAGCGTCGTTGCCAAGCTGTTGCAGATTGGCGGGGTTAAACGGCCCTTTCGCATAGAAGAGGTGACGCGCAAGGATAGCCTGGAGCTGGAAGACCGCGATCGCGCCCTGATCCGCGAGCGGGTGGTTGCCGCGCCGGAAAGCCATGTTGTCATCACCCATGGTACGGACACGATGACCGATACCGCTA
Source organism: uncultured Novosphingobium sp. (assembly GCA_946886075.1). Next base: position 8,070 of record CAMPHR010000018.1, on the reverse strand, counting down.
GTGCGCTGGAAGGCGTCACCGGCAAGACGATCGTACTTGTCGGCGCGCTTGCCCCGGCGCGCTTCGGTGAAAGCGACGCCAGCTTCAACCTCGGCATGGCCTTTGCCACAGCCCAGATTGCAGGCCCGGGTGTCTACATCAGCATGAGCGGATCAGTGTTCCGTGCCGACCAGGTCGTCAAGGACAGGGCAAAAGGCGCGTTCGTTCCGCGATAGGGCGCACCTCTGCGTGAGTGCGGCGTGCCTTTTGCCAGAATTGCGGAAAGCGCTGCGCTGCTCACTTCGTCGCCCACCTCGAAAATCGGTCAGGAACTGCCTCCGCCATTGCGCATTATTCGTGCGGGTGGCGTAACGATGAGGAGGAATTCATGGCCGATTATCAGGAGCGTCCAACGACGACGACCACGGTGATTGAGAAGCGCAGCGGCGGCACGGCGATCGCGGTGTTGCTGTTGGTAGTGGTGGTAGCAATCGCCGCCTTTTTCCTGATCAGCAGCCAAACCCGCAAGGACAGCGCGGTCGAGAGCGCTGCCACCCAGGTCGGCCAAGCGGCGAGCGATGTTGGAAGCGCTGCAAAGGACGCGGCAGGCAGTGCGCAGGGCGAGTGATTGCGCAGAGTTTCTTTCAACGCCGAGAGAGCGTGACTAGGGCGAGTTATCGTCACCCCGGACTTGATCCGGGGTCGCGCTTTTCATGTGGCGCGGCCAAGCAGCGGGACCCCGGGTCGAGCCCGGGGTGACGTGATGCGGGCGCTCGCATCAGACGATCACGCCCCATCCGAACGTTGCCGATATAAAAAGGGCGCCCCGATCGGAGCGCCCTTTTCCATTCATTCACCTACCGTTGTCGGCTCGGGCAAATTCAGCTCAGCCTTCCACCTTTGCATATTTGGGGGCGGCTTCATTGAGAATGCGCAAGATCTTCTTGAGCGCGCTCGGCTCGTCGGTCTCTTCCATCGCCGCCAATTCGCGGGCGAGGCGGCTCGACGCGGCTTCGAAAATCTGGCGTTCCGAATAGCTCTGCTCGGGCTGATCGTCGGCGCGGAACAGGTCGCGGGTCACCTCGGCGATCGACACGAGGTCGCCCGAGTTGATCTTCGCTTCATATTCCTGGGCGCGGCGCGACCACATGGTGCGCTTGACCTTCGGCTTGCCCTTCAGCGTTTCGATCGCCTCTTCCAGTGTCTTGTTCGACGACAGCTTGCGCATGCCGACGCCTTCGGCCTTGTTCGTCGGCACGCGAAGCGTCATGCGCTCCTTTTCGAACCGGAGCACATACAGCTCCAATTCCATGCCCGCGATCTGCTCCTTCTGCAGTTCCACGACACGGCCAACGCCATGCTTGGGGTAAACGACATAATCACCAACGTCAAAGGACAGCGCCTTGGCAGCCATTTGAAACCTTTCTAATTCTACCGGAGACGAGCAACCGCCGGGTCGCAGATGCGCGGATGAGGCGCAACCGGGGATTCCACGGCGTCACCGTCAGGACATGAGCAAATACTCCAGGACGGATGCGACCATTTCCGCCTCTTGCCGTTCATTTAGCAGATTCGTAACAAAATTGCCACCCCCAGACGCAAAATCCGGGAGCGTGGACGTGGGCGAGACGCTAGGGCTAGATATCCGCTACTACTCGGCGGCCAAATTCAGGGGGCAAACGAAGCGATCTTGAACGGGCAAGTGCGCCGATGCCACGCCTTGATTTTTAGCTGCCGGAGCCGGGCTCGGGGGAGAAGAACTTCTCCAGCTTGTTTTCCACGCCCTTCATCTCATCGGCGTCGGCAGGCGCGTCGCCCTTGACGGTGATGTTGGGCCATTCAGCCGAGAATTTTGTGTTGAGCTCCAGCCACTTTTCCAGGCCATTTTCCGTATCCGGCAAAATGGCTTCGGCAGGGCATTCCGGCTCGCACACGCCGCAATCGATGCACTCATTGGGATTGATGACCAGCATGTTTTCGCCCTCGTAGAAACAATCGACGGGGCAGACCTCGACGCAATCCATATATTTGCAGCGGATGCAGTTGTCGGTCACGACATAGGTCATGGATCAGCACTCAATAGGGGTTTCGACAGCGGCGGCCCTGCTATGCCGCGCGCGCGCGAACGTCAATGAGGATATTGTTGCGGCGCTAATCGCCTAGCTTCAGTTCCTCATAACAGCTTTGCGCTTCAGGAGCGGGGCCCCGGCGGCCAGGGAGTTGCACCACCCGCACGACGCGCACGCCATGATGATGGGGAAAGGTGATAAGGTCGCCCGTCCGCACCGGTGAATGGGCGCGTTCGATGCGGCGACCGTTCAGGCGGATATGGCCATCCTCGGCCATTTTCTGCGCGACCGACCGACTTTTCGCGAGCCGCACGAACCACAGGAATTTGTCGATGCGCAGGCTCGGCCCGTGATTGCCGACAGGTGCGCTCTCAGCCATTGCGGCCCAGCAGCTCCGCCAATCCTGCAAAGGCGTGATTACTGCTCGCCGGTGCAGCGCTGGCAGCAGCCGGGCGGGGCGGGGCACCGCGCGCGGGCGCGCCACGCCGATTCGGTCCGCGTCCCTGCTGCTGGTCAGGCCGGGCCTTTTGCCGCCCACGGAACGTCCAGTTCACGCCGCCCTCCGCCGCTGGCTCGATCGGGCGGAACCCGGCCAGGCGCATCAATTGCAGGAAGGACGCTTCGTTCAGGCCAAGCGAGACGATCTGCGGGCTTAGCGCTGTGAAGGCTTCGCCCTTGGCAATCGCTTCATGCGCGGCTCGCGCCATGCGCTCTGCCATATCGATCCGCAGCATTTGGGCATCGAAACCCCGGAAGCCGGCGATGCGGGCGCCCATCTGCTCCGCCTTTTCACCCGCCGGGATCAGCGTCAGGCCGGGGAGGGGGAGGGGAAGGCAGGGCTTGCCGATGCGCGCCGCCAGCAAGGCCGACCGCCACCGTGCAGCGCCCGGCTTCAACAGGCCGGGATGATAGATGTCGAGCACGCCGATATCGATGCCAGCCCGGCGCAGCAGGTGGCGCTGGTCCTTGTCGAGATGGTTGAGCGCCGCGTCCAGATCCGTCCGCGCCATCACGCCGCCAGCGTCTGCCAGCTGCGCGAACACCGCGCGCACCACGGGGGGAACAGCGGGATCGGCGGCGCTGGCGGCCATTTTGACGAGGGGCAGCAGATGCTTTTCCTTCTGCGCCTCCACCCATGCGGCAAGGCGTGCAGCGACCTGCTTCTGCACATCCTGCCCCAGAGCTGCCAAGCCACGAACCAGCCGGAGTTCAGGCGCGAGCAGCGACGACCCTGTAAGCAGCGCCGCGACCGCATTGCCCTGCCAGCCGATACCAGGCGCCTGTCCCGGCTCGTCCATCAGCACGAAATCAGTATCGGGCGCGCCCAGCAATTCGTCAGCCTTCACTCGCAATATCCTTCCAAGACGGCGTTCCGCCGCCGCCAGCAGCATCTTCCTATCCTGATGCCGCGTAGCCGGATCGACCGAGAAACGAAATCCGTCAAGTCGCCCGATCATCTCACCATCGACGCAGACCGTCCCGTCTGGCTCGACATCGACCGGCAGATTGCTCGCATCCTGCCCCATATCGCGCAACAGGACAGAGGTGCGCCGGTCCACGAAACGCTGGGTTAGCGCGGTGTGCAGCGCGTCGGAAAGCCGCTCTTCCAAAGCGCGCGTCCGCTCTGCCATCTCCGCCGGATGCGCCAGCCAATCGGGCCGATGCGCGATGTAGGACCATGTCCGCGCGGCCGCGATCCGAGCCGACAAGGTGTCGATGTCGCCCTGAGCCGAATCGAGTCGCGCCAGTTGCTGGGCAAACCAGTCGCGTGGGATGTGGCCGTTACCCTCTGACAGAAAGCGCCAGATCCGGTTCACCGCGCGCGCATGATGGTCCGCGCCTAGTTTCTGGAAGTCGGGAAGGCCGCATGCCGCCCAGAGCCGTTCGACGGCCTTCTTCCCCTTCACCCGCTCGACAACCAGCGGATCATCGGAGAGCCGCCGCAGCACCGCCAGGTCCACCGCCTCCGGCGCCGCCCGCAACTCATCCCGGTCGGGCCGCGTCTCAAGCTCCATGATGAGGCGGTTGACGCTGTCCATGCGCGGCTTCCCCTCGCGCCAGAACAGCTGGTCGACAGGCGGGAAATGATGATCCTCGATCGCTTCAATCTCTTCGGGCGTGAAGGCAGCGTCGCCATCTTCATGGCCCAGGCTCCCGAAGGTGCCGTCCTTATGATGCCGCCCCGCACGGCCCGCAATCTGTGCCATCTCCGCCACGGTAAGCCGCCGCGTCCGCCGACCGTCAAATTTTCGCAGCGAAGCGAAGGCGACATGTGCGACGTCCAGGTTCAGCCCCATGCCGATCGCATCGGTCGCGACCAGATAATCGACCTCGCCATTCAGGAACATCTGCACCTGCGCATTGCGCGTGCGCGGAGAGAGGGCGCCCATGACCACGGCGGCGCCGCCGCGAAAGCGCCGCAGCATCTCCGCGACGGCATAGACTTCCTCCGCCGAGAAGGCGACGACCGCCGATCGCTTGGGCAAGCGCGACAATTTCTTCGCCCCGCCATAAGATAATGTCGAAAAGCGCGGGCGACTGACGATCTCCACTTCAGGCACCAGCGCCTTCACCACCCGGCTGATGCTGGCCGAGCCCAGGATCATCGTCTCTTCCCGTCCACGCGCGCGCAGCAGCCGGTCGGTAAACACATGTCCGCGCTCGGGATCAGATCCCAGCTGCGCCTCGTCCAGCGCAACGAATGCGAAATCGCCATCAACCGGCATCGATTCAGCGGTGCATAGATAATAAAGCGCGCCGGGCGGGAGTATCTTCTCCTCCCCGGTGATCAGCGCGACCTGATGCGCGCCCTTAATCGCCACGACCCGGTCATAGACTTCGCGCGCCAAAAGCCGGAGCGGAAAGCCCATCATGCCGCTGGAATGACCGCACATGCGCTCGACGGCCAAATGCGTCTTGCCGGTATTGGTGGGACCCAGCACGGCTGTGACGGGCGATCGGGCAAATGGGGCCATGATCCTCTCTATGTCGGGGATGAGCGCGGGGAGGGCAAGGGGAAGGTAGCGATTCTCCTCGGGAGCGATGCAGCTTCTGTTATTCAACGGCCGAAGGCCACGTTTCGTCGCGTGAACAAGGTTAAAAAATCCGTCTTTATTTGACTTTAACCCTATGCATTCACAACACTGCCCATGAACGCGCGGCGGGGGTCGGGCGAATTTGCAGCCCGTGGGGGGCTTTTTCCAAGTGTTTCACGGCAGTCAACTTAACCCTCAACATGGGGGTGCATCCGCTTCCCTCTGGGTGACTGAGGGCATGGGCAGGCGGCCTTTGGCGGCGGCCGACAGCCGTGGCTGGCGCACACGTCTGCGTGAATGGGCCGATGACGTTGAGCTTGTGCCCGACCTTGGCCAGCGCGTCGGCAGCCGTACCTGGTTCCGTGGCCTCACTACCTGTTTCGGCCTCTGCGCCTCCGCGCTCTACCTTTCCCCGGGGTTTCAACCGCTGCCAGGCGCACCCCAGCCGCTGCTGGCTCAGCCGCAGTTCGAGGAAGTGCGCAGCCAGATGATCACGCCGCTCGCCATGGGCGCGGACAGCGGGCGGCGCATGGGGCCGACCGATGCCGTCCAGCCCCTCCGCGAAACGCCGGAGCGGCCGCAGATCGAATTGCGCGCCCAGATCGGCGGCAGCGATTCGCTCGGCCGCGCCTTGTCACGGGCAGGGGTCAGCAATGCCGATGCCGCGCAGGTCATGGCGCTGGCCAGCGGCGACATCGCCAAGGGTCTGAAGCCCGGCACCCCGCTCGACATCGTGCTTGGCCGCCGCGCCAGCCGCGACATGCCCCGGCCGCTGGATCATCTCGCCTTCCGCGCCCGGCTCGACCTCGCGCTGGAAATCAATCGGGTAGGCGGGCTGCTGCAGGTAAAGCGCACGCCCATCCGCGTCGATAATACGCCGCTTCGCATCCAGGGCGTGATCGGCGACAGCATCTATCAATCCGCCCGCGCCGCCGGTGCCCCGCCCAAGGCGATCCAAAGCTTCCTGCGGGTCATCGCGCAACAGGTTGATCTGGGCTCAATCCACAGCGGCGACCGCTATGACATCATCACCGAATATCGCCGCGCTGAAACGGGCGACGTGGAAGTCGGCGACCTGCTGTTCGCTGGTCTGCACCGTGCCAGCGGCCGGGGCATCGACATGCTCAAATGGACGAGCGACGGCCGCAGCCAATGGTTCGAGGCATCGGGCGTCGGCGAACGGCGCGGCGTGCTGTCAGCGCCGGTGCAGGGCCGCATGTCCTCCGGCTTTGGCATGCGCCGTCACCCCATCCTTGGCTATACGCGCATGCATGCGGGGATAGACTTCGCCGCCGCCTATGGCTCGCCCATCTATGCGGCGACCGATGGCGTTGTGTCCTACTCGGGCCGTCATGGCGGCCATGGCAATTATGTCCGGCTGGAACATGGCAATGGCCTCGCCACCGGCTATGCGCATATGAGCCGCATCGCCGCCCGCTATGGCCAGCGCGTTCGTCAGGGGCAGGTCATCGGCTATGTCGGCTCCAGCGGTCTTTCGACGGGCCCGCACCTGCACTATGAACTGTATCGCAGTGGCCGCACGGTAAACCCGCTTTCGGTCAAGTTCACCACCACCGCGCAGCTTGCAGGGCGGGATCTCGCCGCTTTCCGCGAGCGGCTGCGCCAGCTCAAGAGCTTGCGGACGGGATTGCCGGTGACGGTTGCGCAGGCCAAGCCGCAGGCTGCTACGCCCGCGACCTAGAGCAATTTAGCCGCTTCCCGTGCGCGGGCGGCTTCGCTAACCCGCCTCCATGACCCAGATTACTGCCCTGCTGCTCGCCGGATCGCGCCCCGGTTCCGATCCTCTGGCGCAAGCGGCGGGGGTCGCGGTCAAGCCGCTGGCTCCGGTGGGTGGCGAGCCGATGATCAACTATCCCGCCCGGGCGCTCCTCGCGCATCCAGCGGTCGCGAAGCTGGTGATCCTGACCCAGGCGCCAGAACTATATCGCGCCGATCCCGCCACGGCCTGGCTCGGCGAAGACCCGCGCGTCCGCTTCGAACAGAGCGGCAGCGGCATAGCATCCACCTTGCTCCAGCTGCTGGAGCGCCCGGACCTCCCATTTCCGCTGCTCGTGACCACTGCCGATCATGTTCTGCTCGACAGCGACATGCTCGACCAGTTCGTTGCCGAGGCAGAAGGGGCCGACATAGCGGTGGCCATGGTCGAGCGAGCGACCTTGCGTGCCCGCTATCCCACCTCGCGCCGAACCTGGCTCAAATTCCGCGATGGTTGGTGGTCGGGCGCCAACCTCTTCTGGTTCGGCAGCGCGAGGGCGCGCGCCGTCATCGCCCTCTGGCAAGAGGTAGAGCAGGACCGCAAAAAAGGCTGGAAGATCCTCTCCGCCTTCGGTCCAGTCGCTTTGCTCGGCGCCCTGCTGCGCCTCTCAACCTTGCGCGGCGGAATAGCGCGCATAGGCCGCCGCTTTGGCCTCGTTGCCCGGCTGGTGCCGATGCGCAAGGCGGAAGCCTGCATCGATGCGGACAAGGTAGAGGATGTGGTGTTGATCGAACAGATATTGAACGGCCGCGGTTAGCGCTTGGTGCTATTTGATCGCACGCCACCCGACCCCCGTTCGCCCTGAGCCTGTCGGAGGGCTCAGCCCGAACGGATGGGGTGATTGAGATCGAGCGCAACCTGTCCAAGCTTTTGCCACTTTGATGGGTAGCAAATGGCGAAACGAGGCGCTAAGGGCCTGTGGCGCGCGCCCCCATGATGATTATTGGCGCGGACGGAGGACATCTTAAACCATGGCCGAATTCACCCTGCCCAAGAACAGCAAGATTTCCGGTAAGGGCGTGACCCACAAGGCTCCCGACGGCGCAAGCAACGTCAAAAGCTTCAAGGTCTATCGCTACGATCCCGACTCGGGCCAGAATCCGCGCTATGACACGTTTGAGATTGACCTCGACAATTGTGGTCCGATGGTTCTCGACGCGCTGCTGAAGATCAAGAATGAATATGATCCGACGCTGACCTTCCGCCGTTC
>CAMPHR010000017.1 GCA_946886075.1 uncultured Novosphingobium sp. | reverse complement strand
CTCTCCCGCCTTCGCTACGCTCGGCACCCTCTCCCCTGAAGGGGAGAGGGGATGTCGTCCGACTTTAACGCCAGCGCGGCCCCTCAACCCAGGTCACCAAGCTCCGCCGCACCCCTGCCGTTACGGGCAGCACCCGATGTTGCAGGAAGGATGGAAAGATCAGCATGCTGCCGCGCGGGGCGAAGGTGGCGCCGGGTTGCGCCACGCAGAAGAATTCGAATGTCCCGCCTTCATACTCTTCCGGATCGGACAGCTGCACCACGACCGATAATTTGCGGTCGAAGGGGCGGGAGGATTCCAGCCAGACATCCTGATGCCAGTCATATTTGCCCTGCTGGGTGGCGTGATATTCGGTGAACTGCACCTCATAGGGCGCGACGATGTCCACGCCGAAATTGGTGCGGTTGGATGCGGCGACAAATTGCATCAGCCGGTCGACGATGTCCTTTTCCCGCAACGGGTCGAACCAGCGGACGATAGACGAGCGGTAGGCTTGATCGCTGCGGCTGCCGTCCGCGAAGCCGACTGTGGCGGATTGGTCGGCGTAGAAGTCCGCCCGTTTGACGATCGCGTCGCATTCGGCGGCCGTCAGCGCCGACGGCCACACTTCCCACACATTGTTCATGGTTCAGTTTTCCTTTGCGTATACGCAAAAACCGCAATCAGAAGGCGCGGCCGATCCCGAAGAAGACCCGCGCGCGGCGGGAGTCGGCGCTGTCGATGCGCTTGACGGGCACCGCAACTTCGACGCTGGCCCGCCATTGGTTGCCGATGCCGACCCGGACGCCGCCTCCAGCCGATGCGAGCGAGAAATTCTCGGCGGGCAGGCGATAGAAAGGGCGCGCGACGGCTTGGGCGACTGCGCCGTCGGCATAGGCGAAGAGGGTTGTTTTCTGCAGAGGCCCGGCGCGTAGCGGGGTCCAGCTGAGCTCGGCCGCGCCCGCCACCGCCTTTTCAGCCGCGCGGATGCCGATCGGGAAGGCCATGCCCGCACCGGTGCCGCCCAGGGAAAAGCGTTCGGTCGAGGGCAGCTGGTCTCGGCTATATTGCGCCCTGGCATTGAGTTTGACGGCGACACGCTTCGACAGGCTGCGCACGGCGACCGCCTGCACATTGACCTTCGTGAAGATCTTTTCCGAAAAGCCGGTGAAGGCGCGCGCACCGAGCAGGCCGATGCCCCGGCTGGCGACGGCGGAGAGCGCCTGCCCCTGCGTTTGGTCGGAATGCGACCAGGATGCGCCGATCCGCACCGCGCGGGAGCGGTAATCGCCGAAACGGACGTCGAGAAAGTAATTGCTGCTGTCGATGCCGTCGATCGATGCATTGACGCTGAGGTTTGTTTTGTTGGAGCGGACGAGCGCGTGGCTGATCGTCAAGCCTGCGAGCGTTGCTTCGCCTTCGATCGGGCGGTCGCGCACGCGGCTTTTCATATGGGCGATGTTGGCGGACAGGGTCGTGCCGTTGCTGCTGATCGGGGTCGTGTGGCTGAGCGAATAAAATTGATAGCGTTCGGGGTAGAAGGGCAGATAGCCCGCGATGCGCGTGCTGTCCCCTTCGCGGAGCAGGCCGTTGGCGGTTACGGTCAGTTGCGCCTGGACGCCGTCGATGACGTTGTTGACCGCGCTGTTGTCGATGAGGACGCCAATTTCGAACTGCTTGCGCTTGACGATGAGGTCGAGGATCAGGTCGCCCTCTCCCGCGCCCTGGCGGATGCGGGCTTCGACGGTCTGGCCAGGGATGTCGCGAAGGAGGCCGAGGGCGCGTTCTAGCGTGGCTTTGCGGAGGGGGGTGTCGCGCTTTACGCGTTGCATCTGGGCTTCGATCAGGCGGACGGGCATGCTGGGGGACATGCCCGCGAGCCGATATTCCTTCACCCTTCCCTCGACGATCTTGACGATCAACTGGCCACCTGCGGGGACCTGCGCGGGGATGGACACGGAATAGAAGGCGATGTTGCTGCGGGCGTAGGCGTCGCCGACGGCCTTTGCCACTGCCTGGAGCGTTTCGCGGGTCAGGGGGCGGCCGATCAGGGGGGCGACCGCCTTGTCGAGCAGCGGCGGCGGGAGTGAAGCGCCCATATAGTGGACGCGGGCGAGCTTGACGCTTTCGGCGGGGGTGGCGGCTGGCGCGACGGTGGGAGCAGGTGGCGCGACGGTTGCTGGAGGCGCGGGCGCGATGCTGGGTTGCACGCGGTCCTGCCGCTCGCGGTCAATCAGCGGGGCGGAAGTGCCCTCGCTCGGCGGCGCGATTTGCGCGGCGGCGGGAAGGGTTGCCGTGAGCAGCGTCACCGCCGCCCCGATCGCCTTCAGCCCAGCTAAAGCCCGCTTGAAATCCATTTGCCCCCGCCACAACGCCGTTGGCGGCGCTTGTCGAGATCAGGCCTAAAGCAATGTCGTTGCGATTTGCTCGCCAACTATAACCGATTTGGTGCTTTCCGGCCGATTCCGCTCTGGTGCAAGCAGCTATCGGAACCGGATCGGTGGGATCGCGGCATCGCCTAAAGCGCAATCAGGGCGTAGGGGCGATCGAACTTCTCCGATACGACGAATTGGGCGCAGTTATAGACGGGCACGCCGCGCGGGGTGCGGCCTTCGAAGGCGCCGCGATGGGCGTGGCCGTGCACGGCGAAGCGGACGTTGTCGAAGCGGTCGATGGCTTCGGCCAGCCGGGAGGAGCCGAGGAACGGGAAGATTTCGGGAGGCTCGCCCTGTACGGTGTCAGCAACCGGCGCATAGTGGAGGACTGCCACGCAGCGGTCGGTGCGCAGCGAGCGCAGGGCGTTTTCCAGCTTGCGCGCTTCGTTGATCGCTTCCTCGACGAAGGTCTTGATGCCCTTTTCCCCGAAAGCGCCCAGCTCGCCACGGCCGAAGCCGCCGACGAAGCCCTTTACCCCGGCAAAGCCGACGCCTTTGATCTCGACGGCCTGATCGTCCAGCACGGTGACGCCCGCGCCGTGGAGGATGCGGGCGACTTCTTCGGGCTGGCCACATTCATAGTCGTGATTGCCGAGCACGGCGACGGTGGGGATGGTGCAGGCGCGCAGATCTTCGGCCAATATTTCCGCCTCGCGCGTCTTCCCGAAATTGGTGAGGTCGCCGCACAGCGCCAATATGTCCGCCTTTTCCGAGATTTCCTCGAACATCGCGCGGTAGCGATGTTCCGACGTGTCGGTAACATGCAGGTCGCCGATCGCGGCGAGGGTGAGCCCTTCGTGCCGGGCGGGTTCATTTGTTGCGGTCATGGCTCTCCTCAAGGCCCTTGCCGACCACATCGGCGAAGCCCCATTCGGTGATGTCGATCAAATAGTCGCGCGGAGACAGAAGCCGCCCGCGGCACACGCGGATATTGGGCACCGGCAGTTCCGCGCGCGTCTGCAAGCGGCCGAGCAATTCCTCGAACAGCCAGAGCGGAATGCAATGGCGCTCGGTCGGATAGATGAAGCGGAAATTGAGCAGATGGATCAGCAGCAATTCCCAATGCAGCTCCATCGTGTCGAGCAGCCATTGCCAGTTGATCCGCTCATGCTGGCGCAGGATGACATGGACGACATCGGCTCCATCATAGCGATAGCGGTCCTGGATGAAGATCTTCGACAGGATGAACTCGGTCGGGGGCGTGATGCGGACGTTGATGCCGTAGACTTCGGCATGATCTTCGGCACGGAACCATTCTTCTGTCACCGGGACACTGGCCGACGAGATGTTGTAGATGACGTCGAAAAAGTTGTTGCCGCGCCAGACCTTGCCGATCCAGCGTTCGTCCTCGAACTCGACTTCATGGCCTAGATGCTTGAAATAGGCGAGGATGCGCGGTGCGTCGCCTGCCTTGCAGAAGACGTCGAGGTCCTTGGTCGGGCGAACGATGCCAGTGTGACAGCCGAGAGCGTAGGTGCCTGACAGCATGAAGGGGATGCCGGATTCCACCAGATGCTGGAGGCTTTCGGTGTAGAAGGCCACCGAGTCCGGCGGCGGATCGAAGATCGCTGGTTCTGCTGTCATTTCAGCAAGGCAACGGGCGAAGGGGGGCGTGTGTTCCGCTTCTTTCTGGCTGGATGCTGGCGTGGTGCGGATAGGAGGGGGACTGCGCTGATCTTGCGTTGCTCCCCTCTCCCCTGAAGGGGAGAGGGAGTTGGTGGCTAATTGGGCCTCCGTACCCTTTTGATTTCCCGTCATCCCAGCGCAGGCTGGGATCTCAGGCGGCAGTGAACATCCTCACGAGATCCCAGCTTGCGCTGGGATGACGGTATTTGGCGGGGTATGTGGGCTCAAATTCCCGGCACTCCCAACAGCCGCGCCTCATCCTTCAGCCTTGCGGCCTGCGCTGGATTAGCCTTACGCGCCGCCTCGAACGCCGCCTGCGCTTTTGCGGTTTCGCCCAGTGTCATTCGGCTGCGCATCAGCATGATCCAGCCATCGACATTGCCGGGATTGGCTTTGAGCTTGGCTTCCAGTCCCGACACCATGCCTTCGATCATCGCGTCCTGCTGCCCCTTGGGGAGCTGCGCGGCGGCCTGCATCTGTTCGCGGTTGGGGCCGGGGATCGCTGCGGTTGCGACGGAGCCGATCGGCGGATGGGGCGCGGTGGGCTTTACCGCCGCGAGACGTTCTTTCACGTCGATGCCGTTGATCTTGCCGACCTGCTCGATCGTGCGGCGCAGGTCCGCTTCCCACGGTGCGCCGGGCGGCGTGTCGGCAAGGAGGGCCAGCCATTCGCGGATCGCGCCCTCATGATCCTTGGCGAGGTCCTTTCGCACGGCGAGGAAATAGCGGGCGCGCGGTTCCTTGGGGTCGAGCTTCACTGCCTTGTCGAAAGCGTCGGCCGCTTCCTTCGGCATCGGGTCATGTTCGCTTGCCATCACGACTGCTTCGCCGAGCGACGACCAGAAGGTCGCATTGTTGGGGGCAAGCTTCACCGCACGGCGATAGGCCCGTGCCGCGTCGGCATGGCGGCCGTTTTCGAAATAGGCCCAGCCGAGCATCTGCCAGCCTTCCGCGTCATTGGGGTTGGCCCCTACCCGCTCCTGCAGGCCGCGGATGACGCTTTCCGGATCGGAGGGCTGCTGCCCCGCCGTGACGAAGGGTGCGGACGCCCCGCTCTCCTTCTTCTCCGGCTGGTCGCGCCAGACATTATAGCCGACCGATACGATCGCCAGCCCGGCCGCTCCGATGAGAGCCATGCGCCCCACGCTCAGCTTCGCCACTTCCACCACCCCCGATAAACTCAACTGCTCTCTAGCGTGACGCAGCGGAATTGATAGAGTGCCCAAAGACTTGATCCACGCACCATAAACCGGCAGGGGCATGCCGGGGCTGCGGGTGATCTCGCAAGAGGGGGTAATGCAAGTGACTGAGCGCGTGCGTATCGCGATCGTCGGGTCGGGACCGGCGGGGATGAGCGCGGCCGCGCGCGCGGCGCAGTTGGGGCTTTCCCATTTGCTGATCGAAAAGACGGACCATTTGTCCGATACGATCTTCAAATATCAGAAGGGCAAGCATGTGATGGCGACGCCCAGCCAGCTCGTGCTTCGATCCGACTGCGATTTCGAGGCGGGCAAGCGCGAGGCGATCCTGGGCCGTTGGAACGAGCAGGCCGCTGCGTTGGGGCTGAACGTCGCTTATAATGCAGAGGTGAAGGCGATCAGCGGGACGGGCGATCCCATCCCCGGATCGGTCCAGAAGATCGTGGAGCGCAAGCGGGATGGCACCACCGATACCAAGGAAATCCAGCGGCTCGCCCCGCCCTATCGCCTGACACTGACCGATGGGCGGGAGGTCATCGCAGACGCGGTGATCATGGCGATCGGGACGCAGGGCAACCCCAACCTGATGCGCGTTCCGGGCGCGGACCTGCCCCATGTGCAATATCAGCTGGACGACCCGGCCGACTATAATGACGAGCATATCTTCGTCGTCGGCACCGGCGATGCGGGGATTGAGAACGCGATGGGCCTTGCCGCTGATGAGGCGCAGGGGAATGTCGTCACCATCCTCAACCGGGGAACGGAGTTCGCCAGCGCGAAGCCCGCCAATGTCAAGGCGCTGATGGCGGCGGCGGAGGCTGGGCGCCTTTCGATCATGACCGAATCGACCACGGCGAAGATCGAGCCGGGCTTCATCACGCTCGACAGCCGTGATGGCGAGGTGAAGGTGCAGTGCGACCGGATCATCGCGCGCATGGGGTCCGCGCCGCCGCGCGCCTTTGTGGAAAGCTGCGGCGTCGAATTTGCGAGCAACGACCGGCTGGCCTTTCCGAAGCTGTCGCCGGTGTTTGAAAGCACCGCGCCCGGCATCTTCGTCATCGGCGCGCTGGCGGGCTATCCGCTGATCAAGCACTGCATGAACCAGGGCTATGACGTTGTTGAATATATCAACGGCAACCGCGACCTGAAGCCTGCCGACGAGCCGATATTGGCCGCCAAATTCGCCGCGCTGCCGGGTAAGAAGAGCGTTGCGGAATGGCTGGAATATCTGCGCAGCAATGTGTCGATCCTGGAGGGACTGACCCCCTTGCAGATGCGCGAATTCATGCTGGACAGCGAAGTGCGGGGTTACGCCAAGGGCCAGGTTATCTTCGAAAAGCATGACCCCGGCTCTTCCCTGTTCGGCATTGCGCAGGGACAGGCGTCCGTGGAGGTCGCGCCCGGCGTCACCGTTCCCATCGAAGCGGGCAGCATCTTCGGCGAAGTCGGCCTGATTTCAGGGCGCCGCCGTGGTTCGACCGTGCGCGCGGGGGCGGACTCGATCATGGTGGAGGTGTCGCGGACGGCGGCGTTGAAGCTCATGTCGTCCAACCCGCCCGCCAAGCGCGCGATCACGCGGATTTCGACCGAGCGGCAATTGTTGCAGATGTTTGGCGCGGGTTTGACCCCTGCCGACCTTAGCGAAGTGCTCGACAGCGCCGAGATCAAGACGGTGAAGGCGGGCGAGGCGATCCTGACCGAGGGCGAACTTGGCAACGACATTTATGTGATCCGGGTTGGATCGATGATCGTGGAGAAGAAGATCGGCGGGAAAAACGTCTTCCTCTCCTATCTGCCCGCCGGTTCTTATGTCGGCGAGATGGCGCTGATCGCGGGCGGCCCGCGCACTGCGACGGTCAAGGCGACGGTCAAGTCCGAAGTCATCAAGCTGAACGGCAACGCCTTTGCCCGGCTGATGGCGGCCAAGCCCGCTTTGCTGGAGCGTGCGCGCCGCGACATGGCCGCGCGGCAGGACGTCAACGCCTTCATCGAAAGCCGCAAGGACAGCTTTTCGACTGTCGTCGACATGTATTCGGAGACAGCGAAGTTCCTGGTCGACAACGGCATCGGCGAAGCGACCGACGTGCTGCTGATCGACGAGCATCTGTGCGTCGGCTGCGACAATTGCGAGAAGGCTTGCGCGGACAGCCATGAGGGGCTCTCCCGCCTCGACCGCGAAGCCGGGCGCACCTATGCGCATCTGCATGTGCCGACCAGTTGCCGCCATTGCGAGCATCCGCATTGCATGGCCGATTGCCCGCCCAACGCCATTCATCGCGGGCCGGATGGCGAAGTCTTCATCGATGAGACCTGCATCGGCTGCGGCAATTGCCAGCGCAATTGCCCCTATGGCGTGATCCGCATGGACAGCGTGCCACCGAAGAAGCCGGGGCTGCTCAGCTGGATGTTCTTTGGCGCTGGGCCTGGCCCGGGTGAGCCGTCCAAGAAGTGGCGCTACAAGCATGCCGAGCCGGGGGTTGAGAAGCCCAAGAAAGCGATCAAGTGCGACATGTGTTCGGGGATCGACGGCGGTCCCGCTTGCGTGCGCGCTTGTCCGACCGGCGCTGCGATCCGCGTGTCGCCGGAGGATTTTCTGACCGTCGCCCGCTTGGACGGGCAGGCGAATTGAGCATGGGTATCTCGACCGCTACCGTCCTTTTTGCGCAGGTTAGGACACATCTCCCAGCCGCTCCACAAGAGCAAGCCGCTCTGAACCAGCCTTCCCCCTCTCCGTTCGGGCTGAGCCTGTCGAAGCCCTTCCCTTTCTTCAAGAGAAGTAAAGCCCTTCGACATTTGAGCGAGACGGGTGGCTCGCTCAAACAGGGCGAACGGAGGAGAGGTGATCGTGACATTCTGCCCGGCGTTCCTGGGAACACTGATGGGCAATGTGCGGGAATGACGCAAACCAAAGTGGTCATCCTCTAATGGCCACCCGAGCACGCCCAACCCCCACCCGCCGCGCCAAAGGCGAAACCCTCCATGACGGGTTCCTGCGTCACGCCAATTTCCGCTGGCTGAAGATCGCGACGATCCTCTGTCTTCTCACCATCGCCAGCTATCTGATGATCGACGTCACCCCGCGCCATAATGGCGGGAGCTGGTACGGCTATACGCTCGGCACCATCGGCGTCGGCCTTATCCTCTGGTTGACCCTGCTGGGACTGCGCAAGCGGGCGATGACGCGCGGTCGCTGGTCATTGAAGGCGTGGACGAGCGCCCATGTTTACCTGGGTTTGAGCCTCATCGTCATCGGCACGCTGCACACCGGGTTTCAGCTTGGCTGGAACGTCCATACGCTGGCCTATGTGCTGATGATGCTGGTCATCCTGTCCGGCCTATTCGGCATCATCGTCTATGCGACCCTGCCCAGCGCGCTCAGCAACAACCGGGCGGAAATGACGCAGGTGCAGATGCTCGAAGCGATCCGGGCGATCGACCGGCAATTGCACGACGCCGCCCAGCCCCTGCCACAGGCTCAGGCGAGCCTCGTCCGCCAGTCGCTGAACGACGATCCCTTTGGCGGCAGCCTGATCGCGCGCCTGTCGGGCCGTTACCCGCGCTGCGCCACTGCCGCTGCGCAGGCGTCCCTGCGCTACTGGACCGGCGATCATCCCGACACTGGAAAGGAGCCGCTGGAAAAGATCGACGCGCTGCTCGAACGCAAGCAGGCGATGCTCGCGCGCCTCCGCCGCCATCTGCGCTTGAAGGCGCTGCTGGAAATCTGGCTCTACGTCCATGTTCCGGCGACCTTCGCCCTGCTCGCCGCGCTGACCGCGCATATCGTCAGCGTCTTCTTCTACTGGTGAGCGATGCCATGACCTTCATAGTCCGCCAGATCAGCCTGACCGCAGACGGCCGCGAGATCGTCCGCAGCGTGACGTTCAAAAAGCCGCAGCTGGTGCTGGGCCGCGCATCGGCAAGCGACATCCACCTTCCCGACCTGGCGCTGGACCCCGATCATGCGCGTATCGAGCAGATCGACGCGCGCGCTATCCGCGTGCGCGCCACGGGTGGACAAGGTTTCGATGTCGAGGGCCGCACGACCCGCTCTGCCGACATCGATGTCGCGAAGGGCGCGGAATTGCGCTTTGGCGGGCATCGCGTCACGGTCGGCCAGGAAGATGGCGCTGTCATCCTTTCCATCCGCCGCGTCGATGCGGTTTCCGAAGCATCGGAGGAAAAGGAAGAGGCCCGGGTCTTCTCGCTCGCGCGCCTTGCGCCGCCCAAGCGCCTGACTGCATGGGGCCTGGTATTGGCCATCCTGATCGGCTTTTTGGTCATCCCCATCTATAGCTATGCGACCCGCTCGGCGAATGACACGCGCAACATTTATAGCGTCAAAGGGGATGGCGCCTGGTCGTCAGGTCCCTTGAGCCAGGCCCATCATGCGCTGGAAGGCAAATGCGAGACCTGCCACCAGAAGGCCTTCGTGTCCGTCCGCGATTCCGCCTGCCAGACCTGCCATGCTTCGGTTCACGACCATGCCCCGACTGCCCGCATCGCGAGCGCGCGCGCGGAGCCGGGGATCGGCGGCAAATTCCTCAGCCTCGTCGCAACGACCTTCGGCAAGCCAGCGGAAGGCGCATGCGTCGATTGTCACCGCGAGCATGAGGGCGCAGGTCCGATGCAGCCGACACCGCAGGCCTTCTGTACCGATTGCCATGGAAGCCTGAAGGACCGGTTGAAGGACACGAAACTCTCCAATGCGGGCGATTTCGGCACCGCCCATCCGCAATTTACGGCAATGGTCCAGTATAATCCCGGCAAGTCGCCAAGCTTTACCCGCGCCAGCCTGAACGCAAGGCCGATGGACGACAGCGGCCTTAAATTCCCGCACGACATTCACTTGTCGGCGCGTGGCGGGGTCGCCCGCATGGCGCGGACGCTGGGGGCGGAGAAAGGCTATGGCGATGCCCTCGCCTGCAAGGATTGCCACCGCCCCACGGCGGACGGCGTGCGTTTCCTGCCCGTCGACATGGAACGGGATTGCCAGTCCTGCCACAGCCTCGCCTTCGAGAAGATCGGCGGGACGGTGCGCACGCTGCGCCATGGAGAGCCCGACCAGGTGATCGCCGACCTGCGCGCTTATTACCGCTCCACGCCCCCCGCCCAGCCGCTCGCCTTGGGCGGGATGGCGCGTCGCCGTCCTGGCGATTATGCACAAGGACGCGTCTATCACGCCTATTTCGGTGCCCAGGCGGCGCGCCCATCGCGGGCGGACGAGGCCATTCGCGCGGTTTTTTCAAAGGGTGGCGCCTGTTATGACTGCCATATCGTCACCGCGCCGGGCGCGAACGGCAATGCCAGCTGGAGCGTGACGCCGGTCAACCAGCCGATGCGATACATGATGAACGGCTGGTTCGATCATAAGGCGCACAGCACGGAGACGTGCGAAAGCTGCCACGCCGCGGGGAAGAGCCACGACGCGCGCCAGCTGCTGCTGCCCGGTATCGACAGCTGCCGGACTTGCCATGGGGGCGAGAAATCGAAAGCGCCGGTGCCATCGAGTTGCGCCATGTGCCACAGCTATCATATCGGCGATGGCGCGCCATGGACGCCCGCCGATCGCGCCGTTCGGAAGGATCAAGCCGGCCGGCCGCGCAGCTTTGGGCAGGACCGTTGAAGGGGAGATCGGAGCCATGCTGATCGCGCAGATCACGGACATTCATCTTGGCTTTGACCCCGGCAATCCGGATGAATTGAACCGTCAACGGCTGGACAGGGTCCTGCGCGCGCTGATCGACGGTCCCAACCGGCCCGACCTGTTGCTCGCCACCGGGGATCTGACCGATCATGGCGACAGCGACAGTTACCGGGCGCTTGCCGATGCGTTCGGCCAATGTCCTTTTCCGGTTTGGCCGTGCATGGGCAATCATGACGACCGCGCAAATTTCGCCGCGATCTTTCCCGATGTTCCGCAGCAGGGCGGCTTCATCCACTATGTCATTCCGCTGCCCGGCCGCCGCATCATCATGCTCGATACGCTGGAGCCCGGACGTCATGGCGGCGCATTCTGCGAAGCGCGGGCGCGGTGGCTGGCCGAGCGGCTGGACGAGGACAGCGCCACGCCAACCCTGATCGTCATGCACCACCCGCCGGTTGAAGTCGGCATCGACTGGATGAATACCCATCCCGATGAGCCGTGGGTCCAGCGCTTTGCCGCGACGATAGAGGGCCGCCCGAACATCGTTGCGCTGATATGCGGCCATCTTCATCGCACCATCACCGCACCATGGAAGGGCACCAGCGTCGCGATCTGCTCCTCCACTGCACCGCAACTGGCGCTGGACCTGCGCCCGATGGACCCGGCCGCGCCCGACGGCCGCCCGATGATCATCGCCGACACGCCCGCCTACGCCCTGCACCGCTGGACCGGCGAAGGGTTGGTGACGCACTTCGAAACGGCCGGCGATCAAGCGACCTTGGCAAAGTTCGACAATGGCATGCAGCCGTTGGTCCAGATGTTGATGAACGAACGGCCCGGCTGATCCGGCATGACAGACCGATGGCAGGACAGCCGATGCCATTGCGGTTCCGAAACATGATATAGTCGCGCGCTGCCATGGGCGCAGTTGAGTCGGACCGGGAATTCGACGGATGGCTGACGATAATGATGGCCTTTCCGCAGTGGACGGCATGCTGCTTGTTGGGCTCATCGCACTGACCCTCGGTGTGGGCTGGATGCTGTGGGGCTGGATTTTCGGCTGACGTCCTACCGAGCTGCGCGACGGGGAAACGCTCGCCCCCGCGAGTTGCAGGCGACGCCTTCCCGGAGGCCGCCTTGGTTCGATGCTGTTGCATGATTCGGTGTGGGGCGTCGCTGACGACCTTTCGTTTCAGGGAGCCCAGGACCGCCCCGCCCTTTCATAGAAATGGGGAGAGCCCGGTCCTGCGGTCCTTATTGCATCCGTCGCGCGGCGGCTTTGCGATCTTACGCACGGGTCCGCTCACCGAAGCAGCGGCGGACGCCATGCCTTCATGTCCACATCGTCGCTGACCTTGAAGGGCACGCCCTTTGACGTCAGGAACAGCCGCTCCATCTCCGGCCGCGTGAAGGGCCGCGACCCAAGCCGACCGAAGACGGCGATCTGGCCGCCGGTTTCGTCCACCGCCCGGTCGCGGTCCAGCCCCTTGGACAGCGCCACCGCAGGCGTGGGCGTGCGCGCCCAGGCGATGAGCTCGGGCTTGGGCGCGGGCGAGAAGCCGTAGAAATTGGGCTGGCTCGCCGGACTGGTCAGTTGGATCACCTTCATGCCGTTCCGCCCATCCGCGACATATGCGAAGAGCGAGGCGTTGGTGGTGCCGACGATCACATCCTCTACATCCGTCATCTGCCCGCCGAACGTCTCCCTGGCATAGACGCTCGGCCGCAGCGGATTGGTGATGTTGATGATGGCGAGGCCCTCAGACTTCGCAGCTACATAAGCGTAGGTGCGCGCCAGATAGATGCGCCGCGCATCCTTCAGCGGTACGGTCGCGGACGGCACGGCAACGGGGTCGGTCAGCTTCGTCACGTCGAACAGCTTCAGCCCATCGGCGTCGGTGACCCAAAGGTAACGGAACTGGATAGCGCTCGCGCGCGCATCCTTCAGCGGACGGATTGCGGCGAGGCGCGGATGCAGAGGATCGCTCAAGTCCACCACCACCAAGCCCACATCGGCGGTGATATAGGCGATCTGCCCGGCAAGCTGGATATGCCGCGCGCCGTTCAGCACGCCATCGGGGTTCCAGGTGACGGCGCGCTTGAGGAAATTGTTGCGGAATTCGCCATCGGCCATGGTCTCGATATTGACCATGATCAGCCCCTCGACGCTGTCGGTTACTGCGGCATAGCTGTATATGGGCAGGAAGGGCTGTTCCTGATTGATCTCGCGCAGTTCCTTCGTGCTGCGCAGCGGGTTGATCGGCTGGTTCGTCGGCAGCGCCATGCAGGTCGCATTCTTCGATGCGACGCCTGTGTTGTGGCCGAGCTTCGAGAAAGGCCCACTTACGATCGGCTCGGAAAAGCCCTTGTTGGCGATCGACGCCACGTCATAGACGCGGAAGCCGCCCTTGCCCTCCGCCACATACATATATTCGCCGCGCAGTTGCAGGCAGCCGACGCGATCGGCCGTGCCCTTCACGACGTTTCGAAATTCTTCGACCGGGCGCGTTTCGCCCGAACCCTTTTTGTCGAAATACTTGCCTCGAACCCAATTTTTCAGTTCGCGGCCATTCTGCTCGACATGTAGTTTCCAATAATCGGGATAGGCATATTTCTGCAGATAGCTGCCTATCACCGCCTGCGGTTCGTCCCATTCGGTAACGCGGATCGCCTCGAACCCGCCTTCGAGGCCAGTCCAGGCGTTGAGGCCGACGAAGTTCACGAAATTGGTGCCAAGCAACAACAGCTGCGACATGATCGCGTTGTTATCGTCCTTGGCCGACAGGTGGCAGTCCGAGCAGGTCTTCGTCTCGGTCTTTCGCACCGTATGCGGGAAGTGCGGCGCGAAAGCCTGGGACGAAAAGCCGATGCCGGAGACAGGCGGCTGCTGGATATAGATGCGCTCGCGGTTGATGTTGGTGGATGACAGCACCAGCGCCGATGTCGACCGGACGGGGGCGGTTTCATTGCCCTTGGTCGTCATATGCTTGCCGAGCTGGAACATCTCGTCCCGCGCCACCTGCGGGTTGTAGGTCGCGAAGTTGCGCGTCTCCTCCCCATCATAATGGTGGAGCGAGGTTTTCCAGTTCGCCTCGATCGGCAGGTGACAGCCGCCGCAGCTGGTCGTCCAGCTCAAATGACAGGTGAAGCAGGCCATGGAGTCATCGCCATGCGCCCGGTCCGCCTTCGCCACGCCGGGACCAAAGGCGAAGCTGCCATCCTCCGCGCCCGACTTGCTCATCAGCTTGGCACGCGCGGCCTTGGCATTGAAGTGCGGGTTGGTGGCATCGACGCTGTCCTTGACCAACGACACTTCCCATTCGAGGCTGGGATCGACGATCGACCGCTGGATCAGCTTGCGCCGCCCGCTTGCATCGTAGAACCATTCGAAGCGCCGCTTGCCGTCCGGATTACGGAGCAACGCCAGGTTCGTGCCCTTGGGCGGGGCGGCAGGCCCTGACGTCAGCAGCGTCGGATAAGCATCCGCCGTGCCGTGGCAATCCTTGCAGCCGATCTCGATCGCGTTCGCAACTTCGCCATAGATGAAGCCGTTCCCGTGGCTATCCTGCGCGAAATGGCAGTCCGCGCATTGCAGGCCCTTTTCAGCGTGGATGTCCATGAGGTGGACGGACTTGCCCGGATTGACGCCGGGCTGGACGAACTTGCCCTCACCCTTCTTCCGCCACTTTTCGGGATCGTCGTTCGACACGATCTTGCCATCGGCGTCGAGCAGATTGCCCTCGCGGTCGCGCTTGAACACGCCGCGGAAGTTCCAGCCATGGCCGTGATAGTCGGCGAACTGCGTATCCTTCGCCTTGTCATTGAGGTCATAGACGTTGCGCAGGAAGTCGAGGTCGGACCATTTGCCGCGCGGGGCGGCGCCTTCGGGGTTGCGCTCCAGCGTCTTGTGGACCTCGGCAGCGTCGGGATATTTTTGCTTCTCCGGCCACATCAGCGCTGCGTCGGATTCATAGTCCCACATGGTGTAGCCAAGATAGCTGTTCAGGAAGATATTGGGCTGGTGCATGTGGCAGTTCATGCACTGCGCGGTTGGGATCGCGCGGGTGAAGGCATGGCGGATCGGGTGGCCGCTTTCCTTGACGGCGCCGATCGGGTGATCGGGCTTGGCATCCTCGCCATGCGCGCCCTTGAGCGCGCCATGTCCGCCCTCCTGATGGCTCATCTTCCCCGCGATCGTCGGGTCCACCGTCGCTGTCTGCCCATCACGCCCATATTGCGCATAGGTCAGGCTGTGGCGCGGCTCCCGGTCGTTGGCGTAAACCACATGGCAGCCCGAACAGCCCGAATGGCGGTAGTCGCCCGGCTGATCATTGGTCCCCATGAACCACATATAGGGGTCGTTGAGCCGCGTCTTGTGCAGGTTCAGCACTGGAATCGCGACGCGCAGGCCCGTGCCTGGGCCACGGCTCGATTGCTTGAGGTCGGGGCGTCCCGGCTCCTCCAGCCGCTGGATCGATCCGGTCGGATTGGGCAGGCCGATCTCCGGGAATTGCGTGGCGATGTTGCGGCCGCCGCGTTCGAACACGCGGAACACGTCGCCGGGCGGAGTCACCTGCCAATTGGGTAGCGGATAGAGTTCCGCCAGCGCGCCGCGCGCCTTCTGCTCGGCGGTCAGCGTGCCGGGCGGCGATCCCGGGGAGACGATCTTCGCGGGCTTGCCGTCCTTGGTATAAGCCTCGCCAAAGATGTAGTTTTTGTACGGCACGATGCCGTTATTATAGGCCGCCCCGCCCCACAGCATCGCGCCCGACGCCATCAGCGACCGCTCCGCCGCCTCGATCGTCTGCATATGGCAGGAGCCACATGCTTCCCGCACGACGCGATAGTCGCTGGGGTTCACGAAGCGCACGAACTCCGGCGCTTCGCGGTTGAGCAAGGTGTAGGTGCGTTTCGGGTTGGCCGAGGACGGATAGTGCCAGCTTCCCGGATAGCGGGGCAGCACATGCGCCTTGTCCCGCGCGGCGACATAGGCCGCGTCCTCGAAACCATGGCTCGGATCACCCCGCACGCTGGCATCGCCGCCGTGGCAATCGACGCAGCCCAGCATCACCGCCGGGGTCGCGTGCATGGACGGCTCGTCGGTCTTCGTGTGGCAGCTGTAGCAGCCGTCCGACTTCGCCGCGACCTGTTCGGCGGTCTGGCTCATCGGCGCGGGCGGCGTCTTGGCATAAACGCGCGCCACCGGCTTCTCCGCGTCCGACGCGTGCAGGATCACCACCGGCACCGTCAGGGCGGCGAGCATCACCATCAGAAAGGCGAGGATCGGCCGCATCAATAACTCAGGATCAGGTTGCCGAGCACGGAATAATAGTTCCGGTTGCGCTCGCTATTGGAGAAAAGGTCGCGGAAGCCTGCGCCCGGCAAAAGGGTCGCGCCCGACAGGCGAAACACGATATTCTGCGTCGCCTTGGGCCGCCAGATCGCGGCGGTGGACAGGTCCCAGCCGATCGACTTGGGGATGCTCCCCTCGTTGCGCAGCGCCTGCAAGGTGGCGGCATTTTCAAACCACAAATGATTGGCATTGGCCGACAGCCGCAGTTCCGGCAGCAGGTCGAAGTCCGCACCCGCGCCGAGCAGCATCGTGCCGGGGTTATTGAAGTTGGACTGCCCCTGCTCCTTGGACGATCGCAGCGAATTCAATATGCCGTTGCGGCCGTTGATGCCGATGACGCGCCCGCCGCCTGCAAAGGGGATCGTCTGGCGTATCCAGTAGCTGGTGTCCGCGCCCGCGAAGATCGGGTTTTCGAAGATCGCATCGAAACCATTTTCACGGTTATCGTAAGGATCGCCGTCGCCGCTCGCATAGAGGCCGGACAGGCGAAAGCGCATCCAGTCCTTGTCGATGCTGGCTTCTGCGGCCGCGAAGAAGGCGCGAATTTGCGCAGGCTCCGAGGTGAAGAAGCTGTTGCGATCCTCGCCAAGTGCCCCATAAAGGGAGGCCGTCAGGTTGATCCGCCCGACGCGGCCGTCGGCATTATAGCCGAGGTAGACGACATCATAATCCCGTCCGCGCAAATCGCCGAGCAGCGCAGGACGTACCGGAAAGCCATTGTCGTCCACTTCGATCCGCCCGGCTTCGCGGTTCATATTATAGACGGCGGTGACCTGGCTGGTGAGGCCGGGGATCAGGAAATCCTGCCGATAGAGGTTGGCGAGGAAAACCCAGTCCCGGCGCGGCGACTGCACCACGCTGTTGAGGCCGCTGTTCGTGTCCTTCTCCAGCCGCCAGAAGGCCGCGAGGTTGAACTGGAAGCGGTTATTGTCACGATTGCCGAACAGCCGGATGCCGAGCTGCTGATCGTTGAACAGGAAGCCGCGAAAGTCCGACTGGAAGGGCTGAATGCCGACGCGGATGGAGCGGAAGTCGTAGCGATCGGACGTGTTCGCCAGATGATAGTCTACGAACAGCTCCTGCACGCCCAGGAAATGGTCGGTGCGGTGCGAAGGCCTGGATGGCTCCACGAACAGCACCCGCCGTTCGGGCACATTCACATGATTGATGTTGTAGGCGAGTGTCAGCCGGTACTCGATTTCCGGCGGCTTGAACGCGGTCGATCCCTTGATCAGCGCCACGCCACCGATGAAGGTCTGGCTCAGCACATAGCTGGCGTCCTTGCCGAACACGTCGATACTGCCGGGCCGCTCGGTCGTCTGCACGCCGACGGGAATGGGGAAGGTGCGCGGCTCGATCACCGTGTCGCTCACCGCATTGGCGACGAAGAACCAGTCTTCGCCCTTGATCGGCAGCCACTTCACCTTCTCACGGTTGATGGGGCGGTCGCCCTTTAGCGTGTTCTGGCCATAGGGATCGAACCAGCGTTCCTTGACCACGCCGAGGCTTTCGATCAGCCGCCAGCGATCCGGGATCGGCACCTGGTCGACCGGAAAAGCCTCGGGCGGCGGCGCGCGCACTGCGCCGGGATTGTCCTGGGTTACCGCTTCGGGAAGCGGTGCCTCGTAACCCGGTCTGCGGCGACCTTCTATCGACTGATCATCAGCGCCCACTTCGGGCGCGTTCAATATCTCTTCCCAATTGTCCGGCGGGGGCGGCGGCACGGGCTCGCCCGGCTGCGCCAGCGCGAAGAGCGGCAGGAAAGCGGCAAGGCCCATTCTTACAGGCCCTGACACACATTTTGCGACGTGCTGTCGAGGAATGGCGCGAAAGGACAGCTCACATAACGCAGCCGCACCGATGCATTGCCAAGGTCCACGACGATCCGATCCGCGCGGATCGCGGCAGGCGCATTGCCGATGCTGCCGCCCCGCTGCCCGCCATTATGGGTGCCCAGGAAGCTGATCATGTCGTCCTGATCGATGCCGTCGCCCGACACGCCGATCGCGCCGACCAGCACGTTGCCGCGATAGATGGGCACCGACCCAGGGAAGATCTGAATGCCGTTCTGGATGCGATTGCCCGCGCCCACCCCGGTTACCGCCGAACAGCGCTGCGGCGTGTCGGTTGCGCTTGCGCCCGTCACATAGGCAAGGTGCGCGGCCAGATCACCCACCACCAGCGCGGATTGCAAGCCGGTGGAGAAGGGGTTGAACTGAGCGATCGGGCGGGAGAAAGGTCCGTTTGGCCGCCCTACCTCACCGTCGGGGAAATAGGGGCGCGACAGGTTGCCATTTGCGCGGTCGGTGAAAGCATGCGTGCCCGTCAGCGCGGCGGGATCGTTGAGGAAGGTCCGCGCCTTTCCGACGAAAGCCGCCACATCGGCGCTGCTGCTCGCCAGCAGGTCGGGCGCAGCATGGGTGCTGGAGAAGAAGGCGGCGGTGCGCGCTTTTTGCAAGCTGACGTCGGTGCCGAAGATCGGCGCGTCGGGCGACCGCACGATGCCGAGCGGCGCGCCCCGCGTATCCACGACGCTGATCGTCACCTGCGCGCGGCTGTCGAGCGGTTGCCTGATCTGCGCCCGCGCCCGGCTCATGATGGTGAAGGCTTCCTCCAGCACCGCCGTCACTTCGGCGGCGCTCAAGGGCTGTGCGACATCGCCTGCATCGGTGGCGGCGCGGATCGGGAAGCGGTTGTTGCCCGACCCGTCCGTCAGCACAAAGGCGTCGCGATTGGAAAATTCCGCTGCCCGTGAGGCGCGCACGCCCGAAAGCTCGCTGCCATAAGCGACGCCCGCCAAAATCATCGGCGCGGGCTCACCATAATAGCCGCGCACCGCTACCAGGCTCCCGGCGCTGCCATTGATCGCGGCAAAGCTGGCCGTCCCGCTCGCCATCAGCCCCGCATAAGCCGCATCCGAATAGCGCAGCGACGTGCCGTCCACGAAGATGCGGTTGGCACGGATGCTCTCGGGCGCTTCAAAGCCCAACGTCCCCGCCAGCGCGATATATTCCTCGGGATCATTGTCCGTGTCGGTGACGTTGGCGTCCGATCCATAGACGCCGTCCGCCATCACGCCGATGCCGCCGACCACCACGCCATTCTTGTAGAGCGGAAAGCCGCCCGGATCGGCCGCAAGCCCAAGCGGCGACCGCTTCGGCCCGATCATGGCCTGCGCGCCCGACGACATATAGCGCGCCGACAGGTCCGAACAGGGCAACTGACTGAACTGCACGCCGAACAGCGGGCCGCTCTCCAGCCCCACCGTGTTCGGCGCGGGCGGGAAATGCTCCTGCACGATCATGCTCGCCGTGCGCGTCGAAAAGGCGTTGCCGCCGCTGGACAGATAAGCCCCGGTGATCGCCTTGCTGATCGCGCCCGCTTCGGCTGGGACGGTCAGGTTCTGCGCATCGATATTCTGGCCATTGGGGGCGGCGCTGGTCGTGGCAGTCGCCCGCGCGCCGGTCATGCGGAACACCGCCAGCACATTGCCGACCCGATCGGTGACGGCGATGACAGCGGGAAGGCTGCGCGCCTGCGCCTCTGCCGCGGCATGGGCGACCACGCTTTCCACGTCGGCGACGGTCAGCGCCTCCTGCGCGGGATCGGCATAGAGCCGGTTCGCTGTCGGCGTCGGTGTGGGAGTGGGGTTGCCCCCGCCGCTGCCACTGTCGCTGCCACCGCCGCCGCACGACGCGAGCATCAATGCGGATAGCGCCGCGAGCGCGCCCAAGCTGTGCGAAAAGCCCTTCACCGCAATGCTCCAATGCTACGCGCCGCGCTGCCCAAAGCGCTGCGGAATGCGGCGGGCTGGTAGCTGTTGGGCTCCTTGACCGCTGCATAAGCGCGGTTCACGTCCGCCCGGATGCCAGCCGCCGCGCCCACCGTCACGCGGCCCGACTTCACCATGCTGTTGAGCAGCGTATCGACCGCCATCACCGCCTGCACCGACCCTTCATAATCAGTGAAGCGCGGGCTGATCGCTCCGCCAGCAATTTCGCTGACGATGGCAAAGGCCATGTCGCCGCTGGTGCGCGCGCCCGCAAAGCCACTGGCCAGCGCCCCCGCGCTCGCTGCCAGCTTGCCTGCCGCTGCGATGGCCGCGCCCCGATCCCGCGCGATCGCTGCATGAAAGGCCTTGCTGTCCGCGTCGAAGCGCGCTGCGGCACCCGGAGCCATCACCTTGGCCGCCGCTGACAGCATGATCATATTTTCATCATTGAAGGGCGGCATGCCCGCCGGGATCGGGCGCGCCGGGTTCGCCTCCCACGTCTTGCTCCGCTCGGCCTGATCATAGATGCGGCGGTGGCAGCTCTGGCAATCGAAGAAGTAGAATTCGGGGAAGGCCCCTTCCGTCCCCTTCGCGCTCGCATAGAGGGTGAGCGCCCGCTCCACCGCCATCGCCTGTCCCACCGCCCACAGCTTCAGGCTGTCCGTCCGCCCCTTGCGCCGCGCATAGTCCGCATCCTCGTCATGATGCGCCTGCATCGATGAAAAGAGGTCGAGCTCGAACGACACGCGCGGATGGCCTGCCGCCATCATGCGATGATCGACAAACTGGCCCGGCCGGTCGCTGCCGAAATGGCAATCGAGGCAGACGACCGCCCGCGCCTGGGGCCGGTCAAGCGGGATCATCCCGGCGGCGACATTGGACGCATGGGTCGCCCCAACCGCATAGTGGCTGGCGATCCAGCCGCCCGCCGCTCCGTGGCAGGCTTCGCATCCGACGCCGTCGCTGGCCAGCAATCGCGGCCCCGTCGCCGCTGCGGGAGTTGAATGGCAGCCGAGGCAAGCAGGCGCCGCCGCAGGATCGCCGAGACCGAGCGTCGCCGCAATCTGCCGCCCGCGTGTGCCGGAAAGCACCGCGTGGGCGCGGCTGTGCGCTCCACCTGGGCTCGATGGCTCCTGCCAGCGCATCAGCTCGTCCTGGCGCACGACCTTGCCGTCGCCTTCCATCCGTCCGTGACAGGTGGAGCCCGCGCAGGAAGCGACGCCGGTAAAGCTGCGCGCGGCCGGGGCAGCGTCCGCCGCGCCCCGATCACCGCCGGGCAACAGGCACAGCAACAGGACGAGGAGCATCATCGCGCCCAGCATCATGCCGGCCGCCTGCCTGCTCAAACCCTGGCCCTTGAAGCCCCCCATTTCACGCCCCCTTGCGCGCGATCGCTCTAGCCGCGTCCGCCCCGCCCTTTCAATCCTGTTTCTCTTGATCTTTCTGCCTATTGCGCATCACAGGCTGGCTCCCCCGGCCCGCCACAGGGGCGATCCCACAGGTCCTCGTTGCCCGCGCCCGTCACTGGCTCGTCGATCAGCGGCGGATAGCCTTCCGTCACCACGTCGCGCAGTTCGATCAGCGCCGTCGGGAAGATGCGCGAGATGGCAACCGTGGGATCGAGCAAACCATTGAACGTTTCCCGATTATCGAAGCTCAACGTGGTGCACGATCCGAAGATGAAGCAGCCGTTGATCTTCGATTCGGCGGCATAGCGGCCATCTATCGTCACCAGAGAAATCGTGTCGAGACCAGTTGCGAAACCTCCGCCAGCCAGCGCCAGCTGTCCGTTGATCGCAATTTGCGGACGCCCGTTCCCGCTGCTGATGATCAGGTTGTTGGCGGTAAAGCCGCGCCGGTCGGCAAAGCTGGTCGACAGCCCGCTATTCTGGATGAAGATGCCCTCGGTCGCTGCCAAGCGGATCGTCCCCGCCTGCAACATGCCCGCATCAAGCGCCAAGCCGTCATTCTGCGCCAGCCGCAATTCCCGCGCCGTCAGCGAATCCGCCGCCCGGACGTCAGCAATCGCTTCTGCCGTCGCGGCATATATGGACGGCGCCTCAAGCGTCAGCACGCCGCCCAGCCCGCCATTGCCATCACTGACCGAGATTGATCCAAGCCCCGCGATCACCTCCAGCGCCTCTCCGGCCGTCAGCGTCAGCCCGCCAACGCCCGTCCGCCCGGTCACCGCCACCGCGCCCTGAACCCGCAGTAAACCAGCCGCGCCGATGCTCATCATGCTACCGCCGGGGAGCATGGCAGTGCCGATCGTCAGGTCGCGCAAGACCACATCGCCCACGCCATTGATCGCAATATCTGTGGCCGAAACACGCCCCAGTTCCGCCGCCGAGAGGCTGTATCCAGCCGTGGCATCGCCGCCTCCAATGAACGCCTGCGCGCCCAACGCATCGAAGCGCAACAGCCCGGCAGCACTCACCTGTCCATTCGCCCCAATCGCGATGTCGCCGGAGCCTATCCTCACCCCCTGTCCGCTGACCGAGCCGTTCACCGCCACCAATCCCGCAGCATTCAGCAGCATATCACCACTCGCCACGGCATTGGCGATCGACATTCCGGCGCCCGACCCCAGGTTGATGTTGCGGCCCAAGGCGGAGACCGCGCCCTGCACCAACAGGTCATTTACCACCAGGTCGCCTGAACTCGCGTTGAGCGATGCCATGCCTCCCGAAGCCATCGACTGCCCACTGATACCGACGCCGGTCAGCGCCAGATCGCCGCCCGCCACCACGTTGCTGATGGCAAGCGCCCCACCAGCGGTCATGGAGATGCTGCCCGCCGCCCGCGCATCGGTGATATTGAGGGTGCTTCCTGACCGCAGCTGCAGGCCGCCGGTCCGAGCAGTCATGGCATTGGCACTGACGGTCCCTGCATCAATATCGATGGCGCCTGCCACTACCTGCCCGCTAAATTGCGCCACCGCGCCGCGTTGCTGCAGCAGGCCTCCGATGTCGCTCTCGCCCAGTTGAAGGCTGCCATTAACGATCAGGTCGCCACTGGTTGCTGCCGTGCCGATCTGGACGCCGCCTGCCGAGCTAAGCGTCTGGCTGTCCGCCGTCAGCGTCCCTATGCTGATCCGCGCAGCTGACAATGCGCCGCTGCCCGCCCCGATTGACAGCGTGCCATTGACCCAGAAGTCGCCGCCGACCGCCATGCCCGAGCCGCCCAGCGCATTGCCGTTGGCATCGGCCATGTCGAGCAGCCCGGCGGACGACAAGCTGCCGAGCCGGATGCTGCCCGTGCTGCCGCCCAGCCCGATCGCTGTGCGTCCGCCGGACACCAGATCGCCACCAGCGCCATCGACGTTGCCCTGTGCAAACAGGCGCAGGTCGCCGCCTGCTGTCAGTGCGCTGCCGCCGTACAGTGCGATGTCGCCACCTAGTGCCAGCATCGTCAGCGACCCTGCCGAACGAAGCGATGCGCCTGTTGCGCTGATACCGCCGGGCGTCCTGAAGGAAATGCTGCCTGCCGAAAGGCTGTCCGCATCTGCCGGGCGGGCGCCATGGCTGAACGCGATGCTCGTCCCCGAATAGCCGGTCAGCGCACCCGTCACCGCCAGCCCGCCGCCGCCGTTAAAGGCAAAGGAGAGCGGACCCTGCGTCAGGAAATCGGCTGCTCCACCAGCCTGCACGACATTGCCCGATGCGGCAAAGCTGATGCCCGTAAGGCCCGGCACCACCGTGCCGGTCGCATGCAGCGTCATCGGCCCGGCCACGCGCAGGCCGCCGCCTGCCGCCGTGCTGCTGTCGGCGAAACTGATCGCACCGCCCGCATCGCCGCTGGCGGTCATGAACAACGAAGCCAGTTGCCGCTGCACACCCGTGCCCAGCACAGCGCCGCCACCATTGATGAGGCGTGCCGTTCCACCGCTCGTCAGGCCATCGACGCCACCCGCGCCCACCAGTCCCGCCGCGCCGTCCGCAAGGATGGACAGCGGACCCATCAGGAAATCACCATCATTCGCTTCGAAGGAGGCGACACCGCCCGCCCCCGATCCGCCATTGCCGCCCGCGCCATTGCCCAGCGCAGGGTCGCTCGCGACGCCGCCATCGGCCCCCGCGCCACCCTGCCCGACCGCCGTGATGCTGTAGGCGGGCAGCGTCGAAAAGCTGTTGCTTACACGCAATTTCCCGCCATCGATCCGCAATATGGCTGACCCGCCCGCCGCGTCACCGCCCGAACCGCCTGCGCCACCGGCAGGCCCGCCGAACCCGGCCGAACCCGCTCCGCCGGTCGCATTGCCGCTCAAAACCAGTTCCGCGCCAGTCACCGCGCTCGCCCCGGCATTCACCGTAAACAGCGCCGTGCCGCCCACAGCATTCCCGCCATCGGCGCCTGCGAGGCCAAGCCCGCTTTGGAACGCGCCGGTGCCGCCCGATCCGCCCAGTGCTTCTGCCAGAACGCCGATGTCGCCCGCGTCGAGAGAGGTCGATGCCCCGGTCAGGCCCAGCGTCGCCGCCCCGCCAAAGGCATCGCCGCCCCGGCCTACCGCGCCATTGAGCGCCGTCCCGCCATCACCGCCAAAGCCGGAAGCCGACACGCGCAGCTCGCCGCTGACGCTGGTTGCGCCAAAGCCGATGTTGAGTGCCGCGATGCCGCCGGTCCCCGTGCCGCCCGCGCCGCTGCTGGCGCTCGCCGCGCCCGCGCTGCCAAAGCCGTCGGCGCTGACGATCAGGCTGGCAAAGTTCGGATCGACGTCGACCAGCATATCCGCCGTGCCGCCTTGGCCCGATCCACCCGCGCCGCCCTGACCGGGTCCATAGCTGTAGATCGGCTCGTCATTAATATCGAAATCACTAATGTAGCCGTTGATGCCCGCCAGGCCGCCCGTGCCTTTCGCCGACACGGTCAACGCGCCGATGGCATGACCCTCGCTCAAATAAGCGACACGCGCCGTTCCGCCCGTGCCATTGCCTGCCGTGCCACCCGCCAGGTCGCTGCTATTATTGCCACCCGCGCCGCCGACGCCCGCCGCTGACACCAGCAGCGACGGCGCGGTCAGCGCACCGCTCGCCAGCGTCAATTCCGCCGTGCCGCCGGTCCCGCCGCCACCCGCGCCCGCTATGTAAAAGCCGCCCGATCCATCGGAACCGGCCGTGCCGCCTGCGCCGCCATGGCCCTCCGCCCGGATGCTCAGGTCCTCGGTGACGATGATCTGGCCGGTGCCGCCCGCGCCCATCAGCAAACGGGCCGTGCCGCCGATGCCCGCGCCGCCATCCGCGCCATTGGGGCCGTTATAATTATAATAGGAGGAGGGATCGCTGCCGCCGCCCACGCCGCTCGCCTCAATATGGATGACATCAGCGTTTAGCACGCCGCCGCGCGATTCCAGAACCGCCGTGCCGCCCCTGCCCGATCCGGCCAGGCTCGACACTTCGTCGCTGGCATTCGCCGCCATCGCCTCGCCACCGACACCGCCCGCGCCCAGTTCAAGAGTGGCGATGCTTGCAGTGCCACCGGTCATCAGGAACTGGACCGATCCGCCCTGCCCGTTGCCAGCCTGGAACGGGGTTACGCCGTCGCCGCATGACGGGCAGTTGACGGAGGAAGACCCGCCCTGCCCATTGGCATCTGCGTACAGGCTACCCACATCGAGATTGCCGCCCCCCACCAGGAAATTCACTGAACCGCCGGTGCCGTTCCCGCCATCGCCCTCGTTAAAGGCCGAACCGCCAAGGCTCAGGGCCGCCATGAAGTCAACAGAAGCTTCTGTCGATACGCCATCGGCCGAGGCGGAAAGCCCGCCGAAACGCATGTCCGCGCTCCCCACCGAACCAGCCCGGCTCTCCACCGATATGCTGCCGCCCAGCCCGTCGCCGCCCCGTCCGGCAATGCTATCGGAATAGTCCGTCCCGCCGCCAATGCCTTTCGCGTGCAGGGTCAGGCCACCATCCGCCACAAAGCTCGCGTCGGTCGCATGGATCAGGATCGACCCGCCGCTGCCCTTGGCCCCACTGGCCCCATAGGCGCCCCGGCCATCGGTGGTGATGTTGCAAAAGGATGCACAATCAGCCGCAAAATCGCCGCGCAGCCCGTTGGCTGCGTTTGCCGACAGGGTGATGCTGCCGCCCGTGCCGGTTCCCGCCACGCCGCTGGCGTCGCCGCCTGCCCCACTGGCATATAGGTCGAAATGGCCCGTCGTCACGCTGCCACCCGCCGCCGAAACGCTGATCGTCCCGCCGGTCGCGTTGCCGCCTGTGACGGGTGGGGAATAATAGCTATATTCCACTCCGGCGTCCGCGTGCAGGATCATGTTGCCAAAATCGATCGTACCCGCCAGCGCGCCGCTTGGACCTGCCGCAGTTCGCGCCGATACGGTGATGGAACCGCCCGTCGCATTGCCCGCGCTGTCGCTGCCAACCCCGGCCGTCGCATCGGCATCGGCGAACAGGCTCCCCGCGCTGATCGAACCGCCTGCTGCGACGACATTGATGGCGCCACCCGTCGCGTCCCCACCGGCCAGCACCGGGAAATTAAAGCTTCCCAGCCCCGCAGCGCTGGCGCTCAGCCGCAATGTCCCGGTGACGTCGATCTGCCCATTGCCCGCTGGCAAGGCGCTGCCGCCAAAGGTGAGGACGTCGATCGTCCCGCCCGTGCCGCCAATCCCTGCGGTCAGGTTCATGTCACCGCCGACGCCTATGCTGCCGCCCTGATCGGCGCGAACCGTGATTGCCTCACCCGCCTTCAGGTCCATGGTGCCGGTTGCCGCGATGGCTCCGGCGGCGCCCGATTGCAGCGTGATCGCCCGTTCCGCCGTCAGGTTCACATTCGCGAAGTTCGCCGCCGCGCCGGGCTGGACGCTGATATTGCCGGTCGCATGCCCGGTCACATCCGGCTGCCACGTCCCGCCGCCGATGCTGATGCTCGCCTCGCCGGTGCCCGTCACATTGCGCGCGCCGATGGCGCCGTTTGTCACATCATAACCAGCCGACAACACTACCGCGCTGTCCGACTGCACCGCGCTCGCCGCCGCGTCATAACCGACATTGCCCGACAGCAGCATGGTCAGCGCATTATTCTTCGGCATCGCGACCATGAAGACATGCTGCGCCTCGGTGACCGTCGCGCCCGGCCGTTCGGTCGTGCCCGTATGCACCACGCCATTGGCATCGCTCGTTCCCGCGCTGATGCTGATGTCGAACAGGCCGCCATTGATGGTGATGTCCGCCGCTTCCGCGCCGACATAGGCT
This sequence comes from uncultured Novosphingobium sp., assembly GCA_946886075.1. The sequence goes on along the minus strand of CAMPHR010000017.1, from coordinate 35,239 downwards.
GCGGAACCATTGACCCGTACCGTCCCGCCCTGCACCACGCGCGGCGCCACCAGCGCGACATAGCTGCCGCTCGACAGCGCGTTGATCTGCGCGCCTGATTGTATCTGCACAGCCGACCCAGCCAAAGCTGTGCCGAACCGGATCGTGCCTGAGCCACCACCCAGCCCATTTGAATAGTCGATGTCGTTGCTCGTCAGCACCAGCGAGCCAACATCGAAGGTCGCGGTCGACCCGGCGATGATCCCACCGGGCGAATAGAACCATATCTTGCCACCGGGGCTGCCGTTGACGAGGCTCTCCACCGTGCCGTTGAACTGGATGGGCGGCGCACCGTTCACCGGGACGATGCGATTGAGCACCGTGAAGTCGCCGGAGCCCGAAAAGCTAACTGTCTTCCCCTGCGGCAGAAAATCGATCGTGCCGCCAGTCGTGTCGGCGGGCGTCCAGTTGATGATCGCCTCGGACGAATTGAAAAGCCGCACCACGTCGGTAGCGCCTCCATCTTCACCCTGCGAGATGAAAGCTGAACCGCCCACCACCGTGCCGGTACCCTGAAACGCCTTGTTCACCTGCGCGATGCCTGCTCCGCAGCCGACGGCTAACGCGACGGCGCTGGAGCGGCCCAGCAGGGTCCAGAACCAGTATGTGCTACGCTTCATGGACATCAACGCCTCCACGGCAGAATTTGCGTGGTGAAAGAAAGCAGCAGCCGGGTGTCGCCGCGTTCTTCCTGAACGCCAGCCCGGCGCAGCGGGGTCGCCAAGGTGAGGTCGAGCCGGGCATGGTTGGACCAGGTCGCCCGCATGCCGCCACCTGCCGAAAAGAGCTTTTGCGGATTGCCTCCCACAAAGGCGCTGCTGTGACGCCACATCCATGCCGCGTCGAAGAACAGGAAGGGCTGCACCGCGATCCCGCGAGGGCTGCGCGGCAGGACGCGGCCATAGCGGACTTCCGCGCCGAAGCCGACGCCGCTGTCCCCCGTCAATGTACCCGGATCATAGCCGCGCCCGACGGTATAGTTGCCCGCGCTCATCTGCTCGTAGGAGAGGAGGGCGTCGGGGCTATATTGTGCCCGTGGCGATAGCGCGAAGGTAAGCCTTGGAACGGGGCGATATTCCGCCTGCGCCCCGGCCCTCACCACAAAAGCCGAGGCGGCGCCATCAAGTTGTCCGGTCGGCACACAAGCAGCTGCAAAACCGCAAGGTTCGCTCGCGCCGAGCCCGGCCAGACCCTGGCGCACTTCCAGATTTCCGCCGATCCGCCATTTCGGCTCGACGCCTGAATAGCCTGTCGTGCTCGTCAGGCTTTCAGGGTCGATCGCCTCGCCCTCCAACCGAAGGAAGAGCACGCGGAGCCGGTCGCGCGAGAGGGGCAGTGAGCCGATGCGCAGGTCCTGATTGACGACATCAAGCCCGCCGCTCGCCAGCAGCGTATGCACTTGCCGCCGCACCAGCGGATAAGAGAGCGCCGCCGTCGCGATCAGCGTCCGGGACTTGAGGTCGAGCCCCTCGATATCCGGTTTGCTCCAGGCATAGGTGAAGTCGCCCGACAGCCGCAGTCCATCGCTGCCCAATGCCATGCTGTGCCCGGCCTGCAGGACCGTCTGCTCATCGGGCTGCACGGTGTTGAAGATACTCAGCACCGTGCTGTCGCCCATGCCGGTCAGGTCGTTGAGCCGCACCCGCGCCAGTCCGCCGAAGCGGCCGACGGCATTGCTGCCGAGGTTCTGGAGATTGGCGTCCAGCTCGATCCGGCGGCGGACCACCTGAACCTCGCCGATCACCTCGCCCGGGGCTGTCCCGGCCGGGCGCAATGCCAGCCGCACGTCATAACCCGGCAGATCGCGCGCTAGCAGCAGGTGCCGTTCCGCTTCATGCACATTGAACAGCGGCTGACCTTTGAGCGCTTCCATATGCGCGGCGATCAGCTTTTCGCTGCGGCCCGCATCGCCGCGCACTTCGATGGCGACCAGCCGCGCCATCAATATGTCGAAGCGGACGGTGCCGCCCTTCTCGATCCGTTGCGGCGGAACTTGCACGGCTGCGAGATAGCCCAGCTGGCGCAGCGCGGTCGCGGCACGGTCGCGGACCTCGCACAGGCTGGCGATCGGGATGTCGCGCCCGGCAAGGTCGCTCCAGCTATCCTTCAAGATGCTGGCATCGACGCCGCGCAGGCCGTCGAACTGCACATCGGCGAAATTCACGGTGACATTGGCGAAACGGGGATCGGCCAAGGGGCAGGGCGCGCGCTCTACCCCGCCCTCGACGCGCAGACGGCTGCCTTCGCCCGGCACATCGGCCGCCTGCCGCCCCGGAGACAGCTCCTCACGCGTCGGCGCACGCGGCGCGACTTGCGCCAGCGCCACCGCCGGGATCATCGCCGTCAATGCCAGCGCCAGCCGCCACTGCGCACGCCCCACATAGCGGGATCTTGCCCCCTGAAACCCCATCGACCTATCAACCCCCAAAACAGGCGGGAAGCGGCCTTGTGGCCTGTCATCCCTGTCACTGCGACCGTCCGGGTGAAGGCGCTGTGCCCATCACCCGGCTGCTTATCAAATGTTTAGCGCGCTGCCGTATCGATCAGCAGATCGAGCTGCGCCTGACAGCCTTTCGCGATCAGCGCCGACGCCGTGTCATCGATACCGGCGCCAGCCGATCCGAGCAGCGCGAAGCGGATGTCCACCGAACGCCCGCCAGCTTCGATGCGATAGGCCATGCCATCCTTGACCGGGAGCGCAGCAGGCCAGCCCGCAATCGCCTCGTTGGCGGCGAAGTCGGCGGATGCCTGCACGCCGCCGCCGTTGATGCGGACGATCGCTGGCTTTGCCGCGTCGGCCCGCCAGATGCGCACGGCAGCAGGATCGGTGACGCACAGCTGCCCGGGCTGCGCCACATCGACCAGCCACAAATTGGGCCGCTTCGCCGCTGCAGGGCCTTCACCCACGGCGCCTCTTACGGCCCCGGTGCGAGCGCGCCGCACCCGCTTGGTATCGAGCAGCGCGGCCATGGTGATGTTGGATGCAGGCACGGCTGCCGTCGCTGTCACGCCGAAACGCCCTGGGCCGCGCAAGGTCCGCGTGCCCTTCGCATCCAGCAGGGTCACCACATCCCCCGCCTTCAGCAGCAGCGATCCGCCATCGGCAAGCTTCTTGCCTGGCGCGTAGATACCAGCGGAAGGACCCGAAGACCGCACAACCAGGCTGTCGGCCCATGCGGGAGCCGCCGCCAAAGCCACCGCTATGCCGAGCGCGATCGCCCCCCTAGCCAAGACCATAAATTCCTCCGTCCCCTATATATCCATAGCGATACACGAGATTGGCGATTCCCGCATCATCCGGATGCTTCTGCGCCACCGCTTCCAAGCTGGACAATGCCTGCGCCCGTTTCTCCGCATCTTCGGTATCGAAGGCTGCGAGCGCTTCACTCAGCAGATCGCGATCTTGAGGAGGGAAGCCGGGGGCAGGTTCAAACAGGTCAACCGGCGTCGCGCGCCCACGCAGCCGCACCCGCCCCATCGGTCGCCACCAGTCCAGGCCCGATCGCTCCATCGCCTCCCGCGAAACCAGCACCGACGTTTCCAGCGGCTTATTCGCCGCCTCCAGTCGCGCCGCCGTGTTCATGCTGTCGCCAAGCGCTGTATATTGAATGCGGCCCTCGCCACCGAAATTGCCGACGATCGCGTCCCCATGGTGCAGCCCGACGCGGGTGCGCCCGATCGGCGGTACGCCGGGTGGCAGATCCTGCCGGAACCGCTCGCCCGCCTCCCACATCGCATAAGCGGCGAGCGCGGCGTTGCGCCCGTCATCCGCCCGCGCGATCGGCGCCCCCCAGAAAGCGACGACAGCATCGCCCACGAACTTGTCGATCGTCCCGCCATGGGCGAGCACCACGTCGCTCAACATGTCGAGATAGCGGTTGAGCAGCTGAGCGACCATTTCCGGCGCGATAGCGTGGCTGAGCTTGGTGAAGCCCTCAAGGTCGGTGAACAGGGTGAAGATCGGCCGCTTTTCACCATGGAGCGCCAGCTTCTCGGGCTCAGCGAGGATTTGCGCGGCGATGTCGCGGGGGAGATATTTGCCGAGCGCGGCTTGGGCGAAGCGGCGCTGCTGCGAATTGACCGCTCGCGCGGCGGCGCTGACGGCGGCGAAGGCGATCACCCAGCCCAGCGCCCAGCCCGCTGCGGGCAGGCCCTTTGTGTCCCAGCCGCTGGCCTGCAACCATAATGGCACGCCAGCGATCGCGCCCGCTTGGAGGCCGAGCGCGGGCACAAGCCAGAACCATCGCAGATCGGCTAGGCTGGTCATCGCTGCGGCCAGCACGATCAGTGCTGCCCCGATCCATAGCGCCCAACCGGGCACCGCAGGCAACAGGGCGTCGTCGAGCAGCTGCGCCAGCATCGTCGCGTGAACTTCCAGCCCGATCATGGTCGATTTCGCCTGCCGCCCGGACAGCGGGGTTTCGAACTGGTCGATGTCGACGATATCGCCACCGATCAATATGTGACGGCCGCGCACTATCGGCGCCAGCGCAGCGGCCATGGTGGGATCGGCGAGCAGGTCGATCTGCAGGCTGGGGATAACTGGCTCTTCGGACCCGTCCGCCTGCGCGCGCGGCATGCGGAACTGGATGGCGCCACGATATTGGGCGAAGGCTTGCGACGGCTGCATCGCCAGGGACAGCAGCGGCGGTTGCCCCGGGACCGGCTTTGGCCAGCTGCGCGCGACATTGTCGCTGTCCGTTTCCAGGCGGATGCTGGCGGGCCTGACATGATCGGTCCGCGCCTGCGCGATGAAACGGTCGAGATACTGCTGTTGTTCGAATATGATCTGTTCGCGATTATCGCCAAAATTGGCATAGCCGATCCAGACCGGCGTGCGCATGGCCCGTAGCGCGGAGAGCAACTGCGCGTCCTCGTCCTGCGGCTGATCGAACAGGATGTCGATGCCGATCGACTTGGCGCCCATGCTGTCCATGTTGCGCAACGCACGGGCTAGCAGGCCGCGATCGAGCGGAGACCGCTTTCGCGTGGCGATCAATGTCTGGTCGTCATAAACGACCATCAGGACGCGCTTGTCCTGTTCTACTCGAGGGGCGAAGGCGGCCGCGCGCCAGTCATAGAGGCCGCGTTCGGCGTCTGCCGTAGGAATCTCGCGCTGCGACCCGGCGCCGCCTAACGGCTTGCTCCAGTCCCAGCCCGCAACGAAGAGGGCGAGCAGCAGCAGCAGCGCGGTTCCGGCAAGCCGCCACCGCCCCGCGTCCTTCATCACGCGCCCACCCCGGCGCAACAGGCCTTGCGCGGCCATCCGGTCAGGGCCGGGCGATCAAGGGACGCGCACCATCGCCGATGATGGCAAAGCCCGACCAGTAAAAGGGATGCGAGGTTTCAGCGTCGTCCATCAGGCGAAGCTGGGCCCGGCGCAGCGCTTGCGCGACGGGCTCGTCAGGAGCCGCAGCGAACAGCCCTGACATCAGCCTCTCGGTCGCTCGATATTCCTCGGGAGCAGGCCAATGGCTCGCAATCACCGACCGGCTACCGGCACCGATAAAGGCGCGCACCAGCCCGTCAAGCGCGCCTCCGCTGCCCGAAAGCCCGGCGGCACGGGTCGTTTCAGCGCCTGCTGCGCCCGCCGTGTCGCAGGCCGACAGAATGACCATATCGGCGTTCAGGCGCAGGTCGAAAATCTCGCCAAATTGCAGCAGCCCGTCCGACCCGGCCTTGGGCGCGAAGCTGGTCAGCAAGGCGGGTCGGGCCGGGCATCCGGCACGCGGCGGCGTCACCAGGCCATGGGTTGCGAAATGCAGGATGCGGAAATGGTCAAGGTCGCCGCGCGCCTTGACCGCATCATCGGTGAAAGCCGCGCCCGTCACGAGTTCGCTGCCCGATGTTCCGACTGCCTGCGCTGCCTGACGCAGCTCGTCCGCCGGGATCGGGTGGTTCCATTGGGCGGGCGACCAGCGGCAGTCTTCAGCGCCGCCGGGCAACGCGCCACGGGTCAGCGCGGCAAGTCTTGGCCCGGCAAGCGGCGCATTGTCGCCAAAACCGATATAGCTTTGACGAGCGCCCGATGGCGGCGTCAGCCGCGCGTCGCGGAAGGCGCGCGCCGACAAGGCCGTGCTCACCGCATGATCACGGCCCAGCCAATCGACGCCGCGAAAGTCGAACTCGTCGCCTCCCTTCGCCAGACGCGCTGCATAGGCGTCGACGCCCGGCTGACTGGCGACCAGCAGGTTGACTGGCAGTTGCAGCATCGCGCCGTCGGGCTCGAAGATCAGATGCGGGGCAGCTTTCAGCCGATCATCGATCGGGCCGAACAGGTCCAGATAGAGGCTGCGCGCCACCGGCAGGTCGAGCGCATAGGTGGATTGCACCCCGGCCACATCGATCGAGATCGTATCGCGCAAAGCCGCCACCTTGCGTGCCACCTCGCTTGCGCTGGCGGAGAGGCGGAAACCAGTGGCGCCCTGCGCATCGATCCACAAGGCGTAGAGCGCATCGCCAAGCTGCGCGAGCTTGTAATAGCCCTCCCCCGCCTTCAACGTGCCGCGCATTTCGCCAAGGGTCAGCGCCTGCGGACTGACGGCGCGATATTGGGGATAGGCGGCCAGGGCGGTCAGCGTTGCCGCCTGATCAGTGGCCAGCGCATCAATCTCGCCCTGTCGCCGCGCAATCTCGTCCTGGGTGGTGCTGTCGTCCCTGCCCGCTTCGCGCAGCTGGGCGATCGCGATGCGACCCCGCTCCATGTCGCGGGACAGGGATATGGACTGGCGGAACAGGCGGGCGGCCTCTCCATTGCCTACCGACAATTCACGGCTGAGCAGTTCCAGCGTCTCGGCCGCACCGGGACGCACCAGCAATTGCGACGCTTCGAACAGATCCGCGGCAAGTTCAGGCCGTCGGGGCATTTCGGAGGTGAGCAGCCTGAAATAGGGCTGCAACTGGTTCGCCATCGCCGTCAGCGTGCCACGGTTGGCGATGGTGGACGCCATGATCGCGCGATAGGTCTTCAGCGCCTCGTCAGTGCGCCCACGCCGCACCAGAAATGCGCCCAGCCGCGCGCGCGCGCCATTAAGGGCCATAGTTTCGGGATATTGCGATGCGATCAGGTTGACGGCCTGATTGAGCCGCGCCTCCGCGCCGTCATAATTGCGTTCGGCTTCATCGGTCAGGGCGATCTCACCCAGCAGCTGCGCGCGCAGGCGGGTGATCGATGTCACGCGGCCATCGCGAACCCGCTGTACGCCGTCGAGCGCCTGAGCCAGGACGGCGCGTGCCTCCAGAGGCTTGCCGGACAGGCGCAGGATCGTTCCGCGCAATTGCTGTGCCTGCGCGTCAAGGATGGCGGCGCGCTCGCCGGGCGTGAGCGCCGTATCCTGACGCACGCCAAGCGCGCGCGTTTCAGGCGCGCCGCTGCTGAGTTCCGCCGCCACGTCACTGGGCAGCGTCACCGCGCCGTCAACGCCGGTAGCGAGCGTTGCGCTCCCTTCCGCCGACCGGTCAAGCAGGGCCAGCGCACCCTGAAGGTCCTGCTGATTAAGGTGATGCACCGCCTCGAAATTGCGGCGCAGGCGCAGCTGGACGGCATCGGCCGTCGGCACGGCGCGCGCCTGAGCAAAGGCCGCGTCAGCTTGGTCGAACAGGCCAAGATTGGACAATTGCAGACCGTGATTGACGAGATATTCGTGCCGCCGGTTGGCCTGCTCGGCAGGGCTGAGCGCCCGCATGTCCGGATCATGGGTCAGGCGGTCGGTGAGGCTGTCGAAAAATTCAGCGGCTTCGGCATAGTTGCCCGATGCGTTGCGGCGATACCCCTCCGCCATTACCGTCTGCGGATCGAGGGTCGCCGCCTGCATCCTGGCGAAGGCTGCTGCGTTGCTGCCGCCGGTGGTGACGATGTCGATCTTTCCGGGCACGCTTCGTCCCAGAATGACGGTGCGCAGGCCAAGGTCCAGGACCGTATCGTAGGGCGCGAAACCTTGGGTCACGTAGAGCGTCTTGCCGCGCTCAGCTGACAGGATGCGGTAGGCACCCGATTGGCTGGAGCAGTTGCGGACTGTCACCGCACCGACATCGGGCAAGGTCATGCCGCCCGGTGCGCTGCAGTTTACAGAAGCGTGGCGCGAAGCTGCCAGCCGTTCGAGCAGGGCCGCTTCATTGCCCGCCTCGCTCCGTCGGAATGCATAGATGCGTCCTATCGGCCGCGCGGCGTCGCGGCAAACGACGGCCCAGGCGCGATCGAACATGGTGCGGCTTGCCGGATCGCCATTGACGCTTTGCGCCTGACAGAGCGCTCCACCACCACTGCCGATGCGAAAGCTGTCCTGCAGCAGCGGCCGGTCAATATCCGGCTGCGCAGTCAGCGCCGATGACAGGCCCAGAGCACCAAGCCCGGCCAATATCCGACACAAATTCCCTATAGCGCCCAAGGCTTTCCCCCCAGCCTCGCCGGATCTGTCCGTGCAAGCCCCCCATGGCGCGACCCAGCGCGCTCTTCATAGCGCTGCGCGAGCTTGCCGCAAGGTAAAAGAGGGGTGAAGCGTTACGGGCGCTTCGTTCGCGCTACTCCTTTTCCTTGTCGCTGTCGGGCTCGGCGAGCTTGCGATGGAACTGCGCCATCAGGCTGGGAGGAGCAACATGGGCGGCGGCCACCTGCACCTTGTTCTTCCAGCCCGAAACGATGTGCGCCTTGCCCGCGATCATCGCATCCCAGCCGTCGCGTGCGACCTTGGCGGGATCATCCTTCTTCATCTCGCCGACATTGGTGTCATTCATGTCGGCTCGGTCGAAAAATTCGGTGTCCGTGGCTCCCGGCATCAGGTTTGTGATGGTCACGCCATCGCTTTCCTTGATCTCATTACGGATCGCCTCGACGAAATTGTCGATGAAGGCTTTCGTCCCATTATAGACGGCGTGGAAAGCGCCCGGAATGAAGCCCGCGATCGAGCCGGTGACGAGTATCTTGCCATCATTGCGGGCCACCATCTGCCTTAGCACCTGCTGCACCAGATAGAGGGTGCCGACGATGTTAGTGTCGATCACCTTGCGCCAATCGGCCACATCCTGTTCAAGGAAGCTGTGGCCGACGCCGCGCCCCGCGTTGGCGCACAGTATGTCGATCTGACGCCCGCCAGCCGCCGCGATCAGCCGGTCGACGCCTTGGGTAATCGAAAGGTCGGCTTCGACAGCTTCGACATTCGTGCCATGTTGGGCAAAGTCTCTCGCCGCCGCTTCGATCAAAGGCTCGTCAGCCACGACGATAAGGTCGCAACCCTCCTTCGCCGCGACATGGGCGAGTTCAAAGCCGATGCCGGTCGATGCGCCGGTTACGATGGCCAGTTTACGTGTGGACATGGGGCTCTCCATTTCAGGCTGCCTGCGCCTGATCCATGCCGGGCTTCAGCACGATCTTGGTCACTTCATTCTGCTTGTCATGGAACATGCGGTAACCCTCGGCTGCCTGTTCGAGCGGCAGGCGGTGACTGATGAGGAAGGTCGTATCGACCTTGCCCTCCATGATCGCGTTGAGCAGCGCGGGCATATAATGTTGCACATGGGTCTGGCCGGTCTTCAGCGTCAGCCCCTTCTGCATGAAGGCGCCGAGCGGGAATTTGTCGACAAAGCCGCCATAGACAGCAGGCATCGACACGCGCCCGCCCTTGCGGCAGGCGATGATCGCTTGCCGGATGGAATGCGCGCGGTCGGTGCCCATGAAGGTCGAAACCTTGAGCTGGTCGATCACATTGTCGGCGAAGAGGCCATGCGCCTCCAGCCCGACGGAATCGATGCAGGCATCCGGGCCGATGCCGCCGGTCATCTCCATCAAGGCTTCGTAGGTCTTGCTCTCCTCATAGTTGATCGTCTCTGCGCCGAACTTGCGCGCGAGTTCCAGGCGGCGGGGGAAATGGTCGATGGCGATCACCCGCTCCGCGCCCATCAGGAAAGCGGACTGCACCGCGAACAGGCCGACAGGACCGCAGCCCCAAACGGCGACCGTGTCGCCAGGCTCAATGTCGGCATTTTCCGCAGCCATCCAGCCGGTCGGCAGGATGTCGGAAAGGAACAGCACCTTGTCGTCATCGACGCCATCGGGGATCACGATCGGGCCGACATCGGAAAAGGGCACGCGGACATATTCCGCCTGACCGCCCGCATAGCCGCCGGTCATATGGCTATAGCCGAACAGCCCCGCCATCGGGTGGCCATAGAGCGTCTGCGCTATTTCCTGATTTTCGGCAGGAAGGCTGTTTTCGCAGGCGGAATATTGATGCTTTTCACAGTGGAAGCAGCCGCCGCAGCTGATGGTGAAGGGTACGACGACGCGCTGGCCCTTTTGAAGGGTCGATTTGGGGCCGGTCTCTACGACCTCGCCCATGAACTCATGGCCTAGAATGTCGCCTTTCTGCATGGTGGGAATATACCCATCATAAAGATGAAGGTCGGACCCGCAGATCGCGGTCGAGGTAATCTTGATGATTGCGTCGCGCGGGTTGATGATCTCGGGATCATTGACAGTGTCTACACGGACGTCATGCTTGCCATGCCAGGTGAGCGCGCGCATCAGTTCTGCTCCTCCTCATATTGTGCCCGGGTCCAGGACGCGGTGGCGATTTCGCCGGTTTCCATCAGTTGCTTCAAGCGCCGCAGGTCGCGCCGCGCCTGAATGTGCGGTTCGCGCTGGAACATCTTGGCGATGACCTTGCCGATGATGCCTGCGGGCGGATCGTAGAGAATGGTGGCCGTGACCCATGTGCCGCGATCTCCGGGAGCGTCGCGAAACTCGATCCGGCCGCTATTGGGCACGTCGGCATCCTCTTCCGAGGTCCAGGCAATGAGTTCGCCGGGGCGGTCATCGGTCACCAGCGAAGTCCAGCTGACCGTGCCGCCGCCCGGCGCCTTCACCGTCCAGTGGGACCGGCGGTCGTCCAGCTTTTCGATCGACACGACATTGTCCATCACCTGCGGCAGGTTCGAAAAGTCGCGCCAGAAATCGTAAATTTCTTGCCGGGGGCGATTGATCGTCACCGTCTTGCCGGTGACGTCGCTGCCCGTCGCTTCGGACAAGCCTGCTAATGCGCCAGCCCGTTCTTCCTTGTCCTTTGCGGTCAGGCGCGGGGCGTCGTCCTGCTGGCCCGGCGTCATGTCTGCCATGCTGCGCTCCTTTCGATTGCGGTGTCTGCTGATCCCCCGCCAACCAGCCGCGGCCATGCCCGTTCCGTCCCGGCCCGTGAAAATCGCGCCTCGCTAACCTGCGTTAGACGGTTTCTCGTGTCGCGTTCTGGAGGCGGAACGGGGCGGGTCGAGGGCCGTTGTCCGTCCATTCAGGCAGATGGAGGATCATCATGGGCGCACATGCACCCTTTCGTCGTTTCACCCATGGTTCAAACCGCGAAGCCCTGATCGGCGCAGGCATCGGGGCTGGTCTCGCGCTGCTCGGAGCAGCCGGGCGGAAGCTCGCCGTGCAGGCGCCGACCGCACTCGCAGGCGATTGGGACAAGGCACTGGCGCTGGAGCACAAGATGACGCTCGCGCTGTTCGACAAGCTGCGGGACTTAGGTCCCGACGCCAACGGCAAGCGCAGCATGTTGCTGACTCAGCTCAAACATGCGCTCGGCAAGCATGCGATGGAGGAGGAAAACGCCATCTACGCGGCGATGCGCGAAGCGGGCATGCGGGAAGAGGCGGACGCGCTCAACAGCGACCATGGCTATGTGAAGCAATATCTGTACGAGCTGACCGACCTGACGCGCGACCATACGGCCTTTCAGGCGAAGCTCGCCCAATTTCGCCGCGATATCGAAGAGCATATCCGGCGCGAGGAGCAGGAGCTTTTCCCTCGCTTGAAGCAGGCGTTGAGCGAGAAGGAAATCAGCACGCTGACGCGCCGCATGAACCAGGAAGGGCTGAAGCTCGCCTAAGCCTCGCCTTGGGAGACAGGATATGAACGACCCCACTCGCAGCAAGCGCGATGTGCCGACGCAGCAGACGGGCAATCCCAATATCTCGACGGAGAACCAGCCACCGGGCGCAGCGCGGCGGCCCAGTGCTACGCTCGACCGGGAACCGGAGCGTGATCCGGTGAGCGGCGGAAGCATACCGTCCAACTATAATCCCGAAACCATGACGCGGCGCGGCGAGGAGCAGGACAGCCGCGCCGGCCAGGAGGGCGCGGGCGAAAAGTCGCGCCGGTCGGATGGATAAGGACAAGCGTTCGCCGGGCCTTCCGCCCATCTACCAAGGGGATGAGGACGCCAATATCGGGGCGGACACCCCCCTCCCCCTCTCCACTGGTCGCGGCGATAATCGCGGCCACCGGGCGCGCGAGGGTTCAGGCGTCGTCGAGGGAAGCGGCGCCGCGGCAGGCGGCGGCGGCAATCCGGAAGATTATGACAGCGATCCCGTCTCTGGCGGGTCCGCTCAGCAAGGACAGGATGACGATGATGACGATGGAAAATCACAATCGCAGTGAAGGCCGCGACGATGCGGACCTGCATGATGATCCGCCCGCTCCCGGCCAGGGCAGCGCGGCAGGCGGAAGCCTCGCCCGGGATGTCGGATCGCGTGACGAGGAGAAGTCATCGCGGGGCGGTGATCCCGAACCCACGCGGGTGACGAAGCAGGACAAGGTGCAGCCGCAGACCGGCACCCAATCCGATCATGAAGGTGCACAACGCTGATCATGCCTGGCGCGGCGCTCAGACCAGCATCTCATTGGTGGTGAGCGCCGCCGCATCGCGCAAGGATGCAAGGTCGGGGATGCGCAGCCATTTGGATTGCAATTCAACCAGCCCGCGCGCGCGCATGGTCTGAAGCGTCCGGTTTACATGCACCGGCGTCAGCCCGGTGATATCCGCGATTTCCATTTGGGTAAGCGGCATCGCGCATTGCTGGCCATAAGTCAGACCGGACGCCCGCATCCGTTCGAATAACTCCAGCAGCAGATGGGCAAGCCGCTCCAGCGCGGTCTTGCGGCCCAGGGTGACGAGCCAATTGGTTTGTCGCTCTATGACTTCGGCAAGGCTTTTCCAGCAGGCCTGCTGTGTTTCCGCCGGGAAGGAGCCCTGCGAGGTGCAGGAGAGGCGCGCCGCACGCACATTGGTAAGCGCGACGATCGGCTGGGACGGGCGCTTGCCCAGCGCCCAATGCGGCTCGCAAATGTCACCGGGCAGGTAAAGGCCGGTGATCTGACGGCGGCCATCAGGCAGCAAACGGTAACGGCAGGCCCATCCTTCATCGATGCGGAATATCGATTCAGGCTGCTCATCCTCCCGGGCGAGAAACTGATGCGGGCGGAAATGGCAATGGGATTCGTTAACCGCAACTTGGCCTAACATGGGCGATTCCCCTGTTGAGCCCCCATGAAGACCATAGCCTAAATAGGTCAGTGACCCTTTACCCATGTTGGAGTCATTAAGTTGTTGCGGTGAGGTGGTGCGGACGGACGACCAGTCGTCCGCACCATTAAGTTTGGCTTCACGGCGATGGTGGCGTGGCGGCGGCTTGCGCAGCCAGGAACCCAGGTGCGTCGAGATCAACCTCGAACTCGCGATCCCAGAGCCGGACTTGTGCGCAGAGCGTCAGGAAAGGTTCGACATCGTCAGGCCCTTCCAGCCGCACATAGCCGTCGTCCATATCCGCCGGGAGGATGCCTGCGCGCTCGATGAGGGGCAGTGCATCATCGACATAGGCGATGAATTTGCAATGCGCATGGGCGTCGCTGACGAAATCCTTCGCCGCCTTGTCCATGGTGAGTTGCGCCGCTCCATCGGCTGACAGGATCAAGGCAACGGCGTCATACAGGACGGACGGCCCGCCATCGATCTTCTGCTTGGCTTCGGCGATCGTGCCATCGTCAAGCATCGCGCCTGCGGTCTTCGGCGCGATGATCTCGTAAACGGCACCCAGGCGCTTGATCTCCTTGGTCAGCGCCTTGACCAGCTCGACCGGCGCGCCATCGCTGACCAATATGCCAAGCTTACGCCCGGCAAAGCTTTCCGGGCCGTTCTTGACGATGCTGAGCGCGTCGGATGGTGGAAGGTCCGTGCGCGGCGTGGCGGCGGCAGGAGCGGGATCGGGCAGCTTGGGCAAGCCCAGCCCGCCCGCTACGACGGTCGCGAGCGTTTCATCGATGTTGCGCAGGTGCGCGACCATCTTTTGCCTGATATCCACACGCTCGCACTTCGACAGCTCGAACACCAGCGCGTCACCGATATGCTTTTGTTCGATCGGCGTCTGGCTGATGAAGAACTGACGCGCCTGGCTGTAATGGTCGTTGAAGCTGGGCGAGCGGATCTGGAGCTTGGGCCCTGCCTCTCCCGCGGCGAAGTGGCGGTAACCGCGATCGGGGGACTCGCGCGGGCCGCCCCAGCTGTTGGGCTCATAATTCACCCGGCCCTTGGGGTTGTTCATCGCCATATGGCCGTCCTGCTGGAAATTATGGACGGGGCAGCCGCGCGGCTGATTGATCGGGATGTGGGTGAAGTTGGGCGAACCAAGCCGCTTCAATTGCGTGTCGAGATAGGAGAAATTGCGTCCCTGGAGCAGCGGATCGTTGGAAAAGCCAATGCCCGGGACGACATTTTGCGTGCAGAAGGCGACCTGTTCCGTTTCCGCGAAGAAATTGTCGACATGATTGTCGAGGACGAAACTGCCGATGCGGCGGACCGGGATCTGCTCCTCCGGGATGATCTTGGTCGGGTCGAGGACGTCGAATTCGAACTGATCGGCGAAATCATCGTCGAAAATCTGGACGCCCAAGTCCCACTCAGGCGGATTGCCGAGGTCGATCGCGTCCCACAGGTCGCGGCGGTGGAAATCGGGGTCGGCCCCGTTGATCTTCAGCGCTTCGTTCCACAGCACCGATTGCAGGCCCTGCTTGGGCTTGAAGTGGAACTTGACGAAGGTCCCCTTCCCTTCCGCATTAATCAGCCGGAAGCTGTGAACGCCGAACCCTTCCATGAAACGGAAGGAGCGCGGGATCGCGCGGTCGGACATGGTCCACATGATCATGTGCATCGACTCAGGCGTCAGGGTGATGAAGTCCCAGAAATTGTCATGCGCCGTCTGCGCCTGCGGGAAGCCCCGGTCGGGCGCGGGCTTTGCTGCATGGACGAGATCGGGAAATTTGATCGCGTCCTGAATGAAGAAGACCGGGATATTGTTGGCGACAATGTCCCAATTGCCTTCCTTGGTATAGAATTTGGCCGCAAAGCCACGCACGTCGCGGGCAAGATCGAACGAGCCCTTGCTGCCCGCCACGGTCGAGAAGCGAACGAACATCGGCGTCTGCTCGCCCACTTCGGTCAGCACCTTGGCGGTGGTGAACTCCTCCAGGCTCTCATTGAGGGTGAAGGTGCCATGGGCGCCAAAGCCGCGCGCATGGACGACGCGCTCGGGAATGCGTTCATGATCGAAGTGGAAGATCTTTTCGCGGAAGTGGAAGTCTTCCAGCAGCGTCGGGCCGCGCTCGCCGACCTTCAGGCTGTTCTGGTCGTCGGCAACGGGAACACCTTGCTGCGTGGTCAGGACATCGCCTGACGAGCCCGCAATCTGATGCAGCTCGCCGCCTGCCCCAATCTTTGTCTCAAATTCGCGAGCGGCGCTCTTCGCGCCTTTGTCCTCACCGATCTTCCGGGCCATGCGGCGCTCTCCTGATGCAGATGGTTGCAGCTTGGGGAAGGTCTTCCCCGCTCCCTGCCCCAGACCCGCCAGCAGCCGCGTTGTTCCGCCCTCAACCGTCCAATGGGCATGAATTCAGCCCCGCATAATGCAGGTTATCAACTTTGCCCGGCGGCTCTGGAACATGATCCGCCGGCACTCGCTCTAATGCCAAGAGGAGTAGCCCATGACAGCAAGAACACCGATGATGATCGCTGCATTGTTCGCAGCCCTGCCTGCCGCCGCCGTCGCACAGACGCCATCGGCCTATGTGGCGGCGGCAGGGGCGAGCGACCTGTTCGAACAAACGTCGAGCAAGCTGGTTCTTCGCACCACCCGCGACGCAAAGGTGCGGTCGTTCGCCACGATGATGGTGCAGGATCATGCCAAGAGCACGGGCATGGTGAAGGCCGCGGCCGCAAAGTCGGGCGTCAAGCCAGCGCCGCCGCAAATGTCACCTGATCAACGGACCAAGATCGCATCGCTTACCAAGGCAATGGGCGCAGCGCGCGACCAGCTATATTGGGAACAGCAGAAGGCAGCACACAGCGCCGCGCTGAAATTGCACCAAAGCTATGCCGCGAGCGGATCGGCCGCGCCCCTGAAAGCCGCAGCCGCGCAGATCGTCCCCGTCGTGCAGCATCATATCGACATGCTCGACGGCAAGGCGATGCACGCACATTGATTATTCAGGACAGATAGATCGCCATGCCTACTATCGAATTACACCCAGCCGCTCAGGGCCAAGGCCCGCCGATACCTCGCGATCTGAAGCATGTGTCGCTGAACGAGGATCTGGAAGTGCAATATTGGTCGCAACGCTTCTCGGCATCGCGGCGTCAATTGGAAGATGCGGTGGAGAAGGTCGGGCACAGCGTCAATGCGGTGGCCGACTATATCGACCGCAATCGATGACCCGCCATGAACCGGATCGATCCACCGCCCCCGTTTAGAGCAGGACGGGCAGCAGTGCTGATCGTCCTGATCATTGCCGTCATCATTGCGATCCTCTTCATCGGCCGCAATGTATGGCATGGCGAGGAATTGCAGGACAATCAGGAAGCCGGCAACAATGTCGCGGGCAATTATCAGGGATAGTCCAACTACTGACCCATCCTAGAAGCGCGCGGGCGTGGTCCTGATCGGCACTGGATCGGGCAAGCGCCGCCAGCCGAGGTCCGCGATGACATCATTGCTCTGCACTGGCTCGCGGCCCCGGGAGCGGTCTAGCGACCAGGTGATGTGAAAGGTGCCGCCATCGGGTCGTCCGCTATGGCCGCCAACGACGACGATCAGCGCCTGCAGCCCTTCCCCGTCACTGATGCTGCCGACAATCTGGGCCTGCTGTGGTTCGGGCAGTGGCGCGTCCTCCGCCACGCCGGACTCCAGCGTTATGTGGTCGGCGATGACGTCCGGCCATAACGGCGCAAAGCGATCGAGCAGCGACGAGCGCTCCGCCTCATCCAGTTTCCATCCGACAGCGGGCATATCCTGCTCCTCAGGTCCTTATGGGCTTAACGATCCAACGGCCCGTTGGTCGCACGGCGGCACGACATCGGTTCAGCTTTCCAACATCTCGCGAATGCGGGCGGAAAGCATTTCGATCTGGAACGGCTTGGTGATCATCTGCATATTGTCCGACAGGAATCCGCCCCGCACCGCCGCACCTTCGGCATAGCCGGTGACGAACAGGACCGGCAGGTCGGGCAGATGTTCCCGGGCGATCTCCGCCAATTGCCGCCCGTTCATTCCGGGAAGGCCGACGTCCGAAATCATGAGGTCGAACCGACGGCCGGATTCAAGGATGCGCACCGCCTGCTGCCCGTCGGCGGCTTCGGTTGCCTTGTATCCAAGCTCCTCCAGCACATCGCGGACAAGCAGTCGGACCGATTCATCATCTTCGACCAGCAGCACCGATTGTCCATCGCCATGGTGGATCGCGGCACTTTCGGCGGGCTCTTCATGCGGCTGCAGATCGGCGATGGGAAGGAATATGGTGACCCTGGTCCCCTCCCCCACCTGAGAATCGATGCGAACGAGGCCATTGGACTGCTTGGCGAAACCATAGACCATCGACAGGCCAAGACCGGTCCCCTGCCCGATCGGCTTGGTGGTAAAGAAAGGGTCGAACACCTTGTCCAGCGTGTCGCCGTCGATGCCGACGCCTGTGTCCGACACGCCGACCATGATGTATCGGCCCGGCGAAATACCGGGATTGCGGGCGAAACATTCCTCGTCCAGCTCCACTTCCTCGCAGGACAGCGTCAGGCGGCCCCCGTCGGGCATGGCGTCCCGGGCGTTGATGGCGAGATTGATGATGGCGCTTTCGAGCTGGTTGGCGTCCACCAGCGCCGGGCTCAAAGAGGAAGAGGAGAGGATTTCAACCTCGATCGATTCACTCATGGTACGGCGGAGCAGGTCCTCCAGCGAGTGGATCAGCTTGCCGACATCGGTGGGGCGGCTGTCGAGCGATTGCCGCCTGGAAAAGGCGAGCAGCCGGGCCGTCAGCCCCGCGGCCCGCTGCGCCGACGTGCTGGCGGCGTCCATGAAGCGGTCAAGATCGTCCAACCGGCCAGTGGCGATCCGGCGTTTCAATATGTCGATCGCGCCAATGATGCCGGTCAGCATATTGTTGAAATCATGCGCGATGCCGCCGGTCAGCTGGCCGACCGCTTCCATCTTCTGCGCCTGGCGCAACGCTTCCTCAGCGCGAGCCCGCTCTTCGGCTTCGGCCTCCAGCCGCGCCAGCGCCTCGCGCAATTCGCGCGTGCGGGCATCGACCTCCTGCTCGAGCTTCTGGGCGGCTTGCGCGAGCGCCTCCTGGCTCCGCTTCTGTTCGTCGATGTCGACAATGACGGAGATGGAGCCGGTCACGCGCGAACTGCCGGGGTTGCGCAGCGGAACACCGCTGACCCGCGTCCATACCGATGGGCCCTGCTCCGGATGGTGGAGAAACTCCAAGCCTGGCACATGCTCGCCGCGAAGAGCGCGCACGGTTACGAAGCGGTCGCGGGTGATCCGGCTGCCGTCCTCTTCATAGCCTTCCCACATTTCCTCGGCATTGGGCAGCCGTGCGGGGATTTCTCCTCTGGGCAGGAAGCGGCGAAAGGCGGGATTGGACAGCAGCGTGCTGCCATCGGCGTTCACGAATGCGACGCCGACGGGCAGATTTTCGAGCAGCGTGTTCAACCGGCTGCGTTCTGCATCGATCGCCGCGAACTGGTCACGGATCAGCAATTGCTTCTGCCGCGCCCTGATGCCTGAGGCGACGGCGCTGACCAGCGATTCTCCGCTGATCGGCCTTTCCAGCAGGATGACGCTCAGCGCATTATCGGGCAGCCGCCGCCTGACTGATTCACTGGATGCAAAGCGGCCAGCCTGCCGGCCTGCGAGCAGGACAAAGGGCACGTCGGACCAGGCGGGCTGTGCGTCCAAAGCCAGCCGTAGCGGTTCGAGGTTCGCCAACAATGCTTCTTCGGTGACCAGCGCTACGCCGGTCTGCTCGTCGATCGCTTTCGCCACATCATCAAGCGTCGGGCAGATCTGGACGGCATGCCCTTCGCTTTGCAAGAGGCGCGCGACGCTTTCGGCGTCGCTGCCATAAGGTGCGCTGACAAGGACCCGCAAGGATGTGGATGCGGCCTTATGCACGGCCGGGGCGGTCCTCCATCAAGGGAGTGGAAGCGCCCAGATATTGCGGCGTACCGGTCAGCACGCCGCGGAAGTTCGAGAGCGGCTCGCCAACGCGGATGCCATGGCCGTCGATGCGGAATTCGCGAATGACATCCTCATGCGCTCCACTGCGATGCTTGACCACTGAAAGCGCTTTGCGAATGCGGCCCTCCGCCTCGAAGAAGCGCAACAGGATGACGATGTCAGCGATGTAGGACACATTGAGTTCGTCCGCGTTCATCGATCCGAAAAAGCCTTGTTGCGGATTGATGAGCAAAGTCACGACGCCTCGATGGCTGAGATAGGACAGGAGCTCATGCAATTGCAGGATCAGTTGCTGTTCCTGCGGCATGGCGGCCAGATAGCCATTGAGGCTGTCGATAAGGACGATACGCGCGTCATTCTCCTCCACCTCTCGCCGGACCATTGCGGCGAATTCGCCGGGCGCGACCTCTGCCGGGTCGATCTGGCGGATGACGAGCCTGCCCTCATCCATCAAAGCCTGAAGGTCGGTGCCGAACAGTCTGGCGCGGCTGATCAGCGTGCCGATCCGTTCATCAAATTCGTAGATGACGGCATTTTCGCCGCGTTCGCAGGCAGCTATGACATATTGCAGCGCAAGCGTGGTCTTTCCAGCGCCCGCCGGGCCGGTGATGAGCGTGGTGGTGCCGCGCTGCGGCCCCCCGCCCAATATGGTATCCAGTTCGGCAATCTTGCTCGGCACCGGATCGCCGATGAACGGTGTATGATGATCGGATGCGATAAGGCGGGGAAAGATGTCGATGCCGCCCTTCCGGATGATCATGTCGTGATAGCCAGCGACAAAAGCGACCCCGCGCATCTTCTGTATCTGCATCCGTCGCCGCGCCGCGCCGAAATCGAGCGTCAGCCGCTCCAGCGTGATGACGCCATGGCAAAGGCTGTGCAGATGATTGTCGCGGATGCCCGCCCCGCCGGTCAGATCGTCCACCAGCAGGACCGTGGTATCGATCTGGGCAAAGAATTGCTTCAGGAACAGCAGCTGGCGGCGGTAGCGAAGCGCGTCCTGCGCGAGCAGCCGCAATTCGGAAAGGCTGTCGAAGACGATGCGCCGGGGCTTTAGCCGCTGCACTTCTTCGCGGATCAGGTCGATCGTGCCGCCCAGTTCCATTTCCCAGCTGTGCAGGATGGATTGGTCGCGTCCTATGCCCAGCACCGAATCCGCTGAAGCAAGTTCGAAAAGGTCGACATTGTCCAGGCTCCAGCCGTGGGACGCTGCGACCACGGCCAGTTCTTCGCTGGTTTCGGACAGGGTGATGTAAAGCACCCGCTCGCCCACCCTCACCCCTTCCAGCAGAAACTGCAGGGCAAGCGTAGTCTTGCCCGAGCCAGGGGCACCTTCGACCAGATACAGCCGCTGGGCGGGGAGGCCGCCGCCGAGCACCAGGTCAAGCCCGGCATTGCCGGTGGAAACACGATCGAAAATTCCGGTCATTCAGCCATGCCTCCTCAGCACGGCCGCCACCATATCGATAGACGTGAGAAAATCCATTGCATCCCGCTTATGCGAGGAACGTGCCGTACCACTCATGCGGGCATTAACGCCGCGCCGGGCAGGCAGTTGCATCCCTGCCGTTGCGGTTTACCGACCTGGCGGATCGTGCGGCGCGGGCGCGGTGACAGGGCGCAGGCTCTCCCGGTCTTCGGGCGGCACGGGGGCGGTGGGATCGGGGCGGTAATGGTCCTCCGCCCTGACGGTGCCGTCGGGATGGCTGTCGCCCATCAAGTCGGCGGGAACATGGCCGGTGGAAGCGGCAGGGGATGCCTCGGGCGCGCGCGACGGCGGCGTGGCCGAACCCGACCCCGCTGCCGGCTGAGCATCGGGATGAGATCGGTCGAGCAGTTTCTTGGCTATGAAGCCGACACCGGCGAGAAGGGCGAGTTTGCGGATCATGATGTCTGTTTCCCGTCAATGGTGAGTCACTTCAGGCGCGCGGACGAAAGGCATATCCTCCGGCTCGATCGTGGTAGGATGATGGTCAGGGTGATGGAGTTGGCGGCCAGACCGGCGCGCGTCCTCCACCGGGCGGGATGCTCCGCGAGCGGGAAAGGCCTTGCCGGTTTTCTGGTCGAGAGCCCGCGCCACGAGCGCATCGACGATGGTGGCGCCCGCGACGAAGGCGATCGCTCCCCATATACCCCGGTGGCGCGGCGCCTGACGAGCGGCGAGGCCAAGGGCGGCGAGATCCATCGCATCGCCCGCCACCCGGTTCCAGACGAGCGTCGAATGGGCGGGCGCGGCAAGCAGCCCTGCCCCGGCCAGCATCTCTCGCGCGCCGAACGCCTTCAACGTGGCGCGGCCCGCGCGATGATCATTGCCCAGAGCACGGGCGATACGGCGCGTGGCAGCTATTTCCGCCACGCCCAGAGCAATAGAGAAAATCCCCAGGCCAAGGCTGATACGCCGGGCATCCATGGTCGGCCTCCTATCCTGTATCTCCTGTATCTCCTGGCGCTAACGGCTTGCGCGGAGGGGTGTTCCCACTGGCCCGGCACGCGCGGGGAGGCAGCGCCGAAACGATGGGAAAGAACGGCGGCCGGTTTCCCTCTCATCCATTCTTGCGGCACCTCGGGCGCTCATTCATAGCGGAGGCCCACAGCCTGCCACCGGAGTGATGCGTGACCCAATCCTGCGACCTTGCGATCCGGATGCGGCGGGCGGACTTCAACCGCGCGCTCGCTGACATGGACCTGAGCGCGATCGGGCCGTTGCTCGCGCCCGCCGCCATATTGGTGACCGGCAGCGACAGCGGCGTCATCAACGGCCGCAAGGCGCAGCTGATGGCATGGAAGCGGGAGTTCGCCTCGCCGGGGCGCACCATCTATGTCCGGATGCCCACCAGCATCACGGTCTCGTCGGCAGAACCGATTGCGATGGAACAGGGTGAATGGAAAGGCGTGGCGGCGGCTACGGAGGAATTGGCCGCTTCCGGGATTTACAGCGCCAAATGGCGGAAACTGCGGGGTGAGTGGCTGATCGAGGCGGAGATATTCGTCACGCTCGCCTGATGTTCGCTGGCCAGGCGGATGAGGCCGGGCGAGCCGATCGCTACCATGGAAGATTGCGCTTCACCCTTTTTCGATCCGTTCGGGCTGAGCCTGTCGAAGCCTTCTTCTTCTCGTTTGAAAGAAGTAGAGCCGTTGGCTATCGCCGCCCTGCGGGTCGACAGGCTCAGGGCGAACGGCCGTAAGGGTGCGGACCGCGGTTAGCCCAAGGCTTTAGCCATGACTCGCCCGAGCCGTTCGGCGAAGGCGCGCGGATCGGTGGGGAGTTCTCCATCGGCGATCCGCGCTTCGTCCAGCAGCAGCCAGGCGGCATCCTCTCGAAGGCTCTCGCTGTCCTGAAGGCCGCTTAGCCTGACGATGAGGCCGTGGCGCGGATTGAGTTCCAGCACAGGCGCCGACGCGCCACTGCCGCGACCGGCGGCGGCGAGCAGCTTTTCCAGCTGCCTGTCCATGCCATGTTCGGCGGCCACGAGGCAGACGGGGCTCTCGGTCAGCCGTTCGGACACGCGGACGTCCGACACCTGATCCTGGAGCAGCTCCTTGGCGAAGTCGATGAAGCTGGTCACCTCCTCCGACGCGGGGGGTGCCGCAGTTTCGCCTTCGGGAAGGGGAATGAGGCTGAGGTCGGCAAGGCCCTGCGTCACCGACTTGAAGGGCTTGCCATCATAGTCGATGCCAGCGGTGACCCAGAAGCTGTCCACCTGATCCGTCAGCAGCAGCACCTCGATGCCGCGGGCACGGAAGCCTTCCAGCTGCGGCGATGACAGCAGGCGATCGAGATCGGAGCCGGTGGCGTAGTAGATCGCCGTCTGGTTCTCTTTCATGCCATCGGCATAATCCTTGAGCGAACGCCAGTTGTCGCCCGACGCGGTGGACTTGAAGCGGGCGAGGCCAAGCAGCTGCTCGCGGCGGGCGAAGTCCTCGTAGAGCCCTTCCTTCAGCACCGCGCCGAAATTGTCCCAGAATTTGATGTAGCCCTCGCCATCATTGGTAGAGAGTTTTTCCAGCTCGCTAAGGACGCGATTGCTCACGCCCTTCTGGATCGCCGCGAGAACGGGGCTCTGCTGGATCATTTCGCGCGACACGTTGAGCGGCAGGTCGCTGGAATCGACCAGACCGCGCACGAAGCGCAGGTAGCGCGGCAATATCTCCGCCTCGTCGGTGATGAAGACGCGGCGGACATAGAGTTTCATGCGGCCGGTTCGGTCGGGATCGAACAGGTCGAACGGCTTCATTTCAGGAATGAAGGCGAGCACGGAATATTCGTGCAGGCCCTCGGCCCGATAATGCAGCGTCAGCGCGGGCTGGTCGAACTGACCGGCGACGCTGCGGTAGAAATCGGTATATTCCTCGGCGCTGATCTCGCTCTTGGGCTTGGTCCAGAGCGCCGCGCCATCAGCGATCTGCTCGGCTTCGGCGTCCGGTTTTTCCTTGAGGAAGATTGGGACCGGCACATGGCCGGACTGGTCCTTGATGATCTGCTGGACGCGGTATCGCTCCGTGTAGGAGGTCGCATCTTCCTTCAGGTGCAGGACGACGCGAGTGCCGTGGTCCGGCGCTTCGGCCGTTTCGGCGGGCTGGACCGTATAGGTGCCCAGCCCATCGGACGACCAGCGCGCGGCCTGATCGGAGCCTGCGCGGCGGGACAGGACGTCGACGCGATCGGCGACCATGAAGGCGGAATAGAAGCCGACGCCGAACTGGCCGATCAGCTGCGTGCCCTCCGCATCCTTGGCGCTGGCGACGCGCTCCATGAACGCCTTTGTCCCCGACCGCGCGATCGTGCCGAGCGCTTCGACAAGCTCCGCCTCGCTCATGCCGATGCCATTATCCTCGATCCTGATCTGGCGCGTGTCGGGGTCGAGAGTCACCGTCACTTGCGGGCTGCCGCCAGCGGCGAGCGCGGGGTCGCTCAAGCTTTCATAGCGCAGTTTTTCGCAGGCGTCGGCGGCGTTGGAGATGAGTTCGCGCAGGAACACATCCTTGTCCGAATAGACCGAGTGCACCATCAGGTGCAGCAATTTGGCTACGTCAGCCTCGAAGGTACGGGTTTCAGGAGCAACGTCGGTCGAGTTCGTCATGGCGTTTCTTTCATGCCCTCCAATGAATTTGGCCGCCGGACAGATGGCGCGGGGCGGCCCATGTTTCAAGCGCGAGAAGAATGAGAGCGGCAGATGGATCGAGATTGGCTGCTCGGCGCTTTCACACTCCGATATTGAGGAGGCGCGCGTGCAGGTCGAAACCTATTTGCTGGCGGAACATGATTGGGTGCCGAACAATGGCCGCTTGCCGGTCATCCTTTATCGGCGCGCTCTCGCTCCTGCATCTTGCGAAGACACTGCGCAGGCGTTTGAAGCGGCGTTCGCGCAGCATGGCTGGCCCGCGCAATGGCGCGACGGCATCTATGATTATCATCATTATCATTCGACCGCGCATGAGGTTCTGGGCATCGCCGCTGGCACGGCTTTGCTGATGATCGGAGGCCCGGGTGGGCGCGAAATTGAAGTAGGCGCGGGCGACACGCTGCTGCTGCCTACCGGGACGGGGCATTGCTCCTTGAAAAGCAGCGAGGATTTCCTAGTCGTCGGCGGCTATCCCGAAGGGCAGCGCTGGGACATATGCCGGGACGCGCCGGACGATGAGGCGCGGGCGCGGATGGCCACCCTCCCCTTCCCTGCGTCGGATCCGCTAGAAGGACCGGGCGGGACGCTCAACGATCATTGGAAAGCAGCGCTTTAGAAGGGGCTCAGCGCCGCAGTTTGACATACCAGCCGATGTTGAAGCGCCACCCGCGCTCACCACCCGGATAAGCCTGATCGATCACCCGCGCCCCTTCCAGACTGAGCGAGGCATGGGGATTATAGACGATCCGCACCCCGCCGCCCGCCGAAGCCAGGTCATAATCGGCCGCAGGCATGATCGCGCGCTCCAGCACCCGGATCTTGGCGCCGTCGACAAAGCCATAGACTTCGCTGTCCTTGAGCTTGGCGGCGACATCCGGACGCCATGCAAGCTCCAGCGATCCCGCCGCGCCGCGATCGCCGCTCAGCACCGCCGTGTCGAAGGCGCGGCCGAATTCGGGACCGCCGATGGCGAAGCGTTCATTCCCCGAGAGCCGGTCCTTGCTATATTGCCCCGCGAGGCGCAGCCGCCCGACGAAGCGCTTGCTCAGCATCCGGTCATAGCCGAGGCGTCCGGTCAGCTTGGTAAAGACGGGGTCGGTAAAGCCCGGCGTCCCGCGAGCGCCAAAGATGCCGAGCCCACGGCTAAGGTTCAGCGATGCACTGAAGGCGCTTTTTTCATTGATGGCCGAATAACCCACTGCCCCACGGGCAGCACGGATATGGTCGGAGGACAAGACGGAACCCAGCAGCGCCGCATCGCTATTGAGGCCGTCCAGACCGGCGCTGACCGTGAGGTTGCGCTTATAGCCGCGAATGATGGGGTAGCTGAGAGAAGCGCCAAGCGTCCAGGCTTCGCCGGTAATCGGGAAATCCTTCAGCCGGGTGTCGAGGTGGGAAGCGGCAAGGCCGAAGGTCAGGCCATCCGATCCGATCGGTGTTTGATGGCTAAGTCCTGCATAGCGGTAGCGTTTAAGGTCGGTCGCGGCGAGCAAGGTGATGTCGGTACGGTCGCCATCCCGCAGCAGGCTGAACAATTGTCCGGTGGCGCGGATCTGGCCGGTGCCCAAACCCGCTTGCGTGCGGTTGTCGATGCCGAAGCTGAAATTGCTATATTTGCGCTCTGGCGTGACGGACAGCTGGACCGCCCCCGCTTCCTTGCCCCTGTTCAATCCTACATCGACTTTCGCTCCGGGAATGTCGCGCATGAGGGACAGGTAACGCTCCAGCGAGCGGCGGCTCAGCGGCTTTTCGGCGCGCAGTCTGTCGGCATAGGCGCGGATGAGAGGACTGGCGCCCTTGGGGTAGGCAATGTCCTCGACAAAACCCTCCGCCAGCAGCAGCTTCACCCGGCCATTCGAAAGATCCTGCTGCGGAATGGCGACTGTGTAGAGCGCGATGCCGCTTTTGCCATAGGCCTTGGACACCGCTTCGGCGAGCGCCTTCAAATTGTCTCCCGATGCGGTCTTGCCGAGATAGGCTTGTGCAGCTTTGGCCACGCGTTCGGGTGCCTTCACGCCGACAAAGTCGATGGCCCTGATGACGGTGCTGTCGTCGCCTGCCTGCACGGCCACGCGGCCGGATGTTGGCGGCGGCTTCTGCTGCCCCGGTCTTTCCTCGGGCCGCGGCTGGGTTGTCTGTTCGATAAGCGGGGGAGCAAGCAAGGTAGGGGACGTCTGGGCAGCCAGCAGCCAGGGCGCCGCAGCCGAAAGGAGCGCAGCCATCATAGGGGAATGTCCTGGAAAAGGGGCCGGAGGCGCGGCAAGCAGCGCCTCCGGAGAGAAGATCAGGGCCGGGTTAGGTTAAGGCCGCTGGTCAGGCTGTTGAGTGTGCCTGACACTGTGCCGGTGACCGGCGCAAGGAGGCCGCCTGGCGATGCCGTCGCGCCTGCTCCGGCCGTGGCTCCGCCCGTCGTTGCGCCTGCCGCTACGCCAATGGGCGCCAGTGCCTCGCCCGCAACCTGTTGCACGGTCGACGTGAGACCTGACGTGGTGGAGGTGACGCCATTCACGACCGATGTCACCGGCGCGAGCAATCCGCCAGTGCCGCCCGTACCAGCAGTAGGCAGTCCGCCCGGCAGCACATTCGCTTCGATGACGGCGGGGCTTCCATTGCCCAGCAGCTGATTGCCGCCGAGCGCTACATTGAGCAGGTTCGACGCAACGCCGCCGGTTGGCGAGGTGATGTTGGTGACTCGCACGTCGGCTATGCCATTCACGTCAGCCAACACCGCGTTGCCCGCGTTCAGCACGCCAACGGTCGCCACGGTGCCCACCGGCTGCGTATTGCCAAGCACGCCTACGCCGATCGCGCCAGTCGTGCCATTCAGCCCTTCGATAACCGTCCGGCCGCCCACATCGATGCTGACCAGATCGCCCACGACGCCTTGAGCGCCCTGCAGCAGCAGCGTCCGGCCTTCACCCGCATCGACCAGCACCGTGCCCGTGTCGGTGAGAACGCGGGTGATCGTGCCGGTCACTGGCTGCAACAGGGGAACGGCGGTGGCGATCGGCGTCGTCACGCTGCCCTGCCCGTCCGACACGCCAAGGACGGCATTGCCTGCGGTCACCAATACTGGCGAAAGCTGGCCCAGGGCAGCGCCAAGCGTGCCGCCGGAGCCTGTTCCACCTGATCCCGACCCGGAGCCTGAGCCGGTTCCGCCGCCGGTTCCTGATCCACCGGTGCCACCGCCAGTGCCGGTGCCTCCACCCGTTCCGGAGCCACCATCGGTCCCTGTGCCTGATCCTCCGCCCGTGCCGCCGCCGCCACTGCCCGACCCGCCGCCGGAGCCTGAGCCGGGATTGCTCGCCCCCACCGTGGCGATGCGGGTTCCGCCGCTACTTTCGCAGGCGCTCAGTACCAGCATCAGGGCGGAACATGCGGTCAGGGTTGCAAATGCGCTTCGGCGCGCCGTTCGATCGCTAGATAATCCGTGTGCCACAAACCTTCTCCTGTCTGATCCAGCAATGCGTGCGGACGCAGGCGAGGCCACGCGAACGGGTCGAACAGTCGTAAGGCGTGCAGATGCGCTGCCCTGTTATATCTATGGGTGACGGCGAATATGCACTGATAACCTGAACCTCGGCTCCTTCGGCAGCCCCGCTACCTTGCTTGCAAGGCCGGAAACTTTGCGTCCCGATGTCACCATCGGTTTGCCTTTGTCGGGATCGATCCTTCAACGGTAACTCCGACATTGCGAAATGGTTCAGCGGTGGAACGAAAAAATTGGATTTTTATGGTTAATTATCATGGAGATGGAATTTCTGAGCCGTTTCGCTATTCACGAGGTGCACGGGCGACGCTGGACTTTTCATGATAAGCCGGTCAGCCAAGCGCAAAAAAGCGCCTACAACCAACATAGAAGTTTAGTTGTACGACATAGCCTGCTAAGGTCCAGAAATGCTGGATTTTCCATCTTCTTCGGAACAGGCTTTGCTATTGCTGGGAAGACTGGATGGGCGGCTCGCCAACAGTCCTGCCACGGACATCTGGCTCGCCCGTGCAAGGCTGACGGGGGCGGCCGCGCTTGCCAGCGCTGCGTCGGTGCCGATCTCGGTGAAGGATCTTCAGGATTGGATTTGCGGGCGCACGCCGCCCCCCCGGTATAGCGAAGGGCTGAACGACCCGCTGTCGATCGCGGCACTGGTTCATTTCGCCCTCTCGGCGAGCGAGAGCCAGCGTGATCCGATTGCGCGGGCGACGCTCAATATATCCCGTCAGCTGCTGGATGACAGGAAGGAAGCTCAAATCTGGGCACAGGATGATCTCGTTCGCTTTGGTCCGGCCTGGCGAGCGGTTCAGACGGCCGTGGAGGCGCCCTACCCTCTTCCGAGCGTTTCGGCTGTGGCGGAGCGGCTGATCGCGGCACGCGAAGACTTGTCCGGGCCTGTCAGTGGCGGTCAGTTGCTGACGACGGCGGATGGTCGGCAATTGCAGATGGATCAGCGCCAGACGGATATTGGATGGGTTGTCGCGGCGCATATTCCGGCTGCGCTCGAAGCGTCGGGGCTGACTTTGCGGCGCTTGCCCTCCTTTGTCGATCTTCCCCGCTTCACGAGCATGGATGTGCCGACATTGGCGGATCAGTTGTTCGACATGATCGGGCGCCAGGCGGCGCGGGGACTCGCTGATCTGAGCCGACTTGAAGCAAGGCTGAAGAAGCTGCCCGACGAGCTCCGCGTGACCAAGCGGAGCAAGGCGCCGTTACTGCGGCGGCTGGAATTGGCTTACCCTGGACTGAGCAGGATGGCCGTCGCCCGCCTGCTCGGCATTTCTCACCAAGGGGCGACGAAGTTGGTGTCGCAGCTTTCCACTCATCTCTCTTCTAAAAGCTAGAACAATCTCCTTTCAGTTATAGGGTTTATAGGAAGGTTAGAGAGTTAAAGGGCCGCAACAAGGGGCGGGAATCGTGGAATATGCGCGAGTCGGACGAGGAGTGTTGTTCCTGAAAGGTCGGCCTTGCGTTCCTGGAGTGTCGAGCCTGCTGTTCCTGAAGTGTCGGGAATATGTTCCTGAAGGACCGTGGAGCGTTCCTGGAATGTCGATGGCCGCCGATCAGTAGGCCTTCCCTATCCCTGATTGAATCAGTTGCGGGACGTGGTTGCGCAATGTCGTTCAAAAGCTGTGGATGAAATAGTGTGGGTGATGCGTCAGCAAATCTGGCGTTGGCGAGGTAGCAGCGATTACCGACACTTCGGGAACGGCTTGATCAGGAAGTCGGCAATGTAGCCTCGGGCAGCCAGCCTGCAGAAGGGCCTCAGAGGGTGTGCCGGTTCTTTTCGTGGAAGCGGCGCACGAAGCCTATGAAGGCTTTCTGATAATTCACCGGGGTACGCGTGGGGTCGGCATCAAGCCAATTGCGGAAATCCTGATGGAGCGACTGATAATCCCAGCCTGGGCAATCCGCCCGTAGCGTCGCCAATGTCGCGTCCGTCAATTCACCAGAGGTAGCGCGAGAAGAAAGCCCAGCGACGGTGCGGCGGATCACGTCGGAGGCGTCGAACACGGGCTCGGTTGGCGCTTTTGGGGACGTGAGCGATGCAGACCCGGCTGCGTTTGCAGCGGGAGCTTTCGCAGCAGTGGATTTTCCAGGCGCTTTCGCTTTGATGCTCGCAGGTTCCGCAACCCGGCGGCTCATGCGCAGCGAGGGTTCGCGCTTGCCTTGCGGTTGCTCGAGCGACAGACTGTAACCGGGCAGCGGGTCGCGCTCGGCGATCTTGGCTATTTCGAACTTGAAACGGCGATAGGCCCCTTCGGCTCCGGACTTCTCGAACAGAGTGGGCATGGATATGGAAAAGCCCCCCTCCCCTGCCCCACCGGCATGTTTGCGCGCGACCTTGTAAAGCCAGCGTTCGCGGCCGCCTGTCAGATCGAAATAGGCACGGTCGATCGACAGGACGCCGCCCTGCATGAGCACGCCTTCATAAAACCAGTTGCTGAGCTCGATCGTCATGCCGCGCGACCGTTCGGTGCGTTCGTCGACGAGCTGGGTCCAGCCATCAAGCCAACTGAAGGTGGCTTCCCGGCGATTTTCCGCGCGAATATTGGTTTTGATCGTCGTGGAAACGAGTCGGTCGAGAGATTGACCGAGCAATTCATAGGCGCGGCCCGTTGTCGGCCTGTGAATTGCGCGCAGCAAATCATAGGGCATGAGATGCAGCTTGCGGGGGACATCATTGATGCCGCGACGGGCCATGTCGGCCAAGACGGAGGCGCAGTAGATGAGAATGTCGGCGTCCCAGATGGTGGCCATCCCATAATCGGGATTGGCCGAGACATGGACCCACGCCTTGCCGTCGGGGGAGGTGTAGTCGATCGGTTTGACGCGCTTCGACTTGGCAAGGCTGAAGAAGGGGCGCTCCATCATCTCGCGTTGGTCGCGGAGCGGCATGTCCGCGATATAGGGGAGAAACAGCTCGAACTGATCGGTGACCTGGGCCTTGCCGGTGCGTGTCATGGGCGTTCCCTTGGCAAGGTCAGAGTGAGCATGGTGTTTCCCTGGGGAAACGATGAATGAATTAGCGAGAAAAAATGATTTCGGCGGAGAGAATAGGGGAGGGTGCCCTGCAACGAGGGAAACTGTTTCCCCGGGGAAACAGCGCAGGGCGAATGCGCGGGAGCGAAGTCCCGCGCCACCACTATCCTCCTGCTGAGCCCCCCCGAGCCTGTCACTGCTGCAAACCCATTCCCTGCCGCTCAAGATGTTCAAGCGTGTCGCGAAGCGCCATCGCCAAAGTTTCCATGTCCGCGCCTGAACCCGCGTGGAAGCGGATGGTAACACCTTGCCGGTTCACTGACTGAACGGTGAGGGCAGGGCGCCCATAGCGCGTGGTCCAGGTGAAAGGATCTTCCTTCGGCTGCGACACAGCGACGCGCGGCGCGTCGAGCAGGCGCTTGAGAACCTCGGCAGCGGGAATCGGCGGCGCACCAGCGGCGCGGCGTTCCCGTTGTGTCGTGTTGAGGCGGGAGGCTTCCGCGTGGATCGCGCTCGCGGCGGCGGGATTGTCCAGCGCCTGCGCGAGCGGATAAGCAGGCTTCAACTGAACATCACCGGGCGAGGCGAAAGCGTCGAGAATCTCGTCGGGGATGCCTGCGACCTTGATCATCTTGCTCAGCCAGCCCTTCGACACCTTCAGCCGTTCGGCCATGCGCGTCAAATGGCTGCCATAGTGCGTGCCGAGCGCCTCGGCATAGTTGCGCGCGCGCTCGATGTCCGTCACGTCCTTGCGGGCGCGGTTCTCAAGGTCGGCGAGCCGGAACGCAGCTTCATCATCGAGCTGGGCCACCTGCGCCACGAACATCATTTCGGGGTAGCTGTGTGCCCGCAGCCAGCTGATCGAGAAATGGCGGCGCGTGCCTGCGATCACTTCATAGTCATGATCCGGATCGCCTTCGACACGACGGACCACGGCGGGCACCTTCTGGCCACCCTCCGCGATGATGGAGTCGATCAGCTCGCGGCAGTTCTCCTCGGTCAGATGAGAATAGAGCCGCGCATTGCCGCGCCAGATGCGGACCTTAGCCGGATCGAGCAGCAATTGTGTGACCTGCCGGACTTCGCCGGACGCGAGGCGAGCAAGCGCGGTTTCGCGCCCGAGCAGTGTTGCACCGCGCGCGCGTTCCGCGCGCAGCGGGGCAGGGGAGGGGACCGGTTCGGCCTCAGCCACCGGCGCGTTGTCGGCCGCTGGTGCGGGGGCGAGTGCTTCCGCCTCGTCGGACAAGAGCGCCGCCAGATAGTCCGATTGCTTACGCGCCATGAGCTTGTCCTCCGATTCGCCGGGAACATATGGTGAACATATTGCTGTAGGACAGCGTTGATTTTGGTTCACGCGGAGACGCGGAGGCGCGGAGGGCTTCCGTTGCGCCGCAGGCGTCGCGCGCGAGATGCGGGCGGCGGCTTATGTGACGGAGGTGGAGAGAAGATTGGCTGCGCCACTCGCCCGATCTCTCCGCGTCTCCGCGTCTCCGCGTGAAATCAAGCGGCATTGACGATGTCCTCCTCACGCGCAGGCGCGACGCGGCCCCAGCCCTGGCGGACCAGCGCTTCGATCTGGCCCATGGCCTCGTCGAGATTGGCGCGGCAGCGCTTGTGGGTGCGGGGGGTGCCGATCGGCTTTTCCAACTCGTAAACCGTCATCATGCGCAGCGCCGCATGGCTGATTTCCGCGCTGTCGAGGATGGGGACGGGGAGGAGGGCAGGGCCGAAGCTCTGCTCCATGATCGCCCGGACCATCGAATGGCTGGGATCATTGCTGTCAAATTTCGAGCAGAGCAGACGAACGAACTGATAATCGACCTCTATGCCCGCCGTTTGCAGCTGGTTGATCACCTGATCCATCATCGAGAGGAACTGGACGGTCGAGCAGAAGTCGGGTGTCGTCGCGGCGAGCGGGACCAGCAGCGCATTGGCCGCCTGCATCACCGCGAGGCTGATCGTGCCGAGCGCTGGCGGCGGGTCGAGCAGCACCACATCATAATGACGGGCAAGGTCCATCAGACCCTGTTTCAGTTTGCGAAAACGCGCCGCGAGGACGGAGCCGCCGTCGCTGCCCGCGGCCGCCAGCTCATATTCGACATCGAACAGCTCAAGATTGGACGGGATCAGATCGACATTGGGCCAAGCGGTATGTTTGACCGCATAGAGAAGGTCGACCTGCGTCGGATCGATGGAGAGATAGGGGTAGAGCGTCTCTTCCCGCTGAATATTGAAGTGCGGGTTGAAGCCGAACAGGGTGGTCGTGGTCGCCTGGCTGTCGCAATCGACGACGAGCACGCGATAGCCCTGCACCGCGAAATAATGGGCCAGATGCGTGGTGACGGTGGATTTGCCGACGCCGCCCTTGAAATTCTGCACCGCGATGATCGCGGGAATGTCGAGTGGGGCGCGTTCGGGCGAGGCGCCCAGCACTTGCCGCATGTTGAGCAGTTCCTCGACCTTGTAACCCGGCCGCCGACCATTTTCCGTCGGCGGGGCAGGGGGGAGGCGGCCATCTTCCTCCGCCAT
Organism: uncultured Novosphingobium sp.; assembly: GCA_946886075.1. The sequence continues at coordinate 1,744 of CAMPHR010000017.1, read as the reverse complement.
GCGAATCCGATTCGTGGAGCAGCCGAGCAGTTGCGCGGCCTCCGCTATGCCGAAACGGACATTGAGTTCCTTGCGGCTGTCAGGCAGAAAAGCCTTGCGGCGCAGCCTTTCGACCATCTTTTCGCCGGCTTCGGCCAGATCACCGATCTGACTCACTACTGCGTTCATTTCCATCCCCGCACGGCAAGTTGAAGCTCAATCGCTAATGCTATCGCAGAAATCCTTCAAATTCGCAATCTGTGCTGAATTTTGATGCGTCCCGTTGAAATCGCGGCTCAGGCGATCAAAGTAGCGCCTGCAACGTCATACTCGCCGCTGAGGCAAAGAGGGCGGAACGACAGCGTCTAAGGGGATTGTTTCATGCCATCGATTTTGCCGACCCGCCAGTTGGGACCGCTGACCGTGTCGGCGATGGGCCTGGGCTGCATGAACCTCAGCCACGGATATCTGCCGCGCCCCGATATGGCGCAGGCGGAGCGGTTGCTGCTGCATGCGCTCGATTCGGGCGTCACCTTCTTCGACACGGCGGCGATCTATGGCTTTGGCCGGAACGAGGAATTGCTCGGGCGGACGTTGATGCACCGGCGGCATGAATTCACGCTGGCCAGCAAATGCGTGCTTGGCGAGATCAATGGCGAGCGGGGGCTGGACGGATCGCCCGAAGCGATCACCCAAGTGCTCGAGCAAGCATTGCGACGTCTGCGCGTGGAGCAGATCGATCTCTATTATATGCATAGGCTTGATCCCAAGGTGCCGGTCGAAGAATCGATGGGCGCTTTGGTGCGGGCAGTCGAGGCGGGGAAGATCCGGGCGATCGGCCTGTCGGAGATGTCGGCGGCGACGATCAGGCGCGCCCATGCGGTCCACCCTGTTGCGGCGGTCCAGACCGAATATTCGCCCTGGACGCGCAATCCCGAAATCGCGGTGCTGGATGTCTGTGCTGAACTGGGCATCGGCTTTGTCGCCTTTTCCCCTGTCGGACGAGGCCTGCTTGCCGGGCGGATCGGCAGGGACGGGGTGGAGGAGGGCGATCTGCGCACCGCGATGCCGCGCTTTCAGCCGCCCCATCTTGGAAATAATCTCGATCTTTATGACAAGCTGCGGGGGGTGGCGACGGATGCGGGGTGCAGTGCGGCGCAGCTGTGCCTCGCCTGGCTGCTGTCCAAGGGCGACTCTATCGTGCCGATTCCCGGCACTACCAGCGTGGCGCATCTGGATGAGGATCTGGCGGCGCTTCACCTGGATCTGCCGCACGATACGCTGGCGGCAGTGGATGCGCTGTTTCCCCCGGGGGCAGCATCAGGCGGACGATATAATGCGCAGGGCCAGGCACAGGTGGGGACGGAGACATGGCCGGGCGAACTGGCGCAATAGCCTCGAAAGTCCGGCTTTCCGGCGGCTTAGAGCCTTAGGGAAAAGAAAAATCGCCTGCTTTGTTTTTTCCTGTTGACCGACTCAGATGACGCGCCTAGATGCCACTCCACCGACGCGGTGAGCGCCACTGGTTCTCGCTTCGATCGGTCGCCAACATAGTAGGACACCAGTCCCCCGGAACGTAAGGATCGGGGAACATCGGTTGTCCGCTTCAATGTTTGGTCGGCTCTTTGACATTGTTAGTATGATGAAGGGACATGTGGGCGGCGGCCCTGGGTTCTTACGGCTTTCAGGCGTAGGATACTCAGTTAAATCAGCCATCCTCACAATGTCCTTACACACCATGTAAGATTTGTGCAGGAATGGCTCC
>CAMPHR010000016.1 GCA_946886075.1 uncultured Novosphingobium sp. | reverse complement strand
GGGTGGGCCGCCCTGAGGGGGTGCGGCATGGTGACGGGAAAAAAGACGTGGAGCAGAAGATTGCAGGCCGCCTTGATGGGAGACAGGGGCGGGCACGCTTTGTCAGAGAGTCGCCCGATGTCAGGCGCCTGGCGCTGATCGAAGCGACGGCGCAATGTCTCGCGGAAAAAGGCGTTGCGGCCACATCGGTTCGGGCAATCTGCGCGCGGGCGGGCGTGTCTGCGGGGTTGCTGACGCATTATTTCGATGGCGTCGATGCGCTGATCCTCGCTACCTATCGCGATGTTGGAGAGAAGGTGGCGGCGGCGCTGGAGCAGGCTGTCGCGGAAGCCGGGCCTGATCCGCTTGACAGGCTGTGGGCCTATATCAGGGCGAATTTGCAGCCGCCTGTGCTCGACCCCAATTTATTGGCGACCTGGATTTCCTTCTGGAGCTTGGTGAAGACCAGCCCGGAGATCGCGGCTACCCATGCGGAGACCTATGGCGGGTCGCGCGAGCGGCTGGAGGTGTTGCTGCGGGAAGCTGCGCCCCAGATTCCGCGTCCGGCGGCGCGGATCGCCGCTATTGGGTTGACGGCGATGCTGGATGGCTTGTGGCTGGAGCTCTGCCTCGATTCCTCGACCTTCACGATTGATGAGGCGTTGGAAATGGCGAAGGAGGCGATGACCTATGTCATTCAGAAGCCAAGGGATCAGCCTGTCGATCAATGATGCTGCTCTTGATCGCTTTTCTCAATGACAGGTGTGAATAAAAGCAATTTCCCCTGACCCTGCGACCTCCTTACATAGGCCGGGCAACAGCAACCCTAAGAAGGAACTGGAAAGCCCATGGCTCTCATCAACACCAGCATCAAGCCGTTCAAGGCCACCGCATTCAAGGAAGGCAAGTTCGTCGACGTCACCGACGAGGACGTGAAGGGCAAGTGGGCGATCTTCTTCTTCTACCCGGCTGACTTCACCTTCGTGTGTCCGACCGAGTTGGAAGACCTGGCTGGCATCTACCCGACGCTGCAGTCGCTGAACGTCGAAGTCTATTCGGTGTCGACCGACACGCACTTCAGCCACAAGGCCTGGCATGACACTTCGCCCGCGATCAGCAAGATCAACTATTATATGCTGGGCGACCAGTCGGGCCAGATCACCAACAATTTCGACGTGATGCGTCCGGGCGTCGGCCTGGCAGACCGTGCGACCTTCCTGGTCGATCCCGAAGGCGTGATCCAGTTCATGGAAATCACTTCGGAAGGCGTCGGCCGCAACGCGACCGAACTGCTCCGCAAGGTCAAGGCTGCGCAATATGTCGCCGCTCACCCCGGCGAAGTATGCCCGGCCAAGTGGGAAGAGGGTGAAGAAACCCTGGCTCCCTCGCTCGACCTCGTCGGCAAGATCTAAGCAAAACCTGACCTTTCGCCGGGCTGGGTTGAGCAACTCCCCGGCCCGGCGGGGGTTTTACCTGACAATTTGACTGCTAATCTCACGCCGGGCCTTTGGGTTCACACCGGCGAAGGGAAAGCTGCGTGCCCACGGGCGGCGCGCCCAATCTTGGAGCTACGAAGATGTTGGACGCAAATCTGAAGGGTCAGTTGAAGACCTATATGGCGAACATCACGCAGCCGATCGAGCTGGTGGCGTCGCTGGACGAAGGCGCGAAGTCGCGCGAGCTGGAAGGCTTGCTGAACGAGATTGCCGAGCTGTCGGACAAGGTGACGGTCACTTCCGGCAATGACAAGCGCAAGCCTAGCTTCATGATCCGGCGGGCGGGCACCGATATTGGCGTGACCTTCGCTGGCATTCCGATGGGGCATGAGTTCACTTCGCTGGTGCTCGCGCTGTTGCAGGTGGGCGGGCATCCGTCGAAGGCTGCTCAGGAACTGATCGAGCAGATCAAGGATCTGGACGGCGATTTCGCGTTCGAAACCTATTTCTCGCTGTCGTGCCAGAATTGCCCCGACGTGGTGCAGGCGCTGAACCTGATGAGCGTGCTCAATCCCCGGATCAAGCATGTCGCCATCGATGGCGCGCTGTTCAAGGAAGAGGTGGACGCGCGCCAGGTGATGGCGGTGCCGACCGTGTTCCTGAATGGCGAGCCCTTCGCTTCGGGCCGGATGGAGCTGGAGCAGATCGTCGCGAAGATCGACAGCGGCGCGGCGGATCGGGCAGCGGAGAAGATCAAGGCGCAGGAGCCGTTCGAAGTGCTGGTCGTCGGCGGTGGTCCCGCGGGTGCGGCGGCTGCGATCTATGCGGCGCGCAAGGGCATCCGCACGGGTGTCGCGGCGGAGCGCTTTGGTGGGCAGGTGCTCGACACGATGGCGATCGAGAATTTCATCTCGGTAAGCCACACGGAGGGGCCGAAGCTTGCCGCGCAGCTGGAAGCGCATGTGAAGGATTATGACGTCGAGATCATGAACCTGCAGAAGGCGGCCAAGCTGATCCCGGCGAAGAGTGAAGGTGGCTATCATGAGGTTGTGCTGGAAAATGGCGCATCGCTCAAAGGGCGTACCGTGATCCTGTCCACTGGCGCCCGCTGGCGGCAGATGGGCGTGCCGGGCGAGGATGAATATCGCAACAAGGGCGTGGCCTATTGCCCGCACTGCGACGGTCCCCTGTTCAAGGGCAAGCGCGTGGCGGTGATCGGCGGCGGCAATAGCGGCGTCGAAGCGGCGATCGACCTGGCCGGCATTGTCGCCCATGTGACGTTGATCGAGTTCGACAGTCAGCTGCGTGCCGACGCGGTGTTGCAGCGTAAGCTCGCCAGCCTGCCCAATGTGCGGATCATCACCTCGGCGCTCACCATGAAGGTGGATGGTGACGGCACCAGGGTCACGGGCCTTAGCTACAAGGACCGCAACAGCGGCACCGAGCATGATGTCGAGCTGGAAGGCATTTTCGTGCAGATCGGGCTCGTCCCGAACACGGAATGGTTGAAAGATGCGATAGCGCTATCACCGCGCGGCGAGATCGAGATTGACGCCAGGGGCGAAACGAGTCAGCCAGGGATATTCGCTGCTGGCGACTGCACGACCGTGCCCTATAAGCAGATCGTGATCGCCATGGGAGCAGGATCGACAGCGGCGCTTTCCGCCTTCGACTATCTCATCCGTCTGCCCGCTTCGGCGGAGACGGCGGAAGCAGCCTGACGAGACAACCCCGAGCGGGGGGTTGGGAAGCGGTCGCCACCAGGCCCGGTGGCGGCCGCTTCTTAATATGTTGGTTTGGCGGTCATACTCACACCCGTTCGGGCTGAGCTTGTCGAAGGGCCCTCTTGTTCCTGAAGAGAAGTAGAGCCGTTGGCTTCGCCGGCCTTCGGCTCGACAGGCTCAGGGCGAACGGATGAGAGATGGTGCCGATCTAAGGCGCAAAGCTCCAAGGCTCTTGCAAGCCCTTCTAGTTCCGAACGCGTTCACTCCATCAACGCGCGCCCTTAGCCCCAGCGTGGCGGGCAGTCAGGAGATAGTTGATCGCCTTGTTCGACGAGAGGGTGAAGCCCTTGCGCGGGTCGAAGGAGAGGCCGGTGACATTGGTCACTTCCAGTCCCGCCTTTACCAGCATGTCCGCCAGCTCGTCGGGCGTCAGGAACTTGTTCCAGTCATGCGTGCCCTTGGGGATGCCGCCGATGCTTTCGCCGATGCTGATCATGGCGAGGCGCGAGAGCGGCGTGCGGTTGGGGGTCGACAGGATGAGGAGGCCACCGGGCGCGAGTTTTGCGGACAGCGCCTGGATGAAGGCTGCTGGATCGGTGACATGCTCGATCACTTCCATCGAAGTCACGAGATCGAATTTGTCACTGTCCAGTTGCTCGACGGGCGTTGCGCGATAGTCGATGAGGAGCCCCTGGCCTTCCGCATGGGCACGCGCAATCGCGATATTTTCATGCGCGGCATCGAGGGCGGTCACGGTGGCGCCGAGCCGCGCCAATGGTTCTGACAAGAGACCCGCGCCGCAACCTACATCGAGGGCGCGTTTGCCGGTGAGTGGGCGGAAGCTGCTCTCCTCGCCAAGCCAGTGCCGGTCTATCGCGGCGCGAATGTAGCGCAGGCGGACGGGATTGAGCTTGTGCAGCATGGCGCTGCTGCCGGAAGGGTCCCACCAATCGGCCGCCATCGCGCCAAAATGCGCGGCTTCGCGAGGGTCTATCGTGGTTTGAGCTGAGTTGGCCATGCATCCTGCCTTACCAAGCTCCGCGAAGGCGCGCCATCGCCATTACATCTTGCGCGGTGGCGGTCCTTCGCCGTCGCGATATTTATCCTCTGCATCAAGCTGCCGGTGCAATTCGCGGGTCGCTGTCTCGGTGCGCGCCAGCTCATCGGGGCTTCTGTGCCGCCGGTTGCTCATGATCACATATATGAGCACTGCGGCCAGCAGGATCGGTCCTCCGATCGTGACAAGCCCGTATAGGACTCCGTCCATGATGTCCTCCATCCGTTTCCAAATGGAGGAATGAGCGATGCCGCCATGGGGTTCCACACAGAGGAGCCGTTGCTTGCCATATCTGCCGCTGCTGCTATAGCGGCGCCGTTTTTCCCCCGGAGGGGGATTATCTTTCCAGATCAGCAGACAGGTTCGACAAGAAAATGGCGCGCATCGTGATGAAATTCGGCGGCACCTCCATGGCGGGGATGGAGCGAATTCGCAACGTGGCCGCGCGCGTCAAACATGTTGTCGAGCAGGGGCATGAGGTCGCCGTCGTTGTATCCGCGATGGCGGGCGAGACGGACCGGCTGGTCGGTTTCTGCAAGGAAGCGTCGGCGCTTTATGATCCGGCGGAATATGACGTTGTCGTCGCCAGCGGCGAACAGGTGACCAGCGGGCTGCTTGCCATGACGCTCAAGGCCATGGGCGTGGACGCGCGCAGCTGGCTTGGCTGGCAGCTGCCGATCCGCACCAACGAAGCACATAGCAAAGCGCGGATTGGGGAGATCGACACGATCGACCTGCTCACGTCGATGCGGTCTGGCACCGTAGCGGTGATCCCCGGCTTCCAGGGCATGATGGAAGATGGCCGGATTTCGACGCTGGGCCGGGGCGGATCGGATACCTCGGCCGTGGCCGTGGCTGCGGCGATGAAGGCGGACCGCTGCGACATCTACACCGATGTGGACGGCGTCTACACCACAGACCCGCGCATCGTGGCGCGGGCGCGCAAGCTCGACCTCGTCACCTATGAGGAAATGCTGGAGCTGGCGTCGGTCGGCGCCAAGGTGCTCCAGACCCGCTCGGTCGGCCTCGCCATGAAGGAAGGCGTGGTCGTGCAGGTGCTTTCCTCCTTCGATGATCCCACCCAGGAAGACCTCCCCGGTACGCTGATCGTCAGCGAAGAGGAACTGGAAGCCAAGCTCAAGGAAGACAAGATGGAACGTCAGCTCATCACCGGCATCGCCCATGACAAGAATGAGGCGAAGATCACCCTGACCCGCGTGCCGGACCGTCCGGGCGCGGTGGCGCACATCTTCGCACCGCTGGCCGATGCGGCGATCAACGTCGATATGATCATCCAGAATGTCGGCCGTGACAAGGGTGAGACCGATGTGACCTTCACGGTGCCGGGCGCGGACTTGGCGCGCGCGCTCGACGTGCTGGAGAGCCAGAAGGAAACCATCGGGTTCAACCGCGTCATCCCCGATACCAAGGTTGCCAAGATCAGCGTCGTGGGTGTCGGCATGAAGAGCCATGCGGGCGTCGCTTCGACCATGTTCCAGTCGCTGGCCGATCGCGGGATCAATATCCTTGCGATCTCGACCAGCGAGATCAAGGTTTCGGTGCTGATCGACGAGGATGAGACGGAACTGGCGGTGCGTGTGCTGCACACCGCTTATGGGCTCGACGCTCCGGTCGCTTGACATAATTTCTCCCCTCCCGCAGGCGGGAGGGGTCGGGGGTGGGGGCGAGCGTTAGCGAGCCTCTGCCCGAACCGGTAGCTGGGAACGGCGCTTGCGCGCCTGCCCACCCCAACCCCTCCCGCCTGCGGGAGGGGCTATTTGATTCTAGAGGCATGATCATGACCAACGCCAAGCTCACTTCCCTCATGGCTCGCGGCACCGAATTTCTCGGCTGCGAGGTCGCGATCATGTGTGGGGCGATGAGTTGGGTGTCGGAGCGGAACCTGGTTGCGGCGATTTCCAATGCTGGTGGCTTTGGCGTGATTGCATGTGGCGCGATGACGCCGGAACTGCTCGATACGGAAATCGCGGCGACCAAGGCGCTGACGTCCAAACCCTTTGGCGTCAACCTCATCACCATGCACCCGCAGTTGTTCGACCTGATCGAAGTGTGCGCGCGCCATGAAGTGGGGCATGTCGTGCTGGCAGGCGGGCTGCCGCCCAAGGGGAGCATCGAGGCGATCAAGGAGAAGGGCGCCAAGCTCATCTGCTTCGCGCCTGCGCTGAGCCTGGCCAAGAAGCTGGCGCGTTCGGGCGTGGATGCGCTGGTGATCGAGGGTATGGAAGCGGGTGGCCATATCGGCCCGGTTTCGACCAGCGTGCTGGCGCAGGAGATATTGCCGGAGATGGCCTCGCAGCTGCCGGTGTTCGTCGCTGGCGGGATTGGGCGCGGCGAGTTGATCGCGGGCTATCTGGAAATGGGCGCGGCGGGCGTGCAGCTGGGCACGCGCTTTGCCTGTGCGAGCGAAAGCATCGCGCATCCGAACTTCAAGAAGTCCTTCTTCCGTGCGTCGGCCCGTGATGCCGTCGCGAGCGTACAGATCGACCCGCGTTTGCCGGTAATTCCGGTGCGGGCGTTGAAGAACAACGGGACCGAAGCCTTCACCGCCAAGCAGCGGGAAGTCGCCAATCTGCTGGACGGCGGCTCTGTCGACATGATGGAAGCGCAGTTGCAGATCGAACATTATTGGGCGGGGGCATTGCGCCGTGCGGTAATCGACGGCGATGTCGAGGGCGGGTCGCTGATGGCGGGGCAGTCGGTCGGCATGGTGACGAAGGAAGAGCCGGTCGCTGACATCATCGCGCAGCTGATGGACGAAGCGGCTGTCGCGCTGGAGCGGCGCGGCGCCTGAGGCTGGCCGATTATCGGGACGAACCGAATCCCTTGAGGGGTGAAGCGAGCCGGGCGATCCTCGCCAGGAACGCGCGGGTTTGTCATGAGTTTTGGCGCTGACGATTAATCATAGGGGATAAAGGTTGCCGCTGCGTGCTGTTTCAAGTCGCGTCTGGACAATCGCTTCCGTAGCCGCGCTGGCGCTGGTTGCGGGCTGTTCCACCCCGAAGGAGGTGCCGACGCCTCCACCGCCAGTTGTTCCGACGATCAAGCCGCTGCCGCCGATGGGCGCGGTCGAGGATATGAGCATTCCCGAGGTTGATGCGGAAGGGAAATATCTGACGCCCAATCGCGGGGTCACGGCCAATACGGCGCTTTGGCATGTGCGCATGGCGCTGAACGTCGCGGCGCTTTCCTGCCAGGGTGGGGGTGAACCCGCGCGGGTTCAGTATAACCGCATGCTGCACGTCCATAAGGACGTATTGCGGGATGCGAACGCGGCGGTCGATCGCAACTATACGGCCGCTTATGGCAGCGGCGGGCTGCAGTCCCGCGAACTGCTGAACACGGTGGTCTACAACTTCTTCTCTCTGCCGCCCGTCACCAAGAGCTTCTGTCCTGTCGCGGTTGAGGTGGGGGCGAAAATCCTGGCGATGCCGTCCAGCCAGTTGCTTGCCTATGCGCCTGAGGCGTTGACGGAGCTGGAGAAGCCTTTCCAGGAATTTTACGAGGCTTATGCCGATTATCTGAGGCGGTTGGCGGAGTGGCAGTCGCGCTTTGGCGGGACGGTGACGGTGATCGTGTCGCCAACGCCTTTGCCGCCGCCGCCCAAGCCGCCTGCGGAGATCGGCGCTGGCTTTGTCCCGCCGCCTGCCTTGCCAAGGCTGCGCGAGGAGAGCGGGCAGGCGCTGGTGCCGGGCGCGACATCGGCGCCGCGCGTGAATGTGCCGACTTTCCCGATAAGGCGGTAAGAGTGCTTCAGGCGTCCGCGGGCGTATAAGTGGCGGGAGCCTTGGAGGGCAGGGGGAAGAGGCGGACGAAGCGTTCGGCCAGCGCACGGTCGCCCTCGACATGCAGGGCCCCGGCGACATCTTCAAAGCTCGCCCCGCCGTAGACGACCGCAGCCAAGGCATTTTGATCGCCGCTGAACAGCACGTCCGCGTCCTGGGTCGGGCCACGGTCGATGGTGAAGTCGCCATCCTTCAACTGAGCGCTAAATTCCTCCTCGCCAAAGCGGAAGCCGATCACCGCGTCCAGATCTCCAATACGGCTACGGTCGATCATCGTGCGCATGGAGAGCACGACCGAAACGTTGCTCATTGGCTGACCGGGCTGCATCGTGGGCGATCGGCAGGCCCAGCGGCCAAGGACCTGGAACAGGATTTCCGACTCGCGGCCCCACTCGGTCAGTTCGTAAATCTGGCTGGCAGCGGGCGGGGGTAGGCGGCGGCGGATAAGGACGCTCGCTGCTTCCAGTTCCTCAAGCCTTTGTGTCAGCACATTGGCGCTGATTCCGGGCAGGCTGGCGCGCAGATCGGTGAAGCGCTTGGGTCCCAGCATCAATTCCCGCATGATCGGCATGGCCCAGCGATCACCGATGATGTCCAAGGCATGGGCGACGGCACAGCCATCCTGATAGGCGCGCTTTTTCAACTTGCGAGTCCTTAGTTATTTTTTCTAACTTATATGTTGCATAAGATAATCTATAGGTGCACAAAGTTCAAGGCGGTGAGTCGAGAGCAATAGCTCCTTGCCGCAACGCTCAAGGAGATGTGCGATGCCCAATGCCCCCGCTCCCAAAATGATTTTCGTCAACCTGCCGGTGAAGGACCTGGCGGCCTCCCTTGCATTTTATAAGGCCGTGGGGGCGGTGCCGAACGAGGATTTTTGCGACGACAGCACCAAAACCCTCAATTTCTCCGACACCATCTATGTCATGCTGATGACCCATGAGCGGTTCAGCAGCTTCACGTCGCGCAGCATCCCGAACGCGCAGGAAACCGCGCAGGTTTTGCTCGCGCTGACTGAAGAAAGCCGCGCGCATGTCGATGCGACCGCGGACAAGGCGTTGGCAGCAGGAGGAACCGAACCCAATCCGCGGCAGGACCATGGGTGGATGTATGGCCGCAGCTTTGCCGATCCAGACGGCCATATCTGGGAATTGTCATGGATGGATGTCGAGGCCGCACTGGCGTCGCGCGAGGCGGAGCCGACTGCCTGATCAATCCTGAGATGAAGGAGAGAGACGATGAGCTATATCGATGGTTTCGTGATCCCGGTGCCCAAGGGCAACAGGGAACTCTATCAGGAGTGGGCGCTCCGCGCGGCGCCCGTTTTTCTCGAGCATGGCGCTGTGCGCGTGGTCGAATGCTGGGGCACTGATGTCCCGGTCGGCAAGGTCAACGACTTCCGTACCTCCGTCATCGCGGAAGAAGGCGAAGAGGTCGCCTTTTCATGGGTCGAATGGCCCGACAAGGCGACCCGCGACGCGGGGCAGGAAAAGGTGATGAACGACCCGCGCATGCAGGAGCCGGGCGACGCGCCCTTTTCCGGCAAGCGGATGATCTATGGCGGGTTCGACGTGCTGGTCGACGAGAAAGCCTGACCAACAGCTTTGTGAGAGGAGGCGGATGATGAGTGATCTGACCGGCAAATTCTTCTGGTATGAACTGATGACCAGCGACCCGGAGGGCGCGATTGCCTTCTACGGCCATGTGGTGGGATGGTCGGCGCAGCCCTTCGGCGGCGAGCGGACAGACGATCCCTATCATGTCGTGTCCGGCAGCGCGGGGCCGCTGGGCGGCATCATGCGCATCCCGGCAGAGGCGAAGGATTGCGGCATGTCGCCATGGTGGGGCGGCTATATCGGTTCGAGCGATGTCGATGCGGACGCACGACGGCTTTCGGATGCAGGCGGTAGCGTGAAGCGGCCGCCGGATGACATTCCGGGCGTCGGCCGCTTTGCCGTGATGAGCGACCCGGGTGGCGCGATCTTCATGCTGCTCAAAGGATCGAGCCCCGACGGCATGGAGGCCGCGCCACCGATGGCGAGGGGCCATGTTGGCTGGCATGAGCTTTACAGCGGCAATTTCGACGCCGACCTTGGCTTCTACACATCCCAGTTCGGCTGGGGGACGGGCGAGGCGATGGATATGGGCCCAATGGGCAGCTACCAGCTTTTTTCCATGTCCGGCGGCACCGAGTTCAACAGCATGGAAGGCGGCATGATGCCCAAGCCGGAGCAGATGCCGGTGCCGCAATGGCTGTTCTATTTCGTCGTGCCCGACATCGATGAGGGTGTGAAGAAAGTCGAGGAAGGCGGCGGCACGGTGCTGAATGGCCCGGCCGAGGTGCCGGGCGGCGCTTGGATCATCCAGGCGACCGACCCGCAAGGCGCGATGTTCGCGCTGGTCGGCATGCGCTCGACCGCAGCATAAGAGGAGAGGAAGAATGTCAAAAATTTCACCCTGTCTGTGGTTCAACGGGCAGGCAAAGGAAGCTGCGCGCTTCTATGTCTCTGTCTTTGGCGGGTCGGTGGATTCGATCAGCCGCTATCCCCACGATGTTCCCGGCCCTGCGCCCTTCAAGGAAGGTGACGTGCTGCTGGTCGAGTTCACGCTGTTCGGCCAAAGCTATCAGGGTCTGAATGGCGGGCCGGAATTCGGCTTTACCGAAGCGGTATCGCTGTCAATCTCCTGCAAGGATCAGGCGGAGGTGGACCGCTATTTCGATGCGCTGACGGCGGATGGCGGCGCGCCCGGCCCCTGTGGCTGGGTGAAGGACAAATATGGCTTGTCCTGGCAGATCGTGCCGGAAGAAGTCATGGAGATGCATCGCAAGGGCGGCCCGGGTATCCAGCCGATGATGGCCGAGATGATGACGATGCAGAAATTGGACCTTGCCCGCATGAAGGCGGCCTATGAAGGAGCGACGGTATGAGCAGCGCGCAACATGAGCTGTCGGTCACTTGCCACATCGCGGCCCCGCGAGAAATTGTGTGGAAGGTGTGGACGGACCTGAAAGATCAATGGTTCTGCCCCAAGCCGTGGCGGGCCGAGGTGATCGAGGAAGACCTGCGCCCCGGCGGTCGCAGTGCGGTGCGTATGTTCGGTCCCGATGGGGAAGATACCGGGCCGATGGAGGGCATTTTCCTGGAGGTGGTGTCAGGAGAGCGCGTGGTTTCCACCGATGCCTATGCGGCCGGTTGGGTGCCTCAGGCGCCTTTCATCACGCATGTGTGGAGCTTTGCGGACGAAGGCGAGGGGACGCGCTTTACCGCGACGGCGCGGCATTGGGATGCAGAGGCCCTGAAGCGCCATGAGGACATGGGCTTTCATCCCGGCTGGGACCAGATGATGCAGCAGTTCAAGGAATTATGTGAGACGTCTGCCGCGATGGCATGATCTGCCGGTGCCTCCCCATCGGGTGATGGGGAGGCTTTTTTCGTTTTTTAGCGGCTTCGTCCTCCTCTACCCCTGACTTCCCCTTGGAAAGGGGGCCTGCGATCTGTTAGCGCTTTGATATGTCCACGACGCCCGCCGCAGCCGCCCGCCACATCCTGACCAGTTTGCAGGAGGTGATGGCTGCGCGAACGAGCGCGCAGGCGAAGCTCAACAAGGTTGTGGACATTATCGGCCAAGCGCTGTCCAGCGAGGTTTGCTCGATATATCTGGTGCGCGAGGGGCTGCTTGAACTGTTCGCGACGCGTGGGTTGAAGCAGGAGGCTGTCCACGTCACCCGCATGGCGATGGGCGAGGGTCTGGTCGGCCTGATCGCGACCAATGTCGAGACGCTGAACCTGGACGAGGCGGCGGCCCATCCAGACTATAGCTATCGGCCCGAAACGGGCGAGGAACTGTTCCACAGCTTTGCAGGCGTACCGATCGTGCGGCGGGAACGGGCGATCGGCGTGCTGTGCGTGCAGCATGTCGAACCGCGCCGCTATGAAGAGGTGGAGATCGAGGCGCTGCAGACCGTGGCGATGGTGCTTGCCGAATTGATCGCCAACGCTGAATTGGCGGATGACGGCCCGGCGGATCTGCGGGTGCAGGATACGGGCACGATCATGTTGCAGGGGTTGCAGCTGGTCATGGGCATGGCGCGGGGGCATGCGGTGTTCCACCAGCCGCGCGTCCATGTCGAACATACGGTCGCGGAAGATACCGAGGCGGAGCGCCAGCGCGTCTATTCCGCCTTTACCAAGATGCGCGAGCAGATCGACCGCATGACCGGCGCGGTCGAGTTCGGCATGGAGGGCGAGCATCAGGAGGTGCTCGAAACCTACAAGATGTTCGCGTATGACGAAGGCTGGGCGCGGCGCATCAACGAGGCGATCGACAGCGGACTGACCGCCGAGGCGGCGATCGAGCGCGTGCAGCAGCGTACCCGGATGCGCATGCGGCAGATCGACGACGCGCTGTTGCAGGACCGGATGCATGATCTGGAAGACATGGCCAACCGGCTGTTGCGGATCGTGTCGGGGCAGCTGGGCACAGCGGCGCAGTTGGGCTTGCGGCAGGACGCCATCCTGATCGCGCGCAACCTGGGCCCGGCGGAGCTGCTGGAATATGACCGGCGGCGGTTGAAAGGCGTGATCCTGGAGGAAGGGTCGCTGACCGCGCATGTCACGATCGTGGCGCGGGCGATGGGCGTGCCGGTGCTGGGGCGCGTCCGCGAAATCCGGCACAAGGTCAATGAGGGCGACCTTATCCTGATGGATGTCGTGTCGAACAGCCTGCTGATCCGCCCGACGCCTGACATGGACGAGGCGTTCGAGAACAAGCTGCATGTGACGCAGAAGCGCCGGGCGGAATTTGCCGCGATGCGCGACCTGCCTTCCGTAACGGCAGACGGGCAGCGTATCGAACTGATGGTCAATGCGGGCTTGCGGGAGGATGCGCAGGCGCTGGATCTGGTCGGGGCGGACGGCATTGGGCTGTTCCGCACGGAGTTTCAGTTTCTCGTGTCCGCGACGCTGCCGCAGCGGGAGAAGCAGCAGCGGCTTTACAAGGATGTGCTGGACGCGGCGGGCGACCGGCCGGTCATTTTCCGCACCGTCGACATCGGCGGTGACAAGGCGTTGCCCTATATGCAGCGCGACGAGGATGAGGAGCTGGAGGATAATCCGGCAATGGGCTGGCGTGCGCTGCGGCTGGCGCTGGACCGCGACGGGTTGATGAAGGCGCAGGCGCGGGCGTTGCTGGAAGCGTCGGCGGGCAAGGTGCTCAACATCATGTTCCCGATGGTGTCGGAGCCGTGGGAATATGAGCAGGCCCGCGCGTTGGTCGAACATCAGCGCGAATGGCTGATATCGCAGCGCAAGAAGGTGCCGACGGCGGTCCGCTATGGCGCGATGCTGGAGGTGCCTGCGCTGGCTGAGGTGCTCGACCTGCTGCTGCCCAAGCTCGATTTCCTGTCGATCGGCACCAATGATTTGACACAGTTCCTCTTTGCCGCCGACCGCGCGCATCCCAAGCTGGCGGAGCGTTACGACTGGCTGAGCATCGCGATCTTGCGCTTCCTTGATCGTGTGGTGCGAATTTGCGCGGAGTATCAGGTGCCGGTTGGCGTGTGCGGCGAGATGGGCGGGCGGACGCTGGAGGCGATGGCGCTGGTGGGCCTGGGCGTGCGGCGCCTGTCGATCACGCCCGCGTCCGTTGGGCCGGTCAAGGCGATGATCCGCGCGGCCGACGCAGCCGAATTGCAGGATTTCATGCGCCAGCTGCTGGATGCGGGCGTGGTGGATGTTCGGGGCGCCTTGACGCAATGGGCGGACGAGCGCGGCATTGAACTGAATTGAACCGGGAAAATGGGGCAGTCATCGCCGCCGCGGCGTTGACAATCCCTGTGCCGGAATGAGACAAGACCAGCCTCTAAGATCGCGGAGCAGCATGGCAGAACAACCCGAACTGGAAAGCGGCGCGGTGGCGCCGGACGTGCAATCCAGCACTCCCGGCGCGAAGCTGCGCGCCGCGCGTGAGGCGCAGGGCCTGTCGATGCAGGACGTGGCGACGCGCACCCGCATTGCCCAGCGTCAGTTGGAGGCGATAGAACGCGACGATTATTCCGCGCTGCCCGGCATTCCCTACGCGGTCGGCTTTGCCCGTGCCTATGCCCGCGCGGTCGATCTGGACGAAGTGGCGATCGCCGCCGATGTGCGCCACGCGGTTCATAATTCGGAACTGGGCGCGAACCGGTACGAGGCGTTCGAACCGGCGGACCCTGCGCGCGTGCCTTCGCGCGCCTTGGCATGGACGGCTGCGGCCATCGTGATCGTGCTGGTTGTGGGCTTCACCATCTGGCGCACGCAGATGTTGACGCCGCCGACGGGTCAGGAGATTGCGGCTGAACAGGCCAAGCCTGCCGCCGCCGCAAAGCCTGCTGCTGGCGCTCGTCCGGCAGCGCCTGTGGTGCAGACGGTGGTCTTCACCGCCAATGATGATGTATGGCTGCGCATCTATGACGAGGCTGGCGAGCGCCTGAAAGACGGGCTGATGAAGAAGGGGGACAGCTTCACCCTGCCTGCCAACGCCCGGAACCCGATGATCCTGACCGGACGGCCTCAGGCACTGACGGTCACCGTGGGCGGCAAGCCCATCCCGCCGCTGGGCGCCCCCGATCGCACCATTTCCGATGTGCCGGTGTCGGCTGCTGCCTTGCTGGCCCGCGCCGCGCCTGCTCCGGCGGGTTCCGCCCCGTCAAGCGCACCTTCCGCAGCGCAATTGCCTCCGGTCCGGCCGGTCACGGGAAGCGTCGCACCGGCGATACCGGCGGCGCCTGCGCCAGCCCCGGCGCCCTCGCCAGCAGCGGACTGAGGCGCGCGGCGCACCCTGCTTTGGCGGGCGCACGTCGCGCTTTACGGCGGCGAATATGGCCTTATGGTTAAAGGCGAGGAATGCGGCCGTTAGGCCGTGTCGTCGGTGGATTAGTTTAGTCGGGGATTTTCATGCGCTACGCCTTATTTGCGACAACCGCCCTGTTGCTGGGGGCGCCAGCGATGGTTGCGCTTGTTCCAGCGGCGGCTGCTCAGAATGTGGCGATCGATGTGCGCGTCGATCGGCTGGAGAAGGAAATGCGTGCGGTGCAGCGGAAGGTTTTTCCCGCAGGCGCGCCGCTGGAGGCGGAAATCAACCGCCCGTCCACGCCCGCTGTGCCGCCGGGCACGCCGTCCTCTTCGCCCGTTGCCGACCTGACCGCGCGCGTCGCGGCGTTGGAGTCGCAGCTCGCGTCCATGACTGGGCAGGTCGAAGAAAACAGCTTCAAGATCCGGCAGTTGGAAGAAGCGTTCAACAAATATAAGGCGGAAGCACAGAGCCGCGCTGAAGTCGTCGCCCCGCCGCCGGTGCGGCCGGTAGTTCCGTCCACCGATGCGGCGCCCGCCGATCCCAAGCCCCAGCCGGGCACCAATGGCGGAGCGACGGAAGCGCGCAAGTTGGCCGTCGCGGCGATCGAGCGGCCATCGAGTGGAGACGCGGCGGCCGACGCCTATAGCTATGGATACCGGCTGTGGGATGCCAAATTCTATCCCGAGGCACAGGCGCAGCTGAAGGCGACGGTGGAAAAATATGGCAATGCGCCGGTTGCGAGCCGCGCCGCCAATCTGCTGGGCCGGGCCTATCTGGACGATGGAAAGCCCGCGCTCGCGTCGGTGACATTCTACGACAATTACCAGAAGCGCCCCAAGGGTGATCGGGCGGCCGACAGCCTGGCCTATCTGGGTGAGGCGCTGATCCAGCTGAAGAAGCCTGCCGATGCCTGCAAGGTGTATGCGGAGCTGGAGCAGGTTTATGGGTCAACCATGTCGGCCAGCCAGCGTGGCATGATGACAAAGGGCCGCACTAGGGCAAATTGCAGCTAAGGCAACGCTATGGCCGAACCGCCACCGGCTAAGTCTGACCTTGAGACATTGCTGATCCGATCGGTTCACCGCCTGGTGGGCGAGGTTGGCGGCTTTCGGCTTGGCGTGGCGGTTTCGGGCGGTCCGGACAGCATGACGCTGCTCGATCTTGCTGCGCGCTGTTTTTCCGGCAGGGTGGAAGCGGCGACCGTGGATCACGGATTGAGGAAGGCGTCGGCCGATGAAGCCGCGATGGTGGCGCAATGGTGCGGTGGACGTGGAATTACCCATGCAGTGCTGCACCCACCAGCACCCCTCACCGGCAACGTCCAGCAATGGGCGCGCACCCAACGCTATGCTGCGTTAGAGGCTTGGCGAGCCGATCGGCAGATTGATTGGCTGTGCACGGCGCATCACGCCGATGATCAGCTTGAGACGATGTTGATGCGGCTTAACCGGGGTGCGGGGGTGAACGGGCTTTCGGGTATTCGAGCGCGGCAGGGGCAGGTGCTGCGGCCTCTGCTGAGTGTGACGCGCGTGGACCTTCTGAACTATGTCCGCGTGCAGGGGCTGCCCTTCGTCAACGACCCTTCAAATAGCGACCAGCGTTTCGATCGCGCGGCGATTCGGAGGCACCTGGAACATCTCGGATGGCTGGACGCGCGAGCGGCGGTGCGCAGCGCGGCCGCACTGGCGGAATGTGGCGAAGCGCTTGATTGGATGGTCGAAGATCTAGCCTCCGCGCATGTCCGGCGGGAGGGGCATGCATGGCTGCTGACCCGCACAGATCTCCCCCGCGAGCTGTTGAGGCGCCTGCTGCTCCACATCGTCGCGCAGGCAGAGCCGGATGCATTACCGCGCGGGGACGCGATCGATCACGCCATTTCTGTTGCTGCCAAGGGAGGGCAGGCGAGTCTCGGATCGTTGCTGCTGAAGGGCGGTGCTGAGTGGAAAATCAGTCCCGCGCCAGCCCGGCGGTAAGCTGCACTGTGCATGCTGACGAGACCGGTAGAGGGTCGTTACGGAATGGTTCCACGGGTCAACGCGCCGGTGGCTCGCTCCGTCGAAATGTTGCAGCGCAATGACCTTTCCTTAATAGCCTCCATGCTTATTGAGCCTGCCCCTCAAAGCATGGAAAGCTGATTATGTTCGAATTTGCGGCGCTGACCTATGGCGTGCTCGCCAGCATCATCCTTTCGGCAGCGCAACGTAACCGGAAACTGGCGCGTCCGCATCCGCCGATGCTGCTGTATGTCGGCTACCTGCTCTGCGGCCTGTCGGCAGGTGTCGCAGTAATCCTGGCCTATATCGCCCTGTCGCAGTTCGTCGGCGGCTGAACATTCGGCCGGCATAGCGTCCAACTTGCGATTTTGCCGGAGCATCCTATCTTGCCCGGTGAAAGAGAGTGATGATGAACGACGAGAAGGACCCGCAGGGTAACCCCTGGATCAAGAGCGCAATGATTTGGGCGGGGGTGATTATCGCCCTGCTGCTTTTCGTGTCGATGTTCGACAGCCGCTCCGCTTCGCAGGCGGGTAGCGGCATTGCCTATTCCGAATTCCGTTCGAAGGTGCAGGAAGGGCAGGTCAAGGACGTCGCAATCGCTACGGACAAGATCACCGGCACGCTGACCAGTGGGCAGCGGTTCAACACCATTCCCGTGAACGACCCGGGCCTGACTGGCCTGCTTGACGATTATAACGTCAAATATTCTGGGCAAACCGAAGAGCAGCCGAGCTTCTGGCAGATCATGCTCTACCAGTCGTTGCCGTTCCTGCTGATCCTGGGCATCGCCTTCTTCGTTCTGCGCCAGATGCAGAAGGGTGGCGGCGCAGGCGGCGCGATGGGTTTCGGGAAGTCCAAGGCCAAGCTGCTCACCGAAAAGCATGGCAAGGTGACGTTCGATGACGTTGCTGGCATCGACGAAGCGCGTGAGGAATTGCAGGAAATCGTCGAGTTCCTGAAGGACCCGAGCAAGTTCGCGCGGTTGGGCGGCAAGATTCCCAAGGGTGCGCTGCTGGTCGGCTCCCCCGGCACCGGCAAGACGCTTCTCGCTCGCGCGATCGCGGGTGAGGCGGGTGTGCCCTTCTTCACCATTTCCGGTTCCGACTTCGTCGAGATGTTCGTGGGCGTCGGCGCGAGCCGCGTGCGCGACATGTTCGAGCAGGCGAAGAAGAACGCGCCCTGCATCGTCTTCATCGACGAAATCGACGCGGTCGGCCGTCATCGTGGCGCGGGCCTGGGCAACGGCAATGACGAGCGCGAGCAGACACTGAACCAGCTTCTGGTTGAGATGGACGGTTTCGAGGCGAATGAGGGCATCATCATCGTCGCGGCGACCAACCGTCCTGACGTGCTGGACCCCGCTTTGCTGCGTCCGGGCCGCTTCGACCGTCAGGTCGTGGTGCCGCGTCCCGACATCGAGGGCCGCGAGAAGATTCTCGCCGTCCATATGAAGAAGGTGCCGCTGGCGCCGGACGTCAATCCGCGCACCATTGCGCGCGGCACGCCCGGCTTCTCTGGTGCTGACCTGGCCAACCTCGTCAACGAAGCGGCTTTGATGGCCGCGCGCCGGGGCAAGCGCCTGGTTGCGATGGACGAATTTGAGGCGGCGAAGGACAAGGTCATGATGGGCAGCGAGCGCCGCTCCATGGTCATGACCGACGATGAGAAGAAAATGACCGCCTATCATGAGGCGGGTCATGCCATCGTCGCGGTCCATGAACCGGCTTCCGACCCGATCCACAAGGCGACGATCATCCCGCGCGGCCGTGCGCTGGGCATGGTGATGCGCCTGCCGGAGCGGGACAGCTACAGCTATCATCGTGACAAGATGCATGCGAACCTGGCTGTCGCCATGGGTGGGCGTGTGGCGGAAGAGATCATCTTCGGCCATGACAAAGTGTCGTCAGGTGCGTCGGGCGACATCCAGTACGCGACCAAGCTGGCGCGCGACATGGTGACGCAGTGGGGCATGTCGGACAAACTCGGTCCGTTGCAATATGAAGAGCAGCAGGGCGAGACGTTCCTGGGCTATTCGCAGAGCCAGCGCGTCCATATGTCGAACGAGACGGCGAAGGCGATCGACCATGAAATCCGCATGATCGTGGATGGCGGCTATGATCGGGCCAAGGATGTGCTGACCGGACATGAGGACCAACTGCACCTGCTCGCCAATGCGCTGCTTGAATATGAGACGCTGACTGGCGAAGAGATCAAGACGCTGCTCGACAAGGGTGAGATCACCCGCGACGACGGTACGACGATCAAGCCTTCGACGGTTCCGGCGGCGGGTTCTTCGATCCCCAAGACGCGCAAGCGCAAGGGGCCCTTTGGTGAGCCTTCGCCTGCGGGGATTTGAAGCCGCTGACAAACTGATGATGGGGGCGCGGCTAATTAGCTGCGCCCTCTTCATTTGTCGCTCTTTGGGGACGGTGAGATAAGGATAGCCATGGCAAAAGCTGATCGACTGGAACGCCTGGACATCCGTCGCCTGGAATTGGAGGCGGAATATCTAGCAACACTGATCGACGCACTTAGGGTCACCGCTTCGGGAAAGTGGGGGCTGTTTGGTCATAATGATGATCGGGCAAGCCGCGTTGCGATCGCTCCGGTAATCGCCAATCTGGCGGAAATAGGCGACGCTGTGGACAAGGCGCGAGAACAGCTGCTGATGCCTCCGTTCGAGCTGCAACAGGAGTTTCTCGCGTCGCGCGGACCGGTCAGTTCGCAGGCTGTCGGGGAGCCGAAACAGGCGCGGGCCTGGTTGGATCGGCTTGCGGGTGCCGCTGCCGGAAGCTGAAAGCGACTGTCGTTCTGCGTGGTCGAGGTGTCCCGCAACAAATTGCGCCTAAGGTCTGGTCGTTTCGCTGATTAATGGTTACATGGGCCGCCACGAATCCCCAGCGATCTCCGCCTGGTCGCGCAATAGAAAGTGGCTTTCACATGGATATCCGCCTCGGCCTCACCTTTGACGACGTGCTGTTGCAGCCCGGCGAATCTGATGTGCTGCCGAGCCAGGCGGACACCGGCACCCATGTGACCAAGCAGATCAAGCTCAACATCCCGATCCTGTCATCCGCCATGGATACGGTGACGGAAGCCGACATGGCGATCGTCATGGCGCAGCTGGGTGGCATTGGCGTGCTGCACCGCAACCTGTCGGTAGAGGAGCAGGCGGCGGCCGTCCGGGCGGTCAAGCGGTTCGAAAGCGGCATGGTGGTGAACCCCATCACCATTACCCCGCGCGCGACGCTCGCCGATGCGCAGATGCTGATGGAGCGTCACAAGATCAGCGGTATCCCCGTGGTCGAGGACTCGGGCAAGCTGGTCGGTATCCTGACCCATCGTGACGTGCGTTTTGCCGAAAATCCGCAGCAGCCGGTCAGCGAATTGATGACCAAGGATAATCTGGCGACAGTAAAGGCGGGCGTCGGCCAGGAAGAGGCAATGCGGCTGCTGCACCAGCGCCGGATCGAGAAGCTGCTGGTCGTTGATGACGACTATCATTGCGTCGGTCTGATCACCGTCAAGGACATCGAAAAGGCGGTCACTTATCCTCAGGCGACCAAGGATTCGTCGGGCCGCCTGCGCGTTGCAGCGGCGACGACCGTCGGCGACAAGGGGCTGGAACGCAGCGAGGCGCTGATCGACGCCGAATGCGACCTGATCGTCATCGATACGGCGCATGGCCATAGCAAGCAGGTCGCGGTGGCGGTCGAGGCCGTTAAGCGCCTGTCCAACCATGTTCAGGTGGTCGCAGGCAATGTTGCGACGGCGGAAGCGACCAAGGCGCTGATCGATGCGGGGGCGGACTGCGTGAAGGTCGGGATCGGGCCAGGCTCCATCTGCACCACGCGCGTCGTGGCGGGCGTTGGCGTGCCGCAGCTGACCGCCGTCATGGATTCGGCCAACGAAGCGGCCAAGCATGGCGTTCCAGTGATTGCGGATGGCGGGCTACGCACGTCGGGTGACGTAGCAAAGGCGCTGGCGGCGGGAGCTGGCTGCGTCATGGTCGGGTCGCTGCTGGCGGGCACGGCGGAAGCGCCGGGCGAAACCTTCCTCTATCAAGGCCGCGCCTATAAGAGCTATCGCGGCATGGGCAGCGTTGGCGCGATGGCGCGGGGTTCGGCTGACCGCTATTTCCAGGCGGATATCAAGGATCAGATGAAGCTGGTGCCCGAGGGGATCGAGGGCCAGGTGCCTTTCAAGGGCCCGGCGAAGGATGTCATTCATCAGCTGGTCGGCGGCGTGAAGGCGGCGATGGGCTATACCGGCAGCCGCACGATCAAGGACCTTCAGGAGCGGGCTCGCTTCGTACAGATCACCAATGCGGGCCTGTCCGAGAGCCATGTCCATGACGTGACCATCACCCGGGAAGCGCCCAATTATCCGACGCGCTGATCCCTCCCCATTCGCCATCTTTCAAGGGGCTGGTCAGGGGTGGTGAGAGCGGGGCAAGCTTTTGAGACTTCAGGGAGTATGCCGCTGGCGCGGCATGCCCACCCCCATCCAATCCGGCTTGCGGAAGAGGGGAGTATGATATGACCCCGTCTGCCCGTGTTCAGGCTGCAATCGAACTGCTTGATGCCATCATTGCGTCCGCGCGCGATGGTGGGCCAGCGGCAGACACGTTGATCGCGCGTTATTTCAAGGAACGGCGTTACGCCGGGTCGCGCGATCGGCGGGCCGTGCGGGATCATGTCTATGACGCGGTGAGGCGCGTGGCTGAGCGTCCGGATGATGGCCGGGCGGCGATGGTCGGGCTGGCGCGCGAGCGGCCGGAGCTTGCGGCGCTGTTCGACGGGTCGGTTCATGCGCCCGCGCCAATCCGTGCCGATGAGCCTGGGGCCGACGCGGGCATTGTGCCGGGCTGGCTTGAGCCCCTGCTTGCGGCACCGGTCGAACAGGAAAAATTGCTTGGCCGCGCACCTGTCGATTTGCGGGTCAACCGCCTGAAGGCCATGGCGGCTGAGGTTGCGCCACTTTTCCTTGAAGCGGAACCGATCGACGGCTTGCCCGACGCGCTGCGGCTGCCGGAAGGATGGCCGGTCGAGCAGAGCGAGGCGTGGAAGCAGGGCCATGTCGAGGTGCAGGATGCGGGGAGTCAGCTGATCTCCGCAGCGTGCCAAGTCGCGCCGGGCATGACCGTCATCGACCTGTGCGCAGGGGCGGGGGGCAAGACGCTGGCGCTCGCGGCGGCCATGGGTGGGCAGGGGAGATTGATCGCGGCGGACACGATCCGCTCGCGCCTTGCCCGGCTCAGCCCACGGGCGGAACGGGCGGGGGCGACCTTTATTGAGACGCTGCTGCTCGATCAGGGTCATGAGGCCCGCGCGCTGGACAGCCTTGAAGCGCAGGCGGATGTGGTGCTGGTCGATGCGCCATGTTCGGGCACCGGGACGTGGCGCCGCAATCCCGAGGCGCGATGGCGGTTGACGCCCGCGCGGCTAGAGCGGCTGGTTCGGGAGCAGGCGAGGATATTGGACTTTGCAGCGCCGCTGGTCGCCCCGGGCGGGCTGCTTGTTTATGCCACATGCGCGCTGACGGATCAGGAAGGCGCCGGGCAGGTGCAGGCGTTCCTGGATCGTCATGCAGGATGGACGGCGCAAGAGGTCCCGATCGGGCAGGGGCGCACGCATGGGCCGGGGCGACTGCTGACGCCGGGCCATGATGCGACGGATGGTTTCTATTTCGCCCGGCTGCGCGCTGCTGCATGAAAGAGGCGATGGACAAGCCCGGGCAAAATGACGACACTTGTGCAGAATCAGCGCCTGAAACATGGCTGGAGTTTTGCATGCGTTTTACCCCTGCTTCGATCGCCCTTGCCGTCCTGTTGACCACCGTGTCGAGCGCGGGACTGACACAGCGGCCCGACGCGCAGATTTCGCCCCTGTCGATCGAATGGCAGCAGGCCGGTATCGCCGCGCGCAAGGCGGGGAATTACGCTGTCGCAAATGATGCGCTTGAGACCGCGCTGGTGGTCGATCCGCGCAACCGCTCCGCCTATATCGAGCTGGCCGAGGTGGCGCGGGCGCAGGGTCTTCAGGGCAAGGCGATCCGGCTGTATCGCGAGGCGCTGCTGCTCGACCCCAATGATGTCCACGCATTGGTCGGTCAGGGCGAAGCGATGGTCGAGAAGGGTGCGATCGCCAAGGCCAAGGAAAATCTCGCCCAGGCCCAGAGTAGCTGCAAGAGCGACTGTGCTGCCGTGGGTAAGCTTGCCGCGGCGATCCAGAAGGGGCCGCCCGCAACCGTCCTGAGCGCGAAAGAAGGCGTCACGGTGGTGCCGAAGGCTCCGGAAACAGAGACTCCCTGAGATTTTCGGACGGCCCGGATTACGTCCAGGATGGTGGTAGGCGGGAGGTCAGCTAATGACCAAAAGACGATGGCGACGCAGCGAAGCCCCGTCCGTTAGCGCCTGAACGAGCAAGATGGTGTGCGATGCGGGCAAGCAGCCCGTCCGCAGGCGATCATTTTGTGGACATGTTCCCCCCCTCCCGCTTGCGAGGGGCTAGGGTAGGCCAGACGGGGCCGCTGCCCACCCCGCTGCGACTAACGCGCTTTGCGCGTAAGTCTCGCTGCCCCTCCCGCTTGCGGGAGGGGAATAGCAGAAGCGGGATGTCCGCTCCTACCGCTCTTTGTCATCCCGCGCATGTCGGGATCTCGCGAGGCTAGGCAGTGCTTAAACTTTAGAGAGCCAGCTTTCGCTCGCATGACGATGAGGCGATGTGCGCTTGGGCAGCGCAGATCCTTAGGGCCTGCGTTCACCCATCAGGCGAGCCACGGCAACAAACTCATCGACGCTGACTGTTTCGGCGCGTCTTTGCGGGTCGATGCCGATCTCCACCAATGCGTCCAGCGCGCCAGGCAGGCCTTTCAGGCTTTGCCGGAGCATCTTGCGGCGCTGGCCGAATGCGGCGGCGGTGAGGCGTTCGAGTTGCTTGAGTTCGACGCGCTCAGGTGCTTCTTTGGGAGTGATGTGGACGACGGCGGACATCACCTTGGGGGGAGGGGTGAAGGCGCTGCGGTGGACCTTCATGGCGATGCGCGCGTCACTGCGCCACTGGGATAGCACAGCAAGGCGGCCATAATGGTCGCCGCCCGGCTTTGCGACGATGCGTTCGGCCACTTCCATCTGGAACATGAGCGTCAGCGAGGCCCACCAGGGAAGCGGCTCCCATGGTGCCGAGAGCCACCCGATGAGGAGGGCCGTGCCGACATTATAGGGAAGATTGGCGATGATGTGCGCGCCGACACCGGCCTCGGCCCGCGCGTCCACCTGCATGGCGTCACCGGGTATGACGCGCAGCTGGCCGGGGAAGCTTTCCGACAGTTCAGCGAGCGCAGGCAGGCAGCGGTCGTCCCGTTCCACTGCAACCAGCCGCGCGCCGGTTCGCAGGATCGCGCGGGTAAGGCCGCCTGGGCCTGGGCCGACCTCGAACGCTGGCTGATCCTTGAGGGGACCTGGGATGGCGGCGATGCGGTCAAGCAGCTGTTCGTCCAGCAGGAAGTTCTGCCCGAGCGCCTTGCTTGCTTGCAGGCCGTGCGCAGCGATGACTTCACGCAGCGGCGGCAGGACCGGCCGCGTGTCAGAGGCCATGGTTGAGCCGTGACCGGGCTGCTTCCGCGGCCATTTTTAGCGCGGCCATCATCGCGCCGGGGTTTGCGCTGTCCGTTCCAGCGATGCCGAAGGCGGTGCCGTGGTCGGGCGAGGTGCGGACTATGGGGAGGCCGAGCGTGATGTTGACGCCTTCATCGAAATGCAGCGTCTTGAGCGGGATCAGGGCCTGGTCATGATACATGCACAGCACTGCGTCATATGTCTCCCGCGCCCGGGCGTGGAAGAGGCCGTCAGCGGACAGCGGGCCGACAATGTCCATGCCGTCCTGACGGAGGGACTCGATGGCCGGGCTGATGATCTCAATCTCCTCGCGGCCCAGCGCGCCGCCTTCGCCAGCATGCGGGTTGAGGCCGGCGACGACGATGCGGGGGCGGGGAATGCCGAAGTTGCGCTGGAGCCCCTTGACGGTGGTCGTCGCGCGCGCGCGGATCAGGTCTGTCGTCAGGACAGACGGCACATCGGCAAGCGGGATGTGAATGGTGACTGGCACGACCTTTAGCGAAGGGCCTGCGAGCATCATCACGGCGTTATGAGGCGCTACGCCGCAGCGTTCCGCCACGAATTCCGTTTGTCCGGGATGGGTGAAGCCGACGCCGTACAGCTGTTCCTTGCCGACTGGCGCGGTGACGATACCCGCCGCCGATCCGGTGCGGGCGAGGCCCACGGCCGCCTCAAGCGCCTGGAAAGCTGTGCGAGCGCCATCCACGCTTGGGGTGCCTGGGACGATGTCCCCAGCTTCTGCCACTTGGAGGCATGGGAGTGCAGTGTCGAACAGGGCGACGGCTTCTTCAGGCGTCGTGATCGAGGCGACCGGGCCCGCCCAGACGCGGCGCAAAGACGCGGTATCGCCCACGGCGAAGAAGCTGGGCAAGCCGCGTGCTTTACGCATCACCCAGCTTTTCGCGACGATTTCCGGCCCAATGCCCGCCGGATCGCCCAATGGCACGGCGAAAGGCGCCAGCTCGGGCCGAGGCGGGCCTGGATCAGTTATAGTCGATGACGGCATCGCGGCGAAGGTCACGCAGATAGATGCGGGCGCGCTTGTTGACCCGTTCTTCCTCCAGCTGCGCCATGATCTGTTCCGCATTGGGCGCGGCGGCGCCGCTGGCTTCATCACGGCCGCAGACAACCAGCACGCGCACGCCGTCATTGACCGAGCCGAAGGGCGGAGTTGCTTCACCAACCTGCAAGCCGAGGAGGATGTCCTGCAACTGCGGGGGAAGGTCACGCACTTTCACATTGTCATTGTCGACGACATCGGCGCCGATCTTGCCGCCCAATTCATTGGCCTGGCCGCAACCCTTGATCGCCTTGGTCTGCGCGGCGAAGCTGGCGGCCCGGCTGCTCGCCTGCTCCTTGCTGGTGCCAGCGGGGAAGCTGATCGACAGCTGCTTGAGGCTGAGCAGGGAATCGCGCGGATCGGCGGTCAGCACCTTGCGCTTGTCCATCACGTAGATGACGGACACGCCGCCCGGCACGGGGATGGGCCCGGCAAGCTGGCCGACCTGCATCTCATTGGCGGCCTTGGCAAGTTCGTCGGGAAGCTGCGCCGGGCGGACCCAGCCAAGGTCTCCGCCGACCGCTGCCGTCGACGCTTCGGAGAATTGCCGGGCATAAGCGGCGAAGCTGCCGCCCTGCTTGATCTGTTCGATGATGTTGCGGGCGTTGGAGACGATCTGCGCCTGATTTTCCGGCGTCGCAGACAGGTAGATTTCACCGATCCGATATTCATCGCTGCCCCTGGCAGCGTTCATGCGATCGACGACGGACTTCACCTCATCGGCAGAGACGTTGACGAAAGGCTGGATGTTGCGGCGGAGCAGGCGGCTCCAGGCCAGTTCGCCTTCGATCTGGCGGCGGATGCTGGCAGGCGCGCTGCCTTGAGCGCGCAGATATTGGTCGAACTGAGCGGGCGACTGACGGAAGTTGGCGGCGACCCGCTCATAACTCTGGTCAACCTCTGCCTTGTCGATCCTGATGTCGTGGGCGGCCGCTTCCTGAATCTGGAGCGTTTCGTCGATCAGGTTACGCAGCACCTGCACGCGCAGACGTTCCCGCTCCTCGGCCGACACCTTGCCGCCATTTGCGGCGATGATGAGCGCAAGGCGCTGGTCAACGTCCGTGCCGGTGATGATCCGACCGTTGACGATAGCCGTGGCCTTGCGGACATTTGGGTCACTCTTGCCAAAGACGGTCACATCCTTGGGCAGGTTCAGCTGCTGCGCCGCTACGCCCCGATCGTCGTCACCGACGGTCTGCGCGATGGCGAGGTTGCCGAACGACCCCATGAGGATCGAGGACAGGAGCAAGGCGCGCGCGCTGGTCCGAAGGGATTGTCCAAGGCGGGAAGGCATGGGAACAACAGGCTGCATCGTCGGGAAAACTCTCCATTACGGTCCGGCGCCTGATGCGACGGTCCGCCTTAACCGGTCCTGAGCGGCAGGGGCGGAGGCTGATCCTTATATGCCGATATTCCGAAAAGCCAGCCGTAGTTGGAAGCTGTTGCCCTTTCGCGCGTCACCAGCAGCCAGATAATCGCGCCGCCAGGTTACGCCGAAGGTAAGGCAGTCGTCCTCATAGGCGATGCCGAGCCGGTGGCGGACGGGTTCATAGCCGTCGGAGGCGCTGAGCGGATCTTCTTTCCTGTCCGTCAGGTTGACGACGGTGGAGCCGAAGACGGACCAGAAGCGCGCGAACTGCACGCGGCCACCAAAGCGCAGCTCCTCGCGGTCCTGAAGGTCCTCAAGGCCTGGCGCGGCGTTGCGGTTAAGCCGGAGATAGCCGACCATCGCATAGGTCTTTCGGCTACCGATCGTGGCGTCGACCTCATTGCGGCGGACGGCCAGGCCATCCTTGTCCACGCGGAAGCGATGGATGAGGCTGACGAAATCGCGAAAGCGCACGGTCGTGCGCCCGACGATGTCGGACATGCGATCGGACAGGCCGGTGCCGTCAGGCAAAATGCTCTCGCGATTGTTGAGGCGGTAGCTTTGGCCGATGACGCTTTCCAGGGAGAAGCCGGGCAGGGAGAGGCTGTATTCCAGTCCGTAGGTGATGCGCGTCGAGTCTTCGAAGCGATCATAGCCTGCGAAGCGATTGAGCGCGAAGAGGTTGCTGTCCTCCAGGTCGATGGCGCGCGCATCTTCGTTAGGGACGGACAGGTTCGCCAGCCTGGGCGCGGCAACGATCTGGACGCGCGGCGCGATCCGCTGCACGCCGCCGAATGCATCACCCATGAAGGGCCAGCGCACATCGATGGCAGCCGCCGCGATGCCGCGCGCTTGCCAGCCCGGATCGCCTGCGTAGCGGGCAATGGTGTTCAGGTCGTTGTCGCTGCTGTGATAGACGTCGCCGCGAAGATAGGTGGTGAAATTCACCTCCTGCCCCATGCCCGTCAGCTTGCGCAGGTTCCATTCGAAGGCAGCGAAGGCGCGCTGCGTATCTTCGCCATGCGTGCGGGTGATCGCGAGGCTGTTCGCCTGAAGCTGAATGCGGCCGCCAAGCAGCGGATCAAGCAGGCGCAGGCGATAGTCGATGACAGGCAGGGCAAGGGGCGTCTGCCCTTGCGGATCGCCAAGGCGCAGGGTCTGGACGGCCCAGCCAGCGATCGAAAAATAACTGTTTTCGCCAATGCGCTGTGCGCCCAAGGTTGAACGCAGCCGGTCATCGCGGCTGATGTCGTAGCGGCGAAGGAAGGTGCGGTCGCTCGCCACGCGAAGCGATCCGTTGACGCTCCATTCCGGTGTCAGCTGCATGGCGCCGCTGGCGTCGAGATAGCCGCGGAAGTCCTTTTCCGATCCGGCGGGACCAGTCGCAGTAGGCAGCGAGCTGCTGGCGTCGATCCGCCGCGCATGCGTGGCATAACCGGTAATCTGATAGGCGCCGCGATCCCAGCGGTGGCGGAAGTTCGCCTCCAGCATCGGCAGCGTCTTGCTGTAGACATGCGGCGTGATCGTCAGGTCGCGGTTAGGCGCGAGCTTGATATAATAGGGAAGGGCGATCTCGACGCCATTATTCCGGTCGTAGCGGAAGTTCGGCACCAGGAGCCCGGTGCCCCCCGTGTCGCCGACCGGGTGGGAGAAGCCGGGCAGCGGAATGAGCGGCAGGCCGAACACTTCCACGCTCGCGTTGCGATAG
This sequence comes from uncultured Novosphingobium sp., assembly GCA_946886075.1. Next base: position 44,063 of record CAMPHR010000016.1, on the reverse strand, counting down.
CGCACACGCGCTGCGACGGGATCATAGACGACCTTTACGGCCTTGATCTGCCAGGTGGGCTCCTTGGGACAACCATCGCTGTCCACTACGCTGCAGCCGGTATAAGCGGCCTTGTGCAGCGTGTAGACGCCATTCACCCGGACACCTTGCACCGCCGCCAGCCTGCCGCCGGATTGGAGGACGAGCAGCATATTCTCGACCGTGCCGTCCTTCAGCGTGTCGGTCACCTGGAAGCGGTCGCCATAGGCGATATTGCCTTCCGGATCGGTGGCCGAGACATTGCCTTGCGCCTCCACCTGACCGGTGGTGCGATTCCAAACGACTTTGTCCGCCCGCAGCCGGTTGCCCTGCCTCACCAGCTGGACATTGCCGCTCGCGGTAACGAATTCGGTATTGCTGTCATATTCCAGCGCGTCGGCGGCAAAGCCGATTTGCTCCTCACTGGCGGGCGCTGGAGCATCGGAGGCGCTGGCGGGCGTCTGCGGTGCCTGGAGGTCCTGCGCGAAGGCATGAGGGACCGCAGCCATGCAGACGGCAGCCGCGCTTGCCGCCAGCATATGTTTGAGACGCGAGGTAGGGGAGGAATTTTGCAAGGAGATCGTGCCTCTTCAGGGGCGCTTCGTTGCCCGCCTATCGCACTGCTTTGCGCGCGCCGCAATCTTTCGTCACGCTTCTTTTGACGGAAATCGGTCGAACGGCTTTGCCAGATGGGGGAAGCGACATTATCTGGCATGGAGCGTTATCAGCGCGCCACGATCATAAAAGCAGACAGAAGGACCCTTGATGGAAATCGCATTCACCCCGGTGCGTCCCGACGCAGACACCCTGGTCTTTGCCGTTCCCAAGGGCGGCTTCGATGCCTTGCCGATCTCAGCCGCAGCGACGTTGGCGGCAGGCGCGGCGGCGGCGCGCTTCACTGGGGAGGCTGGCGGCAGCTTCGAAAGCTTCGCTGAAGAAGGCGGCAAGGTGCTGCGCATCGTGCTGGTGGGGACCGGCGGGGGAAGCGAAAGCGACTTCGAGCGCGCGGGAGCGGCTTTGACGGCACGCTTGCTGACGAGCGGCGCAAGCCATGCGGCGGTTGAGTTCTTCGGTGGCGCGCCTGGTGAACGGGCTGCGCACTTCGCCTTCGGCGCGCTGCTGCGGGGCTGGCGGATCGACACCTACCGCACGAGGCAGCCGGAAAAGGCGAAGCCCACATTGACGAAACTGTCTGTCGTTGCTGAGGGCGCAGAGGCGCATTGGCAGCGGCTTTCGGCGGTTGCCGAAGGCGTCGCCTTCACCCGTGAGCTCGTGTCGGAACCCGCCAACATCCTGTATCCCGAAAGCTTCGTTGAGCGCTGCCAGCATCTGGAACAGCTTGGCGTCAAGATCAGCGTGCTCGACGAGGCGGCGATGGCTGAACTCGGCATGGGGGCGCTGCTCGGCGTTGCGCAGGGATCGGTTCGGGAGCCGCGCCTGCTGGCGATGGAGTGGGACGGCACGGACGGCGCAAGCAGCAAGCCCGTGGTTTTTGTCGGCAAGGGCGTGACCTTCGACACCGGCGGCATTTCGCTGAAACCCGGTGCAGGCATGGAAGACATGAAGTGGGACATGGGCGGCGCGGGCGCGGTCGCGGGCGCGATGAAGGCGCTGGCCGGTCGCAAGGCGAAAGCGCGCGTCGTGGGGATCTGCGGCCTTGTTGAGAATATGCCTGACGGCAACGCGCAGCGTCCGGGCGACATCGTCACGTCGATGTCTGGTCAGACGATCGAGGTTATCAACACCGATGCTGAAGGCCGCCTGGTGCTGTGCGACGTCATCACCTGGGCGCAGAAAACCTATGCGCCAGAGGTCATCGTCGATCTTGCGACGCTGACCGGGGCGATGATCGTCGCGCTCGGTGACCAATATGGTGGGCTGTTCGCCAATGACGAGGGACTGGCGGAGGACCTGATCGCGGCGGGCAAGGCAGCGGGCGACCAGCTGTGGCGCTTCCCGCTTGGCGACGCCTATAACAAGCTGATCGACAGCCCGATCGCGGACATGAAGAATATGGGCGCACGCTATGCGGGATCGATCACCGCCGCGCAGTTCATCAAGCGATTCGTCGATGATGGCGTCAAATGGGCGCATCTGGACATCGCAGGCATGGTCTGGGCCGACAAGCCTGGCGCGACCTGGGACAAGGGCGCGACGGGCTATGGCGTGCGCCTGATCGACCGGCTGGTGGCGGACAAGTTCGAACGCTGATGCAGGTCGACTTCTACCAGCTTAGCCGTGATCCTGTAGACCGGGTGCTGCCTGCCATAGCGGCACGCGTGCTTGGGTCAGGTGAACGGCTGCTGGTGGTTGCGCAGGATGATGCGCAGCTTGAGCGTATCTCGGCCGGGCTGTGGAATGGGCCGCCTGAAAGCTTTCTTGCGCATGGCCGGGCGGGCGAGGGTGCGGAAGCCGTTCAGCCCGTCCTGCTGGCGCAGGATTGCAGCGCGGCCAACGGCTCGCGGCATATCGCGATCGCCGATGGGCTTTGGCGGGAAGAAGCATTGGGTTTCGAACGCGCCTTCTACTTTTTCGACTCGCTGACAGTCGAAGGGGCGCGGGAAAGTTGGCGTAGCCTGTCCCGGCGGGAAGATGTGACGCCTCGCTTCTGGCGGCAGGAACAAGGGAAATGGGTGCAGGGCCCCTGAGCCAGGAAGGCCCGTCAACGCCCCCTTGCGGTGCGAGGCGGCGCGGTCTAAAGGGCGCGCCAATTCCAACAATCCGGAGCTTTTGAGCCTCATGGCCGTAACCCGCACCTTTTCGATCATCAAGCCTGACGCCACGCGCCGCAATCTGACCGGCGCCGTGACCAAGAAGCTGGAAGAAGCGGGCCTGCGCGTCGTCGCGTCCAAGCGCATCCGCATGAGCCGTGAGCAGGCCGAGGGCTTCTATGCCGTTCACAAGGAACGCCCTTTCTTTGCTGACCTTGTCGCCTTCATGATCTCCGGCCCGGTGGTCGTCCAGGTTCTGGAAGGCGAAGACGCCGTGAAGCGCAACCGCGACATCATGGGCGCCACCAACCCCGCCAATGCCGACGAAGGCACGATCCGCAAGGACTATGCCGAGTCGATCGAAGCGAACTCCGTCCATGGTTCGGACAGCGAGGAAAATGCCGCGATCGAGATCGCCTATTTCTTCAAGGCGGAAGAAATCGTCGGCTGATTTGGTTTGCCAGAAGTTTTGAAAGGGGCCGGGAGCGGATGCTCTCCGGCCCTTTTTTTGTGTTGTGATTGGGTCGGGTGGTCTGAAGACCTTCTCCCTCTCCCCTTCAGGGGAGAGGGCCGGGGAGAGGGGAGCTACGGTTGTGCTTTGTATTCCCCTCTCCCGCCGTCGCTCCGCTCGGCACCCTCTCCCCTGAAGGGGAGAGGGAATGTTCACTTGGGCCGTCAGCCTCTTAAACCTCAATTCGAAACCGGCGGTGCTTCGAACCGATCGATCACCCATTCTTCAGCCTGAGCGCCGCCGATCCATTCCTGCATCCAGGGATGTGCGATCACCGCCTGCATATAGGCGTCCGCGAACCGCGCGACCGGCAGTTGATAGGTGATGAAGCGCGTGACGACCGGCGCGAACATTACGTCGGCGGCGCTGAACTCGACGAACAGGAAATCGCCGGTGCCGCCATAGCGGGCGCGCGCCTGCGCCCAAAGCTGCATGATGCGCGCGATATCCTGTGCAACAGCTTCAGAGGGCGGCACGGCGTCATAGATCTGGCGGATGTTCATGCTGTGCTCGCGGCGCAGCGCGGCGAAACTGGAATGCATCTCCGCCGCCATCGATCGTGCCATGGCGCGCGCGGCCGTGTCAGCCGGCCAGAATTTGTCGCCGCCCGTCTTTTCGTTCAGATATTCGATGATAGCGAGGCTATCCCAGACGACCGTGTCGTCGCCGTCCCACAGGATCGGCACCTTGCCGGAGGAGGGGGCGAACTCGTCGCCCTCACGCCGCTTTTCCCAGGCTTCATCATAAAGCGGGACCACGACCTCCTCGAACGGCAAGCCGCTGAGCTTACAGGCAAGCCACCCGCGGAGCGACCAGCTGGAATATGCCTTGTTGCCTATGAATAGCTTCATCATCGGTCTTCTTTAGACGGGCGGGCGAACGGAAGTCGAGAGCTACCGGGCAGCGCATCCGAATCATCGATCAATTGCCCTGGACGAAATTTCTCGTGACCAGGCTGGCTGGATCGCGCATCCCATCGTAAGGCGTCGACGCGATTGAAGAAGTCGGATGGGGGACAGGGATATGGACTGGCTGCATGGTGTGGCAGGCCTGTTCGTCGGGATCATGGTGGGCATGACAGGCGTCGGCGGCGGATCGCTGATGGCGCCGATCCTTATCCTGATGTTCGGCGTAGCACCGGCCACTGCGGTCGGCACGGACCTCTGGTTCGCGGCGATAACCAAGTCGGTAGGGGGCGCTGTTCATCATCGTCATGGCGGGCCAGATGGCGGGCCGGACTATGAAGTGGTAAAGCGGCTGTGCATCGGTAGTCTTCCCGCCGCGGTCATAACGCTGTTGATCCTTTCGCAGACGCATATCCAGCAGATCAAGAGCGGCATCGTCACCAATGCGTTGGGCGGAGTGTTGATCGCAACGGCGATCGCGACCCTGCTGCGCGGGCGTTTCCATCGCTGGGCTCTGGCGCGCCGCGTCGGCACGGCCGATCGGTTCACGCGCTGGCAGCCGCCGCTGACGATAGCTGCAGGCGCGCTGCTGGGCGCGATGGTGACGTTGACCTCCGTCGGTGCGGGGGCGATCGGCGCGACCCTGCTGCTCGCGCTATACCCCCTTCGCATGCGGCTGCAGCGACTGGTTGCGACGGATATTGTCCATGCGGTGCCGCTGACCCTGGCGGCGGGGCTGGGCCATTTGTGGATCGGCAATGTCAATGGCACGCTCCTTATCAACCTGCTGATCGGATCGATCCCCGGCATCATCATCGGATCACTGCTTGCCACGCGCGCGTCTGACCGCGTGCTTCAGCCGCTGCTGGCGATCATCCTGGTTCTGGTGGGCTGGCGACTCATCGCCTAACAGCTGGTCGCTTTGGAGGCCCGAGCCGGGAACGAATTGATCGGCTAGTGATTTGATTTTGCTATAGAATTTCGGCTTGAACTGAGGCCTTCCCATCAATTGGTCCATCAGATCGAAATTCAAAACGGGTTCAATTCCCCAACCCGGAATCGATTAGGCCTTCGCTCCCGATTCGCGAGCAGTATATGCCGTTATTTTCAAGACGACATACCTCTGCTCAGCAGGTCGCTTCCGATCAAAGGCGATACTCGAAGGATGGGCCTTCAACGCGTAAAACGGAGCTTAAAAATTCGGCTCCAGCTATCTTCGCCAAGCCGACATGAATGACGTGGTATGGGACTTACCTGCCGTTACCAGCGGTAGCTGCGATTGACCGCTTGTGGCAGAAGCTGCCTCTGGATCGCTCCGACGCAGTATATCATCACGCAAGCGGGAAAATCCGCCTGTTGCTTGCAGCTTTCGCTTGATCGCTGTCCGATCAGTTGCGGAGGCGAGATCAATTTTGGTCAGCAGGATGCGATCGGCGGAAACGGCTCAAGCTTCGTGTAAGGGCGAAACGATAGTGACAAATCCAACCAGTGCGATTAAGCCGATAGCAGCCTACCCTGAATTTCCTTCAACTATGTCGGAAACAGCGCTGGTCGTGGTCATCAGCGGCATGATGCGCGGGCGTCGATCGAGAGCCATCTCCGGCGCTCTGACGTCAGGCCATTCGTCCACCTCTTCGAAGGGCGGAGTGAAGAATCCTAGCGAGTAGTTGCCGAATGAATAGCCGATAAGGTCCGTCAGCTCCTGGTCGAAGTTCCTGGCGATGTGGGGTGGGCAGGACAGGTACTGGTTTTCCTCCTGCCGCAGCCAACCAAGCGTATATGTCACGTTGAGTGCCGTCCGCGGCGTGGCCGCGCGATTCGCGCCGCCCCCATGAATCACGGTGCCGTTGTAAAGCAGCACAGACCCTGCCTTCATCACCGCCTGGACACTTTCGTCACGCACGGCTTGCCGGTCAAAACTCCATTTATGACTGCCCGGAACGACGTAGGTGGCGCCGTTATCCTCGGTAAAGTCTGTAACGGCCCAAATGCCATTGCATTGCGGTTCGATGCCTTGCGGGATGACGCCACCGCTATCGTCGCCGCCCCAAACGAACCGGTCACGATGCAACGGCTGCGCGCCCTGTCCGGGCATGATGGTGATCAACTGCGTGATATTAAGCTGGATCTTGGAACAGAAGGGAGCGAGCGTAGTGTTTGCGACGCCCAGAATCAGCGGATCGACGGCGATATCCCGAACCGTCGCGCATCTGGCGATAAGGCCGCCCGTTCTTTTGGTGTTGAAACCCGACCATTCGTCTCGACCTGGTCCGGTGCGGTCAATCCATGGTGCGACATCTGCGCGAAGGGCCGTCAGCCGATCAGGGGAAAGGACATCACGGATGATGCAAGCACCGTCGCGTGCCATGGCGGCGGCGACTTCTTCGACTGAGCAGTCCGGATCCAAAGTTTGCAGCATGCTATTCTTCCTCATCGCGATCGGCGCAGAGACTGGGATTGGACCTAATTTTTCTGACAATCCTCTTCATGGTCCGGGCGGACTATGCCTGCATCTCACAGTATTGATAGTCATACCGCATCGCAGGAGTCGCGTGCAGGCGGCCGCATCAGTTAAGCGGCCGTTTTTCGAGTACCTGAAATGGCAAAAGCGGCGCCGCGGCTGATAAAGATCGGGAGACAAGAATGGCGACCCAAGCTCATCAGATATTTCGGCCGGTGGCGCCCCCCCAGATGATAGAGAATGCCTACACGGCCGATCAGCACCAGCGCATCGTCAAGACGATACGGGACAATGGCCCCTGGCCCCTAATCTTCGCGCAGAATTTTAGTTCGCCTGAAGAGGTCATCGCGGTGACAGGCGAGCCGGTTCCAGAAGGCGAGACGCTTACCTGGGATATGGTATTGAGTCCGAAGTTCAGGGGATGGATCGGGAGGCAAGGCGTCTGCTATTATCCGGAGCTTCACGATTGCTATTACAATGCCAAGTTTCTGGAAATGGCGCGTAACTATTGGAGCGCGCAATATGCGGAACCCGAGACGTTCCTGTTCAACATACAGGGGGCGTCCAGTGCTGGCGGACTTCATCTGGACGCGATGGTTTTCCGAGGAATGACCATGGACGATACGCCGTTCTGGCTGCTGCTTATCATGGCGAAATCAGGATTGTTCCGGCATTGGCAGAGCAAGAAGGTACAAGTCACCTGCTGGTATTATAAGGGCACGATCGGGGGCGGTTTTAATTATTGGCCGGACGGGGCGCGAGGTGCTCCCCAGCAGATTAAGTCGCCCATGTGGGGCAGAGCGGTCGTGGCCGAGAACGAGATGATGTTCCATCATGCCCAGGCATCGGGCAGGGCGGAATTGCGCAAACCCAAAGGGCTTGACATCAGTAGCGTCGTTGCTGCCGATCCGAATTCATCCGATGGTTGGCGCATCGAAACCTTCGGTGAAGTCACCCAGCTCATCCCCGGCGAAGACATGCGGCTGCTGCTGCACTGGGGTGCCCGGGTTTTCATGGACTACGATGAGCTCAGAACTGCGCTCGACCACAAGGACGACATCAGCCGGGAGCAGGCGCTGGACATCCTGATTGGTGATTTGCGAAGGCGCAACGTGGCCTTCGAAATGCCCAGCGATCCGATGAATGACCGCGCATTCATCGCGCTGCTCGGCAAGGTGTACGACATCGAAAGGCCCGCGAATGTGCCGCCTGACCCCGAATAATGCAACCCGCCCGGCGCCGATCCGCCGATTTTCACTCGCCATCATATTGAGTCAGGAATTGCGCCATGCCCGACCCTAGTCAAAGTGCGATTCCGCGCCGGTTCACCAAGCTGATCGTTGAAGATATAGATCGTGCCGCTGCCTTCTATCAGTCCGTGTGCGGGTTGGTGGAAGAATGGCGAGGAGACGACGCCATTGCCGGACGTCCCATGCGCGAGGTTCATTTCAAGTTGGATCCTCCCGGCAATGGCTCCTTCACACTCACCAAGTTTCTTGATGCGCCCCGGCCGCAATGCCAAGCAATGATATTGGGTTTCGTCGTCGGGGATATCGAAGCGTTCGTCAGCGCTGCCACAGAGGCGGGCGCCGAGTTGGTGCAGGATATACATCCCAGAGCCGAATATGGGGTCAAGGTCGCTTTCCTGAACGATCCTGAAGGTAACCTGATGGAAATTGTCGAGCTGGTTTGACCGTCAGGCCGTGCTGATGAAATGCGCCAGAAGCGGTCGAGGATGTGGACAGCCGGGAGTATCGGCCTAGTCCCCGTGGACTAAGACAGCATTTCTGCGAGCACTTACAGGAAAACTGCAAAGACCCATCGGCGCGGCTGCTGGAACAGCGGAATGCGCAAACAAGGCCTGTGCCATAAGAACAACGATTGCCCCGGCAAAAGGGGAGGGGAAGGATAGTCAGACATGAGAACATCTTGGCTCATCACAGCAAGTGTCATCGCGATCGCGCCGATGAATGGGGCCCAAGCCGGGACGGCAGAAGCGCAGCAAGGCGAGGCTCAGCAGGCACAAGGAGCGTCAGTGGCCGATGATATCGTCGTTACTGCCCGCCGCCGCGAGGAACGTCTTAACGACGTCCCTGTCGCGGTAACGGCCTTCAACGAAGATCTGTTAAAATCGGCACAGGTCATCACGCCTAAGGAACTGTCGCAGTTCGTGCCGTCGCTTAACGTCAACACCGGCAACGCGCGCGAGGGAAATCGCTTTACCCTCCGGGGTCAGGGCGCGACATTGGCGGCTGGTGAAGCGGTGGTGACCTATCTAGCCGAAGCGCCAGTCCCTGCGCTGGCGGCCGGGGCGGCAGGCATGATTTTCGATCTTCAGAACGTCCAGGTTCTGAATGGCCCGCAAGGTACACTGTTCGGGCGCAACACTACCGGCGGGGCCGTATTGCTAACGCCGCGCGGGGCGGACAATGGGGATGGCGGCTATATTGAGGCGGGCTACGGCAACTATAACAATCGCGAATTCAGTGGCGCGTTCAACGTGGCCCTCATCCCGGATAAAATTATGCTCCGGGTGGCGGGCACATGGCGTCAACGCGACGGTTTTACCCGCAATGTCCTGCCAGGAGCGACGAACTCGCGCCTCGACGACGTCAACTATTATGGATTGCGGGCAACGCTGCTCGTCCGGCCGTTCGACGGACTGGAAAACTCCACCATCTTCCAGCGCAGCCAGTCCGACACGAACGGCACCGGCTTCTTCATAGAACAGGTCAGCCCAACGGCTCCGGCATTTCAGGACGCGCTGAACGCTGCGCTTGCGCGGCAGCGGTCATTGGGCCCGCGAGAGGTAGAAAATAACCCGACCTTCTTCCTTCAGCGTACTAACCTGCTCATCAATACGACGACGCTCGAATTGTCAGACAATGTGCGGCTGAAGAACATCTTCAGCCATATCACCAGCCGATCGAAGAATGGGTACGACCTTGACGGGTCAGGGCTTACCGGCCTTTTGGACATCATTGATGGCCCAAATGCCGGAAATACCTCAGCCAACGGTCAAGCCAATCACCGCTATTTGACTGAAGAGCTTCAACTGTCAGGCGAATTTCTGGACCGTAATCTTACGGTGCAGGTGGGTGCCTTCCTGCTTGATTATGAGCCTAAGGGTTACAGCCATTATGAAGATGTGACTTATGGAGTGCGGCGCATCCTCGTTCAGACTGAGTCCGGCAGCAGCAAGGCGCTTTACGCACAGGGCACTCTCGACCTGGGTCTTTTAAGTGAAGGCGTGAGCGGTTTGCGCCTGACCGCGGGATATCGCTACACATGGGATAAGAAGCGCGCATCGGTTGACCGCTACAATGTGAGTAGCGGGGCCTGCGCCAGCCGGCCCGCCACATTCTCCTTCCCGGACTGCGAGGTCAATTACAACGGTAAATGGGCGAAGGGCACCTACACGTTGGGCCTCGACTACAAGATCACGCCCGACATCATGGTCTATGCGACCACGCGGCGGGGGTATAAGAGCGGCGGCTTCAATGTGAATTCCGACCCGTCGGGACCATTCGCCGCGTTCATTGCCTTTAATCCTGAAACGATCACAGACTATGAGGTTGGGCTGAAGGCCGCATACCGGGCCGGCGGAGTGTCGTTCAACACGACGCTCGCCGGCTTCACCGCGAGCTACAAGGACATCCAGCGTACCCAGTCGATCATCGTCCCAGGTGATCCGCCACTGTTCACCAATCTGGTCACCAATGCAGCGTCGGGTAAAATTTCCGGCGTCGAACTGCAACAGGTGATCCGCACCGGCGGGCTGACTCTCGACGGGAATCTTTCCTATCTGGACGCGCACTATAAGAGGTTTATCCTGCCTGGAAATCTTGATGTGTCGGGTCAGGAACTGCCCTATTCGCCTAAATGGAAATATGGCATCAATCTGTCCTACCAGGCGGACACTTCAATCGGTGATCTGGTGTTGCGGGCAGGCTATAACTGGTCGGGACGCGTCCGCTTCAACGACCCGCCGCAGGATGGTAATTTCTTTGGCGGCTACGGTCTGGCCAATGCCAGTGCCACGCTTTCCAGGGTCGCAGGCACGCCGTTGGACGTCGACCTTTATATGACCAACGTGCTGAATAAGCGCTATGTACAGCAGCGCATGCCCTACATGAACTCGTTCGGCTATGTGTCGGCATTCTACACCGAGCCGCGCATGTATGGCTTTCGCCTGCGCTACAATTTCTGATAAGGGAAGGACCGGGCGCCATGTGTCAGCGCCCGGCCTCCAAAGGCGGGCGTGGCCCGGCCATCGGAGATGATCCTTGATCGCTGAAGCCTTACCCAACGCGACGCTCGGGCATGTCGCCATGCATTATCGGGAGCCCGAACACGGGCCGATGGCCGCGCGCCTGTTTGACCTTCTGGGCTTTACTCGCCGCGAAGAGATCGCGCTGCCCGATGGCACAGTCTTTTACCATTTGTTGGTCGATGGCGCCGCGACGAACAATGGCGACGGCATCATCTATCTCTCGCCGCTGCGGCGTGCGCATCGCTGGCTGTACGATGTCATCCGCGAAAGGCTGGCGGTCGGCGGACCGGACGAACATCCCGCCGTGGCCAAGGTGCGCAAGAGCGAGCAGATTGATCCCGAGACCGGATTTCATGTCGGCTTTCTGATCCCGACGCTTGAACGGCTGGAGAAGGCCTTTCTGCGCGTGCGCAACGCGGCGTCCGCCGATCCGGATTTCGGCCGCCATATTGAGATCGTGCTCAATCGGGCGAAGCCCGGAGACGCGATAATGGACGCACGGCTCGATGCTTCGCCGCTATACGCGGGCGTCTCGCGGACCACCTACGGCCGGAATGGGGTGCAGGCATTTGTCCGCACTGACCTCCTGTGTTCCGGCCCGCTGGGTGAGGACTGCGTGATCGAATTCGATTTTGTGTTCCCCGGCTACAGCGAGAACATGCTGACAAAAACGGAATTGTGACGCACCCGCACCGGCGAATTGGGCAGGCGCGTCACTATAATCAGCGTCCTTGGAGATTGGCATAGAGAGGCGCCAGATCATCCATGATCTGCGGTGCGCCTTGATCGCGGAGGAAGTCCGCGCGCCTTTCCAGGAACGTGCGTGTCATGCGCGGTTGGGTGGACACCCAGAAGGTTCCGGTTGCAAGTTGGGCAACGATACGCGCGCAGGCCATTTCAAGGTCCATTCCATGCGATGCCATGGTTTCGCGCATCACCTTGCGGTGGGCGATGGCAACTTCGCCCTGATCAGCATCGGTCGCCTGGAATATTGCCGTGCGCACCATTCCTGGGATTATGGATGCGACATGGATGGGGGCGCGGGCAAGTTCGACCTCCAGGGCGAGGCATTCCGTGAAGGACTGAACAGCGTGCTTGCTCATGATGTAGGGAGCCTGAAGTGGCAGCTGGCCAAAGCCGCCGATTGATGCGACATTGGCGACCCAGCATTCTTCGCCCTGGGCGATCATGCGCGGCAGAAAAGCGCGGCACCCGTTGACGACGCCAAGGACATTAATGTCGAGCGTCTGTGCCCAGCGTTCCACCGGAATTTCCCATGAATAGCCGACTGTCTCTATGCCTGCATTATTGATCAGCATCCGGACCGTACCCAGGCAGTGCGCTGCCTCTGCCAGACGCTCCAGACCCTCCGCGCGCGAGACATCGACGTTAAAACTATGGGCACTGCCGCCCGCTTCCCTGATCGAGGTGACGGTCTGTGCCGCGCGATCAGCGCAGATGTCTGCGACGACAACCGTCATGCCGTGAGACGCCAATTCTCGTGCCAGACCCGCGCCGATGCCGCTCCCCGATCCGGTGATCACCGCAATCCCATGTCCGAATTCAGCGGCGGCTGTGCGACGATCGTCGGCGGCAACCGCGCCTGTGCGATCCCCATTATCCGTTTGCCCGCCGTTCATGCGCTGAGGTCCTGAGCGGGATGCTGAACATTGTCGATGCACCGGCGGAGGATGAAATGCGACATCACCGGCCCGCGCATGTGATTCCAATAGTCGACGAGGCGCCAAGGCCATGACAGAAAGACGCGGCCCTTGCTGTTCTTATAATAGCTGTGCACCCGCGGGTCAGTCCAGATCATGTCCTGCATGCGCGCGTCGACCGTGTCATTCCATTCGATATAGGGAGCCTCGGCGACTTCGAAGGAATCCGCGTCATTCTGCGCCATCGCGTCGAGGCATTCGAGAATATAGTTCACCTGCGCCTCCCCAATCAGATTATGTCCGGCGGCGTGGTTAGGGGCCGAGTTCGGCCCGACCGTCATGAAGAAATTGGGATAGCCGGGGACACAGATCCCCAAATAGGCGCGTGGATCATCCTCTCCCCACTCCCTGCCCAAGCTGCGGCCGTCGCGCCCGATTACTTCGAGCGAGCCGATCATGCGCGCAACGTCGAAGCCGGTGGCGCAGATGATCACGTCGACAGGATGCTCAGTCCCATCTTTCATGCGGACTGCATGTGGCATGATGCGGTCAATCCCGCCGTCCTCCAGCGTCACATTGTCGCGCTTGAGGGCATTGAACCATCCTCCATCCATGATGACGCGCTTGCCGAAGATCGGATAATCAGGCGTCAGCTTCTGGAGGAGGTCAGGCCGGTCGGCAAATTTGGCTTCCATGTGCCGCAGGCTAAAACGTCGCAGGGCAGCGTTATGGCGGGACACCGAATGGGCGTCCTGCCATTCCGGGTCCTTGAGCACGTTGACGAAAAGACCATCTGACCCGTTCCAATAGACCCGGAAGCGAAACCACTCCTTAAAATGGGGAATGTGCGCCAGTGCCCACTTCATGCCGGGTTCGACCTTGCTCAGGATTTCCGGATTGTTGATCACCCAATGGCGCGAGCGCATGAAGACCGTCAACCGGCCGACATCGGGCGCGATGGCGGGCACAAGTTGCGCCGCGCTTGCGCCCGTGCCGATGACCGCGACCTTCTTGCCAGCAAGGGTGACACTTGGGTCCCAGGCGGCGGTATGCATTTTAGGGCCGCCGAAACCAGCGAGACCGGGGATATTAGGCCAGGACCAGCGGTTCACGGGTCCGTGGGCATTGATGACGGCATTGACTCGCAAGGTATCGCTTGATCCATCGTTCCCGATGACGGTCACGTCCCACATGGCCTCCGGTTCATGATAGCGCAGGCTGGTCACGCGGGTATCGAAGCGGATGTTGCGGCGCAGGTCATGTTTGTCGGCGACGCGGACTAGATAGGCCTGCATGTCCCCGCCGCGCGGATGGTAATATTCCCAGTCGGAACTGATTTCGAATGAAAAGGAATAAAAGTGGCTGGGCGTATCGACGCCTACTCCAGGATAGCGGTTTTCATACCAGGTGCCGCCTACCTCCGGGTTCTTCTCGATCACGACATGATCGTATCCGGCTTGGGTCAGCTTGTGGCTGGCAAGCAGGCCGACCATGCCTGCGCCGATTACCAGGACTTTGAAACCGGCGGGCGGTGCCTTGCGGCCTGGCAATGAGCGTCGTTCGGGAGGGAGGTGAAAGCCGATCTGGTCGAACAGCAGCGGTAGAAATTCGTCCTCCACCGGTTCGCCCACGCCAATTTCCATCATTCGTTTCATCAGGTCGCGGGGCAGGTCATCCGTTGCCTGTGCGCCGGGCGTGGTCAGCGCCACGCGCAACTTGCTGCGCAATTCCTGCGCCAGTTCGGCAGGGATGTCCGTCGGGTCGCGGGCGAAGACGGGGCGGATATGCGGCGCGAACCGCTCCAGCAGTTCCCGGTCGCGCGTCAGATGGACATAGACCATCAGCAGCGTGTTGATGTTCGCTTCCTCCAGCGCCGCGACAAGCGGCGCGCCGTCAGCTAGCGGTAGAGGTCGGTCGGGGCAGTGGCCCTTTGCGCATATCTCGCCTTCCCCAAATGTCGGCCATAGATAGGCCGGACCATCCTCATCGCTGGTGAATAGTCGGGTCTGCGCCATATGCTGCACTCCAATGTTCGTCATTGGCGCGGCTTTGTCCGTTGCGACGTGGCGGCTCATCGTCCGCCGGGACTAGCATTGGGTATTAGATGGCGAGACCCACAAGACTTGGACGCGGCCTTGCGGGCCGCCTGCTCGTGCGATACGCTCATGCTGATAAAGCGAAAAAACGCGTAAAGACGGGAAGGATGGAATGGCATTGGCCGGTGTTGACGGTGCGTCGATCGGAAGGGCGGTGGATCAGGTCCACCGGGATTTCTGTCGCCTGCGGCCCGGCAATCTCTCATCTGAAATGCTCCGGGATATGGTGGGCGCCTCTTTCGCAGGCATTCAGGCCATGCCGCAGGGAAGCCAGTTCAACTTCGAATATCTGGTGCAGGCCGGGTTCGACGTACGGCCATGGGTTCACAACAAAGTATGCGAACTTAGCCGCGATGCGCGGTGGGACGTCCGCGGCGTGGATCACCGTTCGTCATCGGACATTCATCTCTTCGATATCTTCGAGCGTTTGTCGACCGAAGGAGCGGGCGGCAGGCTGCGCAAATATTTCGAACATATCGGCGTTCGCCACGCGCTGATGGCGCGCTGCGTCGCAGATCACGGATGGCAATATGTGATGTTTGCGGGGCGGTCGCCCGGGCAGGACCCATTTAGCGAAACTGACCGGGCGCGGCTAAGGGCGATGTTGCCTCATTTCCGCAGCGCGCTGCGCGCTCGCATCCGGATCGTCGTAGCGCACGCCATAGCCGAAACCTGCGCTGCGGGAATGGAAAGCCTGGGCGTCGGCGCTTTACTGATTGATCGCAGGGGGCAGGCGACCTGCCTGAACGGGCTTGCCGAAAATATCATGATGGCGGGCGATGGGCTTGTGGTGCGCCCACGCTTCGGAGCAGCAATGGCGTCGGTCAATCAGCGTCTGCAAGCACTGCTACGCGCGGCGGCTCGGGAGGATTGGAGCAGGGGCGGGGTCGCCATTACCGTTCCGCGCAAATCCGGCGCTGGCAATTATGAGCTGGTCGTCGACGCGCAGCCCTGCCCCAGCGGGATGGACCGGAAGGGCGGCGTGGTCGTTTATATTCGTGGCTGCATGACGGGCGCTCAGGCCAAGGTTGAGCCAAAGCTGCTTCAGCAGTTCTTCGGACTGACGGAAGCGGAAGCGATGGTGGCGCAAGCTGCCGTTAGCGGGCGTGGCACCCATGAAATCGCGGCGCTGCTGGGCATCCAATACAACACCGTGCGAGCGCACTTCCGATCGATTTATGCCAAATGCCGCTGGTCGAGCAGATCTGACTTGGTGCAGATGGTGCTGACGAGTCCCGCCGTGCTTGGCGAACTGACCAGTGGAACAAGCGAGCTGACGGTGAGCCTGTCCTGATGTCGGCTTCACTGAGCCAATCGGCGCAGGATGACGTCGATCTCCCGCTCCATCTGCTCGACATCATTTATGACGATCTGGTGCGGGTGAGGCTGGCGGACTATTTGCCTGAAAGCTTAACAGGATGGGTCGGAGCCGATTGCATAAGGTTGGCCATGGAAGGCAGCGATATCAGCTTGGCGGAGGAGGCACTGCTGCCACTTCGCAGTATGCACGACGACGTGCGTCGGGGGCATTTGCATGTGTCGTGGCCAGATGCCGCATGCGTGGATGGCGACTGCATTCGGAGGCTTCGGGCGGTTAGCAGGCATATCGCCACGGCACTCGCTTATCGCGCCGAGCTGATCGATACACGGCGCAGATCTGAGGTGTTTGCCGACGGGCTGGATCGCCTGTCGGTCGGTGCGATGATCGTGCAGGAAAACGGGCAGCCGATCGATGCGAACCGTGCCGCGCGCCGGATACTCGATCAGCGCGACGGCCTGTCGGTAATGGGCGGCAAGATCTGTGCTTCAGTGCCTGCCGATCAGAAGGCGATGCGGCGGCTAATGGATGCGGTGCTGACGGGCAAGGTCGCGCAAGGTGGCATGCAGCTTCAGCGTCCTTCCGGCGAGCCAGACCTCTATATTCTTTTTCTGAGGCGTCCGCCACTTCAGGGGGTGATGCGGCCAGGCCTGCGCATATTGCTTCGCGACCCTTTGGCTGGCGCGTTGCATTCTCGTGCCGCGCTGGCGAGCCTCTATGGCCTGACTACGGCGGAAGCGGCGATCACCTTGGAGCTGTCCAACGGCCGCCCGCCTGAGGAAGTCGAGGAGATGCTTGCTATCCGGCACAACACGATGCGCGCGCACCTGCGTGCCATTTATGCAAAGCTGGGGGTCAGTTCTCACGCCGCGTTGGTCTTTGCCGTGCTTACGGGGGGCGGGGCGCTTGCCTATGCAGAGAACGCCAGCGGCGAACGACTGGAATCGCTGCCCTCGGTGGTTGGGGAGCCGCGCTGATCGTCTAGTCCCGCAGGACCATGCAGCAGGCGAGCGGATGCCGTAGCTTTCCCACATATCGCGGCAAATTAAAGGAAATCCATGTTCCAGGCAGAAACGGTGGAACCAGTCCATCCGCAGGACCGACGCGGTCGGATCAGCCGAATGCTGTCGCCGCGGTCGATCGCGCTGGTCGGCGCGTCCAATCAAGCGGCGCGCATCGGCGGAACATTGTTCGCTAACCTAAAGCGCGCATTTCATGGCCGTCTCTACCCTGTCCATCCTTCCGAAGCCGAAATCATGGGCGTGCGCGCCTATGCTTCGCTCAGCGAGATAGAGGATCCTGTGGACCTCGCTGTCATCGCCGTACCGGGGCGCATGGTGCCCGAAGTGGTGGAAGAAGCGATCGCAATTGGGGTCAGCGGCGCGGTAGTGGTTACGGCCGGCTTTGCCGAAATTGGCGGCGAGGGCGTCGCATTGCAGGACAGGATCGTTGAGATTTCACGGCGCGGCGGCCTGCCATTGATCGGCCCCAATTGCATCGGCTTCATGAATGTGCACGAAGGGGTCGTCGCAAACTTTTCCATCGATCCTCACTCGCCGCTGCCTCCTGCTGGAGGGGTGGCTTTGGTGTCCCAAAGCGGCGGTTTTGGCTCCTATATTGCGACGATGGCGACGAAGGCGGGCTTAGGCCTTGGCTGGTTCGTCAGCACCGGTAACGAAGCTGATCTGAGCGTCGCGGCAATGCTGCGCCATCTTGTCGAGCAGCCGGAGGTCAAGGTGCTGCTGGCCGCGATCGAAACCTTGCGCCACCCTGACGTCTTCATAGAGACGGCGCAGCGCGCCCTGGAACTCGACAAGCCCATCATTTTGCTAAAGGCGGGGCGCAGCGAAGATGCCGCGCGTGCTGCGGTAAGTCACACAGGCGCGATTGCCGGATCGGCGGAAGTGCTGGACGCTGTGTGTGCCCAGTTCGGTGTCCATGTCGCGACCACGATGCAGGACATGCTGGATCTGGGCCTCATGTTCCAGACGGGCAAGCGGACGACGGGCCGTCGGCTGGCGATCCTCACATCATCGGGCGGAGCAGGCGTGCTTTTGGCCGACGAAGCTGCCAGAGCTGGTTTGAGCATCCCTGTCCTGCCGGAAGAGGAACAGGTGGCGCTGTTGTCCGAAATGGTTCAGCCCTTTTATGGCAGTGTCACGAACCCCGTCGATACGACGGCACAGGCCATGTCCGTTTCCGACACAATCGAAAGGCTGCTGAATCGGCTGGAAAAGAGCCCGACGGTCGACATGGTAACCGCGGTGGTGTGGGAACAGGCCAAGCCGCATCTCGATGCGCTCGTTTCGCTGGACCATCGTTCTCCCAAGCCTGTCTCGATCCTTTCGACCGGCATCGTTCCCGCCGTATCTGACGCTGGGACGCCGCTCTATGTCGATCCCGCCCGTGCAGTGCGCACACTTGGTGCGTTGGCTCGCCAGTCGCTGGACCGCCCGATGCTGTGCTTGGCTGAACCGGTTGATAAGGCCCGAGTCAAACGTGCGCGAGCGATATTGGCACTGGCGAGCGGGCGGGGCGTGTTGATGGAGCACGAGGGCAAGCGCCTTTTCGCCGAGAATGGGCTACCGATAACGCAGGAGCGTTTGGTAAGCACCCCTGCCGAGGCCGCACGGGCTGCATCGACGCTCGGCGGTAAGGTCGTGCTGAAGGCAATGAGCCCTGCGCTCCCCCATAAATCTGATGCGGGTGGTGTATGCGTGGACATAGCGCCCGAGCAGGCTGAGCAACAGGCAAGGGCGATGCTTGCGAACGTTGCCCGGGCGGCGCCGGTCGCACGGATCGAGGGAATCCTTGTCCAGGAGATGGTGCCCGCCCGTATTGAACTGACCGCTGGGATCAAGCGAGATCAGGTGTTCGGGCCGATCGTCGTGGTAGGGCTTGGCGGCGTAATGGTCGAGATCCTTGCAGAGATCATCATGCTGCGCCCCCCGTTCAATCTAGCCGCGGCGCATAACGCCGTTGAGGGGCTGTGTGGAGGGCGAATGGTGCGGGGCGACCGGGGGCTTGACACTGCGGAAGTGGAAATCATTGCCACCATAATGACAGGTCTTGCCAGCATGGCGCTTGAATTGCTGGAAATTGAGGAGGTCGATGCCAATCCCATACGCATCTTCAACGGTCGCGCTGTGATTGCCGATGCGCTCGTCACGATCGATCGCGAATGGCTGCACTCCAGCCCTTGATGCCATTGGTTCTCCCGAGTGCTTCCTGACCGGACGAAACAAAAATCGTCGGCAAGAAGGCCGTTGGCGCAAACGTCAAATTGCCGTCGAGGCCCACGGTCGGCTGCTCAGCGCCAACTGAAGCATCTTTTTCCAAAGGCGCCCGCGATCGCCTTGAGCCTACGGACGAGGCCGGCTATCTCATTCCATCATGGGGGCCATTCGCCGCTATGACCGACTGCAGGGCTACAAGGTTCTGCCCCGCCGCTGGGCTGTCGTTGTCCGTACCGTAGCGACAAGCGCCGCAGAGGCATCCGCCCTCGATCATTGCCCGAGCCGCTTCTGCATGAAGATGCGGACATTATCGGCAGGGCTGTTGTCCAACGTCCGGAATACCGAATTGCCGAGCTTCTCATAGAAGCCCGTGCTTGAAACGTGAATGTCGCGAGCCACGATCCGGCACAGCCGCGATTAATAGCTATGGCTTCCGCGCTCACCATTAGCTGTTTTCTAAAATCACCGCCTCTCATGCTCTCTGGCACAACGAGGTAACCGACAAACAGGCAATCGTAGACAGTCCTACCCATAAGCCGCGATTGTGTTGCCGCCTTCATCACGGAGGAGGATCGCGACTGGACGTGGATCGGCAGGATAGCCGTTTTCGGCATTGGAGGCGGCTAGTGGTGCAAAGATGCGTCGCGATCAGCGTCAGTGGGCGCATTGCAAATGATGATGGAGCTGTTCATCACCGCAATTTGCACATCGGCACTCATTAGGATATCCGATTGTCGTAGGTGCTGCCGGTCTGCATCTCCCGAACACCTTCCTTTGCGAGAACGCGAAATTCGATCGTTTGCTAGCGCTGCTGGTGTCAGTAAACGCCGTAGCGTTAGGCAGTTATAGTGGCTTTCTCGGCGAGAAAAGGACGGACGACGCTTATTGCCTGATCGACGTACAGTGCCTTTTCGCCCACAGGCGCGACATAGTGTATCGCGTCTTCCGCATCACGCAGGGAAGCGCCGCGAGCGACCATCTAGGTGGCAAGATATTGTGAGGCCAAGCAGCCGCCTGCCGTCGCGACGTTGCCGTGAGCGACGAACGGCGCGTCGATCACTTTCACACTGGCCTCAATCACCCAAGGCTTGGTTGTCAAATCGGTACAGGCGGGAAGATTCCCGACGAACCCAAGCTTTGCAAGCAAAAGGGTTCCCGAGCATTGTGCGCCGATTAACTGGCGAGACGGGTCAAGTTTGAGCCGGTGCAGCAGGTCCGCGTCAGTTGCGATCTCGCGCGTTCTGATACCGCTACCGATCAGAACAGCATCAGCTTGGGTCGCGAACTCTAGTGGCTTCTGACGCCGCACGGTAAGGCCGTTCATGGACGTGACCTCCTCGGACGGGGACGTGATGTGCGCCGCCCAGCCCTTTGACTTAAGACGGTTTAGTATTGCTCCCGCGACTGACGAGTCCAATTCGTTGAATCCGTCGAACGTCAGAACCGCAATCTGCATGAACGCCTCCCTTGTCGAGGGCGGCGCGGCTATAATCGATTGCGAGCGGAAACGCATCTGCTCACGCTGGGCGAACGTCCGGCTCTGTCAGTATTGTACGTTCGCCATCACAAAGGCGAATGACCAATTTTGGTCGCATGCCGTCGAAGGGGGATGCAGGGCATGCTCCCCCTTCGCGAGAGCCTATGGCTTCGCGGCGACGTGCAGGCGGAATGGCGCGCCCAGACGATTGAATGCGTTCATTGCCGCGATCACTAGCGTGAGATCGACCAAGTCCTTTTCAGCAAAGGCGGCGGCAGCGGCGGCATAAGCTTCGTCCGAAGCATGGGTCGTGCTGAGGTTGGTCACTTCCTCTGCCCAGGCCAACGCTGCTCGATACTGGTCGGAAAACAGATGCGGCACCTCAGCCCAGACGGGGACCAGCGCGACCTTGTCGATCGCCATGGTCTTGAGCAGATCACGGGTGTGCATATCGATGCAATGGGCGCAGCCGTTGATTTGCGACACTCGTAGAAAAATCAGATGGATCAGTTCTTCAGGAAGCTCCGTCTTCCTGGTCACATAATGATGAATCCCGAACAGAGCCTTGGCGCCCTCAGGTGCGATTTCCGACCAGTTCAAACGCTTCATCTCGGTCATGCTGCCTTCCTCGTCATTGGCGCCGAGCATCGGCGCTCCCTGACTTGACGAGGTACGCCGGCGCAACGTGACATCATGGCTCAGATATTTTTCGTTCTCGCGGTCGTCCCGTGTCACACCGGAGGCGGCCATCTCGTCATGCAGGCAGACGCTTGCATCGGAGACATGGATATGAAGATCGTTATTATCGGCGGCACCGGACTGATCGGTCGACCCCTCGTCGGACTGCTGCGGGCCGAGGGTCATGAGGTTGTCGCCGCTTCACCGAGCACCGGCATCGACGCGCTGACCGGCGCCGGCCTGGCACAAGCGCTGACTGATGCCGCCGTCGTGGTCGATGTCAGCAATGCCCCGTCGTTCGAGGACGAGGCCGCTCTCGCGTTCTTTCGTGGCACGACAACCAACTTGCTAGAAGCAGCACGCGACGCGGGGGTGCGTCACGTCGTCGCACTTACGGTGGTGGGGACCGATCGTCTTCAGGCATCGGGCTATTTTCGCGCTTCACCCAAGCGGCGGTTAGACCAGATTTCTGCGCCCTTCCGGCTCCCATGATGGTATCTCCGCTATGCGGTCCCGGCTCGTACCATCAATTCGACCATCAAATGGGCTGGATTGACGTATACAGACCCGGACAAATGCGGTCGATTATACCCGAAAAAATGGCGGAAAACAGCCATTCCGCGGACGTTCTTGGACGTCTCTGAAAGCAGAAATGGAGGCCCGAGCCGGAATCGAACCGGCGTGCAAGGATTTGCAGTCCTCTGCGTAACCACTCCGCCATCGGGCCTCGGCGTGGGTGGCCGCAAATGTGCGGCTTTTGCTCCAAAGTCAAGCGCGCGGGTGGGTGCTGATCCCAAGATTCTCGTCTACGCGCGCTGAAAGCCGCTTGGCGTGGCTTGCCCCGTGATCTAGAGGTCCCGATAATGTCAGCGCTGTATTGTCATGCCAATACAGTTGTGCCAATCGAGGTAATATCGTGACCGAGCAGAATTTTTCATCGATGCGGGCCGCAATGGTCGAAAGCCAGCTTCGCACAAGCGATGTCGATGACCCGCGGGTGATTGCCGCGATGGCTCGCGTGCCCCGGGAAGACTTCGTGCCTGCCGAACGCCGCGCGATGGCCTATGTCGATCGTTCGATCCCCCTGGCTGGCGGCCGCGCGCTCAATCCGCCGCTCGCCACCGGCCGCCTGCTGAAAGAAGCACAGGTGGAGCAGGGCGACCGGGTTCTGCTGATCGGCGCAGCGACGGGATATAGCGCGGCATTGTTAAGCGCCTTGGGCGCAAAGGTGACGGCGGTGGAGGTTGAGGACGGCCCGCAGCTGACGGCAGGGAATGCCGTCATCGTGCGCGGCCCGCTCGCGGCTGGAGCGCCCGACGGTGCGCCCTACGACATCCTCTTCATCGACGGAGCGGTGGAGCAAGTGCCCGCGACACTGATCGCACAACTCGCCGACGGCGCGCGCGTAGTGACGGGCCTGGTGGAGCGTGGCGTCACGCGCCTGTGCAGCGGCCGTGTGGTATCCGGCGTCCTAGGTCTCGTCAGCCTGACGGACCTTGAGATGGTTGCGCTGCCCGGTTTTGCTGCACCGGAGCGATTTGTCTTTTAACCGGCCCCGGGGGAGTCATGACCGCAAAGCAGGTGTTTCTTCGGCACTCAGCCGCCACGGTTCTGCTGCTCCTCGGCTCCGGCGTCGCGCGAGCGGAGACGCTGCAGGGCGCATTGGCGAAGGCGTATCAACATAATCCAACGCTCACCGGTGCGCGGGCCCAACAGCGCGCGACAGACGAAAATGTGCCGATCCGGAAAGCCGACGGGCGGCCCGATCTCGCCACGAGTGCCGAATTCCAGGAATTGCTGGTTAAGCCTGCCCAGGCTTTTCTAGCGCCCGACCGGTCGCTGGCTGGCACGGCGACGATCAACGTGCCCATCTACCAGGGTGGGGCGGTGCGCAACGGCGTGAAGGCGGCGAAGGTCCGTGTGCAGGCAGGGCAAGCCAATCTCCGCGGGACGGAAGCATCGATCTTTTCGCGCGTGGTCGGCGCCTATATGGATGTCATCCGGGACAGCGCGATCGTTTCCCTCAATCTTGCCAATGTCAGCGCGCTGGGCGTCAACCTGCAGGCGACGAGCGACCGGTTCGAGGTGGGCGATCTTACCCGAACGGACGTGGCGCAATCCGAATCGCGGCTGGCTCTCGCCCAGGCGGATCTGCAGACTGCGCAGGCGAACCTGATCAACAGCCGCGAGAATTACATCGCGCTGGTCGGCACGGCCCCCGATGACCTGCAGCCGCCGCCTCCGTTGCCGGGCCTTCCCGCTGCTCCGGAGACCGCAGTGCAGGTCGCGCTCGCCGATAATCCTGACCTTGCCGCTGCGCGGAAGGAGCGTGAGGCGGCTGGATATGATGTGCGGGTTGCCAAAGCCGCCGTCCTCCCGACCCTTTCAGGCTTCGCGCAGGGCAGCTACACGCATTATCTGGGATCGTTGGATGCCGTCCAAGGGCAGGCCGAAGTGTCGCAGATCAACAAACAGGCTGTGGCAGGCGCGACGTTGCGTCTTCCGCTCTATCAGGGCGGACGGCCCGGGGCGCAGGTGCGCCAGAGCCAGGCGTTGCAATCACAGTCGATAGAGCAAGAGATCGAGGTAGAGCGGAACATCATCGCGCAGACCCGTTCTGCCTATGCAAGCTGGCAGGCGTCTATCCAGAGTATCGAATCCAACCAGAAAGCGGTGGAAGCAGCCAATCTTTCGCTGGAGGGTGTGCGGGCGGAAAATTCCGTAGGCAGCCGCACCATCCTGGACATCTTGAATGCCGAACAGGAAGCGCTTAACGCCCGAGTGCAACTCGTGTCGGCACGCCGCAACGCCTATGTCGCGGGCTTCAGCCTGCTGGCGGCGATGGGGCATGCCGAAGCGGATGACCTGAACCTGGAAACGGGCGCGCTCTACAACCCCATGGTTAATTACGAGCGGGTCAAGGGCAAGTGGTTCGATTGGGATTTCGACCCGGCGCCACGGTCCCAAGCGACTAGAACCGTTGACACGCCTGCACAAAATGCCAATGTGCCCGCTGGGTTGGCGCAGCAACCTTAGGTTAACAGGGGCTTTTGATGGGTGACATGAGCAAGGAACCCTCGATGGAGGACATCCTCTCGTCCATCAAGCGCATCATTGCGGAGGAAGGCGAGGAGGCCGCGCAGGCGGTGTCGCGCCGTGGCAAGTCCGACGCGTCGTCCAAGCAGGCTGCTGAGGCCGCTGGTCCGGTTGTCGATGAAGTGCTGGAATTGACCGACGAACTTGAAGCGGAGGAGCCGATGCCTGCCCACAAGACTGCAGAGGCCCCACGCGTCGAAGTCGCGGGCGAAGACAATTCCATCCTTTCGGTCGAAAGCGAGGTGGCGGCGCGCCATTCGCTCTCAACCCTGTCCTCCATGCTGGTGACGCCGAAGGACGGCGAAGACAACACGTTGGACGGTCTGGTACGGTCCATGTTGAAGCCGATGCTGAAGGAATGGCTGGACGCTCGCCTCCCGGCGTTGGTCGAAGAGATGGTGGCGAAGGAAATCGCGCGGATCACCAGCCGCTGAACTGTTTGACGCGGCTGCCCAGCCATTGTGTAATTTGCTCGCAAGCTGACGGCTCTCGACAAGTAAAAGCGCTGGAATGGTCGGGGAAGGGGCATTAAGGCGCCATCCCATGACCGAACTGCCCAAGACCTTCGACCCCGCCGAAATCGAATCCCGCTGGTATGCCCATTGGGAGCAGAAGGGGCTGTTCCGCCCTGAACGGCCGAGCGCTGAGCCCTTCACCATCGTCAATCCGCCGCCCAACGTCACGGGCAGCCTGCATATCGGCCATGCGCTGGACAACACGCTGCAGGACATCGTCATCCGCTACGAGCGGCTGCGCGGCAAGGATGCGCTATGGGTGGTGGGCACCGACCATGCGGGCATCGCGACGCAGATGGTGGTCGAGCGCCAGATGGAGGCCAAGGGCGACAAGCGCACCAATTATACGCGCGCGCAGTTCATCGAAAAGGTGTGGGAGTGGAAGGCCGAGAGCGGCGGCGCGATCACGCGCCAGCTTCGCCGCCTGGGCTGCTCGATGGATTGGTCCAATGAGCGCTTCACCATGGATGAGGGTTTTTCTAAGGCCGTCGTCAAGGTGTTCGTGGAGCTGCACAAGCGTGGCTTGCTCTACCGCGACAAGCGTCTGGTGAACTGGGACCCACGCTTTCGCTCCGCGATCTCGGACCTGGAGGTCGAGACGCAGGAAGTGAAAGGCGGCTTCTGGCATTTCCGCTACCCGCTGGCCGATGGCGTCAAGCTTGCCGATGGCTTCGATTATATCGTCGTCGCAACCACCCGGCCAGAGACGATGCTGGCGGACATGGCCGTCGCCGTGCATCCCGAAGACCCGCGCTACAAGGACGTCATCGGCAAGGATATTCTTCAGCCGATTACCGGACGTCGGTTCAAGATCGTAGGTGATGAGCATGCCGATCCGGAACTGGGATCGGGCGCGGTCAAGATCACGCCGGGGCATGACTTCAACGATTTTGAAGTGGGCAAGCGGGCAGGCTTCAAGGCGGCCGAGATGCTCAACATGTTCGATGCGGACGCCAATGTTGTGCAGACGGCGGATGGGCTGATCCCAGAGCGCTTCCTGGGCCTGCACCGTTTCAATCGCGATGGCGTTGACGGCGCGCGCGAACTGGTGGTCGCGGAGATGAAGGCGCTCGGCCTGTTGGTTCCGCATGTCTCAAAGAACAAGGAGGGTGAGGAAGTCCTCTCCGACGCTGAGCCACGCACCATCCAGACGCCTTTTGGCGATCGGTCCGGCGTGGTGATCGAGCCGTGGCTGACCGACCAATGGTATGTCGATGCCGGAAAGCTGGCCGTTGCGCCGATGCAAGCGGTGCGGGACGGGCGCATCGAGATCATACCCAAGACCTGGGAAAAGACCTTCTTTAACTGGATGGAGAATATCCAGCCCTGGTGCGTGTCGCGTCAGCTGTGGTGGGGGCATCAGATCCCGGCCTGGTATGATGAGGACGGCAATCCTTATGTAGCAGAGAGCGAGGAGGAGGCGCAGGCTCTCGCGGGCAACAAGGCGCTCATTCGCGATCCTGATGTGCTGGACACATGGTTCTCCTCTGCGCTCTGGCCGTTCGGCACGCTGTGCTGGCCGGAACCGAGCGAGACGCTTAGCCGCCACTATCCCAATGACCTGCTGATTTCCGGCTTCGACATCCTGTTTTTCTGGGACGCGCGCATGGCGATGCAGGGCATGGAGTTCATGGGCGATGTGCCGTGGCGCAAGCTTTACCTCCATGGACTGGTGCGCGCGACGGACGGGCAGAAAATGTCCAAGTCGAAGGGCAATGTCGTCGATCCCCTGGGCCTCATCGACAAGTTCGGCGCGGACGCACTGCGCTTCTTCATGGCGGCAATGGAGAGCCAGGGCCGCGACGTGAAGATGGATGAGAAGCGAGTCGAGGGGTATCGCAACTTCGCGACCAAGCTGTGGAATGCGGCGCGTTTCCTGCAATCCAACGGCGTCACCGCTTCGACGTCGCATGAAGCGCCTCATGCTGACGCGCCGGTCAATCGCTGGATCGTAGCCGAGACCGTCGCGACTGTGCAGGCGATCGACACCGCGATGAACGAACTGCGTTTCGACGCGGCGGCGAACGCGATTTACCACTTCGTCTGGGATCAGTTCTGCGACTGGTACATCGAACTGACCAAGGGGGCGATGGATGAGGAGACGAAGGCGGTCGCGGGTTGGGCATTCGACCAGATCCTGGTCATGCTCCACCCCTTCATGCCTTTTATCACTGAAGAGCTTTGGAACCTGACAGGCACGCGCGAGACCGAGTTGATCGTCGCGCGCTGGCCGCAGGCGCTCTATGCGGTTGATGGAGAGGCGCAGGCGGAGATCGACTGGCTGATCCGCCTGATCAGCGCGATGCGCACCGCACGGACCGAGTTGAACGTGCCGCCGGGCG
This sequence comes from uncultured Novosphingobium sp., assembly GCA_946886075.1. The sequence goes on along the minus strand of CAMPHR010000016.1, from coordinate 16,765 downwards.
CCAGGCTGCCTGTGGTGGTGCAGGACGCTTCGGCGGAAACCCGCCGCCGCATCGACAGGCAGGGTGCCGCGCTGGCGCGCCTCGGCCGCGTCGAGAGCCTTTCTTTTGGCGACGTGGTCGCAGGGGGCGCGGCGCAGATCGTTGTCGACGAAGCGACATTCATCCTGCCGCTGGAAGGCGTGATCGACATCGCCGCCGAAAAGGCGAGATTGGCCAAGGCGCTGGCAGCGGCGCAGAAGGAACGGGACTCCCTGTCGGGGCGTCTTGGCAATCCGAGTTTCGTGGAGAAGGCGAAACCTGAAGCCGTGGCGAAAGCGCGTGAGGATCATGCGGAAAAAGCCGCAGAGGCGGAAAGGTTAGCGGCCGCGCTGGATCGCCTCGCCTGATCTGTTAATGATGCTCGAATTGCAGGGAAGGGGCGGAGAATGGCGTCGAGGGAGCGCGAAGCGAGGGACTTGGTAAACGGGCCCATTGCGTCGTCTTTGCTGTTGTTCGCCATCCCCACGCTGGCATCCAATGTGCTCCAATCGCTGAACGGATCGATCAACGCGATCTGGGTTGGCCGGTTTCTGGGGGCGCAGGCGCTTGCCGCCACGGCCAATGCAAACATCACGATGTTCCTGATGTTTTCCGTCGTGTTTGGCTTTGGCATGGCTTCCACCGTCGTGATCGCCCAGGCGGCGGGGCGCGGGGACATGGACGCCGCTCGCCGGTCTTTCGGTTCGGCCACGGGTTTTTGTACCATATTGGGGACTGTCGTGGCGGCTGCAGGCTGGGCCAGCTCCCCCGTCTTGCTGCGCCTGCTCGGAACGCCGGCCGAGGCGTTCGACATGGCACTTGTCTATCTGCGCGTGATCTTCATCGCCATGCCCGCGACCCTGATCAGCGTCATGATGATGATGGGACTGCGGGGCGCGGGAGACGCGCGCACGCCTCTTATCTTCATGTTCGTGAGCGTGGTTATCGACCTGGTGCTCAACCCCTTGTTCATTCTGGGGCTTGGCCCAATTCCCGCCATGGGGATCGGCGGGTCGGCTGCCGCTACCGCGGCGGCGGGTATCGTCAGCCTGCTGGGTTTGGTCATCTATGTCTATGCAAAGGATCTGCCGCTTCGCTTGCGCGGGCGTGAACTGAAATATCTGATACCCGCCCCTGATCAGTTGCGCGTCCTGCTGGGCAAGGGGTTGCCCATGGGTTTGCAGATGATCGTCATGTCTGCGGTCGGGCTGATGATTATCGGCCTTGTCAATCGCGAAGGGTTTCTCGTCACCGCCGCCTATGGCGCCGCGCAGCAGATTTGGACCTATTTGCAGATGCCCGCCATGGCGATGGGCGCGGCGGTCAGCGCGATGGCGGCGCAGAATATCGGAGCGGACCGCTGGGACAGGATCGGGCGGATCACCGGATATGGCCTTGGCTATCTGCTGCTGATTACCGGCGCGATGATCGGCATCATCCTGCTATTCCATGCGCCTTTGCTGTCGCTATTCCTGGGAGGTGACAAGGCAGCCATTGATGCGGCCTGGAACATGCAGTTGCTTGCTACCTGGAGCTTCCTGCTGTTCGGTGCGACCATGATCCTGTTCGGCGTCATGCGCGCGAATGGTGTCGTTGTGAGACCGCTTATCATCCTGGTCATCACCCTTTTCGGCGTGCGCCTGGGCTTTTACTACTTCGCTTATCCCTATCTGGGCGCCAACGCGCTGTGGCTGAGCTTTCCGGTGAGTTCGGGATCGTCATTCCTGATCGCGGGGCTCACCTATCTGCATGGCGGCTGGCGCAAGGCGAAGCTGCTTGTCCCGGTGCATGAGGAAGAATGCCGGGAAAGCGTGAATGCCGAGAGTGAACCCGCAGGCCGCTTCGCGCCTGCAGGCTGAAGATCAGCGACCCTGGCTGCGCCAGCGCGTGATGGTGCGGTCGAGGATGTCGGCTTCCCCGCCGGTTTGACGCCACAAGGCGGTAAAGCTCGGGTCGCTGGATGCGGGGCGCCGTTCCTCTTCCAGATTGTCGAGCGCGACGCGGATCGGCACCGCGACGCCTTCACCGCAGATGATTGCTTCGCGGTTACGCAGGGCAGGAATGGAATCAAGGAAGCCGCGCGCGCCTTCGGGCATGGCAGCCCTCACAAAGGCCTGATCTCGATCATTGTTGAGCCGCATGGAAATGATCGTGCCGCATTGCGACAGCACGCCTTCGGCAAGGTCCGAGGGACGCTGCGTTATGAGGCCGAGCGACACGCCATATTTACGGCCTTCTTTCGCGATGCGCTCCAGGATGCGGCGCACCGCCTGGCCGTTGCCCGTGGTCGTGCTGGGAATGTAGCGATGCGCTTCTTCACAGACGAGCAGGATAGGCCGCTGCGCCTCGTCCCGCGCCCAGATGGCATAGTCGAAGACGAGGCGGGACAGTACCGACACCACCACGGAGGTGATGTCCGAAGGCATGGCCGACACGTCGATGATGGAGATGGGCTTTCCGCCCGATGGCAGGCGGAAGATTTTCGCCAGAAACTCCTGCATCGTGTCCGCGACGAGCATGCCGGAGAACATGAAGCTGTAGCGAGGGTCGGCCTTGATCTCATCGATCTTGGTCTTGAGCCGCATATAGGGGAGTGCGCCTGTGCCCTTGTCGAGCTTACCCATCTCATTTTGCAGGATGTTGGTAAGATCGGACAGCAAATAGGGGATGGGCGAGTCCACGGTCAGACGGCCAAGGCTTTCCGCCAGTCGGTTCTTCTGCCGCGCGGCGAGCAGACACTTTGCCAGGATATCGCAGTCAACGGTGCGGTCGGAGCCTTCGGAGGTGACGAACACCTCGCAATGTTCCTCGAAATTCATCAACCAGTAGGGAAGCGCGAGGTTGCCTACGTCAAACACGGCGCCATTTTGTGCGAAGGCAGCGCCATATTCGCCATGGGGATCGACCATCACAATGTGACCTTCGGGCGAAAGGTCGCAAATCTTGTGGAGGATCAGGGCGGCGCTGGTCGATTTACCCGTGCCGGTCGAGCCCAACAGGGCGAAATGCTTGCCCAGCATCGAATCGACATAGAGCGCGGCGCGGGTGTCGGTGGTGGGGTAGACTGTACCAATCTGCACATGGGGCCGATCATCCGCGGCATAGATCTGCTGCATGTCCGCGCTTGATACCGCGAAGATCTCCGTGCCCGGTGCGGGATAGCGGGTGACGCCGCGGCGGAAGTGGTGGATATGCCCGCTGGCGTTGTTCTCCTCCCCTTCTCCCAGGAAGTCCACGTCGGCGATGATGAGGCCGCTGTCCTGCCTGTCGAGCGTCATGCTGCGGACGCTGGCGATCAGCCATGCCGTCCCAACCCGCATCTTGATCTGGCTGCCCACCTGTCCGGCCATGGCAGTGCATGGATCATGATCCTGCGCGAGCGCGGCGATAGAGGCCGCGTCGATCAGCACCTTGGAACTGGAACCGGCGATCTGGAACACGGCGCCTATGGCTCCGCCAAGCGAAGGCTGCGGAAGGCCATGCGTGAATTCGGCAGCTCCTGGCATGTGGCTCATACGCCCCCCTCAATATCCCTTCCGGCACGAACGGCCGCAGTCCGGTCCACCGGTTTAGCCGTGCAGAGGTAAAGAAATGGCTTATTGAAGGGCGGCTGATTATCCGCCCTGTGAACCCTCCGGCCCTGCTATCAACACCTTCTGCCGTGCGTTTGCGTTGCTGCTCTGGTCCGAATCGTTCGCGATGCGTACCGGACTTGAGATTGCGGTATGTTCAGGATGTGCCTTTGACCCAATTGATGACGGCCGATGCGGCGCGCCGATCCGACGCGATTTCTATAGCGCGCGTGATTTGCATCCTGGGTGTGGTCTATGTGCATGCCTGGACCGGTCTTAACGGACATGACCTGGAGATCGCCCGGGGCACGCCGCAGGAAAATCTGCGCTGGCTGCTGATGGAGATATTCGGTCGTAGCGCCGTGCCGCTGCTGGGCGTCATTTCGGGCTGGCTGGTGGGGGGATCGTCGCGGACGCAGAACTGGTTCCACCATGTCCTGCAAAAGGCGCGAACGATCCTGTTGCCCATGATCCTGTGGAATGGACTGGGTATCCTGCTGGTGTCCGGCGCGGCCTGGTCGCTCGGCCTTTCAGCGCCCGTGCCGGTGTCATTCGACTGGCTTTTCCAGGAGCTTTTCATCGTCAGCCGGAACCCCGACATCAATGTGCAGATGCCGTTCCTGCGCGACCTGTTCCTGTGCATGGTCTTCGCGCCGCTGCTGATCCGCCTACCCAACCGATTGCTGATGGGGGTCGCGGCACTGGCTGCAGTTGCGCAGATCGCAGGCTGGGGCGCGCCAATTTTGATGCGCCCGGCCATCCTGTTCTTCTTTGTCCTCGGTATGATGGCCCGCCGGACCGGACTTGCCGAGCGGATCGCCGCGCTGGGCTGGATCGCGGCGGCCGCGCCATTCCTCCTGCTCATGGCGATACAGCTCCATTTCTCGCTGAACGCCGCGCAGGGAGCAGCCATTGACGTCGCCATGCTTGACCTGGCGGTGCGCGTCGCTGCTGCTGCCTGTTTCTGGCGGCTGTCCTGGGCGCTGGCCGGGAGCCCGGTAAGGGGGATGCTGTTACGCATCGAACCCTTTGCTTTCCTTATCTTCTGCTCGCACCTGATCCTGATCTGGCTGGGTGGGCCGGTGCTCGGGGCATTGTTTGGAAAGCTCGGATCGCCTTTCTACCCCGCTTACTTGCTGATCCAGCCTTTGCTGGTGCTGATCGCGGTTCTGTTGCTGGGATCGCTGCTCAGCCGAGCCTGGCCCGGCCTTGCCAAGCTACTGAGCGGTGGGCGGCTACAAGGCGCCTAGCTGATCGCCTTTGCGGCGGCCATGGCGATTTCCAGGCTCCGTTTACGTGCCCCAAAATCATAAATTTGCCCGCCCAGGATGATTTCGTCGACACCGGTGCGATCGATAAAAGCGGAGAGGTCGCGCTCCACCGTCTCCTGCGTGCCGATCGTCGTTGCGCTGAGCACATCCGACAGCATGGCCTGCGCTCCGGGCGGAAGGCTCTCAAAATAGTCCGGCACCGGGGGCTGCAACTTGCCCGGTTGCCCCGTGCGCAGACGGACGAATGCCTGCTGCATCGACGTGGCGAGTAGCCGCGCCTCCTCCATGCTCTCGGCAGCGAAGACATTATAGCCCGCCATCACATAAGGACGATCAAGCTGGGCAGAGGGCTTGAAGTCGCGCCGGTAGACGGCGATCGCTTCGTCGAGAGCGCCTGGCGCGAAATGCGAGGCGAAGGCGTAGGGCAGGCCAAGCGCAGCAGCGAGTTGGGCGCCGTAGAGGCTGGAGCCCAGAATCCAGAGCGGGACATCTTCGCCAGCACCGGGTGTCGCCTGAAAGCCGAGCCTTGCGTCGCCCGCAAAATAGGCCTGCAATTCCAGAACGTCACGTGGGAACTCATCCGGACCGCCAACGAGCGTGCGCCGCAGGGCTTGGGCGACGCGTTGGTCGGATCCGGGCGCACGGCCAAGGCCCAAGTCGACCCGGCCGGGGAACAGGGCTGCGAGCGTGCCGAACTGCTCCGCTATTAGCAACGGTGCATGGTTTGGCAACATGATGCCACCGGAGCCGATACGGATCGTCGATGTTGCCTGCCCGATATGCGCCAGCACGACGGAGGTCGCGGCCGAAGCGATGCCGAGCATGCCATGATGTTCGGCGACCCAATAACGGTGGAAGCCAAGATTTTCAGCGTGAATGGCGAAGGCGGCAGCGTTGGAAAGGGCTTCGGTGACGCTGCCGCCTTCAGTGACGGGGACAAGGTCCAGAACGGAAAAACGGATCATCGCCTGCATATGGGGCGCTGATCCGTTTCATTTCAATACTAGATGCGCAGTTGATCAGGCCATGCGGCCAAAGCCTGGGGAGGGAGAGTCACTGCGGCGTCCGAAGGTGGCGGGGCGACGCGCAACGAGCGGGTTGGAGTCGCGATCAAGGACAGACATGGTTTCGGTAAAGCAGGGCCGCAGACCCACGACCACTTCGATCAACTCGTCGGGCCCTTCACGGGTCTCGACACAGCGGCGCGCTACCATCTCGATCCGCTCGGCCATGCTGCTTAGTCGATGGGCGCCAAATTGGGCTGATTCGCCCTTCAGGGTGTGGGCAGGTGTCACAAGTGCGACCGCGTTACGCTCCCTAATGGCCTGCTCAATGGCGCTGATGGCCTTCTCGCCATCTTCGCGAAAATAGCTCAGGATCCGGACAAATGCGCTGCCCAGCTCCGCTCTGGATTTTGCCAGATCGGCCTGATTGACCAGTTCTGCCTCATGATATGACACGGCGTCACACTCCCTGTTTCCCGTCCACGATAGAAGCGGCGCGTAAACAGTAGGTTAAGCCCCGCCGTCAGTACGGGGCAAGCTTCAGAAATTCCGCGATAATTCGAACCGATGGGTGGCCGTCGTAGCGAAGCTCCAGCCATGCTGCCTTGTCAGTGCCTCCAACTCGCGGGCCGCGTTGGGATCGTCGGCTTCCACGGTCACCAGATCGGCTGACCGCATCGCCCGGGCAGCGCGCAGGGCAGGCCAGGGGCACTTCATCCCCCTGGCGTTCACATGCATCGGATCATTTGCTGGCATAGGGATTGCGGGCGCTGCGCAACGTGAGCCTGACCGGTACGGCGCCGAAGCCCAACTCCTTGCGGATGCCGTTGACGAGATAGCGGCGGTAGCTTTCCGGCAACTCGTCGAGGCGGGTGCCGAACAGCACGAAGGTCGGCGGCCGGGTCTTGTTCTGGGTGATGTAGCGCAGCTTGATCCGCTTGCCACCAGGGGCGGGGGGCGGGTTAGCTTCCAGCGCGCGTTCGAACCAGCGGTTGAGGATGCCGGTGGAAACGCGTTGCGACCAGGCCGTGCGTGTTTCGAAGGCAACGCGGATGAGATCGTCCAGACCCTTTCCGGTCGCGCCCGACACGGTCATGATCGGTACGCCGCGGATCTGTGCCAAACCGTCGGAGAGCGCCTGCTTGATGCCCTGATATAGAGCGGAGCCATTTTCCACTGTGTCCCACTTGTTAAGCGCGACGACCAGGGCGCGGCCTTCCTCCAGCACCTTGTCGGCGATGCGCAGGTCCTGCGCCTCCAGCCCGCGCGTGGAATCGAGCAGAAGCACGACGACTTCGGCGAAGTTCACAGCGTTCAGGCCGTCCGAAACAGCGAGCTTTTCAAGCTTGTCCTGAACCTTGGCACGCTTACGCATGCCAGCCGTGTCGATCAGCCGGACGGGGAGGGGTTCCGCGTCCTCATCGCGCGGGTCGGTCCAGTTCCAATCGACGGCGATGCTGTCGCGGGTGATGCCTGCCTCGGGTCCCGTCAGCAGACGGTTTTCGCCTAGCAGCCGGTTGATGAGGGTCGATTTGCCCGCGTTTGGACGACCGACGATGGCGAGCTTCAGGGGGGCGGCTTCGAGGTCTGCTTCGCTCGGTTCGGCTTCCTCCTCTTCCTCTTCCTCGCGATCGATATAGGGGAGCAGCGCCTGGAACAGGTCGGCCATGCCCTGGCCATGTTCGGCGGAGAAGGGGATGGGATCGCCCAAGCCCAGGCTGAACGCTTCCATCACGCCATCGTCGCCAGCCTTGCCCTCGGCCTTGTTGGCCATCAGCACAACCGGGGCGTCGCCCTCTCGCAGCCAGCGGGCGATTTCTTCGTCCAGCGGGGTAATGCCGGCGCGGGCGTCTACTACGAATAGCGCAACGTCCGCGCTTTCGACCGCGGCCTGCGTTTGCATCCGCATGCGGCCGGGCAGGGTCTGGGGATCTTCATCCTCATAACCCGCCGTGTCGATGATGGTGAAATCGACGCCGAGCAGGTTCGCCTGTCCTTCACGCCGGTCGCGCGTGACGCCGGGCTGGTCATCGACCAGCGCCAGCTTCTTCCCGACGAGCCGGTTGAAAAGGGTGGACTTGCCCACATTGGGCCGCCCGACAATGGCAACTGTGGGCAGCATGATGAGGGCCCGTTTCCTTTCTATGGCGCCGCCTTAGCGCAGCGCCGTCAGCTTGCCGTCGTCGGCAAGAATATAGAGCATGTTGTTCGCGACAACGGGGGACAGCGACATCGACCTGTCCATGTCCACCGCCGACTGAATGTTTCCAGTGGCCGGATCAACATAGTTGAGGTCGCCATGCGTGGATACAAGGATCAGGCGGCCGCCCGCCAGAACCGGTCCGGTCCAGCGGATTGCGCGTGTCTTCTTCTTTTCCTTTTCCCACCGGCGAAGCTGGCTGATCCAGCGGATCTTGCCAGTCGCGCGGGCGACACAGAGCAGCTTTGCGTCGCTGGTGACGACGAAAACCCACTCACCCGCAACCCAAGGGGTGGAAATGCCGGCGATGTTGATTTCCCACAGGCGCTGTCCGCTCACCAGCTCATAGGAAGCCATGCGGCCGCCTTGTCCGATGGCGAAGACGCGGCCACGATCGATCACCGGATTGGCGTCGATGTCGGTGAGGGATGCGACCGCCGTCGAAATGCTGGTGCGCGACAGGGCATCGCCCCAGAGCGTGCGGCCATTTTCATAGCGGTAGGCGGTGAGCTCGCCCGAGCTGTAGCCTGCGATCACCGTGCCCTGCGCGGCGGCGGGAGCGGCGACACCGAACACGCCGGTTACCTGCAGCGTGCCGCTGTCGGTCCATTGCACTTCGCCATCGCTCTGGTTGAGCGCGAAGATCTGGTTGTCCTGCCCCATGACATAGACATGACCGTTGGCGAGCGTCGGCGCGCCGCGTAGCGGGCCGCCCGGACGCTTTTTCCACAGGATGGCGCCAGTCGCGGCATTGAGCGCGGCAACGTCTCCGACGCCCGTGCTGGCATAGAGCTTGTCGTCGACGATGCTGACGCCGCCGCCGAACAGGGCGCGGCCGCTACCTTCGGCGGGCAGGGACGTTTGCCAGAGCTTGGCGCCGCTCGTCGCGTCGAAAGCGATGACATGCGCGCCCGCGTCGATGACGTAGAGCTTGCCATTGGCAATGACCGGCGAAGAGGCAAGGCGCGCACGCGGCGTGCTGCCCTCGATCGAGCTGGTCCAGGCGGTGGCCGGGGAGGCGCTCAGGGCAAGGTGGCCCATCGCCTTGGACGGACCGCCGCCGGGCTGAGACCATTGATCATTGGCAACGGCTTCGGGCAGCGTGACCGTGACATCGGCCAGGGTCGGATCGACCTCCACGCCCTGTTCATTGGTCAGGATCGAGACACGATTGCCCACAACCGGAGTCTTGGGTCCGCCCTTCTTGCCCCCGATGATGCCACAGCCCGCCAACAGCGCGACCATCGCGGCGGCCGTCACGGCCCGGCGGGTGACTGCGAATTTCGTCATGCTGTGCATCCCCATGCGCTTATCTTCATCCCTGTCCCGGTGCGGTCGGCGTTTCGACCGCGTCTATGCCCAATAAGCCTGCCATCTGTCGCGCGCGTGAACGGATCGACTGCGGCACAGTAGGATCCTTTGCCATCGCGGCGAACATCGGTCCGGCGAGTTCAGGCTTGCGCATCTTCATATAGGCGATCGCGACCAGTTCACCGGCGCTGCCGAACCAGGGCGCGCCTTCGACTGCCAAGGGCTTCAGGCGATCGACGATCTGCTGCGGCTGGAGTGTTTCGAACTCGAGCACGGTCTGCCGGATGAGCGCGAGGTCACGATAGGGTTGATCGAGCGAGCTGTCCGTTGCCATTGCCTTGTAGGCGGCGATCGCGCCCTTGTTATCGCCCTTGCGCGCGGCAGTGCCTGCCTTCACCAGCAGGGCCGATGCGCGGAAGCCGGGCTGGCTGGCATTGGTCAGCGCGTCGAGTTGCTTGGCATCGGGCGTTCCGCCACCTGCGGCTGCCGACAGGACCTTGTCCATTTCTTCCGATACCGCTTGCGACTGGGTGGCGCTGTAATGCTGCCAGTAGAGCCAGCCTGCGAAGGCCACCAAGCCGATCACCACGGCCGCGAGAATCCAGCGTCCGAAGCGCTGCCAGAAGGTCAGCAGCTGGTCCTGGCGAACGGCCTCATCGACCTCGCGCATGAAGGCTTCGCTGTTTTGCGGCGTCAGGGCCACTTGGGTCTCCAGATATGCGTCAGAAAAAGCTCGCGGAAGGCGCGATCAATAGCGGCGGCGGCGCTTAGCGCAAATTACTTTTTGGGCCGATAGACCTGATCTGCTGTGGGGAAGCTGCGATTGCGCACGTCGGCGGCGTAGCGTTCGGCTGCATTGCTGATCGTTTCGGCGATGTTTTCATAGCGTTTCACGAAGCGGGGCACGCGTTCGAACATGCCGAGCATGTCTTCGGCGACCAGCACCTGGCCGTCGCAATGCGCTGATGCGCCGATGCCGATGACGGGGATGTCGAGGCTGTCAGTAATGGCGATGGCGAGCTCTTCCATGACGCCTTCCAGCACGACGGCGAACGCGCCTGCCTTGGCCACGGCGCGGGCGTCGTCCATGATCTTGGCATGTTCTTCCTGGCTCTTGCCGCGCGCGCCATAGCCGCCGAGCGCGTTGACGGCCTGCGGTGTGAGGCCGACATGGGCCATGACGGGGATGCCGCGCTGGGTGAGGAATGCGATGGTTTCGGCCATGGCCTGACCGCCTTCCAACTTGACGGCGGCGCACCCGGTTTCGGCCATGACGCGGCTGGCGCTGGCGAAGGCGTGGGCGGGGGAGGCTTCGTAGCTGCCGAAGGGCATGTCGACGAGGACGAGGCTGTGATAGCTGCCCCGGACCACGGCGGCGCCGTGCGCGATCATCATGTCGAGGGTAACGGGAAGGGTCGAGGGCAGGCCGTAGATGACCTGGCCGAGCGAATCGCCGACGAGCAGCATGTCGCAATGGGGATCGAGCAGCTGCGCCTGCCGCGCGGTATAGGCGGTCAGCATCACCAGTGGCTCGTCCGTTTTACCTTCGGCCTTGCGGCGCTGAATGGCGGGAACGGTCAGGCGCTTCATCGGCGCGGGGGTGGGATTGGCGCGGCTGGTGGAGGTGTCGAGCGTGAAGGTGGTGGACATGCGGTTGCTCTACTCCAGCGGGGCCGGGGGCGCAAATGGGGGGTAATCCCGTCATCCCAGCGAAGGCTGGGATCTCTTCCCGGGAAGGTCGCTCGGTGGGGCCTGAGATCCCAGCGTTCGCTGGGATGACGGATGTTCAAGAAAAAAGAACGGGAGCGGCAGGCCTGTGCCGCTCCCGCAGGGGATGAACATCGTTACGGGATCAGAACGAGAATTTGATCGTTCCGCCCCAAGTCCGGGGATCGCCAACCTGACCTGCGATGAGGCCGGTGTTGCCGGGCGCGACCTGGAGATTTTCGATGTAGTTCACGTCGAAGGCGTTGCGGATCCAACCGAAGACGTCGAAGCCTTCGCCGCGGAAGCCTGCGCGGAAGTTGGTGAGGGCATAGCCCTTCACGTCCGTATAGCGTGAGGGCGAGGCGTTTGAGTTCCAGTGCGAACGGTAATTGCCATCGACGCCCAGATAGACCTGGCCTTCCTTCGCCAGCAGCGTGACCGGGATGTTATATTCCGCGCCGTAGGAGAAAGCCCATTTGGACACGCCGGGCAGGTCTTGGCCGGAGATGTCGCACTGGCGGGGGCTCGCCGCGCCCGGCACGCCCGGTTGTGAGTAGTCGGGCGTCGCGTTGGCGGCCTGCGACGGGCCGCCGGACAGTTCAGGCGGGCAGGGTGCGTTGGTGAACTTCTTATATTTGGCGTCGGTGTAGGCTGCGTTGGCATATGCGGTGAAGCGGTCGCTGGCGACCACTTTGAAGTCCGCTTCGATACCCTGCGACCGGACCTTTTCCGCATTGGCGAGGTAGCCGCGCACGGTGCCGAACTGGCCGCCGTTCACGGTCGCCTGGAAATCCTTGATCGTGGTGCGGAAGGCCGAGATGTTGAACGTCGCGCGGCGATCCCACAGCTGCGTCTTGAGCCCGACTTCAAAATGCTGGACCGACTCCGGCTTCACCGTCGCGGCGTCATAATTGACCGTATTGTCCAGGTTGAGCGGCAAGCCGTTCTGGTTGATGCCCAGCGTCTTGAAGCTCTTGGCATAGGTCGCATAGGCGAGGATGTCCCGCGCGATCTTGTAGTTGACGTTGAAGTCGTAAGTGAAGTTCCACGCGCTGTCCGAAGGGGCACTTACCTGCGGCTGATAGACGCCGCACTGCTGCGACGTACCGGCGATCGTGCCGGGCGCCGCGGGCGTGGTGCAGCTGATCGCCTGGCCCTGCGCATTCGTCACGACGCGCTGGTAGAAGCCCGACTTCTTGTCATAGTTGAGCCGCAGGCCGGGCTGGATCGTCAGAGCGTCGGTGACCTTCCAGCTGAGCTGACCGAACAGCGCGGCGCTTTCGCTCTTGAGCCACTGCGTGTTGCTGGCGGTGAGGCCCGCAAGCGTTGCAGGGTTGTTGGCGGGGTTCAACGGGTCGGCCGAGGGTGCGAGGCTCCACTTGGCTGCCGCTGCGCCCTGCTGCTCGGTGCCCTGCGTGTCGATCCGCTGTTTGAAGCCGAAGAGGCCGACGACGAAGTCGATCTTCTGGCTTTCATAATTGTAGCGGAATTCCTGGCTATACTGGTCCTGTTGCGAGGGGTTCTGTGACTTGGACACGATCGGCAGGCCGGTGAAGTCACGGTCATTTTCCGGCTTCCAGTCCCAGAAGCGCCAAGCGGTGACGGAGGTCAGCGTGCCGGGGCCAGCATCCCACTTTACCCGAGCCGAAACGCCGCCGATCTTGTTGCCAGCATTGAGGTTGCTGTCGAGGTCGGACAGGCGGTCATAGGGATTGCGGCTGGGCACGACATAGCCCTGCGCTGCGGCCAAGGCGTCATATTGACGGTTCAGCGGGCGCTGTGTGCGGCCCACGCGCACGAAGGTGGTACCGCAGCATTCGGGATCCTGCTTGCTATAGTCGCCTGACAAGGTGATGCTGAAATCATCATTGGGTTGGAAGAGGAGCTGGCCGCGAAGGCCCAGATTGTCCTGTTCGTTGATCCAGCGCTGCGACGTGACGTTGTAGAGCGTGCCCCGGCGGCTGGTCGCGGCGACCGCGAGGCGGGCGGCGACCGTGCCCGAAAGCGGACCGGAAATGGCGGCCTTTGCCTGCCGGTAGTTCAGGTTACCGACGCTCAGCTCGGCACGGCCTTCGAAGTCGAAGGTCGGCTGGTTGGTCGTGATATTGATCGCACCGGCGGTCGTGTTCTTGCCGTAGAGCGTGCCCTGTGGGCCGCGTAGCACCTCCACCTGGCTGACGTCGAGGAAGTCGAAGGTGGCGGCGGCGACGCGGGAATTATAGACGTCGTCGACATAGATGCCGACGCCCTGTTCAAAGCCATCGCTGGTGAGGCCGAACGGCACGCCAAGGCCACGGATGTTGACCGAGGTATTGCGAGGATTGGTCGTGTAGACCTGCAAGGTCGGTGCGAGCTGCTGGAGCTTCACGACGTTAAAGTTGCCGGTCGCTTCGATGCTGTCGCCACGAATGACGGAGATCGCAAGCGGCACTTCCTGCGCCGTTTCCTGACGGCGACGGGCGGTGACGATGATCACCTCACCGCGAGGGCTCGAGGCCTGTTCGGCTGCATCTGCGGCCGGGACAGCTGCGTCGGCGGCTGGTACAGGCGCTTCCTCGGCATGAACGCTGGACGCAAAGATGGATGCGCTCGCCACACCGGCGAGCAACAGAGAACGCGCAATCATAAAAATTCCCCTTCCGGAGGTCCGGTGAATGTTGATCGCGGCCTTTCCGGTGGTCCGGTCAAAACCGATGGTCTGGGAATGGTATGGACAGTTTAGCGGCCCACCCCCTGCCGCCTATCAATAACCGCCTGTCCGGCGGCTTGGTTTGCAACCCTTAAAGGCCCCCGCCGCTTTCAGGCGGTGAGACGAGTCTTTTCCGTCACGTCGATCTGGACGACGCGGGCATCATGCACGGTCAATGTGATCGACCCGAAACGCAGTGCTTCAAGAACGCCGCGAACCTTTTCGATGCTGACGGAAATGTCCGCCCGCTGGCCATCTGCGCGGCCGTTGCGGGCAAATTCTGTTGGTCGGCTTTCACTCATAAGCACCTCATGGCCTGCTTTTATCTCAACTAATTTAATAGACAAAAAAGCAAATATATAGGGCGCCCAAGTTTGCCTTGTCGCGCCCTTAAAATTCAGCCGATCAACCGCATCGCCGCCAGTTTGCGGTCATGTTGATGATGGGCGAGGGGAATGGCTGGCCGCATCTGCCGCATGAGCGAAGCCTGTTCATGTGCATTGTCGACCAGCCGTTCCAGAAGGGATTGGCCGAAATCCCATGTGCCAAGATTGGCTTCAGCATTGATATGTCCGCTAAAGCCCGCATCGACAAAGCTGCTGCCCCAATTTTTGGCGATACTGTGGGCGCGTTCGAAGAAGATATAAGGGTCGTTGCGGCTGGCGACGACCATCGACGGGAAGGGCAGCTGTGCCCGTGGCGTCGGTCCAAAGCCGCCGATCGTTTCGGGCGTTTCCATCCGGTCGCAATCAGGCGGGGCGACCAGCAATGCGCCCGTCACCGGCCAGCCATAAGCCTGGCTCTGCAACGCGCCCCACCAGGCGACGGCGAGGCAGCCCAGGCTGTGCGCGGCCAGGATGATCGGTCCTTCAACTTCGCGGATCGCCGCATCAAGGCGAGTGACCCATGCATTGCGGTTGGGGCTGGCCCAGCTGCCCAGATCGACACGCTGGCAATCGCCGCGCATGCCCTCCCAAAGGGTCTGCCAATGACCGGGGCCGCTGTTGTTGAGACCCGGTATGGTCAGCACGACAGGATTGCGCGCGTCGCCCGGATGTCCGAATCGGTCCATGGTTTGATCCTCGTTCAATTACATGCGGGATATATATTCTATTGTTTAGGTAGACAATGCTCCAGCGACCAAATGTGTCCAAATTTGGGCGACTGGATTCATCTGGCGTTCAGCTTTGGAAGAGCGCCATCATGGCGGCAACTTCGCCTGTTACCAAGGATATATGAGGCCGTAATAGGAGTAGACGTTGCGGCCATAGGCCTCGTCATATTCCGGCCGCGTGTCTGCGAGATGACGGGGGGCGCTATCCAGCATCTCCTTGCTCAGATCGACGATATAGCCGCCCTTGCCGGCGTCATAGTTCAGCATCGACCAGGGGATGGGATAATGGTCATGGCCGATGCCGAGAAAGCCGCCAAAGGATAGGACGGCGTAACGGACCTGACCGCTGCGCTTTTCCACCATGAAGTTGGAAATGTGGCCGAGCCGTTCCCCGTCGAGATTGTAGACCGCGGTCCCCTCCACACGATCGGAGGCGATCAGTTCGCTTCCATTTTCCATAGAAGGTTCAATCATCGTCACTCTCCTGCACAATTGTGCGCTATGAAGATGAAACCGGGCACGATCCGCGGGGTTCCCACTCTTTACGGAGGAGAATGACATGAAGATCAATCGCAGTGGATCAGCCGTTTGGAGCGGCGGCCTGAAAGACGGAAAAGGCGCGATCTCGACGCAAAGCGGGGCGCTGGATGCTCACCCCTATGGGTTTGCCATGCGCTTTGAAGGTGTACCGGGGTCCAATCCGGAGGAGTTGATCGCGGCGGCTCATGCTTCCTGCTTCACCATGGCGCTGTCGATGATATTGGGCGAGGCGGGGCTGACTGCGGAGAAGATGGAGACAAACGCCGTGGTCACGCTGGAACAGCAGGATGGCGGCTTTGCGATCACGGCCAGCAAATTGACGCTGAAGGCGAGGATCCCTGGCGCTGACGATGCGAAATTCCAGGAACTGGCGGCAAAGGCGAAGGAGAATTGCCCGGTATCCAAGCTGCTAAATGCGGACATTAGCCTGGACGCGGAGCTGCTAGGCTGAAGCGGGACGGCGGGAGCGTACATGCTCCCGCCACGCGATGTAGAGGCCGCTCATGATGATGAGCGCTGCCCCGACCCATGTCGTGAACATGGGCCATTCGCCCCAGATCAGCAGGCCGAGCATGGTCGACCAGATGATCGTGCTATAATCCATCGGCAGGATAACCGACACGGGCGCGTGGCGCAGCGCGCCGGTCATGCACAGCTGCGCTATGCCGCCAGTGATCCCGACTCCCACCAGCATGACCCAGGTCATGGGATCGTGCGCCTTTCCAACGAACAGCATGAGGATGCCGAGCGGCGGGAGGGAGAGCGTGGTGAACCAGAAGACGATGGCGCCCGTCCTTTCCGTGCGGCCAAGGTCACGGAGCAGCAGGCCGATGCAGGCGGTGATGACGGCGGCGGAAAGCGCGACGGCAAGGCCCAGCGGGGGGAAGTGCGCGCCGTCCGGTCGGACCATGATGAGGATGCCGACGAATCCGAGCATGATGGCGGCCCAACGGTGCGGGCCTGTCGCCTCCCGCAGCAGGAGCGCCGAGAGCAGGGTGGCGAAGATCGGCATCGTGAAGCCGATCGCCGTAGCCTCAGTCAAAGGCAGCAGCAGATAGGAGCCGAAATTGAGGACCATGCCAGTAAGGCCGAGTATGGTGCGGCTGACATGGGCGCCCAGACGATTGCTGCGCACCGAGGGAAGGCCGTCGGTCATGGCGACCCAGGTGACGATCAGCGGCAGAGCCAGCGCCTGGCGGTAGAAGATAAGTTCGATCAGGCTGACGCCGCGCGTACCGACGACTTTGCCGAGCGCGAACATGACCGCCATGAACATCATCGCCAGCAAGCGCAGGCCGATGCCCTTGAGCCTGTCTCTTATACACATCTGACGCTCCGA
>CAMPHR010000015.1 GCA_946886075.1 uncultured Novosphingobium sp. | reverse complement strand
TGTCTTTTATTTCTATAACCCCCCCCCCCCCCCCCCCCGGGGCGGGGGGGGGGGCGCCCCCCCCGCCCGCGGGGCGCCCCCCCCCTGGACCGATCTACCGTTGCCCCCTCTCCCCGGCCCTCTCCCCTGAAGGGGAGAGGGAGAATGAGGCAATCTAAATCAATGGCATCCCCCTCCCGCAGGCGGGAGGGGCTAGGGGTGGGTGCGAGCGCAGCGAGCTTCCGGCCTAGCCGTTGACGACGCCGCCAACGTCGCGCAGGCCCACCCCCGACCCCTCCCGCTTGCGGGAGGGGAGAAGGTTCCCACCCTCTCCACTATCAATCAATGCTTGCCCGGCTTGCTCGACGTGCCCGGCGCTGTCGGGTTCATCAGCTGAACGCCTGCGGGCAATCCCGTGCCGCCCATGTCGATCTTCGTCGCTTCTTCGCGTGCCACCCGTACCGGGTTGTCGCGTTCCTTGATCGCCGCGCGGGTTTCCTGGTCCTGCCCCTGATCGTCGCTGCCGGTGTTGCTGTCGCGGCTCCAGCCTAGGATGATCGACATGCGCCGGTTGCGCGGGTCGTAGACATTGCCCTTGGCGAAGGGTTCGCGGTCGGCGACGCCTTCGATGCGGGCGAAGCGGTCGTTGCCGATGCCGCTTGCCGCCAGCGTCTTGCGGGTGGCTTCGGCGCGGGCGGAGGACAGCATCCAATTGTTCATGCTCTGGCCCGAGCTGTAGGGCAGGCCGTCGGTATGGCCGCGCACGATCAGCGGATTGTCCATGCCGCGCACCACGCCCGCCACTTCGCTCACCAGATCGCGCGCCTGAGGCAGCAGCCGGTCGGTGCCCATGGCGAACATCGCGAAATTGGCTTCGTCGATCAGGTCGATGCGCAGGCCTTCGCGGGTTTCGGTGAAGCGGACGTTGCGGCGTAGCTTGTCCATGCCCTTCTTGCGGGCCATGCGCGCTTCCAGTTCTTTCTTCACCGCTTCGAACTTGGCGCGGTCGATGGCGCGGGTGGCCTTGCCTCCCTGGTCCTTCGTGCCGGTGGAATCGCGCGGGATGGTGATGGCGAGGTTGCCCTGACCGCCGGTCGTGGGATAATTTTCCTTGCTGACCATGGAATCGCCGCCGAACAGGCCGCTTGAGCCAGCGGACGACATTTTCAGTTCGACCAATGTCGGCGTGAAATAGTCGGCCAGGCCCTTACGCTGCTTCTCCGTGGTCGCACCCAGCAGCCACATTAGTAGGAAGAAGGCCATCATTGCCGTCACGAAGTCGGCATAGGCGACCTTCCACGCGCCGCCGTGATGGCCGCCATGGCCATCGACGATGATCTTCTTGACGATGATTGGCCGTGGTTCAGGCTCGTTCGCGCCGCGCTTCTTGTCCGACATGGCTTATTTGCCCCGCATGCCGTCGAAGACTTCGGCAAAGGCCGGCTGGTTGGCGTGGGTCAGGCTGGAGCGCGCCGCTTCGATGACGAGCGGCTGCGGGTGGCCGTGGAGAGAGGCGATGATGATCTGCTTTACGACATGGTACATGGCGCCGTCCGCCTCGATCACCGCGCGGCAACGGTTGGCGAAGGGGCCGACCATGCCATAGGCGAGCAACACGCCGAGGAAGGTGCCGACGAGCGCCGAACCGATCATGCCGCCCAGAATCGCCGGGGGCTGGTCGATCGATCCCATGGTCTTCACGACGCCAAGAACCGCCGCGACGATGCCGAGCGCGGGGAGCGCGTCGGCGAGGCCCTGGAGATTGTCAGCGGGCTTCAATGCCTCGTGATGATGGGTCTTGAGCGCGTTGTCCATGACCTCTTCGACCGCATGCGGATCGAGCGTGCCGGAGGAGACGACGACGAGGCGCAGCGTGTCGCTCATCAGGTGGATGAGCGTCTTGTCGGCCATCAGGCGGGGATATTCGGAGAAGATCGTCGAGCTGACGGGGTCCTCGATATGCGGTTCCAGTGCGACCGGACCTTCGACCCGCAGCGTCTTCATCAGGCGCGAGACGAGGAAGATGCAGTCGAGAAAATCCTGCTTCTTATATTTGGGGCCTTTGAAGACTTTGCCGAGGCCGCCGCCCAGCGCCTTCAGATCCGCGCCCGAATTGCCGATGATCAGCGCGCCGACGGCGGCGCCGCCGATGATGAGCATCTCATGGGGGAGGGCGTGAAGCACGGGACCGATGTCGCCGCCCGTGAAGATGAAGCCGCCAAATACCATGGCGAGCAGCACGACCAGGCCAATGATTGCGAACATGAGTACCCCTGAAAATTCTGCCCGCTGGGCGATCATCTAAACGGCGCAAGATGCGCTTGCGTTAGATGGTTAACGCGCAATGGTTAGCGGGAGGTTTAGGACGAACGATTTTCGATCTTTTTCGTCATCCCAGCGGAGGCTGGGATCTTGGGCAGCGTGGCCGTGTCCTCTCCTGAGATCCCAGCTTTCGCTGGGATGACGGAGTGGGCAGTCTTTACCTTAACGGATCAGGTCGAACAGCGTCTGCTGATTGATGCGTGCGAAGGCGGATTGGGCGGCTTCGAGTTGGAGCAGTTTGCTCTTCACCGACGAGATGACTTCTGAGAGGTCCGTTGACTCCAAGCCCTGTCGGCGTTCCTTGAGGTCGAGGTCAACGCTGGTCAGCCGGTTGCCGGTCACGTCCAGCCGGTCGCTGCGGACACCTTGCTTCGCCTGTTCGATGGTGACGTGGCTCTGCCCGGCCTTGATCGCGGTCAGCGCAGACTGGAGGTCCGCGTCGGTGCCGCCCTGCAAGGCGGTGAGCGCCTGGCCCAATATGCCGTCGAGCGTCATCGGCGTGCCACCGACGTCGATCCCTTCCGAAACCTCCTGCCGGGTGCCGACAACCGCCAGCTTCAGCCCGCGACTCACCGGGACCAGCACGCTTTGGGTGTCGTCGAATACCGGCACGCCCTGATAATCGGACTGGTTGAGCAGCGAGCCGATCGCCTCGCGAATGCCCTTCACATCTTCGTAGATCGCGGTGCGCTGCGCATCGTTGAGCGATCCGTTCCGGGCGGAGGTCACCAGTTCCTGCGCGCTGATAAGCAGGTTGTTGATCTCTTCCAGATTGGATTCGGCGTTGGCGGCGCGGCCCTGACCATAGCTGACATTGGCCTGCCAGGAGGACTGCTGCGCCTGCGCCTTGCCGATTTCCGACACCTGCACCCAGGCGAGCGCATTGTCCGACGGCTTGGTCAGCGTGATGCCGGTCGAAATGGCGGTCTGCCCTTCGATGATGCCTTGCGAAAGCTGCTGCTGCCGACGGATTTCGGCGATCAGCGTCTTGTTTGTGATGCCTACCATGGGTCAGCCCTTTCAGATGATCTGCAGGATCGCGTCGACAGTTTCCTTCGCGATCTGAAGGATTTTCGCCGAGCCGGAATAGGCCTGCTGCAAACGGAGAAGTTCGGCCGCCTCCATGTCGAGATCGACGCCGCTCACCGCTTCGCGCGCGGCGATCGCCTGATCGCTGCGGCCCTGCGCGGTGGTCTGTTCGGCCTTGATGGATGCGAGCAGGTTCGCCTGCGTCGCGATGATCGACGTCCAGCCTTGCTCGACGCTGCCATTGCCACGCAGCACGCTGGTTGCGTCCAGCAGATTGCCGTTGAGCCTTCCATCTGTGGATTTGGTCGCGAGCGCCGCTGGATCAGTGATGAGCGCGGTGACGGTCGCCGCGGTGGTGCCGGACAGGAGAGCGCCGCCCGCTACGTTAGCGTCGGTGCGGCCCTGCGCGTGCCAATTGTTCATGTCGGTCACGAACTGCTGCGCCAGCGTGTCCAGGCTGGTGCGGCGCTGCGATGTCGTGACGGCGGAGGAAAAGAGGCCGCCCAGTGTCCCGTTAGACGGCGCCGTCAGTGCCGTGCCGCCGCTTGTGGCAAGCGCCAGCGTGCCATTGGCATTGACGGTCAGCGCCAGCGTTGTCGCATTGTCGCCCTGCACGATCGTCGTGCCATTATAGTTGATCGTCGCGACATCGTGCGCGCCGAAGCTGATATCGACATTGAGATTGGCCGACAGCGTGTTCAGCGCCGCGTCACGGCTGTCGAGCAACTGCGCATAGGCCGACGTGCCGGGTTGCGCGCGCAGCAGGCTGTTGTTGATGCCCGCGAGCTGCGACAGCGACCGATTGATCGTTTCGACCGACCCGGTCGCTTCGGTGGCGATGCCGCTGGATACTTGCGCCAGATCGGTCGAGGTCCGCTGGAATGCTTCGGCAACGCGGCTGATGCTGTCGAGCGTGGTGACGCGCAGCGAGCGGTCAGTCGGGCTGGCCGCGAGCCTTTCGATATTCTGATACATGCCGGTCATCAGCTTGCCGATGCCGGTATCCGTATCGTTGAGCGCGCCTTCCAGATCGGTCATCCAGCGTAGGCGGGCGGTGGAATTGCTTAGCGCCATGCCGCTGGAGCGGACGGCCGCGTCCAGATAGGGATCGGCGGCGCGGTTGACGCCCTGCACCTCTGTCCCGCCGAAATTGGCGCGGGCGATGTAGGTCGCCATGGTCGCGGTGGAGGAACCCGACTCGATCGTCGTCAGCGAGCGGCGCGAATAGCCTTCGGTGCTGGCGTTTGCGATATTTTCCGAGATCGCGGCCATCGCCTGACGATAGGCTTTCGTGCCCGAAGCGCCGATGATGAAGAGGTCGCTCATTCGCCTTTAGCCTGAGTGGGCCCGGCGGGCGCTTTGGGCAGGCGGCTTTCATATTGGCGCAGCAGCATTTCCGCGATGCCGAGCGCGCCCTTTTCCGCCATCGTGTCGGCGGTGCGCGCGTCGGACATGTCGCGAAACTGCTCGGTCGCGCTGGAATCAAAGATGCCTTCGCCGCCGCCGGATTGACGCATGGTGCCGATCATCTGGCGCAGGAAGATCGCCTCGAACTGCTTGGCGGTCTTCTCCAGTTGCGCCTTTTCGGGCGATGCGCTGGGCTGAACCCCTTTGGAAATCGCATTTATCTGCATCACAACACCACCAGTTCAGCCTTCATCGCGCCTGCCTGTTTCAAGGCTTCGAGGATCGCGACCATGTCGGCGGGGGATGCCCCGATGGCATTCACCGCCTTCACTATATCGGCCAGCGATGCTCCACCTTTAAAATTAACCATTGGTTTCTTTTCCTGGTCGATCGAAATCGAGCTGGAAGGCTCCATGGCGGTGCGCCCTTGGGAGAAGGGTGCGGGCTGGACGATGCGGGGGCTTTCGTTGACGCTGACGGTCAATTTGCCATGTGCGACTGCGGCCGGGTGGATCTTCACCGCGCCGTTGATGACGACAGTGCCGGTGCGGGCGTTGACGATGACCTTGGCGGGCGCATCGGCGGGCTTGATCTCGATATTCTCGATCATGCCCATCATCATGATGCGGTCGGTCGCGCCGGGGGCTGCGGTGATGTCCACCGACACAGCGTCAGTCGCACGCGCACGATTGTCGCCGAAGGTGCGGTTGATGCCATCCGCCACGCGCAGGGCGGTGGTGAGGTCGGCCTCGGCGAGGTTGAAGGTGAGGGTAGGTGCGGTGTCGAAGCCGGTGGCGACCGCGCGCTCAACCGTCGCGCCGCCGGGGATGCGGCCGGCCGAGGGGATGTTCACCGAAACCTGGCTGCCGTCCGCGCCGGAGACGCCAAGGCCGCCGACCGCGAGATTGCCCTGCGACATGGCGTAGATTTCGTTATCCGCGCCGCGCAGGGGCGTCATGATCAGCGTGCCGCCGCGTAGTGATTTGGCCTTGCCGAGGGCCGAGACGGTGACGTCGAGGCGCTGGCCGGGCTTGGCGAAGGCGGGGAGGTCTGCCGTCACCAGCACAGCGGCGGCGTTCTTGAGCGAGGGGTTGATGCCCTGCGGCAGGGTCAGGCCGAAGCGCGAGACCATGCCCTTTACGCCCTGCGTCGCATAATCGAGGCTGTCGTCGCCGGTGCCCGCGAGGCCCACGACGATGCCGTAGCCGGTCAGCTGGTTGGGACGGACGCCCTGGAATGTGCCCAGGTCCTTGATCCGTTCGGCATGGGCGGGGACCGCCAGCAGGCCGAGCAGGGGAAGAAGGATACGGAACAGGCGGGTCATGAAGGCGCGCTCCATCAGAAGGGGCTGATCATCGAGAAGAAGCGCTGCAGCCAGCCCTGGCGGCTTGCGCGGGCGATTTCGCCCTTGCCGGTGTAGATGATCTTGGCATCGGCGACGCGGGTCGATGCGATGCGGTTGTCGGGGCTGATGTCCGCCTGACGGACGAGGCCGCTGATCTGGATGAACTCGTCGCCGCGGTTGAGCGTCAGCGCTTTCTCACCCTTCACCAGCATCGTGCCGTTGGGATAGACCGCCGCGATCGTCACGGTGATTTCGCCGTTCAGAGCGTTCGACTGGGTCGCGTTGCCCTTGCCGGTGAAGCCTTGATCGCCGCTTGCCGCGATGTCGCTGGCGGAGAAGAGTTTGGAGAGGGGGCCGGTGCTGGGCGGCGTCAGGCCGATGCTGCCGCTGCGGCTGGTGTCGGCCGAATTTGTTTTGGTCGCCTGCGTGCGTTCCACGAGGACGATGGTGATGATGTCGCCGACGCTCTGCGCCCGCGCGCCGCTGGTGAGCGGGGTGTAGCCCATCGATGCCTGGAAGATCGAACCGTTCGCCACCGGGGCGGCAGGGGTGGCAACGATGGTAGGGGCAAAAAATTGCCGCTCGGCATCGCGCTTTTTGCCGGCCATTGCCGGGGTGGCGGCAAAAGCTACCGCGCACACAGCCACAACAACCGTTCGGGCTGAGCTTGTCGAAGCCCATCCCTTCCTTTTTGAAGAAGTGAAGCCCTTCGACAAGCTCAGGGCGAACGGTGTGTGGGGAGAGGTCATGCGTCCGCTCACAGCTGCTGATTGACGTACTGGAGCATTTCGTCCGTCGCCTTGATCATCTTGCTGTTCACCTCATAGGCGCGCTGCGTTTCGATCATGTCGACCAGTTCCTCGACCACATTGACGTTCGAGGTTTCGAGATTGCCGGAGCGGATGACGCCGCGACCGTCTAGGCCAGCGACGCCGACCTGCGGGGTGCCGCTGGCGGCGCTTTCGGTGAGCAGGTTGCCGCCGATCGGCTGAAGACCTGCCGGGTTCATGAAGCTGGCGAGTTCGACCTGGCCAAGCTGGGTCGGCTCGGTCTGGCCCTGCAACGTGGCGGTGACGGTGCCGTCATTGCCGATGCTGATGCCGGTCGCGCCTTGCGGCACGGTCAGCTGCGGGATGAGGGGCAGGCCGTCGCTGGTAACGACAACGCCTTCCGCCGTCGTGCTGAAATTGCCCGCGCGGGTATAGGCGGTGGTGCCGTCCGGGCGCTGGACCTGGAAGAAGCCCGACCCCTCGATCGCCATGTCGAGCGCGTTGCCGGTCTGCTGCAACGTGCCTTGCGTGTTGATCTTGCTGGTGCCCTGCATCGCGACACCGGAGCCGAGGTTGAGGCCGGTGGCGAACTTGTTCTCGCTGTCCGAATTGGCGCCTGCCGCGACCATCTGCTGGTAGGCGAGCGTTTCGAAATCGGCGCGGTCGCGCTTGAAGGCGGTCGTGTTGACGTTCGCCAGGTTGTTGGCGATCACGCGCATCTTCGTGTTCTGCGCGTCGAGGCCGGTGCGGGCGACGTGAAGGGCTGCGTTGGTCATGGTCTAACTCCGTGATGCCGTCAGGCTTGCCCAATGGCTATGCTCAATGGCTCTACTCAACGAGAAGCAAGGTTCGTGCCAAATTAACCATCAAGCCGCATGAGCGACGCGCCGCCGTCGTCCAGCTGCTTGGCGGTGTCGATCAGCTTCACCTGCGTTTCCCACGCCCGGCTGGCTTCGATCATATCGACCAGCGCCGAAGTGGCGTTGACGTTGGAGCCTTCGATCGATCCGCCAGTAACGGTCGCCAGCGGGTCGGTGGGCAGGACGCCGCCATTGGTTTCGCGGAAGAGGCCATCCGTGCCCTTGGCGATGCTGGACCCAACCGCGCGGACGAGCTTTAAGCCATCGACACGTTGCGGGTTTGCCGGGTCGCCGCCTTGCGGCACACCCCAGATGCTGCCGTCCTGTGAGATGGAGACGCTGTCCATCTGCGGCAGGGTGATGGGGCCACCCTCGCCCAAGACGGGAAGCCCGTCGCCGGTCGTTAGCAGGCCGCTGTCGGAGAGTTTGAGGTCGCCGCGGCGCGTATAGGCTTCGCTGCCGTCCGCGGCCTGAACGGCGAGCAGCGCATCGCCGTTCATGGCCACGTCCAGCGGATTGCCCGTTTCGACGACCGCGCCCTGCGCCATGTCGGACGCGATCACCTGTTCGGACGCTTGCGCCCGCGTTTCGAAACCATCGCCCTTGATCCAGCGCGTCTCGGCATTGGCGATCTCCGCCCGGAAGCCAACCGTGTTGACGTTCGCGAGATTGTTGGAGATCGACGCCTGCCGCGCCATCGCGCCGCGCATTGCGGTGAGTGCCGTGTTGACGAGCCGGTCCATGGGTGAGGTTCCTGTGGTTAAATATGCCAGATCTTCCCGTTCGGGCTGAGCGAAGTCGAAGCCTTCTGCTGAGGGTGGCGAAGCGCTTCGGCTTTGCCTCAGCAGTCCCCTTCGATAGGCTCAGGGCGAACGGGGAAAGAGATGGACTAGATCAGGTGCGCATGTTCACGATGGTGGTCGACAGCGTGTTGGCCGCTTCGATCGCCTTCGAATTCGCCTGGAAATTGCGCTGGGCCGAGATCAGGGCGACCAGTTCCTCGGTGATGTCCACGTTCGCGCGTTCGAGGGCGCCCGAGCGGACCGAGCCGTAGAGACCGCTGTTGCCGGTGCCAAAGCGCGGCTCGCCGCTGGCTGAGGTCGAAGTCCAGTGCGCGTCACCCATCTGGCGCAGGCCGTCCTGACTGTTGAAGGCGGCCATGGCGGTGGTGCCCAAATAAGCGGTGGTGCCATCGGCATAGACGCCGGTGATCTGACCATCCTTGCCGACGCCAACGCTGTTCAGCTGGTTGCCGGTGCCGCCTGCGGGCCAGTTGGTGGGGATCTGAAGGTCGGAAAGGTCCGCCGACGTCGTGGTGCCTGCGGCCAGCTTTGCAGCCAGCGCCGCCGAGGGTTCGCCAGTCGTGGGATCGACGGGGATCACCTGAACGCGGGCGCCGGTGGTGTCCACCACGAAGCGGTCTTCGGTCAGGGACAGGGCGCCGTTACGCGTAAAGCTGACCTGGCTGTCGCCGGTGCGCTTGACGGTGAAGAAGCCTTCGCCGGTGATCGCGAGGTCGAGCGTCTTGTCGGTGCCTTCGATGGTCCCTTGAGTGAACTGCTGGGTGATGCCCTGCACGCGCGCGCCCTGGCCAGCAACCTGCGTCGTGGTCTGCATCGGCGCGGCGGCGAAGATGTCGCCGAACACGGCCTTGCTCTTCTTGAAGGCGGTGGAGTTCACGTTCGAGACGTTGTTCGCGATGGTGGCGAGGTCGGTCTGTGCGGCCTTGAGGCCGGAAAGCGAGATGTAGAAGGACATGGCGTTGCTCCTTGGGTGAAAAGGATTGGGGTGATGGGTGAGTTAGGCGAGTGAAATGGCGTCCGACGGGCTGTAGCTGCCCAACGGAGTGATGAGCTTGGAGGCACTGCCGTCGGCGGGTGACTGGACGGCGGCGATGGTGGCCCAGCTGGCGACCCGCGACGGGGAAGCGCCGTTGACGCGGATCTTGAGCGCGTCGGTTGCGACCCGCTCCCCGGCATCATTCTTGCCGTCCCAGTAGAAATTGACGTCGCCCGCAGGCTGATTGCCAAGATCGATGGTCTTAAGCACATTGCCCGAGCCATCGAGCAGGTCGACGGTGGCGCCGCTGGTCGCATCCTTGAAGCTGACCTGACCAATATATTGACCGGACGCATCGGGCGCGACGATGTTGCTTTGCACCAGCATCGACTTGCCGATCCAGCTGGCTGCATCGCCCAGCCGCGAACCGGTCAGCTGCGAGGCAAGGCCCTTCAGCGTCTGGTTCATTTCCGCGATGCCGCTGGAATTGGTGATGGTGGCCATCTGGGCGACCATCTGCGCGTTATCCATCGGCGCGAAGGGGTCCTGCGTCTGCATCTGCGCGGTGAGGAGGCGCAGGAAATCGGCCTGGCCCATTTCTGCCTTGCCGGTGCCGACATTCTTGTACGGATTATAAGCGGTAAGGCCCGCGCTGTCGGTGACAGTGGAGGTCGTGCTCATTTGCCGATCCTTATGGTTTCGAGCATGAGGGATTTGGCGGTGTTCAGCACCTGCACATTATTCTGGTACATGCGGGCGGTCTCGATCATATCGACCAGCTCCGCGCTGCTATCGACCGCCGCTTCCCAAACATCGCCGTTCGCGTCGGCGAGCGGGTGGTTGGGGTCGTGGCGCTTGGTCGGCTTGGCGTCGGTCGTCATGACGTTGGCCACCTTCACGGTGGACACGCCGGGCTTGTCTGTGACCGATTCGAAGACCGGCTTGATGGCGCGATAGGCGGCTGCCTCGCTGCCGGTGACATTGCCTGCATTCGCCATGTTGGAAGCGGTGGCGTTCAAGCGCACCAGCTGCGCGCTCATGGCGCGGCCGGCGATGTCGAAGACGTTCATGGGGCCAGAGCCGCTCATGCTCATTCTCCCTTCAGCGCGCGGTTGATGGTGTTGATGCGACCCTCAAGGAAAGAGAGGGTCGTGCGATATTTGACGGCGTTTTCGGCAAACAACGTCTGTTCGGTGCTGAGTTCGACGGTGTTGCCATCAAGGCTGGGCTGAAGCGGCACGCGATAGCCCATGCTGTCCTCGACCGCCTTGCTGACGTCGGCGATTCCGCTGCCCTGCTGGCGCGTCGTCGCTTCTTTCAGCGCGGCGTCGAAGTCGATGTCCCGCGCCTTGTAGCCCGGGGTCGAGGCGTTCGCGATGTTGGACGCGAGCAGGGACAGGCGCTGCGAGCGAAGTGCCAGCGCCTTTCCATGTACTCCGAACAATCCGTCTTCCAGCGACATTTCTGTCTTTCCGTCTTTTTGCCCATGAGGGCCTAAAGTTTGCGGTTCGTCCGCCGTTCTGAAGCCTGATGGCGTGAACCGCGGGTGATCCGAACGGGTATTCGCAAGAGCCGTGCCAATTTGCGTGGGTGACGCAAAGGTGGCGGCGAAAATGGCGGAAATCCTTGGGTCTGCGGGAAGGCGGCGGCAGGGGCGGCAAGATTTTGCCGCTGCTGGGCAAGGCTTTGCCGCTGGTGATCCGGTGAATGGGGGACTGGTTGATGATCGCATTGTTGGCGCAGCTTTTTGATCCCCTGACGTTGCTCATCATGATCGGCGGGGTGGGGGCAGTAGCGCTGTTCCAAAATGGCGGACCGGCGATAGGGCGCGGTCTGGCTGCGCTGGCGCCGCTGCTGCACGCCGACCCGGACAAGGATCAGGCAACGGCGCGCGCGGCCTTGCTGAAGATCGACCAGGTGGCGCAGCTGCGGGGGCTTGCTTGCACCGACCGGGTGAAGACGGCCAACCCCTTCCTCGCGGAAGCGGCGCGGCGTCTCGCCAACAGCGAAAAGACCGAACAGTTCGAGATTTGGGCAGCGCAGGCGCTGGCCGACCGGGCAAGGCGCCACGCTGGTGCGAGCAATGTGTGGCTGTCGATTGCCGACGCCGCGCCTGCGTTAGGCATGGCGGGCACGATATTGGGCCTGATCGGCATGTTCGCAGCGATGGATGATCCCGCGGCTTTGGGGCCGTCGATGGCCATCGCACTGCTGACGACCTTTTACGGCGTGGTGATCGCCAATGTCATCGCCGCTCCGATCGCGAGCCGCCTTGCCGACTTGTCGGAGCGCGAGCTTGCCTGGCAGAAGGAAGCGGCCAGCCGCATGGTCTCCATCGCACGGCGGGAAAATGTAACGACGCTGCGCGCCGCTATCCGCGAGGTCGCGTGATGACGGCCGCTGCGTCCCAAGCCCGGCGCAATCGCTGGGCGGTGAGCTTTGCCGACCTGCTGTTGCTGCTGCTCGGCTTCTTCATCTTGCTTCAGGCGAGCGGGCAAAAGCGCGACGCCATGCTGGCGCAGGTGCGTCAGCAATTTGGCGGGCGCGCGGTAGCCAGGGATGTGGAGCTGCGCGCGGCGGCGTTGTTCCTACCGGACGAGGCTTTGTTGTCCGATCAGGGCAGGGCGGCGGTCGCCAGGGTTGCGGCGGGCGTGCGAACGGGTAGCGGCAGCATCGACATCAGCAGCCTGGGCACGGACCCCGCGCGGCGGCGGTTCGATCCTTGGGACTTGGCTGCGGCCCGGCTTGGCGCTGTGGCGCGCGAGTTGAGGGCGCAGGGGCTGACGGACGAGCGGCTTCGCATCCGCGGCCTTGACCAGATGGATGGCGGCACGGGCAAGGGCCAGGTGATCCGCATCGGGAACGCGCCCAGGCAGCATTAACGACTTGTTAGCCATATCCGATGCTTAATGCGTGGCATGAATCTGCCCGCATCCGGAGATATGCTGTGAACAAGCTGCCCCTCTTTGCCGCCACCGTGCTGGCCACAGCAGTTGGTCAGCCTGCGCTGGCACAGCAGAAATTCGAAAATCTCGATCGCCTGGACGGGCTGGTCGCGATGACCGTCGGCGCCAACATCGGCGAGCCGGGCGGTCCAATCGCGCCGGTTGACCGGCGGCTGCGGCTGGCGGCCTGTCCGGTGACTCCCAGCGTGGAAGGGCCGACTTTCGGCGCGGCGATCGTCAAGTGCGATGCGCTTGGCTGGCGTATTCGCGTGCCATTGAGCGGCGGCGGCGCTGCTGCTGCGGCACCTGTTGCGCGCTATGGCGTAGTCGCTCGCCCGGCTCAGCGCGACATGGTGGTAAAGCGGGGCGACCCGGTCCAGCTGATCGCGGGCAATGCGAGCTTCAGCGTGTCGCGCGTGATGATCGCGGATGAAGATGGCGCGGTGGGCGACACCATTCGGGTGCGCGAGGACAAGAAATCAGCGCCCGTTCTGGCGCAGGTCGTCGAAATGGGCACTGTGCGAATTCCGGGATTTAATGATTTTTGAACCCTGCCGTTATAGACGGTTGGGACGAGTGAAGGATTGTAAGCCATGATCAAATCTGTCGGCCAGAATATGAGCGCCGCCATAGAGGCTTCCCGGTTGCGGGACAGCGGCAAGACGCGCGCCTCTTCTGACAAGGGATCGGTAGGCGTGTCGTCATTTTCGGCATCGGCCAGCCCGGCTGCCCGCATGGCTGCGGAAGGCGCGCCGGTCGACATGGACCGGGTCGCTGCAATCAAGGCAGCCATCGCGTCGGGCAATTATCCGGTCGATCCGGCCGCGATCGCCGACAAGATGCTTGCGCTCGACCTGCCGATCAACGGGTAAGGCTTACCATGCCGCTCGGCCTTGCAGCGTTGGACGACCTCTTCTCGGCCTTTGACGAGCTGCGAGTCGCGCTCGATGGCACCGACGTCACGGCCATCGACGCCGCCGCCGCCCATGTGAGCAGGAGCGCCGCCGCAGTGCGAGCGATCGGCGCATGGCGCGCGGATGATGCGATTCGCGAGAAGGTTACGGCGCTGCTGCCGATGATCGAAGCGGCGCGGGTGCGGATCAATGTGCTGACCGATCATGCCGGGCAGCGGCTGTCCTTGCTGGCGGCGCATGGATCAACGCAGGCTCCGTTGGTTTACGGGCGGTAAGGCCTGAGACTTAACCCTTCTTCCGTTCGCCCTGAGCCTGTCGAAGGGCTCTACTTCTTAAGAAGGAAAGGGCTTCGACAGGCTCAGCCCGAACGGTTTTGTATATTTAGATGTTGTGAAGCAGGCGCCCTAGAGCGCCTTTTTCTTTGCATCCTCAACGCCCCATCAACATTTATGGAGCGCGCGTTAACCAAATCTTGGCATAACCCTTGCTCTAATGGGCCCCGGTACCAACGGGGATTTTTCATTTGTCGGCTTTTGCAGACATAGCAGCAACAGGCGCTTCGACCGGAAATCGCGTGACCAACGCGATCGCCATGGCGAGCCGCAGGACGGGCGTGGACTTCGCCTATCTGCTCGGCCAGGCCAAGATCGAAAGCAGCCTCAATCCCACGGCGCGCGCGAGCACATCCTCGGCGACGGGCCTTTATCAATTTATCGACCAGAGCTGGCTCGCCGTCATCGACAAGCATGGCAGCGAATATGGGCTTGGCTGGGCGGCCGATTCGATCAGCCGGGGCCAGAATGGCCGCTATTATGTCGCCGACCCTGAATTGCGGCAGCAAATCCTCGAGCTGCGCAAGCATCCCGAGACGGCGTCTGTCATGGCCGCACAGCATGCTGCCGATAACAAGGCTTATCTGGAACAGCGCCTTGGTCGTGAGGCTGAGCCGGTGGATCTTTACCTCGCCCACTTCCTGGGCGTCGGTGGCGCGAGCAAGTTCCTGTCCGTGCATGATCGCGCGCCCAATGCGACGGCCGCGTCCATGTTCCCCGCCGCCGCGCGGGCGAACCGTTCGATCTTCTATGATCGCTCCGGCAGCCCCCGCAGCTTCGCCGAAATCCGCGACCGCTTCCAGTCAAAGCTTCAGCGCGGGGTCGATTCGATCAACACCGGACCCATCCAATATGCGTCCAATGGTTCGGACGCTGGGCTGCCCGAAGGCGCGAAGACGGTGCAGCCCGCCGACTATGTGCGGATCGAAACCCAGCGCCTCGCCAATGCGGCCGATGTCAGCATCAAGCCGCAGCCGGAAACCGCGCGTCTCGCCTATCTCATGCTCGCCACCCTCGGAAGGTAACGGCCACCTATGACTCCCGCCCAAGTCAAAGCGAAGATCTGGATGAGCGCCGCCAAGGGGGCCGTGCTGCCCATCGCGACGCTGATGGTCGTGCTGTTCATGATGGTGCCGGTGCCCGCGTTCATGCTGGACCTGGGCTTCATCACCAACATCATGATTTCGCTGGCCGTGCTGATGGTGGCGCTCAATGCCGCTAAGCCGCTCGACTTCTCCAGCTTCCCCACGGTGTTGTTGTTCGCGACCCTGCTTCGGTTGGCGCTGAACGTCGCATCGACTCGCGTCGTGCTGGTGCAGGGGCATGAAGGATCGGACGCGGCGGGGCATGTCATCGAAGCGTTCGGCCACTTCCTGATCGGCGGCGACTATGTCGTCGGCATTTTCGTCTTCGCGATCCTGATGATCATCAACCTGGTGGTCATCACCAAGGGCGCGGGCCGCGTGTCGGAAGTCAGCGCGCGCTTCACCCTGGACGCCTTGCCCGGCAAGCAGATGGCGATCGACGCCGACTTGAACGCCGGTCTGCTGACGCCGGAAGAAGCAAAGGCGCGCCGTCGCGAAGTCGCGACCGAAGCGGACTTTTACGGATCGATGGACGGTGCTTCGAAATTCGTGAAGGGTGACGCGGTCGCGGGCATCCTGATCCTTGCCATCAACATCGTCGGCGGCATCATCCTGGGCGTTGTCAGCCATGGCCTGTCCATGAGCGAGGCTGCGCAGACCTATATCGTGCTCGCGATCGGCGACGCGCTGGTGGCGCAGGTTCCGGCGCTCCTGCTGTCGATCGCAGCGGCGGCCATCGTCACCCGCGTCGGCAGCGAAGACGATTTGTCGAACCAGATCACCGGCCAGTTCGGATCGAGCAAGGCCTGGGCGCCGGTCGCCGCGATCCTGACCTTCCTCGGCATCCTGCCCGGCATGCCGCACATGATCATTCTGCCCGCCGCAGCGCTCGCAGGCTATATCGCCTGGCACTTGCGCAAGACGGCAAAGGCCAAGGCTGCTGAGCCCGCGCCGATGCCGGAACCGGCCAACCCGGCGCTGATCGAATGGAACGACGTGTCGGACGGCGCGATCCTGGGCCTAGAGATCGGCTACGGCCTCATTTCGCTGGTCGATGAGCGCAAGGGCGCGCCGCTGATGGCCCGCATCACAGGCATCCGCCGCCAGCTGTCAAAGGAGTTGGGCTTCGTCGTGCCGATGGTGCGGGTGAAGGACAATTTGGCGCTGGAACCCAATCAATATCGCATCACCATCGCTGGCGTCGTCGTTGGCGAGGATGAGATTTTCCCCGACGACCTGCTGGCGCTCGACAGTGGCGCGCTGGAGGGCGTGGTGTCCGGCCGCGAGGCGAAGGACCCGACATTCGGCCTCGATGCCGTCTGGATTTCGCCTGCCAAGCGCAGCGAGGCGGTGGTTGCTGGCTATACCGTGGTCGATCCGCCGACGGTGGTCGCGACGCACCTCAACCAGCTGATCGCGATGAACGCGAGCGAGATGTTCGGCCTGGACGAAGCGCGCAAGCTGCTCGACAATCTGAAGGACGCCGCACCGCAGCTGGTCGATGGCCTGACGCCCGGCACGCTGAGCCTGACGCAGATTTCGGCGCTATGCCGCGCGCTGCTCTCCGAAGGCATTGCGCTCAAGGACTTCCGCCGGATTTGCGAGGCTATGGTCGATGCCGCACGGCCCGACATGAGCCATGAGCAGCTGGTGGAGGCCGTCCGCCAGCGGATCGGCGCGCTGATCATCCAGGGCCTTGTGCCCGTGAAGATGCCGCTCCCCGTCATAACGCTCGACGGCGATCTTGAAGCGCTGCTCGCCCAGGCGATGCGCGTTGCTGGCGATGCCAAGCATCCGATCGAACCGGCGCTCGCCAACCGCATCATCGAATCGGTGGTGCAGGCGGCCCGCCCGATCATGGGGCAGGCGCGCAACTTCGCCATCGTGACCTCGCCCGTCGCGCGCCGCGCGCTCGCCCGCCTGTTCAAGCCGCACCTGCCCGAAACGCCGGTGCTGTCCTTCCTGGAAATTCCCGATGGCAAGGGCGTGGAGGTCGTCGCGGTAGTCGGCGGCGAACAGCGGCCCGCGCCGCGCCACGATCCGCTTCCCACTCGCGAACGCGTCGCCTGAGGATAACTGACCCATGTTCATGAAGAAGGTCATCGCCGGTTCCGACGCCAACACCTACGGCCGGTCGAACAATAGTCCAGAGCAGCTCGCCCGCCGCTATATGCCGCTGGTGCGCAAGATTGCCTGGCATGTGCATGGCCGCGTATCGAGCGCGGTGGAGGTCGAGGATTTGCTGCAGATCGGCATGGTCGCGCTGGTCGAGGCGGCCAATGGCTTCGAGGATCGGGGCCTTGGCTTTGCGTCCTATGCGCAGATGCGCGTCCGTGGGGCGATGATCGATCATCTGCGGCGCGGCGCGACGATTGCCCGGTCGGCGATGGCAAACCGCAAGCAACTCGCCGCCGTGCGCAATCGGTTGGAACAGCAATTGCGCCGAGCGCCGCTGGAAGCCGAAATGGCGAATGAGCTGGGCATGGAAGCTGCCGCCTATCGCGAACTCGCCGATAGTTGCGAGATGGTGCAGCACACCAGCATGGACGAGGTTTATTCCGACCAGTCCATGTGGTTCGCCGATGTCGAAGACCGCGCCGATGACATTATGGAGCGGGAGTCGCTCAAGGCCGCGCTCGCCAGCTGCATAGGCGAACTGCCGCAGCGGGAAGCTCTGGTGCTGCAACTCTACTTCGTCGAGGAACTGAATCTCGAGGAAATCGGCCAGGCGCTCGACATCGGCGCGGCCCGCGTGTGCCAGATTAAGAAGGCGGCGCTGGACAAGCTGCGCGAGAAATTGCGCGAGTGGGATTAACTTACAGCGTCATCCCAGCGAAGACTGGGATCTCGTGAGGCTTGATTGAACGTCGGGCCCGAGATGCCAGCATGCGCTGGCATGACGGAATCTATGAGCGATCGTTGGCAATCGCCTGCTGTAGCGGAGCCATGCCCGCCGCCTGCTCGGGATAATGCGGCGCGCGATAGCCTTTTGCCCGCCACCAAGGCTCTGCCACCTGGAACAGTCCGTTGCGTTCAGCCTTGTGCCCCAGATCCTTGCGCGCCGTGAACGCCGCCAGGAACGGGGCCAGGACCAATCCCGCAACCACCGGTATGATCCAGCCGACCGACGTGCCGCCCTTGATCGCCAATGCGGTCAGCAAGCCGCCAAGCATGATATGATATTTGAACAGCCAGATCGCGCCCGTGATCGACAGGCCGTCGCGATCGCGCACCTGGCCGCTCCAGCTGCTTTTGCGGCCCATGAGGATGCCGAAGAGGTTGATGGTCTGCGTGAGCATGCTGACCGGCGCCATCAGGATCGAGAGCGCGATATCCGCGAAGACGCCCCGGCTCATGCGTGCGGCTCCACCAAAGCCGATGCGCCGCGCCGGATCGGCCATCGCCCATCCCATCGCCAGCAGTTTCGGTCCGAATAGCAGCACGGCCGTCAGCGCCAGCAGCCCGCCCGAGGGCAGGATCGCGCTCGGCGGCCAGACGCCAGCCAGTGCGCCGCCCAGCACCACCAGCAGCAGCGCCAGCCAGAGCGGCGATGTGCAATAGGCCGACGCGCCGACCAGCAGCTGGAAGCGGCTGACCAGATGCAATCCCCTGATCTTGGGGATCAGCGGCACATGCTGGATATTGCCTTGGCACCAGCGCCGGTCACGGGTGGCGAGGTCGGGGAGGGACGGAGGAAACTCTTCAAAACTGTCGTCCGCCATGACCATGTGCACGTCCCAGCCCCGGCGTCGCAGCAGCGCGGCCTCGATCATGTCATGGCTCATGATATGCCCGCCGAATGGCGCGCGCCCGGCCAGTTCGGGCAGGCCGCAACTCTGGGCGAAGGCCTTGGTCCGCAGGATCGCATTATGCCCCCAGAACATGCCTTCCGATCCCGCCCACCAGATCATGCCGGCCGCAGAGATGGGGCCAAAGAGGCGGCTGGCGAACTGTTGCCAGCGCGCGAAGAAAGTGGATGCGCCAACGATCGTCGGGACGGTCTGGATCAGGCCGACATGCGGATGCCGCTCCATATCGAGCGCCAAGCGGGCCATGGTCTGGCCGCTCATCACGCTGTCTGCGTCAAGCACGATCATATAGTCATAGCCGCCGCCGAACCGCTGCACCCATTCCGCGATATTGCCGGGTTTGCGGCCGATGTTGAGCGCGCGGCGGCGGTAATGCACCGGCCGCGAGAAACCCTTGCGCATCTCCATATAGGTTTTGCGCTCGATCTCTCCGTTCGCGGGGTTGGAATCGCTCAGGATGAAGAATTCGAAGCGTTCATTGCCCATCACTTGCGCCAGCGAGCGCTCCATGATGGACAGGCGACCCATGACGCCCAGGAAATCTTCGTTGCACACAGGCAGCAATATGGCCGTGCGCCCCTTGAGCGGCGTCGCAAAGGACGTGCGGTAGGGCTGGGCGGCCGATCCCTTGCTCATCGTCAGGATCAGGAAGCCGATCAGGCTGGTCGCAAAGCCAAAGGCGATCCAGGCGAACAGCGGAATGAAGAGGGTAAGATAGACGCCCTCCCACAGGGATATGCCGTCCAGGCCGATCGACCGCCGCATCTCATGGGCGGCCATGGAGGCGGGCAGCAAGGCCAAAAGGACGACGAGCATGCGCCGCGCCCATTGGTCGATGTTCAGCGGCCGGTGCGGGAAGTCGCGCGGATGCTCGCTGAAATCCTGCTCCGGCATGGCGATCGGCATTTCGGCGGGCACATGCTCAAAGGCGCGCAGGGGCGCTTGCCCCTCGTCGCTGCTCGTCTGCCCGCTGACCGTCATCTCATTCAGTCCGTTTCACAATTTCAACGGACGCAACAAAGCGCCCGGTCACCGCCGGTTCCCTCAAGCGCCCAGCGGATAATGCACATATTCGCTCAACGCCGCATTGTTCGAGCGAAGCTGGACTCGGATATCGGCCGCCTTGCCGCCTTCACGGCGCAGGTCGAGTGCGACACGAAACAGGCCAGGCTGATGCAGGACAGGGTATCCCCCCTTCCTGACAAGCGCAGCGCCAGCCATATCGACCCAGATGTCCGGCCGCGCATCCTTAGCGACGCCCGAGAAATCCAGGATCAGCCGGTCCACGCCAGCTTCACCCGACTGACCCGTCCACACATTGTCGAGCACCGCGATGTTCTTCGCTGGCCCTCCTGCCGATGACCAGTCGAGCCGATAGCTGGCGTCGATCCGGCTGCCCGCGCGAACGGCTGCTGCAGGTGTCCAATAGGCGCAGACATTATCGACATATTCGCTGGTCGTGGGAAATTCGTAGAGCCGTACCTGCCCCGCGCCGAATGGCCTCCGCGGCGACGCCCAGAGTGAAGGGCGGCGCTCATAGAAGACGCCATCATCCTGATAATGGTCGAAATTGCGGTCGCGCTGTATCAAGCCGAAACCCTTGGGATTGCGCTCGGCAAAGGCATCGACACGCGGTGCGGTGGGATTGATGAGCGGACGCGCATGGGTCGTGCCGTCCGTGCTGCCGATCGCCAGCACATCGGAATCATGAATCTCCGGCCGCCAGTCGGTGCGCGACGCGCGGCTCGCCTGATCATACCAGAACATGCTGGTCATCGGCATCAGGCCCAGCTCCGCGATGGGGCGGCGCGCGCACAGCGCTGCATCGACATCCTGCCGCACGCCCTGCGCCGTTCGTTCGGTCATGAAGCGATAGGCGCCGGTGATCGATGCGCCGTCCAGCAGGGCGTAGATGGTAAGGCTGCTCGGCCCCGTGCGCTCCAGCCAGAAATGGGTGAAGCGGGGGAATTCCTCCTTGCCCTGTATGCTTGTGTTGATCGCGATGGCGCGGGCGGACAGGCCGAATTGCTTGGTCGCGCCGGGCGAACGGAAATAGCTTGCCCCCAGGAAAGACAGCCAGTCGCCGTCGCGCGCTGCGTTCATGACGCGAAAGCCCGCATAGCCTGCGTTCGGCCCCAGCTGTCGCACGGCGTTATCGGCAGGCGCGTCGAACATGTCGGGATCATAGCGCAGCGGCGTCGCGCGGCCATTTTCCACCAGCGCGATCTCGACCGGCTGTTCGGCCGACGCACTCAAAGGGAAAAGCTGCACGCCCGTATCGCCGGGAAGCTTGCCCCAGATCGTCCGGTCCTCGCGAAAGCGCGCCTTGTAGAGGGCGTCATAATCGACCTTTCGGGCGCCGGGATGATGCGGGGTCTCCCGGTAGGGCTGCCGCGCAAGGCTCCGGGCGCGGGCGATCACCATGTCCCAGGAAAAGCGCTCCCCTGCTTGCTGGGCAAGCGCGGTTCCGGGGAGGAGGAGGGCAGCGCCTGATGCGCCGATCAGCGCGCGGCGGTCGATATTCATCATGGCCGTAATGATGGGCGCATGATCGCATAATGCAAGCCTTGGCAGCCCGAAATGCGGTGAAGCCTCCGCCCGGGGGGACGGAGGCTTCGATATGCTGGCCGTTCGATCGAAGGTGGTTGCCCGGCGCGGTGGGGACTGTTGATGCGCCGGGTTCCCATGACTGGCTGTCAGGTGACCAATACCCCGCCTGTCAATTCGAGGTCGCTTGTCCAGATTACTGGATCAGCTTCAGGACATTCTGCTGGCTCTGGTTCGCCTGAGCGAGCATCGCCGTCGAAGCCTGGTTCAGGATCTGCGCCTTGGCGAGGGCGGTCGTTTCGGCCGAGAAGTCGGCGTCTTCGATGCGGCTCTTGGCGTCAGACAGGTTGGTGATGTTGTTGGTCAGGCTGTTAACCGTCGATTCCAGCTGGTTCTGAGCGGCACCGAGCGAAGCGCGGGTTGTTGCGACCGCTGTCAGCGCGGTGTCGATGTTGCTCATTGCTGTCGCTGCGAGAGCGGCCGTGTCTACGGATGTCGCAGTGGGCAGGTCCGCCAAAGCGGTAAAGCTAATCTTGACAGTGTCGCTGGCGTTTGCGCCTGCCTGAATGGTGACGTCGGGGTCCTGAGCCGTATAGCCAGCCGTACCAGCCGCAACGCTATTGAAAATTCGAACGCCATTGAATTCAGTAGTGGTGAGAACATTGGTGATCTGGGTTTTCAGCGCAGTCACTTCAGCGTTCAAGTTGTCGCGGTCGGTATCAGAATAGGTTTCTGACTTCGACTGGACAGCCAGTTCGCGAATGCGCTGCAGCATGTTGGTGACTTCGCCGAGAGCGCCTTCCGCCGTCTGAGCCAGCGAGATGCCGTCATTGGCGTTGCGAATGCCCTGGGTCATGCCCTTGATCTGCGAGGTCATCTGCGAACTGATCGCGAGGCCTGCTGCGTCGTCCTTCGCGCTGTTGATGCGCTTGCCGCTCGACAGACGCTCCATGGCGGTGCTCAGCGATTTGCCTGCGAGAGCCGAAGCATTGGCGGCGCGCAGAGCAGAAGTGTTGGTTCCGATAACAGTCATGATATTCCCTTTCTATGTCCTATCAGGTCGCTGCCATCAGGCTGCTTGCGGCCTCGAAAGGGGATAACGGCGGCGCGAAAAAAGCTTTTAGGGCCGAGCGCATTTTTTTTGAGAAAAGTTCAAAAAGCGCGCGAATCTGCGGCTTGTACGCGCGCGCCTCATATAGAAGCCGCCCTGAAGCGGCGGCAAAACGGAAGAAAATTGCCGCCGACCGGCAAGGTAATTGCCGCATTAACCAGATGATAACCATGCGACGGCATTTTTAGAGCATCGAAGGGGGTTGGGGCGTGCGGGGCACAAGCCAGCCAAAAATGGATGGGACTGTCATGTCATCGCTTGACGTGAGCCGAGGTGTCTGCGCGCTTGTACCGGGTTTGCAGCACTGGCTGGAAAATGCCTTTTACATGGTACGCATCGTCGATGCGCAGAGCCCGCGTGAGCGTGATGAGCGCCGCGTGCTGCTGGCGACGGAGATCGGCCACGCCACCCACCGCGACATTCTGATCAACCTGATCGACGGCGTGCCATCGCTGGTGCCTGCCGCCAATGGCCTGCCTGCCCGCGTGGCTTTCGGCATCGAGGATATGAGCTTCGCCTTCGCCCTGATCGCTGAGCTGGCCCGCCCGGCGAGCGTTCCGGCTGTGGGTGATAGTGCCAGCACCCGCCTGATGACGCTCGCAGGCCGTGTAGCCCGCAGCGACGCCACTGTGCTGATCCAGGGTGACACCGGCACCGGCAAGGAGGGCATGGCCCGCTTCCTCCACGCACAGTCAGGCCGCACCTCACGCGATTTCATCGCCGTCAATTGCGCCGCGCTTCCCGAAACGATGATGGAAGCGATGCTGTTTGGCCACAAGAAGGGAAGCTTTACGGGCGCAGCCAATGCATCGGACGGCCTGTTCCTCGCCGCTGACGGCGGAACGCTGTTCCTGGACGAGATCGCCGAACTGCCGCTCGCGCTTCAGGCGAAGCTGCTCCGCGCGCTGCAGGAAGGCGAAGTCCTCCCCGTCGGCGCGACCCATCCGGTGCCGGTCAATGTCCGCATCATCGCTGCCTGCAACCGCGACCTCGCCGCCGAAGTCGCCGCCGGGCGCTTCCGCGAAGACCTCTACTGGCGCCTCAACGTCATGCCGCTGGAGCTGCGCCCGCTTGCCGAGCGCGTTGGCGATGTGACTGCCATCGCCGCCGCCATGCTGTTGCGCCATCAGGATTTCGTCTGGCCGACCGCCGCTGCGCTGGACAAGCTCGCCGCTCATGCCTGGCCCGGCAATGCCCGTGAACTCGGCAACGTCCTCCAACGCGCCATCGTGCTGCGCGAAGGCGACCGGATCGAGGCCGAAGACCTGCACATCGCAGGAGCGCCGAAGCTGCGCGTCGTCGATGATCAGCCTGCGCCCGCCGGGACGATCAGCCTGCGCGACGTTGCTCGCCAGTCCAAGCTGGACGCCATCAGCGCCGCGCTGCGAGAGACGGGCGGCCACCGCGCCGCCGCCGCCGCGAAGCTCGGCATTTCAGAACGCACTCTGCGCTATCGGCTTGCCGAGATGCGCGAACTTGCAGCGGCTTGAGGGAGGTAGGGCATGACCAGCATTTCCCCGACTGACAGCGTGATGGCGATCCGCAACGCCATCCTCCAGAAGAACGCCGCCCTGCGCGACGTCGCCCAGACGGGTACGGTCGGCGGTGGCGCAGGTGTCGGCGGGGCCGAGGGCACCAAGCCCGGCGGCTTCACCGAAGCGCTCAACTCCGCGCTTCAGCAGGTCAACGGCCTGCAAAGCCAGGCAGGCGAGGCGGCCTCCGCCTTCGAACGGGGCGAAACGACCGACATCGCCGCCGTCATGCTGGCTAAGCAGCAGGCATCGGTCAGCTTCGAGGCGACCCTTCAGGTCCGCAACAAACTCCTGTCCGCCTACAAGGACATCATGAGCATGCCGGTATAAACCATGAGCGAGAACGCACTCACCCTCGATGGCGGCGCTGCCGCTCTCCCCGCCACCAGCTCCGCCGGTTTCGGTGGCGCGAAGGGCGCCGATGCGCTGAAGGCGCGCTTCACCGGCTTCATCAAGCAGCCCGCGGTGGCGAAGAGCCTTCCGCTGCTCGGCCTGCTGGGCGTCGTCGCTACGGCTGGCGCTGCCTGGCTGGCGCTGCGCGAACCGCCGCAGCGCGACCTGTTCCGTGGCCTGCCCGATGCCGACAAGTCGGCCGTGGCGCAGGTGCTGGACCAGAATGGCCTGGCTTATGACTTCGACAACTCCGGTGCGATGACCGTCGCCGAGGATGATTATTTCAAGGCGAAGATGATGCTCGCCGCGCAGGGCCTGCCCAAGAGCGCGCCCGACGGCAACAGCATGATCGACAGCCTGCCAATGGGCGCCAGCCGCGCCGTCGAGGGCGAAAAGCTCCGTTCGGCCCGCGAAATGGACCTTGCCCGCACGATCGAGGCGATCGACAGCGTCGAGAGCGCGAAGGTCCACCTCGCCGTCGAACCGCCCAGCGTCTTCCTGCGTGAACGGGCCAAGCCGTCGGCATCGATCATGCTGCGTTTGGCGTCCGGCCGCACGCTGACCGATGCGCAGGTGAGCGCGATCGTTCACCTCGTCGCGTCTTCGGTGCCGGAACTCAGCCCCGACCAGATTTCGCTGGTGGATCAGAATGGCCGCCTGCTCAGCAATAATGACGGCAATGCCGCCGACGACCGTCAGCTGGCGGTGCAGAGCAAGATCGAGGATCGCTATCGCCAGTCCGTAATCGCGCTGCTGACCCCGATCCTGGGCGACGGCAAATTTTCGACCGAGGTCCGCGCCGAACTCAATTTCGCCGAGCGTCAGGCGACACGCGAAACCTTCCCGCAGGACGAAGCCCGCCTTCGCACAGAGCAGGGCACCTGGGCATCCGACCCGCGCGGTCAGGGTGCTGGCGGCGAGGCAAGCGGCGTGCCCGGCGCGCTCAGCAACCAGGCGCCGGTCAACCCGACCGTGACCCAGACCAACCCCAACGGTCAGGCCGTCAGCCAAGGTACGCAGGCCAACCAGCCCGCAACCCCGCCCAGCGCGCCGATGAAGACCGAGGAAACCTTCAACCGCAGCTTCGAGCTCGGCCGCGAAGTGTCCGTGACCAAGGACGCCATCGGCACGGTGAAGCGTCTGTCCGTCGCCGTCGCGCTGGATAATGGCGCTGACGGTAAGCCCCGCTCGGCACAGGAAATCGCCGCCCTTGAAGCGCTGGTGAAGGGCGCGGTTGGCTTCGATCAGCAGCGTGGCGACGTGGTCGCGCTCTCCTCGCGCAGCTTCGTCAAGGCCGAAGAAGTCAAAGCCCCCTGGTACGAAGCCGACTGGGTCTCTCCGCTGGTGCGCAACCTCTCCGCGCTCGCTGTCGCGCTGCTCGTCATCTTTGGCATCGGCCGCCCGCTGCTGAAGCGCCGCGCCGCCGCACAGGAAGCCGCAGCCGCCGACATGGCCGCCAATGGCCAGAAGATCGGCCGTGAAATCTCGTCCGAGATCACTAAGCAGTCCGCAATTGCGCCTGACGGCAGCAAAGCGGTCACGCTCGACATGATCTCCTCCACCTATGACTATGCGCAGCGCGCCGACCTCATCCGCAACTTCGTGAAGCAGGATCCCGATCGCGCCGCCCTTGTCGTCCGCGACCTCCTGAAGGAAGGGAAGAAGGACAATGGCTGAGGCCGCTGAAGCTCCTGCCATCATCAAGGGCAGCGCCGCCGCTGCCGTCCTGCTGATGCTCTTCGACGAGGATGAGGCCGCGCAAATCCTCTCGCGCCTGGAACCCGACGAAGTCCGCCAGCTCGGCTACGCGATGTATGATGTCGCTGACGTGGCGGTCGAGGAAGTGAATGAAGCGCTCGACCATTTCGTCACCAAGGCGAAGAAGCGCACCACCATCGGCTATGGCGCGACCCGCCACATCCGCGGTGCGATGACCAAGGCGCTGGGCGAGGAACGCGCGGAAACCATCCTGGCGCGCATCACGCCGCCGACCCGCTCCACCCAACTGGAAATGCTGAAATGGATGGACGCCAAGGAAGTGGCGTCGCTGATCGAGGCGGAGCATCCGCAGATCATGGCGATCGTCCTTGCCCATCTGGAAGCGCCAGTAGCCGCCGATGTGCTGCAACTGCTTCCGGCCGAATATCAGGAAGAGATCGTTTATCGCATCGCAACGCTCGGCCTGGTGTCGAACGAAGCGCTTGATGACCTGGAACAACTGCTGTTGCGCGGATCGACCGCGAAGAAGCAGGGCGCAGCATCCCAGCGCGGTGGCACGATCGAAGCGGCCGCCATCATGAACAATGTCCGCAAGGAAAATGAGCAGCGGATCATGAAGGCGGTGGCCAAGCGCGACAAGATGATCGCGCAGACCATCGAAGAAGAGATGTTCGTGTTCGATAACCTGATCGACATGGATGACAAGAATATGGGCACACTGATGCGCACCATCGACAGCAGCGTGTTGGTCGTGGCGCTGAAGGGCGCGAACGAGATGCTCAAGGGCAAGATCTTCGGCGCCATGTCCGCCCGCGCGGCGCAGGCGATTGCCGACGAGATCGAGGAACGCGGCCCCATCCGCCTCGCCGAGGTGATGGAGGCGCAAAAGCTCATCATCGCCACCGCGCGCCGCATGGCCGACGCAGGTACGATCATGCTGGGCGGCAAGGGGAATGACTTTGTTTAAGGTCTGGGACGCAAGCAGCAGCCGGGACGCCTCCAGCATC
This sequence comes from uncultured Novosphingobium sp., assembly GCA_946886075.1. The sequence goes on along the minus strand of CAMPHR010000015.1, from coordinate 48,106 downwards.
CCCCTGGGCGGCATGAGCCAGGTGAAGAACGGCAGCTTCCGCAGCCTCTATTCCGACGGGCCAGTCGGATCGGGCAGGGCGATGCATGACATCGCGCCCGCCATGACCGATGAGGACATTATCGAGCAGGCGCGGATGGAGGCCTTCACACTTGGCTTCGATGAAGGATGCCGGGTGGTCGGCGATGCCGCCGCCGCCGATGCCGAAGCGCGCGCCCGCCTTGCCGAAGCGCTGGAAAATCTGTCGCCCGCGCCCAGTGGCATGTTGTCCACCATGTTGTCGGCCACGGTCGTCCGGCTGGTCGAGCAGATTGTCGGAGAAGTGGAGATCGATCTCGAGCGGCTGGTCCAGCGCTGTGATACGGTCGCGGCCTTCATCGAGGATAATGAGGACAAGAGCGCACTGCACCTGCACCCTGAAGATGTGGCGATGCTGGACGGCGAGACGATCGGGCTCAAGCTGGTTGCTGATTCCGCCATGCATCGCGGCTGCGTCCGCCTTGAAACCGCCGACGGCTGGGTCGAGGATGGCCCGGACGTGCGCCTGTCGCGCCTGCGCGCGCTGATGGACGATATGGAAGGAAAGGCATGATCAAGGCCGCGCTCGCCCAGGCCGAAAGCCTGTTCGACCATCTGCAAGTCCAGAACCGCGCCCCTCGCCATGTCGGCCGCCTGGTCAGCCATGACGCGGGCATGCTGGAGGTCACCGGCTTTCGCAAGCCGATCGGCGCGGGCGCGAAGGTGATCGCGTCGGATGGCTCGATCTGCCGTGCTGAAGTCGTCGGCTTTCGTGGCGACAAGACGTTGCTGGTTCCGCTCGACAATGATGTGCCGCTCGAAAATGGCGCGCGGGTAGAGCCGGACAGCCAGGCGAACATGGTGCAGGTGGGCGAGGGCCTCATCGGCCGCGTCATCGACGCCATGGGCCAGCCGCTCGACCGCAAGGGCCCGATCATCGCGGGCGGCAACTGGCCGCTCAATGGCGTTAAGGGCAATGTCCTGGACCGGGGCCGTGTCACCGAACCGTTCGACCTGGGCGTCCGCGCCGTCAACGCGCTGCTCACCGCTGGTCGGGGTCAGCGCATCGCCATCATCGCCGGTTCGGGCGTCGGCAAGTCGGTCCTCATGGGCCAGATGATTCAGGGCGCCGAAGCCGACATCGTGGTCGCGGGCTTGATCGGCGAACGCGGCCGCGAGGTCAGCGACTTCCTCGAAACCAAGCTCAAGGGCGCGATGCACAAGTCGATCGTCGTCGCCGTGCCGGCCGACCATCCCCCGGTGCTGCGCCTGCGCGCCGCCGCCCGCGCCACCGCCATCGCCGAATATTTCCGCGCGCGCGGCAAGAAGGTGCTGCTCCTCATCGACAGCCTGACTCGCTGCGCCCATGCCCAGCGTGAGATCGGGCTGGCGCTTGGTGAACCGCCCGCGATGAAGGGTTATCCGCCCTCTGCGCTCGCGCTGATCCCTCGGCTCGTCGAGCGGGCAGGGGTGGACGCCCGCACCGGCGGCTCCATCACTGCGCTCTACACTGTGCTGGCAGATGGCGACGACACTGACGATCCGATCGTGGACGCCGCCCGCGCCATCGTGGATGGCCACTTCGTCCTCTCGCGCCATCTGTCGGAGCAGGCGATCTTCCCGGCCATCGATATCGGCAAGTCCCTCTCGCGCGTGATGGCCGATGTTGTGCCCGACCAACATCGCATGGCCGCCGCGTCCTACCGCCGCCTCTGGGCCGCCTATGAGGAAAATCGCGACCTTATCCTGATGGGCGCCTACCGCCCCGGCAACGATCCGGTGATCGACGAAGCGGTGCAGCGCCGCCAGGAAATCCTCGACTTCATCCGGCAGGACCAGAAAAGCTTCATCGACCTCGACACCAGTGCGGGCGCTCTGATCGCTGAGTTTGGCGCATGAACGGCGCGCTCAAGACCCGCCAGCGCGTGCTGCGCGTGCGCCATGTCCAGCACGCCATGGCTGTCGCTGAAACCGCCCGCGCGCGTGACGAAGCGGATGGCATCGAACGCAATGCCGACAGGCTGCGCAAGGTGCGGAATGATCTTTTTTCCGACCCCGGCATGGCAACTGGCGCGAATTTTGCAGCGATGCAGGAACTTGCTGGCCGGCTTGAGCAGGCTGGCCGTCAGCTGGATGGCGCGCTCTACGATGCGCGCCGCAAGGTCGAGGCTAAGGAAGGCCTAACCCTCGCGGCCAATCGGGACCGCGAGATCGCCGAAAAGCTCAAGGACCGCGCCCGCGCGGACCTGGAGGAATGGCGGGAAACCAAGCTGGCGGCCCTGCCGCGCTACCGCCGGATGCAGCGGACAGGAGATGTATGAGATGAACATGCTTTCCAGCCTGAAGGCACTGCTCTTTTCCTCGGCCTCGCCGGGCGTTGCGGCGGCACAGCCTGCCGCGCCTGGCGACATGGCCGACTTCGCCGCGCTGCTCGACGGCACCATGGCAGAAGAGAGCGCCGTTGCCCCCGCCGTGCCGCAGATTGGCGGAGCATCTGCCCCGGCCACAGCGTCCGAACTCCCGCCAGTTGAGGGGCAGGATGCAGCTGTCGCCACCCCCGATTTGCCAGTGAACATCGGTCAGCCGGAGGCCAAGCCTGCACATGGCCATGTGCCGCACGGTCTCGCGATCGCGGTCGCCGCCGGCAAATCCTTGCCGTCGCAATTGCCGCCTGGCCGTGCGCTCGGGCTCGTCAAGCAGCTTGCCGACGCTCCGTCAGGGCCGCAGGTCGAGCCTGCACAACTCCCGGTCCAGCCCGAGGCGGGCTTCCCGGACGAAGCACCCATTCCGCCACAGGCCGGAGCGCCCGGTGAGACGCCTGTCCAGCCCGAGGCAGCTTTACCGGAGCAAGCAACCCCGCCCGTTCAGTCGCCGAAGCCGCACCCGGCCGCTCATAAAGGCGAAGCTGATCCAGACCCGCTGACGCCCGTCGGAGAGGAAGCCGCTCCGACCGAGACCAAATCACCGCCAAAGCAAAAGGCGAAGGTCGAACGCACCGAGCAAGATGCTGCGCCTTCAGCGTCAGTGCCGCAGCCCGTGGCAGCAGCAGCTGCCATCGTTCCGCCGGTCACTGCTGAACCCGCGACCCAGGCGCCAGCCGACAGCACCGAACCCGTCGCAGCCGCGCCAGACGTGGCGGCCGTCATGACGGTAGCTGTGCCATTGCCGCGCCCGGCTGCTCCTGCGCCAGTCGAGAGCGCGCCTGAACAGATCGCCGCTGACCAGCGAACCAGGCTGAGCGACAACAAGCGCCCCTCGGCGGCTCCCGACGCGCCTGGAAGCGCTACGGCAGAAGATATTCCGGCGCCCGAACTTGCCTTGCCAGCAGCGCCGGTCCTCCACGGCAAGCCGATGAAGGCGGAAGCAATCGCTCTTCTGCAAATCGTGCGCGAACAGGTCGCCGCCCGCCAGACTGGCGCGTCCGTGCGCGTCGGCGAACAGGTTTCCGCCGCTGTTCAGGCGAAGGCTGATGCCCCAACTCGCCAGGTTGAACCGGCATTCGACCCGTCAATGGCTCCGTCGCCTGCTGATGTGGCTCCGACCGCGCCTGCTGTCACCGTTCCGCAAGTGAATAGTTCTCCCGTAGCCGCTGCGGCCCCAGTTTTGCCGTCGCCCGATCTCTCCGCCAGCCTTGGCGCGCAGGTCGTCGATATGGGCGTGTCGGGACAATGGATCGACGGGCTTGCCCGCGACATCGCTGGGCTATCGGCCAATGGCGCGCAGGGACGTTTCCAGATCGATACGCATCATCTTGGCGCCGTGCAGGTGGACATCCGCCACGACACGGATGGCGCTGCCGTCAGCCTGACCGTTGCCAACGAGGCGGCGGAAATGGCCTTGCGGCAGGATAGCGACCGGCTGAAGCTTGACGCAGGTCTCGCCGCCGTCCGCATCGCCGAGGTGAAGGTCGAACGCGCGCCCGCCATCGCCGAGGCGCACCGCGCCGAAACCGCTAATCAGTCGTCGTCTCAACAGCAACAGCAACCCTCGCAACAGGGCTCTCAAACCTCTGGTTGGGCGCAGAATGGCGGCCAGAATATGGGCCAGCCCCAGGGTCAGCAAAATCGCTGGCAGGGGCGCGAAAATAACGGTTTTGGCCCTAAAGGCTCCGGCGATCCTGCCGTTCTTAACCATGCGGATGCGCAGCCTGCCGCCCATGATCGGGCGCGCGCGCGGTACGCATAGGTTTCAGGATATTCGGGGGACTAGCAGATGAGCGACGAGGCGAAGGCGAAGAAGAAAAAGGGCGGGGGCATGAAGATGATCCTGCTGGCCGCCGCCGCGCTCGTCTTAGGGGGGGCGGGCACGGCTGGCGGGCTCTACGCCGCCGGTTTCTTCAGCGCCAAGGAAGAAGGGCCCAAGGAAGATCCCAACAAGCCTGTCCTCGTCCTCGCGGGCGAAAGCGCGGAGGAAGTGGCCAAGGCCCACGGCATGGGCGGTGAGGGACATGGCGAAGGCGGCGGTCATGCGGGCGGGCACAAGCCGGGCAAGGGCATCGACTTGCCCACGCCCGCCAATCCGGCCGCCTATCAGGCGACCTATTTCCAGCTGCAGGCGCCCTTCACGTCCAACATGTCGGACACGGATGCTTTCGCCCAGATTTCGGTCGCAGTTTCAACCTATTACGACATGCGCGTGATCGAAGCGATCAAGACGCATGAGATGGCGATTCGCAGCCAAGTGCTGATGATGCTCGCCCAGCAGCCCGAAACGATGCTGGCGACGCCGGAGGGCAAACGCTTGCTCCAGGGCAAGATCAAGAGCGTCATCAACGATATTTTGAAGCAAAAGGCGGGCTATGGCGGCATCGATAACGTTTATTTTACCAATTTCGTTATTCAATAGGGGTGCCTGAAAGGTCGGGAAGTCCCCTGACCCGCTAGGGCAGGGGACTATGATGAACGACGTTCAGACCTACGCCTTCGGGCGCGGGGAATCGCAGACACCACAGCTGCTGTCCGGGCTCGACCGGCTGGGCGAAAAGCTCGGCCGGCGTTTGCGTGCCTTGATCGAGCCGGTCTCCGGCGCGCGCGCGCATGTGGTGGCACAGGACGCGCAGGTGCTGGATTTCGCCGCCTGGCAAGCGCAGGTGCCCGCCTTCACCAGCATCGGCGTCTATCGCATCGCGCCGCTCAAGGGGCAGATGCTGCTGCGCATGGACGCGGCCATGATCTCCACGCTGGTCGATTGCTTCTACGGTGGCATCGGTAACCGTCCGCTGCCCGCGCGCGGCGAGTTCACCCCGACCGAAGACCGGCTGATCAGCCGTATTTCCGAAGGGCTGATCGCGCGGCTGGTCGAAAGCTGGATCGACATCCTGCCGCTGGAAACCGGCCTGATCGTCCGGGAAGCGGGCATCGGCTTCGCGTCCGCCGCGCTGCCGGGCGAACAGATGGTGTTGCAACGCTTCATGCTCAGCATCGCGCGTGACATGGAATGGCCGATCGACCTGCTCTTCCCGCTTTCGTCGCTGCGCGCTGTCGAGCCGCTGATGGGGACGAAGGCGCCCGTGGATGAAGATCGCATCGATCCCGTCTGGCAGACCCGCATCGCCAACCGCATGCGCGACATACGCCTGCCCGCGCGCACGGTGCTGGCGCGTCCCAACCTCTCGCTCGCCGACCTCATGCAGTTGAAGGCGGGCGACATCATTCCAGTCAATATCAGCCGCAGCCTGCCGCTGATCGTGGGTGACCGCATCGTCGCCCATGGATCAATCGGCGAGCAGGACGGCCGCGCCGCATTCCAGATCGAAAAGCTTTCCAGCACACAGCCTTCTTGGGGACCCGAACAATGAGTGACATGAGCGAAGCGCCGCGCATCGACGGCTTTGCCGACAATGGATTGAGCCGCATGGTCAGTAATCCCCAGTTCCGCCTGCTGGCCGACATTCCCGTCCGCATGTCGGTCGAGGTAGGCTCCACCTCGCTGCGCCTCGCCGAGGTGATGGACCTTGCCGAAGGCAGTATCGTGGAGCTGGATCGCCAGGCCGATGATCTGCTCGACATCATGGTCAATGGCGCCCTGATCGCGAAGGGCGAGGTGGTGACGGTCAATGGCCGCTATGGCATCCGCATCGTCGATATTGCCGCTGCCGAAAGCCGCCTTGCCGGGGTCGAACGGCGCGGCTGATCGCTCGCGCCATCTTTTTCCCTTGCTGCGCGCCGCTCTTTCTGATTCGGAAAGGGCGGTTAACCATCATAGCGGACCGCTCCCATGTTCTGGTACTTCGTCAAACTGCTGATCCTCCTGCCGCTGATTGGCGGCATGGCCTTCGGCGCGCTGTGGCTTTGGCGCAAATATCAGCCCGGCATGATCGCGGGGCAGGACGGCCGGTCCTTGAAGATGCTCGAAGCGCTCCCGCTCGGCACTTTCGGCAAGCTCGCCGTCGTCGAGTTTGAGGGCAAGAAGATCCTGCTGTCCGTCACCCGCGGCCGGATCGAGAAGATCGCGGAAGGCGATCCCTATCGTGCGCGCTAAGGCGCTGTTGATCGGCGGACTTGCGCTGACGGCTGGCCTGCTGCTGGCTGAACCGGCTTTGGCGCAGGCAGCCGCGCAAGCCGCACCCGCAGCCCCCGTCGATAACGGCGGCGCCCTGACCCGCGCGATGGGCGCGATTTCGGGCGAGGGCCGCCCGTTGTCGCTGTCGCTGCAAATCCTCGTCCTGATGAGCCTGCTGTCGGTTTTGCCGTCGCTCGTGCTCATGATGACCAGCTTTACGCGCATCATCATCGTCCTGTCGATCCTGCGCCAGGCGCTGGGATTGCAGCAGACGCCGCCCAATCAGGTGCTGGTGGGCCTCTCGCTCTTCCTCTCCTTGTTCGTGATGCGCCCCGCGATCGAGCAGATCAACGCGCAGGCCTTCGACCCCTATGGCAAGGGCCAGATCAGCATCGAGGAGGCGGTCGGCCGCTCCGGCAAGGTGCTGCATGGCTTCATGGCGAAGCAGACGCGCGAGACGGACCTCAAGCTCTTCGCCAGCCTCGCCGAAGCGCCCGCCTTCCGCTCGCCTGCCGATATTCCCTTTTCGATCCTGCTCCCGGCGTTCGTGACAAGCGAACTGAAGACCGCGTTCCAGATCGGCTTCATGATCTTCCTGCCGTTCCTCATCATTGACTTGGTGGTTGCCTCCACGCTGATGGCGCTTGGCATGATGATGTTGTCGCCGACGATCATCTCCATGCCGTTCAAGCTACTGCTGTTCGTGCTGGTGGATGGCTGGGCGCTGACGATGGGCTCGCTGGCGGGGTCGTTCGCGACGTGACGGGCGCGCACTCCCCTCCTCCGTTCGCCCTGAGCCTGTCGAAGGGCTTTTCTTCTTTTGAAGAAAGAGGGGGCTTCGACAAGCTCAGCCCGAACGGGGGCAGGGTGGGCTGATGGAAAACGCCGACTTCTTCATGGGCCTCGCCCAACAGGCGCTCTGGATTACCGCGCTCGCCGCCGCGCCGATCCTGATCCCCGCGCTGATCGCGGGCGTGCTCATCGGCATGGTGCAGGCCGCCACCTCCATCAACGAACAGACGTTGAGCTTCATCCCCAAGATCATCGTCGTGGGCGGCATGCTGGTGCTGTTCGGCGGGTCGATCCTCGTCCTGATCGCCGATTTCACGCGAGAGATATTCGAACGTATCCCGGACCTGCTGCAATGATCGCGCCGGGCTTCGCGAATGTGGAGACGCAGCTGTGGATCTGGCTCATCGCCATGATCCGCCCCGGCGCGGCCTTCATCGCGGCGCCCGTATTTGGCGCGCCGTCCGTGCCGCTGCCGCTGCGCTTCATCCTCTCGCTCGTCCTTGGCCTTGCCGCGCTCAACAGCGTCACCATCCAATTGCCGCAAGATGGCATCGCCAGTTTTGCGGGCGTCATGCTGGTCATGGGTGAAGTGCTGGCCGGGCTCGCCATGGGGTTCGCAGTGCAGATCGGTTATGCCGCCGCCTTCGTCGCAGGCGAGGCGATCGGCAACACGATGGGCCTGAACTTCGCCGCCATGGTCGATCCGTCGTCGGGTCAGGCGACGCAAGCGGTCGGCACTTTCCTCTCTATTCTCGCCACCTTCCTGCTGCTCGGCATGGACGGCCACCTGATGCTCGCGAGCTTCGTGGTGCAAAGCTACAAGGCGCTGCCGCCGGGCGATGCGATGCTCAGCAATGATGCGGTCTGGCACCTCGTCCAGTTCGGCGGATCGCTGCTCGGCGCTGGCGTTACGATCGCGCTGCCGGTCGGCTTTGCGCTGGTGCTGGTGCAGATCATCATGGGCATGCTCGCCCGCAGCGCCCCGTCGCTCAACCTCTTTGCCGTGGGCATGCCCGTCGCCGTGATGGCGGGCCTGATCCTGCTCGCCATCGCCGCGCCGATCATGGGCGAGGGACTGACCGCCGCGCTCAAGTCCGGCCTCGACCAGGCCCAGTCGATCGCGGAGGGCCGCTGACATGGCCGGGGACAATGGCGGCGGCGAAAAGACCGAAAAGCCGACACAGAAGAAATTGCAGGACGCCGCCAAGAAGGGCGACATCCTCCAGTCCAAGGAACTGGCGACCGCGCTGGTGGTGATGGCCGGGATCGGCTGGATCGCCGTCACGGGCCCGTCGATCGTCGAATCCCTGTCCCAGATGCTGATCGAGGCGCTCCGCTTCCGGCGCGAGGACATCATGGACTTCGCACCCGCCGCGCGCGGCATGAGCCTCCTCACCGGCATAGCCCTGCCGGTCGGCGGCATATTGCTGGCGACGACGCTGGCCGCGATCGCAGGGCCTGCGATCCTCGGCTCACTCGGCTTCCGCCCCGGCGCCTTTGCGCCCAAAGCGTCGAAACTCAACCCGGCCGCGGGTCTCAAGCGCATCTTCGGCATGCAGGGCCTCATCGAACTGATGAAGTCGATCGCCAAGGTCGCGCTGCTCGGCTCCATTGGCGTCTGGCTGATCTGGGACCGGCTGACCGCGATCATCGGCCTTGGCTCGTCCGGCCTTGCGCCCGCCATGTCGGAGCTTGGCAACATGTTCATCATGACCTGCCTCATCATGGCGGGCGGCCTGTTCCTGATCGCTGGCATCGACGTGCCCGCGCAGATCATGCAGCGCTCCAAGCGCCTCGGCATGAGCAAGCAAGACATCAAGGACGAACATAAGGAGAGCGAAGGCTCGCCCGAACTCAAAGGCCATATCCGCCGCCGCCAGTTCGAGGTATTGAGCGGATCGACGCGCCAAGCGGTGGCCGAAGCTAGCGTGATCATTACCAACCCGACCCACTTCGCCGTCGCCTTGCGCTACAAGCCTGGGCAGGACGCAGCGCCGGTCGTGGTGGCCAGGGGCTGCGACGCGATCGCCGCAGCCATTCGTGAGCTTGCCGACGAGAATGGTGTCACCGTCCTTCAATATCCCGACCTCGCCCGCGCCATCTACTTCACCTCGCGCGCGGGGCAGATCGTCAATGAAGGGCTCTACATGGCGGTCGCGACCATCCTCGCCTTCGTCTTCCGCGTGGAAAACCGGATGGCGAGCGAGATGGACCGGCCCTTCATCAACGTGCCGGACGATCTGCGCTTCGATGCGGATGGACGGAAGCTGTAAGCGTTAAGCTAAATCGGCCCCCCAAAAAATTCTCAAGGTGAACTAAATCTTAGGCATTGCTGGCCGTAATATATTCATGGGGACGCATTAGGATGGTGCGTCATGAACGAATATGTCTCGCGCAGCGACTTAACGCAGGTTGATCGGGTGTCACCCCGAGCGCCCGCGCCCCTGCGCGCGGTTCAACCGGTTTCCTCCACGCAGCAGGCCGCGCCGGATCTGGACGAGAACAAGGCTGCGCCCCGTGCCCCGGCCGAAACTCTCGCGCCCTTGTCCGACGATGATCTCGCGAGCGCAGCGGAATATGCCAAGATGCATGCGCGTGTTGCCGACATATTGGCGCAACTGCGATCCACCAGCACGGAAAGCTCGCTCGATGGAGCGGAGGCGGACATGCAGGCCTTGCTGCCTGCGCCGATGATCCTCGTGCCGCTTCCGCCCGCGTCGAAGGAAGCAATCGAAAGCGCCGTCATGCTGGGCAAGCGCATTGCTGAACAGGCAAGCTACGCCCATGCTGCCCAGGCGCACATGAAGCGCGGCATGGTCGATCAGCTGCTGTCCGCAGGGTAAGAGGCGCAAGGCGGATATTTCGCCGCCTTGAAAATCATTCCTAAAGGTCTTCGCCCTACTGCCGTTCTCACTTTCGAAAGGACGGACGATGGCATCGATCAGCAGCAGCATCTCGACGGCGCTCGGCGTTGGTTCCGGCATCGACACGTCCGCGCTGGTTTCCAGCCTGGTGAGCGCCACGCGCGATCCCAAGCAGAAGATGATCACCGACCGGCAGATCGCCAATAATGCGCGGATTTCGGCGCTCGCCTCTGCCTCCAGTTCGCTCGACACCTTCGCCGATGCGTTGAACAGCCTGCTCGCGGGCACTGGCTATGCGGGCAACCCTGCCTCGAACGATCCGAGCATTGCCGCGGTCAGCCTGCTGCCCGGCGGCACGCCCAAGCTCCCCGCCCAGCTTGAAGTGCGCCAGCTCGCCGCGGCGCAGACCATTGCTTCGACGCCGGTTGCGGGCGCGACCGCCTCCACGGTGCTGGGCGCGGGCAGCTTCTCGCTCAAGGTGGGCGCTGGTGCGGCTGTCCCGATCACGCTGGCGGTGGGTGCCACCTACGCCGATCTTGCCGTTGCCATTAATGCGTCCGGCACCGGCGTGAACGCCAGCGTCATTACTGACAATCAGGGCACGCGCCTTGTCATGAAGGGTGCAACGGGGGCTGCCAACAGCTTCACCTTCACCAACACATCCTCGCCTGCCAACACCGCGCTCGACGTCTTCACCTGGGACGGCGCTGCTGGTGGCATGACGCGCCAGGTGCAGGCGCAGGATTCGATCATCCGCCTGGATGGCGTGGAACAGCGTTACAGCAGCAACACCATCGACACCGCGATAGCCAATCTGCGCATTGATCTCAACAAGGCCGCGCCGGGCACCAACGTCACGCTGGCGACGACGCAGCCGACCACCACCATGCGCGACCTGATGGTGGAGTTTGTCGACGCATACAACACGCTGATGAAGGCTCTCAACACCGCCACGGCAAAGGGCGCGGATTCCTCCAACGCCGGGCCGCTGAACGGCGAATCGTCGGTGCGCGACATGAAGCGGCAGCTGTCGCAGATGACCTCGGCGGTGCTCGCGCCCAGCGGAGCCTACACCACGCTGTCCTCGATCGGTGTCAGCACGAACCGCGACGGTACGCTGAAGCTCGACACCGCCGCGCTCGACAAGGCACTGTCTACCGATGCGGCCGGGATTACGCAGATGCTTAACCCTGCGGTTAAGTCCGACACCATGCCGGGCCTTGCTGGCCTGATGGACGGGGTGCGCGACAAGATCCAGCAGAAGGATGGCGCTCTCGCGTCGGCCAAGACGAAATATGAAAAACTGGCCGAAAGCCTCAGCGAGCAGCTCGACAAGCTCAATGAGCAGATGACCGATTACCAGGCGCAGCTGTCCAAGGTCTACACCAACATGGAAAAGCGGCTTTCCGCGTTCAAGGCGACGCAGACCTATCTCGAGCAGCAGGTCGCCATGTGGACCAAGAGCGATAATTGATAACAGGGGTCTTATAAGATGTTCTACTCTCAGCAGGGCTATGCAGGCAATCGCGCGGCGCGCGGCTATGCGGCGGTTCATTCGGGCAGCCGGATCGAAGGCGCGACGCCCCATGCCCTGGTCAAGGTGCTGTTCGACGAATTGCTGATCGCCTTGGAAGCCACCGCACTTGCTGAACGCAACAACGACCGGCTGAAGGTTTCCGACAAGCAGGCCCGCGCCATGTCGATCCTGATCGCGCTGGAATCCAGCCTCGACTTCGACAAGGGCGGCGACATCGCCATGGGCTTGGCGCAAATCTACCGCGAAGCCCGCCGCCTGCTGCTGCTGAGCTTCAAGGAACGCTCGCATGAGCATGCCGAACAGGCCCGCGACATCATCGCCGAAATCGCCGACGCCTGGAACCAGATCGGCTGACCAACGCCCAACAGCCGTCATCCCAGCGAAAGCTGGGATCTTAGGCGAGAGGGCACAACCCAGCCTAACGAGATCCCAGCTTCCGCTGGGATGACGACTGCATTGCACGGGGTTGCGCCTGTCTTGGCGCCCTAGTATAGGCAGCGCTCGCAAAGGGCGGCCCGGCGGGGGCCGCCTTTTTGCGTTTTGAGACTTTTCATCAGCCCCAGCGAAGGGAGGGCCACCATGTCGATTACGCCGCTCATGCCCGTTTACCCCCGGTGCGATGTCCGTCCGGTGCGAGGCGAGGGCTGCTATCTGATCGGCGAGCATGGCGAACGCTATCTCGACTTCGCCAGCGGTATCGCGGTCAATCTGCTCGGCCATGGCCACCCGAAGCTGGTGAAGGCGATCGCCGATCAGGCCGCCACGCTGATGCACACATCGAACCTCTACGGCATGCCGCTGGGCGAGAAGTTCGCGCAGCGCCTGGTCGATTCGACCTTTGCCGACACGGTCTTCTTCACCAATTCGGGCGCGGAAGCAGTGGAGTGCGCGATCAAGACCGCGCGCCGCTACCATTATGCCAATGGCGAGGCGCACCGGCACAAGATCATCAGCTTCGACAACGCCTTCCACGGCCGCACGCTGGGAACCATCTCCGCGACGAGCCAGCCCAAGATGCGCGATGGCTTCGAACCGCTGCTGCCCGGCTTCACCGTTGTGCCGTTCAACGATGTGGCGGCGGCCACCGCTGCCGTCGATGACAACACGGCGGGCTTCCTGGTCGAAACCGTGCAGGGCGAGGGCGGCGTCACGCCCGCCACGCAGGAGTTCCTCGCTGGCTTGCGCAAGCTATGCGACGAGAAGGGCATGCTGCTCATCCTTGACGAAGTGCAGTGCGGTTACGCCCGTACCGGCACCTTCTTCGCCCATGAGCAATATGGCGTGAACCCCGACATCATGGCCGTCGCCAAGGGCATCGGCGCAGGCTTCCCGCTCGGCGCCTGCCTCGCCACCGAGGAAGCGGCCAAGGGCATGGTGTTCGGCACGCACGGCTCCACTTATGGCGGCAACCCGCTCGCCATGGCGGTCGGCATGGCCGTGCTGGACGAGGTGCTGGGCGAGGGCTTCCTCGACCATGTGAACAGCATCGGCGCGCGCCTGCGTTCGGCGCTGGAGCAGCTCATCCCCAATCACGACATGTTCGAGGATGTGCGCGGCCTTGGCCTGATGCTCGGCGTCAAGCTCAAGGACAGCGCCGACGCCCGCAATTTCGTGGCGCATCTGCGCGACAATCACGGGCTGCTGGTGGTGTCGGCGGGGCAGAATGTCGTCCGCATCCTGCCGCCGCTCGTCATTGACGAAAGCCATGTCACCGAATGCATCGAGAAGCTGTCCGCTGGCGCGCGCAGCTTTGCGGAGGCGGCAGCGGCTTAGACATTAATCTCCGTTCGCCCTGAGCGAAGTCGAAGGGCCTTCCTTTTCTTCGAAGAAAGAGAAGGGCTTCGACAGGCTCAGCCCGAACGGGTTGGAGGTTTGCTCCCTATGACCAGACATTTCCTGAATCTCTCCGACGCAGGCGGCGATGCGCTCGCCGCCATGCTCACCGACGCCATTGATCGGAAAGCCGCGCGCAAGGTCCTGCCCAAGGGGCAGGCCGATGCCGACGCGCCGCTCGCGGGCCATACGCTGGCGATGATCTTCGAAAAGAACAGCACCCGCACCCGCGTCAGCTTCGACATGGCGATCCGCCAGCTCGGCGGCACCTCGCTCATTCTTGATGGAGCGACCAGCCAGCTGGGGCGCGGCGAAAGCATCGCGGACACCGCCCGGGTCCTTTCCCGCATGGTCGACATGATCATGATCCGCACCGATGATCATGCCAAGATCGAGGAGATGACGCGGCACGCCACCGTCCCGGTGATCAACGGCCTTACCGACTTGTCGCACCCGTGCCAGATCATGGCAGACCTGCTGACGCTGGTCGAACATGGCGTCGCCTTGCCGGGCAGCCAATGGGCATGGCTCGGCGATGGCAACAATGTCCTCCACTCGATCATCGAGGCGGCGGGCCTGTTCAAGTTCGACCTGCGCATCGCGGTGCCCCACGGCTATGAGCCGGACCATGCCTTCATCAAGCAAGCGCAGGCACAAGGCGCTGGCATCACGCTCACCCGAGATCCTGTAGAAGCGGTCGCAGGCGCCGACGCCGTCGTCACAGATACCTGGATTTCCATGGGCCAGGCGCATGCGGACGAGAAGCTGAAGGCGATGATGCCCTATCAGGTCACCGAAGCATTGATGGCGAAGGCCAAGCCCGGGGCCAAGTTCCTCCACTGCCTCCCCGCCCATCGCGGTGAAGAGGTCGTGCCGGAGGTTATCGACGGTCCCCAGTCGCTGATCTGGGACGAAGCGGAAAACCGCATCCACGCGCAAAAGTCCGTGCTGCTCTGGGCGGCGGGCCGTCTTGGTTGAGTTTGCCGGACATGTTCCTATCTAGCAGCGAACCGGCCGGGCGTTAGCGTTCGGCCGCCGCTTATATTCCCGCCCTTTGCTGCGGGACGAACGGAGCTTGTCTTGAATTCAACCGATATCGACCAGGCCTTGGGCTTCACCATCCCGTCGCGCCACGCGCGCGGCCGCATCCTGCGCCTTGGTCCGGTGCTGGACGATGTGCTCGCCGCCCACGCCTATCCGCCGCCGGTGGAAAGGCTGCTCGCCTCGGCGCTGGTCCTTGCGGCGTTGCTCGGATCGACGCTGAAGGATGCAGGCGGCCAATTGACGCTCCAGGCGCATAACGAACATGGCGTCGTCAGCCTGCTCGTCGCCGATTACAAGGGCGGCGAAGTGCGCGGCTATGCCAAGTTCGACGCTGACCGGCTGGCGGAGCTGGGGCCCGACCCGACGCTCTTTGGCCTTTTCGGCAAGGGCTTCCTCGCCATCACCTTCGACCAGGCGGTGACGGGCGAGCGCTATCAGGGCATCGTCCCGCTCGACGGGGCGTCGCTTGCCGAAGCGGCGGAACATTATTTCTTCCAGTCCGAACAAATCCCCAGCATCGTGCAGATCGCCGTCCGCCACGAAGCGGGGCAGGGCTGCTTCGCCGCGGGCATGCTGCTCCAGCATTTGCCTGAAGGGGAGGTGGGGCGCGAACGCCTGCACACACGGCATGATCATCCCGAATGGGAACATGTAAAGGCGCTCGCGGTCACGTTAAGCGACCAGGAACTGACCAATGACGCGTTGCCGCTGACCGACGTCGTCTGGCGGCTCTTCCATGAGGAAGAGGTCGTCCGCGTGACGGAGCCCGTCAGCCTCAGCAAGGGTTGCCGTTGCGACCTCGCCCATATCCGCAGCGTCATCGGCCGGTTTCCGGCGGAAGAGCGGGCGGAAATGGCCGATGACCAAGGGGTTATCGGTGTGGACTGCGCCTTTTGCTCGCGCCTTTTTCCGGTTTCGCTGGACAGTTTCGCGCAAGGCTGACACGATTCGATTGCGATTTCGGGGAAGGTTGATGCTCTAGCGGGGGCTGGCGCTATCAACAGCCGCATTTGGGTGCATGGAAGGCATAAGCCGCCCTGCATGGCGAGCCGCTTTTTCCGGAGTCCGCGATGAAATACGGGGGCTATCGAATGACGTCAGGTCTGCGTGCCATGGGCGCGGCCGCTGCAATGCTGATCGGGGCATTGCCGGTTGCCTCGCAGGCGCTTTCCAAACCACCACTTCTGGGGCTGGAACCAGGGGAATGGGAATTGCGTGAGCGGCCGGAGGAGGGCGGCAAGGGCGACACAAGCCGGATCTGCCTTGCCGACATTCGCCAGTTGATCCAGCTTCGCCATGGCCGCAACAGCTGCAAGAGGCTGACGGTCGATGAGGCCGCGAAACGGCTGGTCGTCAGTTACGAATGCGGCGGGGCGGGGAGCGGCCGCACCGACCTGCGCGTCGAAACCCCGCGCTTGGTGCAGATCCAGTCCCAGGGCATCGCCGGGGGCGCGCCCTTTTCCTTCAGCATGGAAGGACGGCGTGTCGGCGCCTGCCGTTGACCAGCCCGCTTGCGCCAGCGCTTCGGCAGGGGTAGCGCGACTCCATGGCTCTCAATGATGCAAAAACAGCGGTGGTCCTGCTATCGGGCGGGCTGGACTCGATGGTCGCGGGCGGCTTGGCGCGCGAGGCGGGCTATGATCTGGTGGCGCTTACCATCGACTATAATCAGCGGCATCGCGTCGAGCTCCAGGCTGCGGCCCGCATCGCTACGGCGCTCGGAGCGCGGCGGCACATCGTCCTTCCGCTCGATCTCACCGCTTTCGGCGGCTCGGCGCTGACGGCGGACATGCCCGTTCCCAAGGATGGCGTCGGCCCGCGCATTCCCAACACCTATGTGCCCGCGCGCAACACCATATTCCTGTCGCTTACGCTGGGCTTGGCGGAAGTCTCGGGAGCAAGCGATATCTTCATCGGCGTCAATGCGCTCGATTATTCCGGCTATCCCGATTGCCGTCCGGAGTTCATCGACGCCTTCCAGCATCTGGCATCGCTCGCCACCAAGGCGGGCGTCGAAGGCAATCCCGTCCGGATCAATGCGCCGCTCCAGCATATGAGCAAGGCCGACATCGCACGTGAGGCGAGCCGGCTGGGGCTGGATGCGGGGATGAGCTGGTCCTGCTATGATCCTGCGCCCGGCGATCGGCATTGTGGCCTGTGCGACAGCTGTCGCCTCCGGTCCAAGGGTTTCGAGGAAGCGGGCCTGCCCGATCCCACCCGCTACGCGGTCAGGCCGTAAGGGGCCGGTCGATGAGCTATGCCGTCAAGGAAATGTTCCTGACGCTTCAGGGCGAAGGCGTGCATAGCGGCCGCCGCGCCGTCTTTCTGCGCTTTGCTGGTTGCAATCTCTGGACCGGCCGCGAAGAGGACAGGCGCAAAGCCGTGTGCCAATTCTGCGACACCGATTTCGTCGGCACCGATGGCGATGGCGGCGGCAAGTTCGCCGATGCGCAAGCGCTCGCCGACGCGGCGCTCGCCTTTTGGGGCGCTGGCGAAGAAGGCCGCTACATCGTCATGACGGGCGGTGAGCCCATGTTGCAGGTCGATGATGCCCTGATCGAGGCGCTCCACGCGCATGGCTTCACCATCGCCATCGAAAGCAACGGCACGATCCCGGCGCATCCCGGCATCGATTGGGTCTGCATCAGCCCTAAGGCAGGCAGCGACGTCGTTCAGCGCAGCGGCAATGAACTGAAGCTGGTGTGGCCGCAGCCGGGCAGGGGCCACAGCATCGCCGACGTGGAGGCAATGGAAGGCTGGGCCTTCGACAACCTGCTGATCCAACCCCTCGACAGCGCCGACGCGGCGGCGAACATGCAGGCGGCGATCGATCTCGTCATGGCACGCCCGAAATGGCGGCTAAGCCTTCAATCGCATAAATATCTGGGGCTGCGATAAGAGCCACACTTTTAAGTGAGCTGCCCTCTCTACCGTTCGCCCTGAGCCTGTCGAAGGGCTCTACTTTCTTAATAAGAAAAGGGCTTCGACATTCAAACGAGGCAAGTGACTCGTTTGGACAGCCCGAACGGCTTTAGGTTGGCTGCTACTAAAAGCGAGAGGTTCTACGCGTTCGTCTCGTTTAGAGTCTCCACCGCTAACGAGACCGCGAGAGCGGAGCCCAAGAGCCCCGCTCCCCGCCTCACATCACTTAGCCGCCACCTTCTGCTCATAAGCCACTTGGCATTCCGGCCGCAGCTTGTCCTTCTTCCAGCATTTCTTGTCGAACGAAGGCAGCGTCAGCGCATAGCTGCGCCCCGGGTCGCCGTAAAATTGCTCGCCCGCCAGCACCAGCGACTTCTTGATGGATCCCAGCCCCGTGCGCGCCACTTCATGGAGCGACCCGCGGTTGGCGAAGATAGCCTGCCGCCCGACCTGAGCCGCCGCCTGGCAGAAGCCACGCTGCGCCTGCACCGTCGAATAGCCCGAATAGATGCGCGTGCCATATTGGTCCGACGCCGACTGGCCGGGCTTGCCCTTGCCCACGGTGCGCTGAAAATAGCCGAGCAGCACCGACTGCGCCGAATCCATCTCCGCATCGTGATGCGCGATCATCGCGTTGTAATTGCTGATCGACAGCAGCGTCGGCTCGAACTGGCACTGGAGCGCCGCCACATTGAGCGCAGCGCGCAGGTTCCACACCAGCCCGGCCTTGATTTCCTCCGCCGTCGCACCCGGCAGGCCAAGCGCCGTCGCCGCTTCAGCATCGGTGAGCGGCGGGGCGGAGAAGTCTGGCGGCGACCAGAAGAACTGAGCAGCGGCGGGCTGCGCGAACAGCGGCGCAGCAGCGAGCATCAACCCGGAACAGATCCGGCGCAGGGTGGAACTGGATCGCATGACTTCCCCTTTATGGATGACGGCTTCTTGAAATGACGGTCGGGCAGGGCTTTGCTTATCCTATGCCTTGCCGACGGCGCCTGTATTGCGCCTGAACGCCTTGATCCTTCTATTGATCCGAAAGCACTTCGGCCTCGCCCTGCGCCCCATTGGCCGGAGCAGGCGACGCCTCAGGCGCGGCGGCCGCGCTGTTATTGCTTGCCGCAGATGACAGGGCCGCGGACGGCGCTTCGCTCTGAACGCCGTCCAGGTCGGTCATGGCGTCGGTCGTCGTGCCGTCGACAACCTCCAGATCCTTCATCTGGACCGTGTTCCCCGTCTTGTCGTCCTTGCCGCAAGCCGCCAGCGCGGTGCATCCGGTCAGCAGCAGGGCAGTAAAGATCATCCTCGCTTTGCAGCGCATCCGGGTCTCCCAAACATATGATGCCCGGCGGCCCCCACCCGGCGTAGGCGCGGACCCTAGCCGCCCGTTCCGCATTGCTCAACCCCCGCGCCACAGCGCCGCAGCCGGCCGAGAAACGCCGGGAAATGTGCCTTCAACGTCGCGTCCAGGTCCGCCATGGAGGCGTTCTTGCCCAATGCCGCGATGCTGGTGACGGGATAGTCCGCAAGGCCGCACGGCACGATGCCGCCAAAATGGGACAGGTCGGGGTCCAGGTTGATCGAAAAGCCATGCAGCGTCACCCATCGCCGCACCCTTATGCCCAGCGCGCCGATCTTCGCCTCGCGCCCGTTCAGGTCATCGGTCCAGATGCCGATCCGCCCCTCCGCCCGCCGCGCCGCGATGCCGAGGTCGGCGAGCGCATCGATCATCCATCCTTCCAGATGATGGACGAAGTTCCGCACATCCTTGCCCCGTTCGCCCAAGTCGATGTTGAGATAGCCGATCCGCTGCCCCGGCCCATGATAGGTATAACGCCCACCGCGCCCGGCATCATGCACCGGGAAGCGCGGGTCGATCAGCTCTGCCGGATCGGCACTCGTCCCCGCCGTATAAAGTGGCGGATGCTCAAGCAGCCACACCCGCTCGCCTGCCTCTCCCTCAAAGATCGCCGCCGCCCGCGCCTCCATGTCGGCAAGTGCCCGCGGGTAATCGACCATCGCCGAATCGACGCGCCATTCGATCTCTTCGGCCATCGCAGGCGGAGGGGAGGAGGATGACATGGCACTTCCTTGACTTGCGCGAGGGGAGCGATCAAGTCTCCCCCGGATTTTTGAGCACGGGTAAAGGCGAAGATATGACGGCGATGTCGATCGGCAAGGCATGGGAAGAAGCGGTCGCCTTCGTCGCGCGCGAACGCAGCTTGCTCTTCCCGGTCGCGCTGCTGTTCGTCGCGCTGCCGGGCCTCATCCTTCAGGAGATGACGCCGCCCGAACTCGCCAGCTGGCGCATGGACAAGGGTGCCATGCCCGACATTCCGGTGAGTTTCATGCTATCCACCCTGATCGGCGTCATCATCATCTGGTTCGGCTCGCTCGCCCTCTTCGCCCTGGCGTTAAGGCCCGGCATCAGCGTCGGCGAAGCGCTGCGGCTGAGCTTTGCGCGCCTGCCCGTGCTGCTCGGCACCGCGCTCGTCGTGATCGGCGTCCTGCTTGGCATAGCCATCGTCGGCATGATCGTCGTCGTCGCCTTCTCCATGGTCGCAAAGCCCGTCGCCGCAGCCCTCGCCGCGTTGCTGGTGACCGCTGGCGGTGCTGTCATGCTCTTCGCCAGCGTCCGCCTGCTGCTGCTCAATCCGGTGGTGATCGACGGCCATGAAGGCGTCATGGCCTCGCTCCGCCACAGCTGGGCGCTCACGCGCGGCCATTTCTGGCGGCTGCTCGGCTTCATCCTGGTGCTGACGCTGCTCTCCGCCATCGTCGGTTCGGCAGCGCAAGTCATATTCGGGCTGGTCGGCCGCCTCGTCGCTGGAGCCGATGGCGCGCGCCTCGTCGGCGGCGTCGCGGCAGCTGTCGTCTCGACCGTGGTGCAGGTCTACATGCTCGTCATGCTCGCCCGCCTCTATCGTCAGGCGGAGGCGGGCTGACCCAGCATCGGCACATGCGGCGCCGCGTCCGGGCTTAGCAATCCCGCAAGGCGAGGATCAGCGAACAGCTCTACCTCCCGCTTGTACGGCACGAATCCCGCTCGCTGGTAGAAGCCAAGCGCCCGCGGACTATCCAAGGTGCAGCTATGCACCCAGAAGCGGCTCACCTCCTTGCGCCAGGCCAGCGACTTCGCCTGCGCAATCAGCCACGCCCCGAAACCCTTACCCGTCAGCTCCGGCACAAGGCCAAGGAAGCTCAACTCGCAGTCCGGCAGCGCCCGGAAATCCAGCTCCAGCAATCCCACCTCCACGCCCCGCGGATCGGTGATCGCAAAGATCTGCACCGCCGGATCGTGGATGATCGCCGTTAGCTCCGCATCGCTCATGACGAGGCGCGAGAACCAGAGCCACGGCTCCCCCACCCGCCGGAACAGCGCGCGATAGGCGTCCGGCGCGGGCGCCTTCCAAGGCACCAACCTTAACGGAGCAGGCGGAATAGGCGCTGGCCGGGGACGCTTCACCATCTCCAGATAGGTGACGATCGTCGCAATCTGGTCATTGGCGACCGGCGTCAGGGACATGGCGCGTCAGCTCCAGCTCGCCATCGGCGGCAAGCTCATCAAAATGGCATCGACATTGCCCCCGGTCTTCAGCCCAAACAGCGTCCCCCGGTCATGCACCAGGTTGAACTCGGCATAGCGCCCGCGCCATTCCAGCATCCTGGCGTAATCCTGCTCGCTCCAGCTTTCGCCCATCCTACGCCGCACGATCGGCGGAAACGCCTTCAGAAACGCCTCGCCCACCGATCGGGTAAAGGCGAAATTCGCCTCAAACCCGGCATCGTCCTCACATTCCAGATGATCGTAGAAGATGCCGCCAACGCCGCGATGAACCCCACGGTGCGGGATGAAGAAATACTCGTCGGCCCACGCCTTGAAGCGCGGATAATAGTCTGCATCATGCGCGTCGCACGCGTCCTTGAAGGCCGCATGGAAGCTCGCCGTATCCTCGTCCCGGGGCAGGGGAGGGTTAAGGTCCGCGCCGCCACCGAACCAGCTCTTCGACGTAATCAGGTAGCGCGTGTTCATATGCACGGCTGGCACATGCGGGTTGGCCATGTGCGCGACCAGGCTGATCCCGGTCGCAAAGAAGGCCGGATTGTCGCCCGCGCCGTGAATGGTCTTGGCAAAATCCGGCGCGAACTCGCCCGAGACGGTGGAGACATTCACCCCGACCTTTTCGAAGATCTTGCCCTTCATCACGCCGCGCACGCCGCCGCCGCCTTCGCCAGGGACCAGTCCCGGCGCCTCGCGATCCCAGGGGGTGTAGACAAAGGAGGCATCGCTCCCCGCTTCGCGCTCGATCGCCTCGAACTCCGCGCAGATGCGGTCGCGCAGCGATTCGAACCAGTGACGGGCGGCCTGCTGCTGGGAATTGAGGTGCAATGTCATCGGGCTGGTCTCGATCATTGGGGGAATTGGCCAGTCTGGCGAAGGGCCTCGGCAACCGCGATGCCCGTGGAAACGGCGATATTCAAGGACCGGAATCCTGCCGCCATCGGGATTCGCACGCGCAAGTCAGCCATGTCGCGGACGGCGTCCGGCACGCCCGCGCTTTCCGACCCCATCAGCAACACGTCATTGCTTTCGAAACGCACCTCGGGAAGAGGCTGTGAAGCATGGCTGCTCATCAGCACCAGACGGCGGCCTTCGCTGCGCCGGACCTCATCGAATGCGTCGAAATTCGCGTGGCGAGTCACCTCCGCCGAAGCGCCATAATCCATCGCGGCGCGCTTCAGCTTGGCGTCGGAAAAGGCGAATCCCATCGGCATGATGATGTCCACGGGCACTGAAAAACAGGCGGCAAGGCGCAATATGGCGCCGACATTCCCCGCAATCTCGGGTTGGTAAAGAGCGATACGCATGGCCCGCGCATAAAGCAGCAGGGCAAATTGTCATAGCCATGGCCAGTTTGCTGTTGGCAAAGAAGCTACAGTGGGTCTATCAGGCCCCCGAACCACGCCAGGGGGAAAGGCGGGGCCCATATTCCGTGGGCGCCGTGGCTTCTCCGATAATCAGGGTCGGCAACGGCAATGTGGCGGGTAACAGGGACGTCTTTGCAAGGGTTGAGGTGCATGGCGAGCGTTGAACATACGGACAGCCAAGGTCTATCCGGCGAAGGTGGAGTGCGTCGTCGCGACTTCATCAATATCGCCGCAGTAAGCTTCGCGGGGGTCGGGGCTGTCGCCGTCGTCATTCCGCTCGTCGATCAGATGAATCCCAGCGCGGACGTGCTGGCTCTGGCATCGACCGAAGTCGATATTTCGTCGATCCAGCCGGGTCAGGCGATCAAGACGACGTTCCGATCGCAGCCGCTTTTCGTGCGTCACCTGACGGACAAGGAAATCGCTGAAGCCGACAAGGTCGACGTTTCCGGCCTGCGCGATCCGCAGACGCTGGAAGAACGCACCGTCGATGGCAAGAAGCAGTGGCTCGTCACCATGGGCGTGTGCACCCATCTGGGCTGCGTGCCGCTGGGCGCTGGCGAGGGTGAGAATAAGGGTGAATTTGGCGGCTATTTCTGCCCCTGCCACGGTTCGTCCTACGACACGGCGGCCCGCATTCGTAAGGGTCCCGCGCCCAAGAACCTGGAAGTTCCGAAGTTCGCCTTCACTTCCGACACCGCCATTCTCGTAGGCTGAGGTAAGAAACCATGAGCTTTCCCTGGGCTGAGCATTATACTCCCAAGCATCCCGCGATGCAGTGGATCGACGAGAAGCTGCCGCTTCCGCGCCTCGTCTACAATGCGATCGGCGCCGGTTATCCGGTCCCGCGCAACCTCAATTATTTCTGGAACTTCGGTGTTCTCGCTGGCCTCGCGCTGGTGATCCAGATCGTCACCGGCGTGATCATGGCCATGCACTATGGCGCGAACACGCTGGTCGCTTTCGGCACCGTTGAACAGACGATGCGCGACGTGAATGCGGGCTGGCTGATGCGCTATGCGCATGCCAACGGCGCCAGCTTCTTCTTCATCGTCGTCTATCTCCACATCTTCCGCGGCCTTTTCTACGGTTCCTACAAGGCGCCTCGTGAAATGGTCTGGCTGCTTGGCCTCGTCATCTTCCTCCTCATGATGGCGACCGCCTTCATGGGCTATGTGCTTCCCTGGGGGCAGATGTCCTATTGGGGTGCGAAGGTGATCACCGGCCTGTTCGGCGCGATCCCGGTCGTGGGTGAGCCGATCCAGACCTGGCTGCTCGGCGGCTTTGCTCCTGGCAATGCGTCGCTCAACCGCTTCTTCTCGCTGCACTTCCTGCTGCCGTTCGTGATCGCGGGTGTCATCATCCTGCACATCTGGGCGCTGCACATTCCGGGTTCGTCGAACCCGACCGGCGTGGAAGTGAAGGGTCCGCAGGACACCGTGCCTTTCCATCCTTACTACACGGCTAAGGACGGGTTCGGGGTCGGCGTATTCCTGATCCTCTTCTCGATCCTGCTGTTCTTCGCGCCGAATTATCTCGGCCACCCGGACAACTATATCGAAGCGAACCCGCTTTCGACGCCTGCGCACATCGTTCCTGAATGGTATTTCTGGCCCTTCTACGCGATCCTGCGCGCCTTCACCGTGGACTTCTTCTTCGTCCCCGCGAAGCTGCTGGGCGTGTTGGCGATGTTCGCCGCGATCCTGATGCTCTTCTTCCTGCCCTGGTTGGATACCTCGCCAGTGCGTTCGGGCAACTATCGCCCGACCTTCCGGAAGTTCTTCTGGATCCTGATCATCGACGTGCTGATCCTGGGCTATTGCGGCGGTGCTCCGGCGGAAGAACCCTATGTGATGATCTCCCAGATTGCGGGCGCTTATTATTTCGCTCACTTCCTGATCATCCTGCCGCTGATCTCGCGCTTTGAACGGCCGCTGCCGCTGCCGGGCTCGATCACGGAATCGGTGCTCAACCGTCATAACATCAAGGGCGAACAGGACGCGCTACCCGGCATGGGCGCAGATCCGCAGCCGTCGAACGCCGGCTAAGAGGGGACAAGATCAACATGGTTCGCATCGGCGCATTTCTCGTCGGCCTCTTCTTTGCTGGCTGGCTGCTGATATCCTTCCTGGTGGGCGCGGTGGCTTATGTCACCGAACCGCCCGCCAAGACGGTGGAGCATGAATTTCACAAGCATCCCAAGCATGTGGATTTCTCGTTCAACGGCCCGCTCGGCAAGTTCGACCAGGCCCAGCTGCAGCGCGGCTTCCAGGTCTAC
This sequence comes from uncultured Novosphingobium sp., assembly GCA_946886075.1. The sequence continues at coordinate 23,395 of CAMPHR010000015.1, read as the reverse complement.
AAGGAAGTTTGCTCGGCCTGCCACAGCCTGAAGTTCGTGGCGTTCCGCGACCTTGCGGGCATCGGCTATAACGAGCCGGAAATTAAGGCCATTGCCAAGCAGTGGGCGATCAAGACGCCTGACGTCGATCCCAAGACGGGTGAGATGTCGACGCGTGAACCCGTTCCGGCTGACTATTTCCCCAAGCCCTTCGCGAATAATGTCGCGGCGGCTGCGGCGAACAACAATGCGATCCCGCCGGATCTCTCGCTCATGACCAAGGCGCGCCACGATGGCTCGGCCTATGTCTACTCGCTGATCACTGGCTATCAGAAGCAACCGGCTGAACTGCTCAAGCACTTCCCGGATGCCAAGACGCCGGAAGGCCTGCACTACAACCCCTATTTCGCCAACCTGAACCTTGCCATGGCGCCGCCGCTGACGGCTGATGGTCAGGTGACCTATGGTGACGGTACCAAGGCGAGCGTTGACCAGATGGCAAAGGACGTCGCGGCGTTCCTCACCTGGACGGCGGAACCGAAGCTTGAGAACCGCCGCCGTGCGGGTCTGGCGACCATCGTCTTCCTGCTGATCGCAACGGCGCTGGCCTACATGTCCTACCAGAATATCTGGGCCGACAAGAAGAAGGCCGCTGCCTGATCGGCGCTTGGCCAAGGGAATGAATAGGAAAGGGGCGCGGCGTCACGATGACACCGCGCCCCTTTTTTCATTGGGAGCTCCTATGGACCTAGATGAACTCGCCGCGCTGGTCCGGACCATTCCCGACTTTCCAAAGCCCGGTATCCTTTTCCGCGACATCACGACGCTGCTGGCGGATGCTCAAGGCTTCTCCGCGCTCGTCGGCGGGCTGGCTGCGGTCGCCCGCCCGTTAGACGCCGACATCGTCGTCGGGATCGAGGCGCGCGGCTTCGTGCTCGGCGCGGCGCTCGCCCATGCGCTCGGCCTCGGCTTCGTGCCCATCCGCAAGCCGGGCAAGCTGCCGGGCAAAACCGTCGGCATAGACTATGTGCTCGAATATGGCACCGACCGCCTCGAATTGCATGAAGGACAGATAGGGCAGGGCGCCCGGGTCCTGCTGGTCGATGACCTCATCGCCACCGGCGGCACAGCTCTCGCCGCCGCCCAACTCCTTCGCGAACAAGGCGCCACCTTGCTCCTCGCCCTCTTCGCCATCGATCTCCCCGACCTCGGCGGCCGCACCGCCCTCGAAGCCGACGGCATCGCCACTGCCGCCCTCCTCAAATTCCCCGGCAATTAACGGTTTCCCTCATGCATTTTTCCCCAGCCCCGCCAAAATGCGAAACAATCGCCGGAAAACGCATCCTCTTCATCATGGCGATCGAAGACGAATATGGCGCGCATCTGCGTTCCCGCTTCACACCGCTGATGACCGGCGTCGGCCCTGTCGAAGCCGCCATTTCAACGACAATGGCGCTCCAGCAGCTTCAGCAGCATGACGCACTGCCCGACCTCGCGGTGGCACTCGGCTCCGCCGGGTCGCGTGTCTGCAATTTGGGCGAAGTCTATCAGGTCGCCAGCGTGTCCTGGCGCGACATGGACGCTACCCGACTAGGCTTTGCAAAGGGCGTGACGCCCTTCCTCGATCACCCCGTCAACCTACCGCTACACACACCTCTCAACATCCCCACTGCGCGTCTATCAACCGGCGCCAACATCGTCGGCGGCGAGGAGTACGCGCAGATAGACGCCGAAATGGTCGACATGGAAACTTTCGCCATCGCCCGAGCCTGCCAGCGCTTTGCTGTCCCGCTAATCGGCCTACGCGGAATATCCGATGGACCTGGCGAACTTACCGAGATGCTCGGCTGGACACATTTGCTAGCGTTGCTCGATGAGCGGCTCGCGGTAGCCGTCGATCTGTTGGCGAGCGTGTTGCACTCTGAAACTGCAGAGAAGCATCGTCCCGCCCCCCGACTGACTGAACCTCAGGCTTGACCGGCCGACCGCAGTTGGACGCCAGCGGTGTCTACAATGCCTTACTCCTGCGCTACACACCACGGAACTGCGCTGATGATGGCAAACACGGGTGCGGAATCGCTACTGCTAATTCTCTGGACAGAGGGCGTGGGCGTCATATGCTGCCGCTAAACAGGGGACGCCGTCGGCATGAAGGATATGCATAATGCAGCGGGCGAAGCCGTCGCGGCGCTGCCTTTTTACCGGCAGCTTTACGTGCAGGTGCTGGCGGCGATCGCCGTCGGCGTCCTCATCGGTCACTTCTTCCCGCAGACGGGCGTAGCGCTCCAGCCGCTTGGCGATGCCTTCATCAAGCTGGTGAAGATGATCATCGCGCCTGTCATCTTCCTCACCATCGTCACCGGCATCGCGGGCATGAAGGAGTTGGGCGCGATCGGGCGGGTGGCGGCGAAGGCCTTTGCTTACTTCCTCACCTTTTCCACCCTGGCGCTGATCGTCGGACTGATCGTCGCCAATGTCGTGCATCCGGGCGCTGGGCTCAATATCGATCCGGCGACGCTGGATGCGGGGAAGGTCGCGGAATATCAGCAGCAGGCGCATGACCGGACGCTCACCGGCTTCCTGATGGACATCATTCCGGGCACGCTGATCTCGGCGGTCGCGGATGGCCACAACATTCTTCAGGTGCTGTTCGTCGCCATTCTGTTCGGCGTCGCTTTGACCCTGATCGGCGAGAAGGCGGAACCGCTGATGCAGGTGCTCGACTCCGCCAGCCACGCCATTTTCAAGCTCGTTTCGATCCTGATGAAGGCGGCCCCCATCGGCGCGCTTGGCGCCATGGCGTTCACCATCGGCAAATATGGCGTGGGCGCGCTCGCGAACCTGGCAGAGCTGGTCGCGACCTTTTATCTCACCTCGCTGCTGTTCGTGCTGGTGGTGCTCGGCCTTGTGGCGAAGCTGATCGGCTTCAATATTCTTCACCTGATCCGCTATTTGAAGGCGGAGCTGCTGCTCGTCCTTGGCACCTCGTCATCCGAAGCCGCGCTGCCCAGCCTGATCGAGAAGATGGAGCGGGCGGGGTGCCGCAAGTCGGTCGTCGGGCTGGTCGTGCCGACGGGGTACAGCTTCAACCTTGACGGAACGAATATCTACATGACTCTGGCGGCGCTGTTCATCGCCCAGGCGACCAATGTCGATTTGAGCATCGGTGACCAGATCCTGCTCCTGCTCGTCGCCATGCTGTCCAGCAAGGGTGCGGCAGGGGTCACGGGCGCGGGCTTCATTACGCTCGCTGCGACCCTGTCGATCGTGCCATCCGTGCCGGTCGCGGGCATGACCCTGATCCTGGGCGTGGACCGGTTCATGAGCGAATGCCGCAGCCTTACCAACTTCATCGGCAATGCCGTGGCGACGGTGGTCGTGTCGGCATGGGAAAAGGGGCTCGACCGGGAGCGATTCGCCGCCGCCATGGCGGGCGAAGCATTGCCGCCGACGCCCGATATGGAAGAAGTCGTCCCCGGCTAGGCTGCGCTCAGTTCAGCTCGCTCAAGCTGGTGCTGCCGAACATCCGATCAATCTCCAGCACGAGGTCGCGCAGGTGGAACGGCTTGGACAGCACCTTGGCCTGCGGCACTGCCTTGCCCGCCTTCAGCGTCACGGCGGCAAAGCCCGTGATGAACATGATCCGCATGTTGGGCGCGACAGTCGCCGCATGCTGGGCAAGCTCGATCCCGTCCATCTCGGGCATGACGATGTCGGTCAGCAACAGGTCGAACTGGTCCGCCTCGATATGGGGGACCGCCTGCGCGCCGGTTTCCACCGCAACCACCTCATATCCCGACCGCTCGAGCGCACGCGCCAGATAGGTGCGCATGCTGTCATCATCCTCGGCCAGCAAAATTCGAACCATCGCTCGGGTCAGTCTCGTCTCTGGCCGGTCTCGGCCGATCTTGTGCGGCACCCCTCGCGGGTGGCGCTGCCAGCCATTATATGCGACAACCCATATATATATCCAGCCGGGTAACCATTTTTGCCGCGCCCTGTGGAAGGAGATGATTTGAGCTATTCCGCACCGCGCGCTCCGGCCGAATCCTCTGTTTCGCATGATCTCTACGGACCGGACCGTCCGATCGGCCCAGTGGTTATTTCGGTGCCGCATGCGGGGCGGGACTATGATCAGGCGCTGCTTGCCTCTGCCAGAGTCGCGCCGGACGTGCTGCGGCGGCTGGAGGATCGCTGGGCTGACCTGCTGGCCCATCCGTTGATCGAACGTGGCTATCACGTGCTTGTGGCGCGCGCCCCCCGCGCGATGATCGACCTCAACCGTCATGAGCGGGAGATCGATCCCGCGATGGTGACGGGGGTACCACGCGACGCCACCCTGCTGGGCAGCGCGAAGCTGCGCGGCGGGCTTGGCCTGCTGCCCCGGCGCCTGCCCGGAGCTTATGAGCTGTGGCAGCGGCCAGTGGGATGGGGCGAGGTTCGCCGCCGGATCGATACGATCCATCGGCCCTATCATGCCGCCTTGACGCGCATGATGCAGGCGGCGCGAGAAGCGCATGGCCATGCCGTGCTGATCGACCTTCATTCCATGCCGCCCTTGCCTGCTCCCGCCGCTGGACAGGCAGCACCCACGGCTGTCCTGGGCGATCGCTTCGGCCGGGCCACATCGGCGCGCCTCATGACGCTGGCGGCTGATGTGCTGGAGGGGCATGGCCTTACGGTTGCGCAGAACCATCCCTATGCCGGCGACCATATGATCGAGCGCCATGGCCATCCCGCGCATGATTTCCATGCCATGCAGGTGGAGATCGACCGCAGCCTCTATCTCGACGCCGCGCTGAACAATCCCGGCCCCGGCCTGCCGAGGGTCCAGGCAGCGATCCGCTCCCTGGTCGAGGCGCTGGCGAGTGAAGCACCCCGCGCTGCCTATCCGCTCGCCGCTGAATAGTTGCCCATGAAAAAGGCCGGGGCACTATCCGCACCCCGGCCTCTGCCTAGTTCGCTATTATCCGCCCGTCAATCCAGATGCTGGTCCGGCAGCGCGTGCGTGGGCCTTGAACCCCACAGCGCGTAGAAGAGGATGTAAAGCTCGCAGGCCGCGGTCAGCAGGAAGCTGTTCTGTAGGCCATAATTGTCAGCCAGCCATCCCTGCACCACGACCAGCGATCCGCCCGCGATCGCCATGATCAGCAGGCCCGAACCCTCTTCGGTCAGCGGCCCCAGGCCCCGAATGCCAAGCGTGAAGATGGTCGGGAACATGATCGAATGGCCCAGGCCCACCAGGATCAGCGCCCACATGGCGACCGGGCCGTGGCTGAAGACCGCCACAAGCATCACGATGAACGCCCCGGTGGCGAACGCCGCCAGCACCTTGCCCGCGTCGACCTTTTGCATGATCGCCGACCCCACGAAGCGGCCCACCATCATGCCACCCCACAGGAAGCTCAGATAACGGCCTGCCTGTTCATGGGTCAGGTTCGCGATGTCCGGCTGGCTGACGAAGTTCACGAAGAGGTTGGCGACGCCGATCTCCGCGATCAGGTAGATGAAGATGGCGGGTATGCCGAAGACCAGATTGCGGTGCGCCCAGAGCGAATGCTTCTTGCGCTCTTCCTTCGCCAGCCGCGCGGTGGACGATCCCATGGCGGGCAGGGGGAAGCGGGCAATGACGATCGCCAGGACGACCAGGACAATGGCAACCAGCCCATAGGGCAGGATCACCGACTGCGCGTCGGCCAGCCGTTCCGCCGGAGTGAGCACGACGTCCGCGCTTGCCGTACCGCCCTTCGACCGGCCCAGGATCAGATAGGCGCCGAACAGCGGGGCGAGCATCGTCCCTGCCGAATTCATCGCCTGCACCAGGTTGAGCCGCGACGAGGCGGTTTCAGGCTTGCCGACGACCGCCACATAGGGGTTGGCCGCAACCTGCAACAGCGTGATGCCACTGGCGATGATGAAGAGCATCGTCAGGGTAACGCCATAGGATGGCAGGCTGGCCGCCAGCATCATGCCCAAGGCGCCGGCCGCCATGATCAGCAGGCCGATCACCAGCGACTTCTGATATCCGACCCGCTCGATCAGCTTGGCCGACGGGATCGACGCCACGAAATAGGCGATGAACCAGACGGACTCGATCAACGTCGTCTGCGTGTAATTAAGGTCGAACACGCTGCGCAGGTGGGGCAGCAGCGTGTTGTTGATGACGGTGATGAACCCCCACATGAAGAACAGGCTCGCCAGCAGCGTCAGGGCAGGCCCGTACCTCGTGGCGGGGTGGCCGCCCGCAGTCAGAGTTGCTGATGATGAGGGTGGTGCAGGCATTCATCTTCTCCAACAGGGGGGCAACAGGCTTGTGCTGCTTCCATTTGTCCGAGTATATAGCTGCCCGTCGGGCGTCAATACACCCCGGCGGCAGGGGGATCGTATGCAGAGGGGCTGGATCAGCCATGCTTTTCGAACATCATCGTCCTATTATTGCGCACTTCTGATGGCAAGCGCGTCAGCACATGCGGCCGAGGCCAGTCGCGCCGCTGCAGGCCATCTTCCTGACGGCAGGGCGGTCGAAGCGATCACTCTTTCCAATGGGCAGGGCGTTTCGGCTCGCATCCTGACCTATGGCGCGACATTGCAATCGCTTTCCGGCCCCGATCGCGATGGCAGGCAGGCGGACATATTGCTCGGCTATGACGAGCTTGCCGACTATCTCGCGCGGCCTGATTTCTTCGGCGGCACGGTCGGCCGCTATGCCAACCGCATCGGCCGCGGCCAGTTCACCCTGGATGGCCAGGCCTACCAACTGCCGCTCAATGACAAGGGCAATACGCTTCACGGCGGAGGCCAGGGGTTCGACAAGCAGCTGTGGAAGGTCCTGTCCGTCCGCAGCGGACCACGCGCCGAGGTCGTCCTCTCCTACAGCAGCCCGGATGGCGAGGCGGGTTATCCCGGCACGCTTGATACCCGTATCAGCTATGCGCTTGATGAAAGCGGCGGCCTCACCATCAGTTTCGAGGCGACGGCGAGCAAGCCGACCATCGTCAACCTCACCAATCACGCTGTCTTCAATCTGGCGGGGGAGGGGGCGCCGGGCGGCGCCCTTGGTCATCTGCTGACCATAGCCGCCAAAGCCTACACACCGGTCGATGCGGGCCTTATCCCGACGGGCGAGATCAGGCCAGTCGCGGGCACGCCCTTCGACTTCCGTGTCCCGCGGCGCGTGGATGAGGCCGTGCGTGTCGGCGCGGATCAGCAAATCCGGTTCGGTCGCGGCTATGATCATAATTGGGCGCTGGACAAGGGGCGGACGGCAGAGCCCGAACTCGCCGCGCGCCTGGAAGACCCCGGTTCAGGGCGCGTGCTCGAAGTACTGACGACTGAGCCCGGGCTGCAATTTTATTCCGGCAATTTTCTGGATGGGACATTTCTTGGCAAACATGATCATCTTTACCGCATGGGCGACGGCTTCGCGCTTGAGCCGCAGAATTTCCCCAATGCGCCTAATCACCCGAATTTCCCGTCGGCCCGGGTCGATCCCGGCAAGCCCTATCGCCGCGTCATGATCTATCGCCTTTCGGTAAAGCGCTGACCCATGGCGCAATGGCAACTTATCAAGCGCGACCTGCGCGACAAGCTGGGCGAGGGCACGCTATGGTCTGCCCGCGACAATGCGGTCTATTGGACCGACATCATCGCGCCCGCGCTCAATCGCCTGTCGCTGGCGGATGGCAGCATCGATCGTTGGGCGATGCCGGAACCGATCGGCTGGGTCGCGGAACGGCAGGCGGGCGGCTTCATCACTGGCCTTCAGAGCGGCTTCGCGCGGCTTACGCTCGATCCGCTCGCGATCGAGCCGTTCGGTGATCCCGAGCAGCATCTGCCCGGCAACCGCATGAACGATGGCAAAGCGGATGCGGACGGGCGCATCTGGTGCGGCACGATGGACATGGCGGAGCAGGAGGATAGCGGCGCCTTCTACCGGCTTGACCCGGACGGCCGCTGGATTCAGATGGACCGCGGCTATCGGGTGCCCAACGGGCCCGCATTTTCGCCCTGCGGCAACTGGCTCTACCATACCGACAGCGCGCGCCAGACTGTGTTCCGCTTCGCCCGCACCGAGGGCGGCGGTCTTTCGCACCGGGAAGTCTTCATTCAGTTCGGCGACGCGGACGGCTATCCCGACGGCATGACGGTGGACGCGGATGGCCATCTCTGGATCGCGCATTGGGGCGGCAGCCGTGTCAGCCGCTTTACGCCTGAGGGCAAACTCGATCGTGCCATCCCCTTGCCAGCGCAGCAGGTGACGAACATCTGCTTTGCAGGCGCGGGGCTCAATCGCATGTTCGTGAGCTCGGCCGCTGTTGGACTGCCCGACAGCGAATATGATGGCGGTTTGTTTGAGGTCGATGCGGGCGTGAAGGGCCTGCCGACGCCGCTCTTCGCGGGTTAGGCGGCGGGCGGCGCGGAACTTTCCCGCCGCACCAGCTCGAAATCGAACTGTGGGGGTTTGGTGGGGCGGTTGATCAACGCGTCGATGACGGCCCCCCCCATCTGCGCCAACGGCTGCCGCACTGTCGTCAGCGGCGGCCATGCGGTCGCGCTGGCAGGCGTGTCGTCGAACCCGACCACCGACAGATCATCAGGCACTTTCAGCCCCCGCTGCCGCGCCAGTTGCAGCACGCCGAGCGCCATGTCGTCATTGGTCGCGAAGATCGCCGTCGGCGGCTGCGCCAATCCCAACAGCAACTCGCCTGCCGCCATCCCCGATGAATAGTCGAACCCGCCCTCGACGAACATCGCCGCCTCTTGCCCTAGCTCTGCCGCCGCCAGTCCCTCACGGAAGCCATCGACCCGGTGCGTCGCCGCCTCGTGGGCAGGCGGCGGCGTGATGACGCCGATCCGCCGATGTCCGAGCGCGATCAGATGATCGGCCACCATCCGCCCAGCCTCCCATTCAGGCGTAACGATATTGAGGCTCTGAGCGCCATTCGGGCCCGCGATCCGCGCGCAGGGCAGCTTTTTGGTTGCCAGCCATTCCAGCACGGCGGGATCGTCGGACAGCGGCGGCGCGAGAAACACGCCATCGGGGCGCAGCGCGGCGGCCAGCCCCTCCAATATGTCGAACCGCTCCTCACCCGCGAGCGGGATCAGCTCGACAACCAGATGATAGCCCAGCTCCCGGCAGCGGCTGACCGCACCGGCCTGAATGCCGCTGATGTAGCTCGCCACCGGGTTGTTGTAGAGAAAGGCGATCATGAAGGACCGCCCGCCCGCCAGCCGCCGCGCCGACTGGTTCGGGCGATAGTCGAGCTGCCCTATCGCCGCAGTCACCCGCTCACGCAGCTGTTCGCTGACATTGGGCGCCTTGTTGACGACCCGCGACACGGTCTTGATCGAAACGCCCGCCAGCGCGGCTACGTCATGGATGCTGGCCATAAAAGCCCCTGCTCGCACCCGTTCCGTCGTGTAGATTCCATGTCATCGCCACCGCATTGGCATGGAAAGGGCAGGCAAAACAAGGCCGGTGCCATGCGGAGCGGAGAGACCTGCTTTTTCACCCACCCCCTAAAAAGGGGCTTGATCTAGCCGCGCGAGCCTTTAAAGAAGACAGCGTTGTCATCCCTGAATGGCAATGAGGTCATCCCGGACAGCTGCAGGCTAACTGCACAAGCATGTGGTTGTCCGGGATGCGCTTTCACGGCTTGGAAGCTGTGGTCCCGTCATTCCAGCCATGCGCGCCGATCAGCGGGACGAACCGCACGGGCTCCAGCACTGTCACGTCGAAATCCTCTTCGCCCTTGCGGATGATGCGCACCAGCTGCTGTTCACCGCCATCCCCCACAGGCATCACCAATCGTCCGCCGATCGCCAGCTGTTCGCGCAGCGGCGGCGGCACGCCGGGACCGCCAGCCGCGACCAATATGGCATCGAAGGGCGCTTCCTCCCGCCATCCGACCGTCCCATCCCCGATGCTGATCGATACATTGGCATAGCCAAGCGCGCTGATCCGCCCTTCCGCCAGCGCCGCCAGTTCGGCGATGCGCTCGACGGCGAAGACATGGGCGGCAAGGCGGCTCATCACCGCCGCGGCGTAACCAGAGCCCGCGCCGACTTCCAGCACCCGGTCCTGCGGCCCGATCGCCGCTGCCGCGATCATCCGCGCGACGATGTAGGGCTGCGAGATGGTCTGGCCCGCCTCGACGGGCAGGGGCCTGTCCTCATAAGCAAAGCTTTGCAGATCATCCGGCACGAAGCGCTCGCGCGGGACCCGGCGCATGGCGTCCCATAGCCGGGGATCACCGACGCCGCGGCGGATGATCTGCCGCTCCACCATCATCTGGCGCAGGCGTTCGCAATCCGCCATGCTGCCTCCTGACCGCTTGGACGAGCCAGCGACTCGACTTGGCCGTGCCATGAAAATCATAGCCCTTCGGCGCTGTCCACGCGCCGTTTTTATCGCTCTTATCCTTAATCTCGTTTAACCAACTTCCGCGCCGGTGAGTGGTTGGCGGTTCAATAACAAGGCGTTACAATGCCTCATTATTTTGCCGAGGCCGCCCGATTGGACATGTTGCTGCCCGCCCATGAGGCGTCCCAACGATGGACGCCGTTGTTCGCAGCAGCGGAGAGGCTGGCGAACGCCCGATCGCTCGACGATGTCGTTGAGGTCGTGCGCACGGCGGCGCGCGTCATCGCCGGGGCGCAGGGCATCACTTTCGTCAGGGCAGAGGGCGATGATTGCCTTTATGTCGCCGAAGACGCGATCGAGCCATTATGGGCCGGGCAGAGGTTCCCGCAATCGGCCTGCGTGTCAGGCTGGGTAATGCAGCATGGGGAAGCGGCCGTCATCCCCGACATCTTCGCCGACGCCCGTGTCCCGCATCATCTTTACCAATCCACCTTCGTGCGCAGCATGGTGATGACCCCGGTCGAAACCGGATCGCAGCCGATGGCGATCGGCGCCTATTGGGCACGAAAGGACGGACCGGATGATTTTTCGATCGACCTGCTCGGCCAGTTAGCCCGTCTGGTCGGCGCGGCCGTTCGCAATGTCTCGCTGCAGGCATCGTTCGAAATCGTCAACCGCATCGGCGCGACGGTCGCGGCCGAACCGAATCTCGACCATGTCGTCCAGACGATCACCGACGCCGCCGTCGAACTCACCGGCGCGGAATTTGGCGCCTTCTTCTATAATCTGATCGACCAGGATGGTGAGAGCTACATGCTCTACAGCCTCTCCGGCGTCCCGCGTGAGGCGTTTGCAGGCTTCCCGATGCCGCGCAACACGGCGGTCTTCGCGCCCACCTTCATGGGGGAGGGGATCGTGCGGTCCGACGACATCAAGCAGGATGCCCGCTATGGGCATAATGTCCCGCACAAGGGCATGCCGCCGGGGCACCTGCCCGTTACCAGTTACCTCGCCGTGCCCGTCATATCCCAGAGCGGAGAGGTTCAGGGCGGGCTCTTCTTCGGCCATCATCTGCCGGGCCGCTTCACCGCCGAACATGAAAAGATCATGGCGGGCGTCGCCGGGCATGCCTCGATCGCCATCGACAATTCACGCCTCCACCACAAGGCGCAGCGGGAAATCGCCGCCCGCACCGTGGCGGAGGGCGAATTGCGCCAGCTCAACGCCACGCTCGAACAGCGGATCGAACAGCGTACCGAGCAGATCCAGGCCGCCTTCCGCGAACTGGAACAAAGCGAACGGCGCTTTGGCCTGCTGGTGCAGGGCGTCACGGATTACGCCATGTGCATGCTGGATGCCGACGGCACCATCACCAACTGGAATGCCGGGGCGGAACGGATCAAGGGCTATCTGGCCTATGAAATCGTCGGGCGGCATTTCTCCTGTTTCTACACCGACGCGGATCGGGACGCAGGCATGCCCGCGCGTACGCTGCAGGTCGCGTCCACAGCCGGGCGGTTCGAAGCCGAAGGCTGGCGCGTGCGCAAGGATGGTTCGCAATTCTGGGCGAATATCATCGTCGATGCGATCCACGACCATCAGGGCCGCCTGATCGGCTTTGCCAAGGTCACGCGCGATCTCACGGAAAAGCGGGCTGTCGAAGAACAGTTGCGTCAGGCGCAGAAGATGGAGGCGGTGGGGCAACTCACGGGCGGCATCGCGCATGACTTCAACAATCTGCTGACCGTCATCAACGGCAATATCGAACTCGCTGAGCGCAATCTGGAAAAAGGATCGGACCCGGCAAAGGTCAGCCGCGCGATCGGCAATGCGCGGCAGGGGGCCGAACGCGCCGCTTCGCTGACCCAGCGCCTGCTGGCCTTTTCCCGGCGCCAACCCTTATCGCCAAAGCCCTTGCACCTCGACCGGGTGGTAGAGGGATTGTCCGATCTCCTGAAGCGCGCGCTGGGCGAACTCATCCAGCTCAAGACAGTGATCGGTCCCAATTTGTGGCCAGTGGAGGCCGACCCGAACCAGATCGAAAGCGCGCTGCTCAACCTTGCGGTCAACGCCCGCGACGCCATGGCCGACGGCGGGACGCTGACGATCGAAACTGCGAACGCCCATCTGGACAGTGGTTATGCCGCTGCCTGCGGGGACGTGACCCCCGGCAATTATGTCATGGTGTCGGTCAGCGACACGGGGACCGGCATGGCCCCACCGGTGCTTTCGCGCATCTTCGAACCCTTCTTTACCACCAAGGAAACCGGCCGGGGCACTGGCCTTGGCCTCAGCCAGGTCTATGGCTTCGTCAAGCAGTCGGGCGGCCATGTCGAAGTGCTGTCGGAACAGGGGCAGGGCACTACGGTCAAAATCTACCTGCCACGCTTCACGGGTGATGCGGACGGCCCCCAAGATGAAAGGGCGGCTGCCCATGACCTGTCGGCACATGGTGAAACCATCCTGGTGGTCGAAGATGACGACGGCGTGCGCGCCTATTCGGTCGAAATCCTGCGGGAGCTTGGCTATCAGGCGCTGGAAGCAGCCGATGGCCGCGCCGCGCTCGCCCTGATCGAATCCGGCGACCAGCCCATCGACCTGCTGTTCACCGATGTCGTCATGCCCGGAATGTCGGGCAAGGAGCTCAGCGAAAAGGCCCGCGCGCTTCGGCCGGAGCTCAAGATCCTCTACACCAGCGGCTATACGCGCGACGGTTTCCTGCGCGACGGAAAGCTTGACCCGGGCATCTCCCTGCTGGCCAAGCCCTTCACCCATCAGGAACTGGCAAGCCGCCTTCGGGAATTGCTGGATCAGGGCTGATCCACCCTGTGCTGGCAAAGTCCAACTTATTTCTGCCGTCATCCCAGCGAAAGCTGGGATCTCAGGCGAGCTGGCGCTACACCTCCCGAGATCCCAGCTTCCGCTGGGATGACCGAAGTTGCTAAGGTTTCAACATCCACACAGACGCGTAAAGCCCCGGCGCGCGCGCCCAGCAGCGCCAACTAAAAGCCCGCTGACCGCTCCGACAGCGCGATATCCATGTCCGCCAAAGCCAACCGCAACAATTCCGCCATTGCCGATCGCGCGCCTTCCGCATCTCGCGCAGCGATCGCATCGAACACCCCCCGATGGTCCGCGAAGGGATCGCGCGGGGGCGATTTCCTGCGCTGCTTGAATGTCGTCGTCCAGCTGACCGCCGCGCCCACCGAACTCGCCAGCGCGGCTAGTGTGTCATTCTGCGTGGCAGCGAGGATGGCGTGGTGAAAACGCTGGTCCGCCGCGCGTCCTTCTTCCGTCACCAGGCCATGATCGCGCATATCGCCAAGCGCCTGGTCCATGGCGGAAAGCTGCGCCTCGGTGCGTCGCCGCGCTGCAAGCTCTGCCGCTGCCGGTTCAATGACCCCGCGTAGCTCGAACAGGTCGCGGACGAACGCCGGGTCAGGCTCCCCGGCGAACATCCAGGCCAGCATTTCCGGGTCCAGCACATTCCAGCGGCTACGCGGCAGGACGCGCGTGCCCGCCTTGGGACGGCTTTCCAGCATGCCCTTGGCGACAAGGATGCGCACCGCTTCCCGATAGGCGGTGCGGGACACGCGCAGCCGCTCGGCCGCCTCGATCTCGCCTTCGAAAACATCGCCGGGCTTGTGCAGTCCCGCTACGATCGCGGTGCCAAGCTGCCGGGCGATCGCCTGGTGAATGCGAAGCCCGCCTTCCTCACTGCCGAACTTTCGTTCCGCCGGACGCCGGCCTTCCTTGCCCAAGCTCTGTTCCCCCGTGCTAATCCTCGAAAGCTGCCGTAGGGCAATGCTCGCCGCAAAGGAAGGCGTCAGCCACCAGCCGCAGCGGCGTTGTGTCGGCGTCGATCGTCCCATCCTGCACCAGTTGGACGAACTGGCGGTACATGTCCGGATATTCGTCGTCGGGCGCTTGCACCATGAGCTCGCCGTCCACGGTCAGCCGGTTCCCGCCTTCCGACAGCAGCAGCTTGCCTTCCTGCGTTTCGACGCTGATGTCCCATGTCTGCTTGCCCGTCTGCCGCCAATCGAACGCGGCATCGATCGGCGCTCCCGATGCGCTCGCCATCTTCAGGCTGGCCGCGATCGGCGCATGCTTGTTGGCGGGCACCTCCAGGCTGGCGGACAGCATCGTCACCGGTTCAGGCATGATCTCCGTCAGGATCGACAGCGCATTGATCCCGGGATCGAACACGCCAAAGCCGCCCGCTTCCCAAATCCACGGCTGACCGGGATGCCAGTGCCGGACATCTTCGCGCCATTCTATCGACACGCCTGTTACATTGCGCTCCGCTATCAGTGCTTTTGCCTGACCCACGGCGGCTGCATGGCGGCTGTGCCAGCTTGCGTAGAGCGACACGCCCTGCGCGCGCGCCAGCGTGATCAGCGCCTCGACCTCCGTCACGGTCGCGCCGGGCGGCTTTTCCAGGAAAACATGCTTGCCCGCCAGGATCGCTGCGCGCGCGGCTTCATACCGCACCTGCGGCGGCTGGCACAGGATCACCGCGTCCAGATCCGGCTCGCCCGCCAGCATTGCGTCGAGCGTCGGGTAATTGTTCACCCCGTCCGCCTGCGCGTTGCGGCTGGCGACCGCGACCAGTTCGATGCCGTCCGTCTTGTCGATGGCGGGCAGATGCTGGTCGCGGGCGATCTTGCCCAGTCCGACCAGACCCGCCTTGATGATGCCGCTCATGCCGCTTCCCTTATCTCTTAGTGATTATCGCGCGGCAGGCCCTGGGTCTGGGCGATCCGTTGGAATTTTTCCGCGCCCTCCAGGATCGCGCCCTTGTCGAGCTGCCCCACCAGCCCGCGCTGGATTTCCTGCCACGGCGTCTGCGAAGCGGGATAGGCATAGCCCCCCTCGGCCCGCAGCGCCGCGCGCCGCGCTTCCAGCTCCTCGTCGGGGATAAGCACATTCACCGTCCGCGCTTCCAGGTCCATCCGCACTCGGTCGCCTGTCTTCAGCAGCGCCAGCCCGCCCATCGCCGCCGCCTCCGGCGAAGCGTTGAGGATCGAAGGACTGCCCGAAGTCCCCGACTGCCGCCCGTCGCCGATGCAGGGCAGGGCGGACACGCCTTCGGTGATCAGGTAAGCGGGCGGCCGCATGTTCACGACCTCCGCCGCGCCCGGATAGCCGATCGGCCCCGCGCCGCGCATGAACATCAGCGTATCAGGCGTGATGCCGACCGCCGGATCGTCGATCCGCGCATGATAATCCTCCGGTCCATCGAACACGACCGCCGGGCCTTCGAAGGCATTGGGATCGGCAGGGTTAGAGAGGTACCGCTGGCGGAACTCCTCGCTGATGACGCTCGTCTTCATGATCGCCGCGTCAAACAAATTGCCCGACAGGACCAGGAAGCCAGCCTCCTCCTTCAGCGGCTGCGCAAACGGGCGGATGACATTCTCATCCTCGATTTCCACAGCGCGGCAATTCTCGCCCATCGTCCGCCCGTTGGCCGTCATCGCACCCTCGCGGATCAGGCCCTGCGCGATCAGCTGCCCCACCACCGCAGGCACGCCGCCCGCGCGGTAATAATCTTCGCCCAGATATTCGCCCGCCGGTTGCAGGTTCACCAGCAGCGGCACATCATGCCCCACCGTCTCCCAATCCTTCAGCGGCAATTCGACACCCACATGCCGGGCGATCGCCGCCAGATGGATCGGCGCATTGGTCGATCCCCCGATCGCCGAGTTCACCACAATCGCATTATGGAAAGCATCCAGCGTCAATATGTCGGAAGGCTTCAGATCCTCCGCCACCATCTCCACGATCCGCTTGCCGGTGCGCCACGCAGCCTCCTGCCGGTCGCGATAGGGCGCGGGGATCGCCGCCGACCCCGGCAACATCATCCCCAGCGCCTCGGCCAGCGAGTTCATCGTCGTAGCCGTGCCCATCGTGTTGCAATAGCCCGTCGAGGGCGCCGACGAAGCCACCAGCTTGATGAAGCCCTCATCATCGATCTTCCCCGCCGCCAGCAACTGCCGCGCATGCCAGACGATCGTGCCCGATCCCGTCCGCTGCCCCTTGTACCAGCCGTTCAGCATCGGCCCGACCGACAGCGCGATCGCGGGAATGTTCACCGTCGCCGCCGCCATCAGCAGCGCAGGCGTCGTCTTGTCGCACCCCGTAGTCAGCACCACGCCATCGATCGGATAGCCGTACAAAGCCTCGACCAGCCCCAGATAGGCCAGGTTCCGGTCCAGCCCCGCCGTCGGCCGCTTGCCCGTCTCCTGGATCGGATGGACCGGAAACTCCAGCGCAATCCCGCCCATCTCGCGTATCCCCTCGCGGATGCGCTCGGCCAGCACCAGATGATGCCGGTTACAGGGCGACAGGTCGCTGCCGGTCTGCGCGATACCGATGATCGGCTTGCCGCTGCGCAGTTCCTCCAAACTCAGCCCGAAATTCAGATAACGCTCCACATAGAGCGCGGTCATGTCGATATTGTCCGGATTGTCGAACCAGGCGCGGCTGCGCAATTTCCGGTCGGGCTGAGACGAAGCGGCCATGAAAGATCCTAGAAAGCTTTGAAGTGCGCGGCGCATTGACGCTATCGGCTGATCCATATACTCATACAAATAAGCAGACAAGAACGGAATGACTTGGGCATGAGCAGCTATGATGTCGTTGGCGACTGGGGCACCAGCCGCCTGCGCCTCTTCCGCATGGAACAGGGGCAGGTCACCGCCCGCCGCGAAGGCCCCGGCATCGCCGAAGCAGGCGCAAACGCCGCCCAAGCCTTCGCGCAGACCATCGCCCCTTGGCTCGAAGACGGCACGCCCGGCAGCATCCGCCTGTGCGGCATGGCGGGCGCGCGCGATGGCTGGGTGGAAGCGCCCTATGCCGACTGCCCCGCCACCGCGCAGGAGTGGCGCACCGCCGCCGTCCGCTTCGACTGGCAGGGCGCGCCCCTGTCGATCCTCGCGGGCCTCGCCTGCACGGACAAGGATGGCGTGCCCGACGTCATGCGCGGCGAGGAAACCCAAATCTTCGGCGCGATGCATCGGAATCCCGACTTGGCGCAGGGCCGCCACCTCATCGTCCTTCCCGGCACCCATAATAAATGGTCGCTGGTGGAGGATGGCCGCATCGTCAGCTTCCGCACCGTGCCCACCGGCGAACTCTTCGCCCTGCTGCGCGATCACTCCACCCTCGGCCCGAAAGCCGCCCCCGCCGAAGCTTCCGAAGAAGCCAAAGGTTTCGCCGAAGGCCTGAGCCGGGCAGGGGAGGGCCGCCTGCTCACCAGCCTCTTCGCCGCTCGCGCCATGCGCCTGCGCGCCGGACGATCGCCCGACTGGGCTGCTGGCTACCTCTCCGGCCTCCTCATCGGCAGCGAAATCGCTGAGGTACGCGCGCTGCTTGGTGACGTAAGCGGCATCACCCTCATTGGCGACCAGCGCCTTTGCGCCCGCTATGCAGAGGCGCTCGACGCGCAGGGCCTCACTTCCCGATCCTTGAGCGGCGACGATTGCGTCCTCGCTGGCCTCACCCTTCCGGAGAATGCCGCATGACCCTCGATTCCCTTCTCGCCGCCGGAGCCCCCCCAATCACGGCCATCCTCCGCGGCGTTCGCCCTGAAGAAGCTGTCGAGATCGGCGCGGCGCTTATCGACGCGGGCATCCGCATCATCGAAGTGCCGCTGAACTCGCCCGACCCTTTCAAAAGCATCACCGCGCTTCAACAGGCCTTCGGCGCGACCGCGCTGATCGGCGGCGGCACCGTGTTGACGGTCGAAGCGGTGGACGACCTGCGCCGCACGGGCGGACGCATCATGGTCACGCCCAATACCGACCCGGCCGTCATCGCGCGGGGCGCGCAATATGGCTTCGACATGCTGCCCGGCTTCATGACGCCGAGCGAAGGCTTCGCCGCCGTCCGCGCGGGCGCTCGCCGCCTGAAACTGTTTCCTGCCGCCAATCTCGGCCCCGCTTATATCAAGGCCATCAAGGAAGTGCTGCCGCGCCATGTCGGCCTCTGGGCCGTGGGCGGCACGGGCGCGGACACGATCGCCCAATGGCTCGCCGCAGGCTGCGAGGGGATAGGCGTCGGCGGCGCGCTATACCGTCCCGGTGACAATGCCGCGACGGTGAAGGAACGCGCGAGGGCGCTGGTCGCCGCATGGCGCGCGATCGGTTAGGTAGGCTACCCCTATCTCCGTTCGCCCTGAGCCTGTCGAAGGATTCTACTTCTTTCTGCGAGGAAGGATAGGGCTTCGACAAGCTCAGCCCGAACGGATTCAGAGTGATTGAATCGAGGCGAGGCCGTGAGGGGATCGGATTCCCCACCCCCGTTCAGGCTGAGCGGAGTCGAAGCCCGAAGCTGAGCGGAGCGAAGCTCAAGCCTCAACCACTACCCCACCCGCTGCTCCGCCCGCCGGTCCAACACCTCCCGCACCTTCGCCGCCAGATCGGCATAGCTGAAAGGCTTGGTCAGCAATTCCACCCCCGGGTCCAGCCGCCCATGGTGGAAAATCGCGTTCCGCGCATAGCCGGTCGCAAACAGGATCTTGATCTCCGGCCTGCGTGCCGCTGCCTCTCTCGCCACGTCCGCGCCGGTCATTCCACCCGGCAGCACCACGTCGGTGAACAGCAGGTCGACATGTCTCCCCGCTTGCTCCAGCGCCTCCAAAGCCGCCGCGCCGTTCGCCGCCTCGATCACATGATAGCCAAGCTCGCCCAGCACTTCGACCGCATAGGCGCGCACCTTATCGTCGTCCTCGCACACCAGGACCGTCTCACCGCCGCCGCCAGTGACGGCGGGACGCTGCGTCACCCCCAATTGGTCGTTGGCCGGGACGATGCCATGAGAGCGCGGCAGGTACAGCTTGACGCTCGTGCCTTCGCCAGCCTCCGAATAGACCCGGATATGGCCGCCCGACTGCTTGATGAAGCCATAGACCATTGACAGCCCCAACCCGGTGCCGCGCCCCACTTCCTTGGTGGTGAAAAATGGCTCGATCGCGTGGCTCAGCGTGTCGGCATCCATGCCTTCACCCGTGTCGGACAGGCAGATCATCACATATTGCCCGGGTCGCACATCTTCTTCCTGCGCTGCATAATGATCATCGATATGCGTGTTGGCGACCTCTATGGTCAGCTTGCCGCCATCCGGCATCGCGTCGCGCGCGTTGACGGCAAGGTTCAGCAAGGCATTTTCCATCTGGTTGAGATCGACCTCGATCGGCCAGGCGCGCGCGGCCTGGATCGTCTCCACATCGATGCTCGCCCCCAGCGTGCGGTTGAGCAGTTCCGACATGCGGCTTACCAGCCGGTTGGGGTCCACCCGCTCAGGCGCCAAGGGCTGACGGCGGGAAAAGGCGAGCAGCCGCTGCGTCAGCATGGCCGCGCGCTCCGCACCAGCCATCGCATTGTCCGCCGCGCGCCGCATCCGCTCGTTGTCATTGAGGCCGCGCTGGAGCAGTTCCAGATTGCCCGTGACGACCTGCAACAGATTGTTGAAGTCATGGGCCACGCCCCCGGTCAGCTGGCCCAGCGTCTCCATCTTCTGGGCCTGGCGCAGCGCGGCTTCCGTCTCGGCGAGAGCGCGGGCGTGGGCGCGCTGTTCGGTGACGTCCCGCGCCACGCAATAGATCAGGCCCTTGTCCGGCACCGCTGTCCAGCTGAAGGTGCGATAGTCGCCCTGCTTGGTCCTGAACCGGTTTTCGAACCTTAGCGTCGGGACGCCTTCTGCAAGTGCATCCACTTCCTTCCTGACGCGCGCCACATCGTCGGGATGCTCCATCCATTCGGATGTGCGGCCAATCAGTTCGTCCTGGCTCCACCCCAATATGTCCGTCCATGCGGGGCTGGCCGACAGCCATGTTCCGTCCATGTCGGCGATCAGGAAGGGGTCCCGCGCCAGGGTCCACAGCCTGTTGCGGTCCGCCAGCATCTCCCGCTCGGCTCTGACGCGCTTGGTCGTCTCATTGACGATGCACAGCGCGCCGCCGATTGATCCGTCCGCTTCGAATACAGGCGAATAGCTGATGTCGAAATAGACTTCCTCGCCCTGGCCGCTGTCGCGCTCGATATAAAAGGGCCGATCCTTGGCGTGGACCGTCTCGCCACGCTGCAGCACGGACAGCAGCAGCGGTTCCAGATCGTCCCACAATTCGGCCCAATAATGGCGCGCGGGGCGGCCCAGCGCGTCGGGATGCTTGTCGCCGATCGTCGGGGCATAGGCCTCATTATAGAGCGCGCATAGATCGGGTCCCCAGAACAGCACGATCTCCGCCTTGGACGACAGCATCAGCCGCACCGTCGATACCAATGCGGGCGACCATCGTTCGACCGGCCCCAGCGGCGACCAATCGCCAATGCGCGCCGTCAGATCCCCCACGGGACCTTGGGCAGCGATCATCCCGGCGATGCCATTCGCCGCGGCGCTCATCGATTATCCTCTGTTAAGAAGTGCATAGACGGGGATACGCCCGGCCGGGAATTTGTATCCGATCGTTACGGGGCGTTGCGACCTTTTGTCCAATCTTCGCCCTCTTGCAACAATCAGGGCATCGGCGCATGGATCGCCGCCATGACCGATCTTGCCCTTGGCCCGGCTATGGCTGCATCCCGTCCGCTCTCCATCGCGCGTTGGCTGCTTGGCGTCGCGGCACTGGTTTTCTGCATGGTGGTGGTTGGCGGCATCACGCGTCTTACCGAATCAGGCCTGTCGATCACCGAATGGAAGCCGATTACCGGCGCGATCCCGCCACTCACCCATGCGCAGTGGGAGGATGCTTTTCGCCTCTACCAGCAAATCCCCGAATATCAGCAGCTGCGGAAGGGCATGACCCTCTCCGATTTCCAGTTCATCTTCTTCTGGGAATGGGTGCACCGGCTGCTCGGGCGGTTGATCGGCCTGGCCTTCGCCCTCCCGCTGCTGTGGTTTGCCTGGCGCCGGGCGATCCCGTCCGGTTACGGGTGGCGGCTGGTCGCCCTGCTGGCCCTTGGCGGGCTTCAGGGAGCGATCGGCTGGTGGATGGTGACTTCGGGCCTGTCGGTGCGCACCGATGTCAGCCATTATCGGCTCGCCGTCCATCTTCTGACCGCGCTGTTCATCATCGGCGGCCTTGTCTGGACCGCGCTTGATCTGCTTGCGCTGGCGCGGAACCCCGCCGCTCGTCCAGCCGCGTTGAGGCCGTTCGCGCTGGTCGTGCTGCTGGCGCTGCTGGTCCAGTTGATGTTCGGTGCTTTCACCGCCGGGCTGGATGCTGGTTATGTCTCAAATACTTGGCCGCTCATGAACGACCATTTCGTGCCGGAGGGGATTTCCTGGCTCGGATCGCTCTGGGCTACTCTGTCCAGCGACCCCTATCTCGTCCACTTCATCCACCGCTGGTGGGCCTGGGGTGCGGCCGTCCTGCTGATCCTGCTCGCGCGCAAGGCAAAGCGGGCAGGGCGGCGCGGGCCTTCGATCGCGGTCAACGCTGCTGTCGGCACGCAGATCGCGCTTGGCATCGCCACCGTCGTCAGCGGCATCGCCTTGCCGCTCGCGGTGCTGCATCAGGCGGTCGGCGCGCTTGTCGTCGCTTCCGCTGCTTGGGGCGCCCACGCCATTGGGGAGCGCCGCGCATGAGCGGGGTCGCGCTTGTCTACACGCTCTTCGGTTCTGCGGAGGCGGCCGATCGCGTCGCGCGCCAGCTGATCGCAGAAAGGCTCGCCGCCTGCGCCAACATGCTGGGGGCCGCGACCTCCCTCTACGAATGGAACGGGGTGATGGAAAGCACTGCCGAGGTGCCCGTCCTTTTCAAGACCACGCCCTCGCGCCGCGACGCACTGATGGCGCGTATTGCAGAGCTTCATGACTATGAAGTGCCCGCTATCCTTGCATTACCGGTCGAATCCGCCGACTTTACCTACGCAAAATGGGTCGCAGAGCAGATCGCGAAGTGACGGGTATCATTTTACCCGTCACGAAACCCGCCGAATCTCTTGACTTCTTAAGCCCTCAACGTCATTAGCCCCCATCTTCCGAAGGCCCAAAACGCTTTCGGTTCACTATTTCATTCTGGAGATTGGCACCATGAAGGCGCTGATGAAGACCACCAAGCCGGCAACCCCGGCAACGGTCGAAAAGAAGTGGATCCTGATCGACGCGGAAGGTCTCGTCGTCGGCCGCCTCGCCTCGACCGTCGCGAACATCCTTCGCGGCAAGCACAAGACCAGCTTCACGCCCCACGTCGATTGCGGTGACAATGTCATCATCATCAACGCTGGCAAGGTGAAGTTCACCGGCCGCAAGCTGACCGACAAGGTGTACTACAAGCACACCGGCTATGCCGGCGGCATCAAGGAAACCACGCCCGCCAAGATCCTGGAAGGCCGTTTCCCCGAGCGCGTCTTGGAAAAGGCCGTTGAGCGCATGATCCCCCGCGGTCCGCTCGGCCGTCAGCAGATGCGCAACCTGCGCATCTTCGCCGGTGCTGAACATCCGCACGAAGCGCAGAACCCCGAAGTGCTCGATTTCGCATCGCGCAACCGCAAGAACAAGGTGGGTGCATAATGTCCGATAACCGCCAGTCCCTGTCCGACCTCGCGTCGCTGACCGCTAACGCTCCGGCGCCCGCCGCTGGTGAAACCGTTGCTGCCGACGCGCCGATCGCTCCTGTTCAGCCCTCGGCTCCGCTCCGGGCCCAGGAAATCGACAGCCTCGGCCGTGCCTATGCGACCGGCCGCCGCAAGGACGCCGTTGCTCGCGTTTGGGTCAAGCCCGGCACCGGCAAGATCACGGTCAACGGCCGCGATCAGGAAGTCTATTTCGCTCGTCCCACCCTGCGTCTGGTCATCAACCAGCCCTTCGGCGTCACTGAGCGTGAAGGTCAGTACGACGTGATCGCCACCGTCAAGGGCGGTGGTCTGTCGGGTCAGGCCGGCGCTGTAAAGCACGGCATCGCCCAGGCTCTGTCGAAGTATGAGCCGGCGCTGCGTAGCGCGGTCAAGGCCGAAGGCTTCCTGACCCGCGACAGCCGTACCGTTGAACGTAAGAAGTACGGCAAGGCCAAGGCTCGCCGCAGCTTCCAGTTCTCGAAGCGCTAAG